>JAWKZZ010000001.1:0-2911 GCA_041395785.1 Pseudomonadales bacterium
TGTCCGCCTGCGCCAAACTGCGGAAATTCTGATCAAGCAATGTGCCGTTGCAGCCCCACGCGGAAGAACTTAACAATGTGATTATCACCATCAATAGACTACGCATGATTTCAGCTCCTTGGCTATCCGGTTGATTACAGAGGAAAATCCCATCCGCCACACTTAATAATTGGGCAAATATAAATAAACAACAATATTTTATGAGACCTTTGCACGGTGTCATGAGCGGCGCGAGAATAAGGCAAAAATTTGCGAAAAAGCGGAGTTTACACGGGGTAAATGAGCATTTTTCGCAAATTTTTAACGCGATTATCGTGCCGCGTAGTAACCGTGCAAAGGTCTCAATCTGTTAATCGCGCGACGGGTAAATGCCTTCAGTCGCGATGATCCAGTTCATTGCAATAAAAGGCGCGCGGTTCTCATGACTTTGGCCGCCACCAATTGGACTGATCGTTATGGTTGCCGGGTTCATGCTGACATCCGGCGCGGCGTTGGAATAAATATTCTGCCGACTGAGAACCGCCCAGACGTTGTTGCCGGGGTCGGCGGAGTTTCCAGCGCCGCTTTGTGCGTGAACCGTTGCCGTGGGCGTGATGACAGGCAACTGTGCGGAAGTCAGCGTAACCGATTCAACGCCGCCCATTTCTCCGATCTGATAGTTGGATAATCCCGGGCCGTGTCCTGCGCCGATTACGCTACGTCCCCGGGTATCCGGCAAGGCAAACGTGTTCCTGCCGTCGCCGCCGTAGGTTGTGCCCAATATCGAAAACAATGCGGAGTTGCTGGAAATGGGGAGTGTCTGACCATTTGCCAGTGCCCACCCGCGTGGTGCAAAGTTACCGGCAAAAACGCACATACCACCCAGTATGGGCGAGTCTCCGCTACAGGCCTGCGCATTGCTGCTGATGAGTATTCCGGAAAATAGTGAAGTTGCAATTGTGATGGATAAAGCAGTACGGCGGATAGGAAATTCCATGCTAACTCCTTTTGGGTTTGTTTATAAAATCAATTCTGAATACGTGTTTAGTCAGTGTTAGTCCGATTAGCGCTGTGTAATCGGGCATTTGTGTCACACCTCAATGCCGGGTTACGCTCCGCTAACCTGACCTGCACGGCTGTATCAAAAAACAGAGGCTCAGTCCGCCGCTGATTTCGATGCAACATTCAGCGCTTTATTCTGCGCCCAATCAGGAATCCAAGCAACCCGATTCCGAACAATGCAAGCGCGCCCGGTTCAGGTACAGGATTGGGCGGGCCGGTGAAAACCCTGGCATCAAACGAAACGGCGAGATTAGACAAAGCAGAATAATTGGAGCCGGATTCAAACGCGCCGCCTTCGATCAGGTGAAAAATATGGAAATCCAGAAGATCGTTTGGATTCAGTGTTAAATCCAGCTGGTACGATCCGCTGTCGGTTAGCTGGCCGCCTGATGTTCCTGTGGTGGCGCCATTATTTTGATTGCCGTTTACCGTATCTGACATGAGATCGGAAAAAAACAATTCGATACCGGCGCCATCAAAGAGTTGAATTTCCGACGCGGAGAAAGCATCGGGACCAACGGAAAATACCTGATTATCGAAATTCAGCGTCAAAGTAACCAGAAAACTGTCGGTGGCGGACAGATTCTGCAAACTGAAAAACAAATCGTAGACATTAGCATTGTTTGTGGCGCTGGCACCACCGGAATAACTGCCATTTACCGCTGAATGTATTTCCCAGCCATCGCCAGCATCGGTCAATGCGCCACTGAGTGGATTGTTGCCCGATGTTATGGTGGTGTCGCTTATCGTGGTTGTAGTCGAGATGCCGCCAATGGTTTGTACAAGACTGCCGCTATGTGTGCCGTTCCCGGTGGTGGGACTGGATCCGGTCTCGTCGAAACTCAAAAAATCACTCACGCCAACGAGCGTCGATGGGCTGGTGAAAATCTTCAAATCCGTTGGCAGCGGCGTGGCTGTTGCGGTAAATGATATCAATGTAAAACAGCAGCCGATTAAGAATCCCAGCCATTTTGGTCGGCGCGCTTTTTTGACAGGATTTTCCGGAAGCTGCACATGAATTGGGTTGTTCATTGTTGTTCTCCAATAAAATAAAGTTACGGTTTCTCGCCAGGAGTCTGTTGGACATAAGACCAATCTGCTGAGCCAATGGGATAACGGCTCGCTACGATTGCTTAAGTTCGACAGATTCCCGGGTTCAAATAAGTGGACTATTTTAAATGCGCCTATACGCAATCGATCGTCGCGCAGGATCAATAGCCATTAACACACTGTTGACGTTGGGCGTACACGTTGGTTTGCATAATATAATGATTTTATGGTCATTAGAATGTTTTTGTGGTTTTTGTTTATTGATGTGAGACGTGGTTGTAAAATTTCCCGACACTTCGGTGGATGCGTAAAAACAATGCGCGATAGGTTATGATAGCAAGTCCGAGAGAATGGGGGCGCGCTAAATCTGGCGGGCGTGTGTTGACAGGTCTCCAGTGCGGGTGTGGAAGAATCGTTACCGGCGACAACCTGATAGAGAGAGGGTTTATATGACAGAATATATTCTATGGTTTGATCAGTTAAGCTTGCGCGATGTTGGTGCGGTGGGAGGCAAAAATGCGTCACTGGGTGAAATGATCAGACATCTTTCCCAAGCCGGCGTGAATGTGCCGGGTGGTTTTGCCACCACCACAACAGCATACCGGGCGTTTCTCGATGAAAACAGGCTTGCCGACCCAATCAACCGGAAACTGGAGACGCTCGATGTCGATGATGTCGACGCGCTGGCAGCGGCTGGACTGGCGATACGTAACTGGATTCTGAACGCCAAATTGCCTGATGCGCTGGTGCAGGAAATTTCCCGCGCCTATGCGAAGCTTGTCATGGACAGCGGCCAACAGGACACGATTTCATTTGCCGT
>JAWKZZ010000002.1:0-4199 GCA_041395785.1 Pseudomonadales bacterium
GATTCAGGGCAGGTATTTGATGACTGCGATCACGATGCCGCCAACGGTTAGTGTCGTCGCGAATGACCAAACCATGAAGCGGTCTATTCGGGCTGTCATGATTTCAAAGCGCCTATCGACTTGCTCAAAGCGCTTTTCCATCTGTTCGAAGCGTTTATCCATCTGTTCGAAGCGTTTATCCACCTGCTCAAAGCGTTTATCCACCTGCGCAAAGCGTGCATTCATTTCACTGATTAATTGCTCGAAGCGCTTATCCATGCGATTGAATCCTTCGAGCATCAGTTCGCGCTGATGCTTCAGCTCTTCTTCAACACGGACAATCCGCTCCCTTAGCTCGAGTTCGTAACGCACATTCGCCTGATTCGCCTCCGGCCGTCCGGCAAATGCTTTTGCTATCATTTCCTGTATGACCGCAATATCTTCCTGTACCAGCGCCATTTCAAACTTTCCTTTTAAAATTCAGCGATAAGCATAGCACACCGAACGATAAAAAACCGCCCCAGGTTTCCAGTCCGTCTCGCACCGCGTTTTGCTCATTTTCTGTTTAAAGTAACTATTCAGCCTTATTTGACAAGGCGTTTGATTATGCTGTCATTTCGAGCGGCAGCGAGAAATCTTGAGCGTTTATAAGTGCGCTGAATAGTTACGTTTAAAAATTTTGAATTTTTAGAGACGCTCTTGCTAAATATCTTTTAAACACACGCACCGAATCTGCGATAATCCGGTTTACTGATTGGTATTTGTCATTTTCAACTGAATTGCGATTTCCTAAAATCATCCCGGTTTCCGATATTTTTCTCTGCCTTAAAAAACAGCGCCAGCTTGTGCTGCACATGATCAAACGCGAAGTGACCGGCCGTTACCGCGGATCATTGCTCGGTCTGTTGTGGTCATTGGTCACACCTATGCTGATGCTGGGGATTTACACGTTTGTTTTCAGCGTTGTCTTTAAAGTACGCATGAATCAGGCTGGCGGCATTGACAGCCAGTTTGAATTCGCACTGCTGCTTTTTGCCGGTCTGATCGTGTTCAATCTGTTTTCGGAGTGCCTGTCGCGCGCGCCCACGCTGATTCTGAATAATGTCAACTATGTCAAACGCATTATCTTTCCGCTGGAAATTCTGCCTTGGGTCACGCTTGGCGCGGCGCTTTTTCACGCCACGATCAGCTATTGCGTTTTATTCGTTTTTTTACTCGCCGCCGGCCAGACAATTTCCTGGACGGTGCTGCTGCTGCCCGTCGTATTGCTGCCTTTTCTGCTGTTAATTATGGGGCTGTCCTGGCTGCTCGCCTCAATCGGCGTTTTTATCCGTGATATCACGCAGTTTATCGGCCTGATTCTGACCATGCTGCTGTTCATGAGTCCCATTTTCTATCCTGTTTCAGCCCTGCCGGAATCTATTCGCGATTACCTGTTTCTGAATCCACTGACTTTCATTATCGAACAGTCCCGCGCGATTATCCTGTTCGGACAGTTACCGGAATGGTCCGGAATGATGATTTATTATGCCACCGGTATTCTGACGGCATGGGTCGGGTTGCTGTGGTTCCAGAAAACGCGCAAAGGATTTGCCGATGTTCTCTAAACCGGATCTCGCTCCCGCGATTCAGGCCATGGGTCTTTCCAAGTGCTATCAGCTTTACAATCACCCGCGCGACAGGCTCAAGCAGTTTCTGTGGCGTGGCAAGCGAACATTTTTCCGGGAACTGTGGGCGCTGCAGAATGTTGATCTGACCGTCACGCATGGCGAGGTCGTCGGCGTTGTCGGGCAAAACGGCTCCGGCAAATCGACGCTGCTGCAACTGATCTGCGGCACGCTGACACCCACCAGCGGATCACTAAGCGTCAACGGACGCATCGCCGCGCTGCTGGAGCTTGGCGCCGGATTCAATCCAGAATTTACCGGGCGCGAAAACATTTACATGAGCGCTGCGATTCTTGGACTCAGTTCGGCTGAAATTGAAGACCGACTCGAACATATCATTGAATTTTCCGGTATCCGCGATTTCATCGACCAGCCGGTGAAGACTTATTCAAGCGGCATGTTCGTGCGCCTGGCCTTTTCCGTATCGATCAATGTCGACCCCGAGATTCTCGTGATCGATGAAGCGTTATCGGTGGGTGACGGCGCTTTTTCGCGCAAATCGTTTGACCGCATCATGCAATTGCGTGACGCCGGAAAAACCATCCTGTTCTGCTCGCATTCGATGTTTCAGGTCGAAGCATTATGCTCGCGCGTGATCTGGCTTGATCATGGCAGGATGATCGCCGATGGCGACGCGGCAAAAGTAGTGACTGATTACCAGATTTTTCTCGACAAGAGCGCGCTGGCCAGAAATGACGAAACCGCATCGCCAGCACACACTGCGTCTTCAACCCTCCAGACGCCGCAAGCGGCGGAATCATCGCCATTCGCCGCCGGTCATGCGCATCTTGAAAACGTCAGCATTTTGATTGACGGCGAAGATTGCAAGGATCACAAAGCTATCGCAGCCATCAGCGGCCAGTCATCACTTTCTGTGCGGATCGCCTTTGCTTCCGACCCGGCGCTGCCCTGCCCCAACGCCGCCGTCACGATTCACAGCATGGATGCACGCACGATCACCAGCGCCGCTACCTGGGAAGATCAGATCACACCTCAGCGCCAGCCCGATGGCAGCGGCAGCATCAGCCTGACGTTCGATCAATTACCCCTGCTGAAAGGCGAGTATCTGGTCAGCGCGCACCTTTTATGCGAACGCGGCATTCATGTCTACGAATCCGCCATCGGCATCGCAACACTTACCGTGCAGCAGAAGGGCCGCCTGCAGGGCTACTTCGCCATGCCGCACCGCTGGCAATGCGATAGCAATCACGCACAAAATGAATTCCATGGAGAACGTTGACAGTAAACCAGAATGGCAATGCCGCTGGGCTACGCCGCACGATCAGGATGCATTACTCGAACTTTTCGAATCGTCATTCGGCAAACCTATGCCAGACGGTTTGTGGCAGTGGAAATACGCCCGGCAGGAAAAACCCGGCATGCTGGCGCACATAGGCAACAGCATCATCGCCCACTATGGCAGCATTCCCCGCACCTTCAGCCTCAATAGCGCAACGGTTAACGCCGCGCAGATCTGCGATGTCATGGTCGCGCCACGAATGCGCGGCATTCTGACGCGCAGAGGTCCGTTTATGCATACCGCGGACACTTTCCTGGGCGAACAGGTGGGGCCGGACAAACCTTACCGCTTTGCTTTTGGCTTTCCTTCCGATCGACATGCCAGACTGGGCGAAAAAACCGGCTGGTATACACGTACCGACACTTTTCTGGAAGTCAGCTGGACACCGCAGCACCATCGGCAGGTGACGCTGCCTTTGCAGATCAAAACCACACCGCTGTCACTACAGGATGAAGCGATCATCGATAAGCTCTGGCAGGCTATGCAATCCACCCTGCCGGATTGCCTGATTCCTGTCAAAGACGCCGGTTTTTTCAAGTGGCGCTATCTGAATCACCCCAGCCATGCCTATGCGACGTATACCGTTGCAAAACGCTGGAGCGGCAGAATCACCGGCATCATCACACTGCGCGATCACGCGGTCAGCGGCGACATGGAACTACTCGACCTGCTGGGACCGCGCGAATCCATGACCACTTTATTGAAAACCGCGTGCCATATCGCCCGCCGCGCAGGCCGGAAACGGCTGTTCAGCTGGATGACACCCGCCATTCTCCGCCATTTGCCCGAACCTTCCGCGACGCAGGAGGTCTCCGGCGTCTATGTCACCCCCGATTACAAGCAGATGGTCGACGAACAGCAATTAAGCTGGTGGTTGATGTGCGGGGATACTGATTTTCATTAGACAACATGCCCGATTACGCGATGCTAATCGGGCCTACGCAAACCACGCAAACTGCCTTGATCACATTTTTCAACAATCGCATCTCAATCGGAGTAGGCCGGATTGAGCTTGCGTAATCCGGCATTAAGATACAATGAGACTTTTGCACGGCCTGCGCAAATACCAACGAGACCTTCGCACGGCGTCATGAGCGGAACGAGAATAAGGCAAAAATTTGCAAAGGTCTCCCAGGATGAATACTGACCGCCAGCCACCGGATATCAATCCGGTCATCGAACTGCTGCGCGGCGTTGCCGCCGTCATGGTAATGCTTTGCCATTACGCCGTACTGATTCAGGACGTGGAACGC
>JAWKZZ010000003.1:0-605752 GCA_041395785.1 Pseudomonadales bacterium
CAAAGGCGTTCGCGTTGCTCACTGGACTCGCCGTAAACGGCTCGCCCTTTAGCTCGGCGTTAGGCCTTAGGAAACCAATATGCTCTGGGATGAAATTGTAAAAACTCTTGGTGGAATGGCGATCCTTGTTGCGGCTATGGCCTGGTTAGCAAGGTCTCTGATAAATTCCATATTGTCTAAAGAATTAGAAAAATTTAAGTCAGACCTTCAAATAAGCGCTCATCGTCACGCTGTCGAATACTCTTCTCTTCATGCGAGAAGGGCAGAGTACATTGCAGAACTATATTCAAAATCAGTTAAGCTTTATCAAGGAATAATTAGTTTATCAATGGAGTTGGGTAAGAGAAGCTTTAGGGCAGAGCAATATGAAAACCATGAAAAAAGAAATGCAGAGCCTTGGGAAATAAAAGAAGGGATCCACACGCTGTCACCTGAAGAAGAAATAAAAGCAAAAAGTCTTCACAAAGAATATAAGGAATTTATGTCTTTTTATAATGAGAAAAAAATATATTTCTCAGAAGAAGTCTGCAGCTTAATTGAATCCTTTGCAAATCTAGCTGGTTACATGGGCGTCATGTATCAAAACGTTGCTCTCAGAGATGAAGATGATTCACCTTATATCAATCCCATGGTTGAAAAAACTTGGTTCAAGGCTGGAGAAAAGGTGCCTAAACTACTTGAGGAATTGGAAAAGGAATTCAGAATGCTGCTGGGGGTTTCAGGTGGTAAGGCCTAACAAGGCGCTCAAGCACGTTCAGCGCGTTGCGCTGAACTGGACGCCTTCCACCGGCGCTGCTTCGCATTTTCGCGCCGGTTGCAGTCGCCGCTTAGCTTTGCGTTAGAAGTCAAAACAAGTGTCTGCCGACTTCATGCAAATCAATCCGATACGACAATTTACACTGCCTTTATATGGCGAAGGCATTAATGTCGGCGGCCATACCTACTATATAGGTCAGCAAATTGGCAATGGAGCTTTTGGAACTGTATATGAGTGCTTTGATGAATGGCAAAACCCACTTGTAGCAAAAATTCTTGTTCCGCAGGGAAGAACTTTTGAGCAAGTAAAATCTGTATGGCTAGAAGAACTTAATAAATTAATAAGCCTTAGGCATCCCAATATCACATATGTACACAATGCATTTGAATACAGAGATACTTTTTATTTAATTATGGAGCGCTGTAGTTTCACGTTAGGCGGGCTAATAGGTGGCGTGTACCAAGATCACACGCTTTGGATACCTCATATAGCACGCGATGTATTGCAGGCAGTTTCATATATGCATTCGAAAAATTATGTTCATAAAGACATTCATCCTGGAAATGTATTCGTATCTCAAAGTTTTGACAGAATGGTTCCAACAAAAGACCCTGTCTGGTCATTTAAAGTGGGGGATCTTGGAATATCAAGGCTAGAATCAGATATAAATATATTTGGAACCATGTTGGCGCAATGGATGTTTTCGCAGAAGCAATCAATCAATTGAGTTTGGAATCGTAGGTAAATCTACAGATATTTACCATGTCGGTTTGCTATTGCTAGCGGTAATGCTTAATAGAGTGCCAAACTTTTCAAGGAGGAAGTGCTCTCTGGTGTTCCTCGCCAACGCAGAAAGCTACCCAAGTCATACGCTCCTATAATTGCGCGAGCACTCCGACGCCATGTGGGTTTAAGAACCGCTAGTGCGTTCTGGCGAGAAATTCAAAATGCACAAGGCATATGACTCCTAACAAGTCGCTCAAGGAACGCTCGCGTTGCTCGCTGGGCGAATCCCCAATCGTATGCTTCGCATTTTACGCGCCGCTGGTCGCCCTTAGCTCTGCGTTAGGCGTCAAAGAATTTGTTTTTGTTTTAAGTAAAAACTTTGTAGCAATTACGGCAGTAATTTCGCCGCGCAAGTTCTGCAAAGTGGCAGTAATAGAAAAAGTATCAAAAATGCAGGTGTTAGAAAGTCTGCTTCTGCCCTGCTCAAAAATGCTGCGTCAGAAGTTGCGCAATCGCTGCGTTTAGGCTTGCAGAATCAACAACATTACAAACAGCAGCTTTCGGAAGAAGCACAGTGAATTCAGCGGTAAACCACCTGCCTAACAAGTCGCTCAAAGGCGCTCGCGAAGCTCGCTGGACTCGCCGCTGCGCGCTCGCCCTTTAGCTCTGCGTTAGGCGTCAAAAAATTTGTCTTTTGTTTTAAGTAAGAACTTTGTTGCAAGTTGAGCAGTAATTTCGCCGCGCAGGTTCTGCAAAAAAGTAGTTTCGGTAAAATGTTTCAGCAGCGCAGCGTCGGAAAATTGCTTCTGTCCTGCGCGAAAATGCTTCGTCAGAAGTTGCGCGGTTTCATCGCTGCGTTTGAATACGAAAGCATTTCCATCAATATTACAAACAGCAGCTTTCGGGAAGAAACGCAGTGAGAACAGCAGCAAACCACCTGCCTAACAAGTCGCTCAAAGGCGCTCGCGTTGCTTTCGCTGGACTCGCCACTGCGTGGCTCGCCCTTTAGCTCTGCGTTAGGTAACCAATATGAAACCAAGTATCGCCATTCTCATTCTTCTTGCATTTTTATCAAATTCTTCAATTGCAAAAGAATACGGTGTGTATAACCTAAAAAAAATACTGACCGTTACTGAAACCAATGCCGGAAAAAAGAAATACGGATTGGATTTAAAGTATCTTGATCAAATAATTAATGATTTATCAATACACGCAAAAAACTATCCCACAAAGTTTGATAATGGCAACGACAAGTTACGGGCAACAAATGACACAAAGTCCTTTCTGGCATGTTAGATACTCTGGTAAATAATCCAAAGGCATCTCCAGATCTTTTAAGAAGAACTAGCATCTTAAACAGTATAGGCCATAACCTAGACATGCAGGTGCAGCACAGAGGGCAGGTCGAGGAATTTTTCAAAACCCCTTATCGACTTACACATTGACCCGTCAGCAAATTATGCATATGGGTATTTTAGGGAGTTCGAATCAAGGCGGAAAGGCATTGCCTTGGAGAAAGCTGCAAAGGCAGGTTATGCCAATGCTTATTATTCATTGGGTATGGCATATTTAACACAAAACAACACTGAATTGGCTCTGAAGAACTTTGAAATATATAAAAGCCACAACCCCAGTGATCAAGGCGTTGTCAAAATAATGGAAGCCATAAAAAGTGGATCTATCAGTTCAAATCTAAGTAACAATGGTTACTAACAGTCGCTCAAGCCGACCACCGCAGTCGGCGCTGCTTCGCAGTTTAGCGCCTCCTGCGGTTCCCTTCGTGCTGCGCACTTCGGTGGCAACAGCTCCGCGTTGGGGCGTCAAAGAATTTGTCATTTGTTTTAAGTGAAAAACTTTGTAGGAATTGCGGCAGTAATTTCGCCGCGCAAGTTCTGCAAAGTGGCAGCAGTAGAAAAAGCATCAAAAAGCGGTGTTAGAAAGTCTGCTTCTGCCCTGCTCGAAAATGCTTCGTCATAAGGAAGTTGCGCGGCTTCATCGCTGCGTTTAGGCTTGCAGCAACATAAACATTACAAACAGTAGCTCGCGGGAAAAGAGCAGTGAAACCAGCAGCAAACCACCAGCCTAACAAGTCGCTCAAAGGCGGGTTCGCGTTGCTCACTGGACTCGCCGTAAACGGCTCGCCCTTTAGCTCGGCGTTATGGCTATAAGGAGAATTCGTGCAATTAACTATTAATGTACCAATCAAGGCAGATATTGTTAATGGCGGCTTTGTAGTCTCTGTTGCAGGAGACAATACAACATGGAATAAATCACAACTCGGGCACTATGCAGATAAAAGTGGCGTCTATATACATCATACAAATGGAAAAATTATCTATATTGGAAAAGCCACAACCGGAAATTGGGGTAATTTTGGCGAGCGGCTACGCAGAAGAGTTTCAAAAATCAGCGTCATCAAATTCAAACCTCTATCAATTGTTAGCGGCTCAAACGCATCCTATAAAAGCGTACCTTCTTGACCTAGAAGATATAGACATGATGGTTAATCCTGGGCCAATGCAATTATCTCCAGTAAGAAAGGCGCTTATCATGGAGCAAACATTAATCGGTCTTTATGAGCCAGAAGGTAATCGTGTTTAGCCATAACAAGTCGCTCAAGGTCGTGGCTTCGCCACTGGACAGCTAACCGGCGTATGCTTCGCATTATGCGCCGCTTGTGTCTGCCCCTTAGCTCAGCGTTAGATGCCAACATGCAGAAACCTTTCCAGCGCGTAGGATCAAATTCAAATTCTCAAGTTGGGCGGGAGTTCGAACTTGTAGCGCAATCATTTTTTGCTTCAGAAGGCGTCAATTTGCAAAGAGGACATAAAGTACCGGTAGGTGTAGGCGAGAAAGAAAAAATTGCACAGTTTTGACCTTGGTTGTGATGACAAAAAGTGGCTTGTAGAGTGCAAATCTCATAGATGGACATCGGGCGGCAATGTTCCTAGTGCAAAAATGACAGTTTTGGAATGAGGCAATGTATTATTTTTATGCTTCACCGCCAGAATACAAAAGTCATGTTTGTTCTTAAAGACATAAATTCAGAGCGCGGCGAAACTTTGCTTCAGTATTATGTAAAAACATACGCTCACCTTATTCCAGTAGAGGTTGAGTTCTGGGAATATGACAAAGAAGCGGGGAAAGCATTGCGTGTTGGCATCTAACAAGTCGCTCAAAGGCACTCGCTTTGCTCGTTGGACTCGCCGCTGCGCGGCTCGCCCTTTAGCTCTGCGTTAGGTGAATATGAATAACTGCACCTCGTACATAAGTTTAGCGATAATATTGCATCAGTAATGTCTGCTGCTTACTTGCCAATATCTGATTTTGTTTCAGGAATGATTGCAGTTCCGGGAGTCCTTCACTATTTGGGGCGTTGTTTCAAATAGCTAGAGATGCATCAGCGTTTGAGGTAAAAGCAGCTGCAAACAGATCAGCAGGTATTCTCACTGGGTGCGTCATCACATATGTCAACAGTTGCATTTGACAAACACGTTCCTTTTGTGAGGCATACATGTCAGAAGTTCATGGAACCGTAGGTGTGTTATTTCGCGAGGGCCCAACCGAAAAGGCAATGGAGTGCGCGCATAAACTTTTTGCATTAAAAAGACTTTACGCAGCATGGGTTCCAAAGTCGGTTTCCTTGGCTTTAGAGCCATTTGAAGACGCAATAAATGAAATTGGAATTAAGACACATCTAGTTAATGCACTGCGCGGTGAGCGTAGTGAAGACAGAAGTAAAGCAATAGACGAGTCATTTAACATATTTGCTAATGTCATGAGTATGTCAAAGCTAAAGGACAGTGCGCCAGACCATAAAGAAGATCTTGCAGTGGAGAGCGTCAAGGAAAGAGTGAGAGAAATACTAGGAATCAACAATTGTTTGAAATCAGAAATTTTATTATCAAAGGTCAGCAAAGTTTGCGAGAGAATTCACCTAACAAGTCGCTCAAAGGCGCTCGCGTTGCTCGCTGGACTCGCCGCTGCGCTCGCCTTTTAGCTCGGCGTTAGGCGTCAAAGAATTTGTCTTTTGTTTTAAGTAAAAAACTTTGTAGCAATTGCAGCAGTAATTTCGCCGCGCAAGTTCTGCAAAGTAGCAGAAATAGAAAAAGTATCAAAAATGCAGTGTCGGAAAGTCTGCTTCTGCCCTGCGAGAAAATGCTCTGTCAGAAGTTGCGCGAATATCTTGCGGCGTTTAGGCTTGCAGTAACACAAACATTACAAACAGCAGCTTGCGGGAAGAAGCCAGTGAATTCAGCAGCAAACCACCTGCCTAACAAGTCGCTCAAAGGCGCTCGCGAAGCTCGCTGGACTCGCTGCTGCGCAGCTCGCCCTTTAGCTCTGCGTTAGGCCGCAAATAGGCCACATAATCAATTTAGCTTTATTCATCATATACAAACATAGGAATAAATAACATTTTCACGAGTGACATCTCGCTCAAGCAAGTAGTGCATATTGCAGTTTCGTTTCTAATTTTTTTTCATACCCATATTGGTTATGGGCATTGGTTAGCATATATAAAAAGAAAGCGTCCAGCAAACTAATAACGCTGAACTATTGCTGCTTGCATGCACTGTTCTTGTATCGATCTGTCAATAAAGAACTCTGCAGCACCAGAAGCAGTCAATTTCTGGCTGCTATACTTCTTCATAGCCCCTTGGGTGTTGGCAATTGGAGCTTTCATTGGCAAGTACATATTTCACGAACATGATCCGGCCTAACAAGTCGCTCAAGTTCGTTCCGCGCTGCGCGCTCCACCGGACTCGCCCAGCCGGGGCTGCTACGCAGCTTACCCCGGTTGGTCTCGCCGGCTAGCTCCGTTAGGCATTTCGCATGAATAAACAAATTGCTCAAGATTGTGTTGAGATTAACGCCAGCACTTTAGTATTTGCATGGGCGCAGCTTGCAAATAATTTGTGGGAACCTCTAGGTTGCATAGGTAATATAAAAATGATTTCTGGTTGTAGCTTCAAAGGCCATGACGTTACTAGCTTTATAAGTAATGGGTTATTTTGGGGCTATATACTTTGGTTGCCTTTGTTGCTTTTAGGTATTTGGAGTGCAGGTAAGCATGTACAAGAAAATCTGCTCTCTTGCGGTCAAGCCATCCCAGTATTTAATTATCGAGATGCGTATAAGGTTTCTGGGAAATCGCTACTAATTTGGACTGCAGTAAGCGGGGTAGGTGCATCCGCCGTTTTGGTTACTCTGTATCCTAAAGAAGCCAGAAAATCTTATCGAATGGGCTGCTCTTTTAGCTGTTTTGGAGGTTCCATTATGGTCAGCTATTAGTTGGTTTTCAGAAAAGAGAAACAGTAAAAATGCCTAACAAGTCGCTCAAGATGTTCGCTTTGCTCGCTGGACTCGCCGTAAACGGCTCGCCCCTTAGCTCCAAGCGTTAGGCGTCAAAGAATTTGTCTTTTGTTTTAAGTAAAAACTTTGTAGCAATTGCGGCAGTAATTTCGCCGCGCAAGTTCTGCAAAGTAGCAGCAATAGAAAAAGTATCAAAAACGCAGTGTTGGAAAGTCTGCTTCTGCCCTGCTCGAAAATGCTCTGTCATAAGTTGCGCGGCTTCATCGCTGCGTTTTAGGCTTGCAGCAACATAAACATTACAAACAGTAGCTCGCGGGAAAAAGAGCAGTGAAACCAGCAGCAAACCACCAGCCTAACAAGTCGCTCAAAGGCGTTCGCGTTGCTCACTGGACTCGCCGTAAACGGCTCGCCTTTAGCTCGGCGTTATGCACCAAGCGAAAATGTTTTTTGTAGTTTGTGCCAGTAGAAAAAGTTAAGTTGTTCCGCGTTTTCCTTTTTGAGAAAATTGCGCTGAAAGTAAGCAGTAACGGAAAGCAGTCCTTCGTCAAAAAGCGCGAGTGCGGCAGTGAGTGAAAAAATCCTTCGCACAGAGCGTTCCGCGCGTTTTCCTTTAGGGGTTTTCTGGTAATTTCTTTGTCAGGTGGCGCGCGGCAAGTTGCGCGCTGAAAAATAATAGAAGGGGAGTTGCGTTTGCAGCAGAATCACTGTGTGGCGAGAGCATCGCTTACGCATAACAAAGTCGCTCAAAGGCGCTCGCGTTGCTCGCTGGACTCGCCGCTGCGCGCGCTCGCCCTTTAGCTCGTCGTTAGGTACCAAATAAAACCATGCGCCTCTGGTCAATACATCCCAAATATCTAGACGCGCAAGGAATCGTTGCACTGGCGTGAAACGCTTTTGGCGCAAGCTGTGCTCAGAAATGAAACAAAGGGCTATCGAAATCATCCACAATTAGAAAGATTCAAGAGCTGCAATGCGCCGTTGTCGGCAATTTCCATTTATTTGAAGCATATGCATGAAGAATCAGAAAATAGAGGTACAGCTTCAATAAATCAAGAAATTGGTGCCGCAAGAAAACCAATATCAATAAGTGTCACCAACGGTCAAATGAATTACGAATGGCAACATCTAATGGCAAAGCTGAAGCAGCGCAGCCCGGTGTATGAGAAAAGTGGTACAAATGTAAAACAATAGAGCCGCATCCGCTGTTTACAGTTTATGCGGGTGAAATTGAGGAATGGGAGAAGCAATAAGTGGTACCTAACAAGTCGCTCAGGCGTTCGCTGCGCTCACTGGGACGGTCAAACCGGCGCTGCTTCGCATTATCGCGCCGGTCTGGCCTGCCCCTTAGCTCTGCACGTTAGGCGTCAAAGAATTTGTCTTTTGTTTTAAGTGAAAAACTTTGTAGGAATTGCGGCAGTAATTTCGCCGCGCAAGTTCTGCAGAGTGGCAGTTTTCAATAAGTTGTTTCAAAAATACAGTGTTGGAAAGTCTGCTTCTGCCCTGCGCGAAAATGCTCTGTCAGAAGTTGCGCGAGTTTCGTGCGGCGTTTAGGCTTGCAGTAACACAAACATTACAAACAGTAGCTTTCGGGAAGAAACGCAATTGAATTCAGCCGCAAACCACCTGCCTAACAAGTCGCTCAAAGGCGCTCGCGTTGCTGCTGGACTCGCCGCTGCACGCTCGCCCTTTAGCTCGGCGTTAGGGCTAGATATGAACCAGCCTGAATGCAGTGAAAAAGACAATTTTTACAGCAACGATCTTGTTTATCGTAGACGCCTTTGTAATGAATCAAGGCGCTATTGCCGTAATAACCGGAGTGGTCATAGTCTTATGGTTATTGCCGAAATCCATAGTAATGAAATACAAAAACCAGCGCGTGTTCCGCTAACAAAATCAGCTATATATGGCGCAATGGTTATGTTTGTATTTCTGGCAAGTGTTCTAACAATAAGCTTGCAAGACATCGTGCGAAGAATCTAATTGTAGCTATGAAAAATTCCACCAAGATACAGGACGCTATCCTGAAAAACTGAGTAACCTTGTTCCAGAATATATTCCAAATACCTCTTGCTAAGTACACACTAATGTCCAACGAATTTTGGTATATAAACCAAAAAGATACTCAGGCACTTTCTATGTTGCTACCGCCATTTGGCAGACCTATACGGCTTCAGCAAACAATCGTGGGATTACATTGACTAGCCCTAACAAGTCGTTCAAGCGGACAGCCCCAACCGGCGCGCTGCTGCGCAGTGTATCGCCGGTTGCGGTTCCCTCCGCAGCTTCGCTGCTCTGGCTGTCCGCTTAACTCCGCGTTAGGTGGCAGTATGTCAGAGCTGCAATTACTCAGAGATCAATGGCAAATTGTAGCCAATGCTCTTTCTATAAAATTTGTAGCACCATTTGTTTTGAAATTGCGAGATGGAACAGAGTGGGAGTTTGCCTGTCTGCTACCACAATTTGGCAATGAAGCAAGGCATGCTTATTGGTACTGAATATTCTGCAAATGCCTTTTCTGAGGCATTAGAGTCTGGTTACGCAGTTTCATCTATATGTTGGCAGAACATCATCATTTGCCAATCAACGCTGAAAATTACATTGAATGTCTTGTAGAGTGGGGTTGGGCTAGTAGTGAAACAGAACCAGAATGGTATGCAAATGCCACCTAACAAGTCGCTCAAGGCGTTCGCTTCGCTCACTGGGACAGTCCAAACCGGCGCTGCTTCGCATTGTCGCGCCGGTTCGGCCTGCTTATAGCTCGGCGTTATGCATAATGGAGCCTCCATGAAATATATATTTTTAGTCCTCACTATTGTTTTATTATCAGGCTGTACAGTTCCACCAGATCCTTATAAACCAACATACAATGTTCCCAACCAAAGCAGGCGTCGAAAAGTATTCAGATGCGGCAAAAGGCTCTTTTACTTTCAAAGAAGGTAACTACACAGAATCATTCCATTCGCCCAAATTGCAGCAGAGTAGAGCCGTTCACAAGCAATTTATACCGAGGTTTGGGCGTTAAAAAAGATCCCTACACAAGCATTTTACTGGTATAAAAAAGCTGCCGAGCAAAATCAGCCTCATGCCAGGGAATTTAATTTAGGCCAAATGTACAATCAAGGTGAAGGCGTAGCAAAAAATAACGAACTTGCTAAGTATTGGTACAGGCGTGCTTATGACCATAATTTTGGTCCAGAAGCCAACAAAAAATAAATGAGCTATCACAATAAAATGCATAACAAGTCGCTCAAGGACGCTTCGCTGGACAGCCTAAACCGGCGCATTTGCTGCGCAAATTATATGCGCCGAAAACTCGGCTGCTTATAGCTCTGCGTTAGATGCCAATGCGAAAGTGGGTCAAACTAACAATATGGTTATCAGCGTCACTGGCGGGCTTTTTGGTCGCAGCTTTTTTGGCTTTGTATATATTCTTCATGCTTCAGATATGTGTGGCAATCAAGTATTCAAAGAAATTTATTCTCAGACAATAAGTACAAAGCAGTTGTATTCCAAAGAGATTGTGGAGCTACAACAGGGTTTTCTACGCAGGTCTCAGTCATAAACTCGAATGAAATACTAGAAAATGAGGGTGGTAACGCATACATTGCAGACAACCATCCTAACGAAACAAAATTGCAGCTAACTGGCTTTCTGAGCGATCATTAGAAATCAGCAATTCAGATCCAGAGAAGGCACTCACAAGGAATAATGATGTTAAGGTGTCTCGGTTACATATAAGTAGGCATATGGCATCTAACAAGTCGCTCAAGGCCGAAATTTCGCTGGACAGCCCCAACCGGCGCATGCTTCGCATTATATGCGCCGCTGTGTCTGCCCCTTAGCTCAGCGTTAGGTGCTTCTATTCGGCAAGAAAATCGTCATGCCGATAACAACACCGACAAGCATTTCAAACATTGCCAGCAACGCGTAGAACTCTTTACCTATCCAACTAATCGCCGCTATAGAAATACACACCAAGATTACTACTGTGAATGCCCTGTCTATTTTGTTCATGCCGCGCACCTAACAAGGCCATGAAGGCCGTTCGTTTCACTCACTTGACGCCGCTCGCTGGCGCACCTTATGGCCGGCGTTAGGCGTCAAAAAATTTGTCTTTTGTTTTAAGTAAGAACTTTGTTGCAAGTTAAGCAGTAATTTCGCCGCACAAGTTCTACAAAGTGGCAACGGTAAGAAAGTATCAAAAATGCAGTGTTGAAGTGTCTGCTTCTGCCCTGCGAAATTCTCTGTCAGAAGTTGCGCGGTTTTATCGCGGCGTTTGAACGTCGGCACCAGAAACATTACAAACAGTAGCTTTCGGGAAGTGTGCGGTGATGCAATCAGCAAACCACCTGCCTAACAAGTCGCTCAAAGGCGTTCGCTGCGCTCACTGGACTCGCCACTGCGTGGCTCGCCCTTTAGCTCGGCGTTAGGCGTCAAAGAATTTGTCTTTTGGTTTAAGTAAAAAACTTTGTAGGAATTGCGGCAGTAATTTCGCCGCGCAAGTTCTGCAAAGCGGTAGTTTCAAAAAGTAGTTTGCAAAACGCAGCGTCGGAAAGCCTGCTTCTGCCCTGCTCGAAAATACTTCGTCAGAAGTTGCGCGGCTTCATCGCTGCGTTTAGGCTTGCAGCAACAGAAACATTACAAACAGTAGCTTGCGGGAAAAAAGCAGTGAATTCAGCAGCAAACCACCAGCCTAACAAGTCGCTCAAAGGCGCTCGCGTTGCTCGCTGGACTCGCCGCTGCGCGGCTCGCCCTTTAGCTCGGCGTTAGGCGTCAAAGAATTTGTCTTTTGTTTTAAGTGAAAAACTTTGTAGCAATTGCGGCAGTAATTTCGCCGCGCAAGTTCTGCAAAGTGGCAGTAATAGAAAAAGTATCAAAAATGCAGTGTTAGAAAGTCTGCTTCTGCTCTGCGCAAAAATGCTCTGTCAGAAGTTGCGCGGCTTCATTGCGGCGTTTAGGCTTGCAGAATTAACAACATTACAAACAGTAGCTTTCGGGAAGAAACGCAGTGAATTCAGCAGCAAACCACCAGCCTAACAAGTCGCTCAAAGGCGCTCGCGTTGCTCGCTGGACTCGCCGCTGCGCGGCTCGCCTTGCTGCGTTAGGCCCTATGAAGCAGATCGCCCACAATAGTTTATCAATCTGAATGAATAACATGATTATTTTTCTAGATATAGATGGTGTCTTAAGAAGAAGGGATCTCCACCAAACAAATTTGAGAGCTGTTGTTTAAATGTTTTTGAAAAATCGCTAACTGAGCTAGGAAGTTTTCAATAGTTATAAGTTCTACTTGGCGATTGGCATACAGCCTTGAACAAATTAGATGTGGATTTCGCAGAAGAAATCAGGTCGTTTATAATTGATTCAACTCCTGTTAGTACTGGTAGCGCCAAGTTTGAGAGATATGAAGAAATATCTATTTGGCGTACTGAAAATCATCAAACAAGTACGCCTTGGGTTGCAATCGATGATGATGATACTTTATATCCAAAATACGCACCCCTGATAAAAGTTGATGCAGCTAAAGGTTTTGACGAAGCTTGTGCAAATCAACTGCATAAAATGTATGCAAGCAAGGCCTAACAAGTCGCTCAAAGGCGTTCGCTGCGCTCACTGGACTCGCGGCTTCGCCGCTCGCCCTTTAAGCTCTGCGTTATACGTAATCAGCGATGAAGTTTCTCGAAATATTAGCCAAAGTAATGTTCGCGCTAATTGCAGCCATAGGACTACTGGCATTCCTTCTGTATTACAAAATAACCCATCCGCAATGGGAAAGTGAAATTACTTCAGGAAATTATGAATCCTTTGAAATAGGATTAGAAAAAAGAGAAGTAATGGAACTCCTTGTTAAATTGGTACCTCTTGACCCAAGAGGTTGGATTAAGAAGAGCAAAAATGAACATTCTCGTCCCATTCGGTTTATAAGCCAATATGAAAAAGAAGAGTTGTTAAAAGTCGATAAATGGTATGTAAACGGCATTGTTGGAATGGAGCATTGTGAAATGCCAGATTCAACGTTGTATTTTTCATCTGGACACTTATCAAAAATAGAAATTAAATGCTGGATGAAAAAGTAGAAGTGATGCGATATAACAAGTCGCTCAAGGCGTTAGCTGCGCTCACTGGGACAGCCCAAACCGGCGCTGCTTCGCATTGTCGCGCCAGTTCGACACCTGCCCCTTAGCTCGGCGTTAGGTGGCAAGAATGCGCAACGAAGTGAAATATGGCGGCTTTACTGGAGTCCAATACTGCTGTTCGTGCTTACTGTTGGTCAGGTTTCGTTTCTCTACTATCTGAATACTTTACCTGGCACGGTGTTTCCCGAATTGGCGGCATGGCCTCAAGCATCAAAAATCGTTAGCTATGTCATCGGGCTAGTTTCATTCATGTTGGCATTAGCTTGGTTTGTCCGCGTTATGTTCATTTCGTGGGCATCAGTTGCACCTTAGAAACTATCGTGGCCTTTACAAAGCGGCGAGGCAGGGGCTGAATCTATTTCCAAGCACGGCTTCTTGAGCGGGCTATTGGTTGCATGTATATATGCAGTCATTCTTGTGTATGTATCCCACGAAATGGCTCAGAGGTAATAAATGCCACCTAACAAGTCGCTCAAGGCGTTCGCTGTGCTCACTGGGACAGTCCAAACCGGCGCTGCTTCGCATTATCGCGCCGGTTCGGCCTGCCCCTTAGCTCTGCGTTAGGCGTCAAAGAATTTGTCATTTGTTTTAAGTGAAAAACTTTGTAGGAATTGCGGCAGTAATTTCGCCGCGCAAGTTCTGCAAAGTGGCAGCAGTAGAAAAAGCATCAAAAAAGCAGTGTTAGAAAGTCTGCTTCTGCCCTGCTCGAAAATGCTTCGTCATAAGTTGCGCGGCTTCATCGCTGCGTTTAGGCTTGCAGCAACATAAACATTACAAACAGTAGCTCGCGGGAAAAGAGCAGTGAAACCAGCAACAAACCACCAGCCCTAACAAGTCGCTAAAAGGCGTTCGCGTTGCTCACTGGACTCGCCGTAAACGGCTCGCCCTTTAGCTCGGCGTTGTACGGCTTCATCAATATTCGAGTAAGGACATAATATGAATAAAGAAATTGAGAATTTGTGTGTTGCATTGGAATCATTGGCTGGAGCAGTAGAAAAGGGGTGGAGCGATAATCGCTCTCTGAATGAAGCCTTTGGCTGGCATCACCCAACCATTGACCGTACTGAGTTAGCATATATTCCACTTTCTTTATCAGCGTATTCGAAAAGCTGATTTGAATAATATTGATGACGAAGATCTTCTTGACATGTTGGAAAAAGTTCCAGCAAAGCTAGAGCGTATAAAAGCTCGACTCTGCCTTATTTTTATAATGGCAATGGGCAACAGGCAATCCCAGCTTATATTAGTACATTGAAGTGGATTTCTAGTTTAATCGAACCAGAGCTAACACCGGGTTAGCATAATGACCCTAGCGTTTTACCTCAGCCATTTCGAGAAAACTTAAAGGATTATCTGCAAAAATTAATGAAATAGAGGTGGATCAAGATAAGCTCACTAAGCAAATTCAAATCATTAATGAAGCGACAGAAACTGCAGAATCACTTCCTGCTGATTTGCAAGATTTAAAAGAAGCTCGAAAAAAAGTCGAATCTATTGGTTCTGAAGCGATTAAAACAGCAGCTAAGATATCAACCGCCAAAGAAAATGTTGATAATCTACTTAGCGCTATTAAATCCAATAAAGAAGAGTCCGATAAGCTGGTTGAAAACTGCGAAGACTCCTATCGTATTACGACCAGTAAGGGACTTGCTGGTGCTTTTGACCAAAGGGCGAATCAACTTGCTAAATCCATGTGGAGTGGGTTTGGGTCTGTTGAGTGCGCTTGTGGCAGCTTGGTTTATCGGTTCCGGCAGAGTGGAAGCTTTATGCTTTATCTGTTCCAGATCCCAAATTGGGTCTTGTATTTGGTCATATATTTTTATCAATTGTAAGTCTAGGCGCTCCATTATGGTTCGCATGGTTATCTACTAAACAAATAGGCCAAAGATTTAAGGTTGGCCGAAGATTATGGTTATAAAGCTTCTGTTGCAAAAGCATATGAAGGTTATAGAAAAGGAAGCAGCGAGGATAGATGAAGATCTCGGCCAGACTCTTTTGAATCTGCTTTATCAAGAGTAAGGAAGCACCTTTACGGCTTGTTGAAGATGGAGGTCACGGAAGTCCTTGGCACGAGCTGGCAAACTCCACTCTATTCAAGGAAGCATTAAAAAACATTCCTGAATTCAGAGACAGTGTTTGAATTGGCTAATTCGGCAATTGATAGAACTAAACGAAAACCACTACTTTTTCTGTCATCGCCGTCCCACCATCACTGACTTTCGGTTTCGTCCGTTGCCGCACAACCCGTCGGTCCACCGGACCTGCCGCAAGCGGCAGGCCGGTGACCTATGGCGTTATGCGCTAAGGTGGTGTATCTGGGTGCAAAATGTAAAAATGACAGCATTTACCAAGTTTTGGCCTTAAAAACATGAAATCAGTGGCATTTGATCGAAAAAAGCATGTATACAGAAACGATGCCTTTGCTGAGCTAGTTAAGGACGCTATTAGGTTCTTCAACGGAACACCAGTGCATCAGTTACCGCCGCCAGAATCTTTTGTTGGCACTGGGGTTTATGCCCTTTATTACACCGGAAATAATAAGCTTTACGAGAAATATGCAGAGTTAAATCGGTTGGCATATAGCCATCCTATCTATGTAGGAAAAGCCGTTCCTAAAGGTTGGAGACAATCCAGAATATCTGATGCAGGGGAAGGAACCCAATCTAAAGAGCTTTTTTCTCGCCTAAGAGAGCATGCAAGAAGTATTACAGTTGGCTCTGGTTTAGCTTTAGAGCATTTTTCGTGTCGCTTTGTTATTTTCGAGCACGAAGGCTCCGACATGATAAGCACAATTGAAGCTTCACTTATTAAATTAAATCGTCCTCTGTGGAATACAGCAGTAGATGGTTTTGGAAATCATGATCCCGGCAGTGGAAGGTATGAACAAGCCAAGTCAGATTGGGATGTTATTCACTCCGGTCGAGGTTGGGCTGAGAAGTGCAATGGGAAACCAAAAGCCAAAAGTGTAATTTTGCGTAATATAGACAATCACTTAAATGGAATTGGGTGAATTATGAAGTCAATAGAATTATTTTCTGGTGCAGGTGGTTTGGCCAAAGGTCTGGAACTTGCGGGTTTCGAGCATTCTGCATTTGTGGAATATAACAAACATGCATGCGCCTCGCTTTCAGCAAATTTTTGTCCAGAAAAAGTCTTCTTCGGAGATATTCAAGATTTTGATCTAAGTAGTATAGGCGCTACTGATGTTGTTGCTGGCGGCCCCCCTTGCCAGCCATTTTCTCTAGGCGGAAAGCATAAAGCCGACCAAGACAGTCGAGACATGTTTCCATTTGCAATACGCGCAATCGAGAAGCTAACACCAAAGGCATTTGTTTTTGAAAATGTGAAAGGGCTGCTGCGCCCAAGCTTTTCAGATTATTTCGAATATATAATTCTACGGCTCACATATCCCAGCTTCACTGCAAAAAAAACAGCAACATGGCAAGAACACCTTGCGCAATTGCGCAAGGTGAATGGAATGTCATATGCGGGTGTAAAATACGATGTTAAATTCAAGCTGATCAATTCTGCAAACTATGGAATCCCACAAACAAGAGAAAGGGTTGTCATTGTTGGCATTAGGTCTGATCTAGGTAAGACATGGTATTTCCCAGAAGAAACTCATTCAGAAGATCGCTTGTTATGGGAAATGCATGTAACTGGCGAATATTGGAAGAGACATAAAGTGCCTGTTGCAAAGCGGCCAGAATTTGAATCATCGTTAACGGAAAAGTTGGAGCGCTTAAAAGATCGCTATGGCATGTTTGAGCCAGAGCATATGCCGTGGGTAACGGTTCGCGATGTGTTACATGATGTTCCTGACCCTCGTAGAAAACATGAAATTGAAGATCATATATTTAAAGACGGTGCCAGAAGCTATGCAGGCCACACTGGCAGTGATTATGACTGGCCCTCAAAAACAATTAAGGCAGGTGGGCACGGTGTTCCTGGCGGTGAAAACATGATCCGCTACGCGGATAACAGTATTCGGTACTTCACTGTCTATGAAGCAAAACGAATTCAGACGTTTCCTGATAATTTTATAATTAAAGGCGCTTGGGGCGAGGCTATGAGGCAAATTGGAAATGCCGTTCCTGTTCGTCTGGCAGAGATCATTGGCAATCATCTTGTAGAAACTCTACGCGCTAAGAAAAAATTATCGAGGGTCGGTGCGGGTTAACATCGAAAAATCCAAAAAGCGCATAACAAGTCGCTCAAGGTCGTGGCTTCGCCACTGGACAGCCTCAGCCGGCGCATTTGCTGCGCAAATTGTATGCGCCGCTTCGGCTGCCCCTTAGCTCTGCGTTAGGGGCTTAGCTGTGTATCAACGTCCATGTGTTTGTGCAGAATACGAATAATTTCAATATTAGTTTGGTTGCCAACTTTGTAGAAAATAATGTGGCTGCCTTGAGGAAATTTTTTGTAACCTGTTTTTATATCGTCACAGGCTTTGCCAACCAAGGGGGTATCGGCCAGCATATGAAACGCTTCGTCCAATTGTTTAATGTATAAATTACATTGTTCTCTTCCCCATGTTTTTTCGGTAAAAAGAGCAATCGCGTACAAATCTTCTTTGGCTTTATAGGTTAGCGAAAATGCTTTCATTTACTGCCGTTATCCAGTTCAGCAATAAAAGCTCCGTAGCTGTAATCGGTCAGACCGCTTTGCTCGCCCTCGTTCAGCATACGGCGCAAGGCATCCAGTTTGCTTTCCGAGTTTTCAAGCAACCTCAAAGCGGCACGCACCACTTCACTGGCAGAGCCATAACGTCCGCTTTCCAGTTGGTGTGCAATAAAGCCGTCAAAGTGCTCGCCGAGGCTAATACTGGTATTTTTGGCCATGTTAAACCTCACAAATTACCAACAGTTACCAGATTATGGTACTTCGCCAATGGCGTGTCAGTCAACACAGCCCCTAACAAGTCGCTCAAAGGCGCTCGCGTTGCTCGCTGGACTCGCCGCTGCGCGGCTCGCCCTTTAGCTCTGCGTTAGACATGCATCTACCACAGAAAAACAAAAAGGAATAATTTGTGAAAAATTTAATGGTTGTAGCTGTTGTATTGATTTTGGCAGGTTGTGTTAATAGCTACAGTAAATTTTATTCTGCTCTTCCAGGAGCAGCTCCTGATGTAATTGCAAAAATACGAGCTTCTTCCCCGCCATCAACTCCTATCGTAGAGCACTCTCCATCAGTACCTAGTCCAGATCAGTATGCGGCGCGAGGTTATGCAGCAATTGGCTATTCGTCTTTCAGCAGTGGAACCAGAGAGTCCGAAGATGATGCAATAGCGCAAGCGAAAAAAGTTGGCGCAGATCTATTGGTAATTGTAAATCCGTCTTACGCAGGGTCAGTAACTAGCCAAGTACCGATTACTACTCCAACCACAACAACCTCTTATACAACAGGCTCAGCCACTGCTTATGGTTCAGGGGGGTATGCAACTGCTTATGGCAATTCAAGAACCACAACATATGGCACCAGTACAACTTATGTCCCTATGACAGTGAATCGTTACAACTATGGTGCGGTTTATTATATAAAACGCACATATATATTTGGAGCGAACTTCCGAGACCTTACAAATGACGAAAGAAAAAATTTATTATCTAACAGCGGGGTTTTTATCACCTCTGTTGTAAATGATTCTCCTGCTTTCCGTAGTGATGTATTGGCTGGAGATATTCTTGTAAAAATTGACGGACAAAGGCTTTATGGTAAAGAAGAATTCTCTGAAGCACTTGAAAATAAACGCGGAAAAATGACCGGTGTTACAATTTTTCGCAATGGAGAATTCATTGAAAAAAACATTAAATTGTTGCCGTAAAATACTAGCATGTCTAACAAGTCGCTCAAAGGCGCTCGCGAAGCTCGCTGGACTCGCCGCTGCGCGGCTCGCCCTTTAGCTCGGCGTTAGGCGGTCATCATGCTTGACAGTGTTGCGTGTTGCGCTACACTGTCCAAATGATAAGGTCATTCAAACATAAAGGGTTGCAGCAGTTTTTTGAGTCGGGCATTGCTCGTGGTATTCAGGCGGCTCATGCAAAGAAATTACGCATGCAGCTTGCTGCAATAGATACAGCCTTTGTTATTGGCGACCTAGATATTCCGGGCTATCGACTTCATCAACTAAAAGGTAACAAAAAAGATGTTTGGTCAATTACTGTAAACGGTAACTGGCGAATAACTTTTGAGTTTAATGAAGGCCATGCTTACATCGTCAATTACGAGGACTATCACTAATGGCTATGTATAACCCTCCGCATCCAGGCGAATTTATTCAAGAAACTTATATGGCTCCTTTCGGGCTTAGTTGCCGGTACTTGGCAGAGCAACTGGATGTAGCTGCATCCACATTAAATCGAGTTCTAAAAAAACAGAATGGCGTAAGCCCTGAAATGGCACTTAGGCTTTCTAAGGCTTTGGGGCGTTCGCCTGAAAGTTGGCTTGCCATGCAAGATGCGCACGATTTATGGCAGGTTAAAAAGAAAATAAAGCTTTCCGGCGTACAGAAAATTAAATTACATGCTGCCGCCTAACAAGTCGTTCAAGGTCGTTCGCTTTGCTCACTGGACTCGCCGTAAACGGCTCGCCCTTTAGCTCGGCGTTAGGCGTCAAAGAATTTGTCATTTGTTTTAAGTAAAAACTTTGTAGGAATTTCGGCAGTAATTTCGCCGCGCAAGTTCTGCAAAGTGGAAGTTTCAAAAAATAGTTTGCAAAACGCAGTGTCGGAAAGTTTGCTTCTGCCCTGCGAGAAAATGCTCTGTCAGAAGTTGCGCGAATTTCGAGCGGCGTTTAGGCTTGCAGTAACACAAACATTACAAACAGTAGCTTGCGGGAAGAAACACAGTGAATTCAGCAGCAAACCACCTGCCTAACAAGTCGCTCAAAGGCGCTCGCGTTGCTCGCTGGACTCGCCGCTGCGCGGCTCGCCCTTTAGCTCGGCGTTAGAGGGCTAAATTGTGGCCAGTTCAAAATTGATAGCAAAGATAGAATCTGAAGAACCCACGACCAGATTTGCAGTTCTGATCGATGCCGATAACGCACAAGCTGCAGTCATCGAAGGATTACTTGCTGAAATCGCAAAATTCGGTGAAGCTACTGTCAAGCGTATCTATGGAGATTTTACTGCCCCAACTAGTGCTTCTTGGAAAAGAGTCCTTCAAAAACACGCCATTAAGCCCATGCAGCAGTTTGCATATACCACAGGCAAGAACGCAACAGACAGCACTCTTATTATTGACGCAATGGATTTGCTTTATACGCGCAAGTTCGATGGCTTCTGCCTTGTCACAAGCGATAGTGACTTTACCGGCCTAGCTATGCGCCTCCGCGAAGAGGGCCTGACAGTTCTTGGATTTGGCGAGCAAAAAACACCCGAAGCATTCAGGAATGCTTGTCACAAATTTATCCTAACTGAAATACTTAGGCCAGCCGCCCAACCAGAAATTCTTTCACACGAAGCAAAATCCGCACTTTCTGCTCCAACAAAAGATACAGAGCAAACTTCAAGACCAACAGAATTTCCAATAAAGTTCGTACTGGAAGCACTTGAACACTCATCAGATGAATCTGGATGGGCGCATCTTGGAACATTCGGCAGCTACTTAACAAAATTACAACCAGATTTTGACTCAAGACGGTTTGGCTTCAAAAAACTTTCAGATCTGGTTCGCGCAAAAACTGATGTATTTGCAACAGAAGAACGTGCACTGCCAGGCCAAGAGCAAAAATCGCTTTATGTTCGCGCAAAGAGCGCCCTCTAACAATTCGTTCAAGCCGATGCCGCTTCGTGGCCGCCACGGCGTGGTACGCTCACGCTACCACGCCGTTTCGTCCACTGCGCGTCACGGCTTAACTCAAGCGTTAGCCCTCACTAGGGCGGGGTTGTCAGCTATACGGCAATGCCGTATATTGGATCTATGTATACCGTTATTGAGATCCCGTCCTTTGTCGCCGATGCCGACGAAATCTGGTCGCCAGAGGAGCGCGGGACGTTTTGTGCCTGGCTGGAGGCCAATCCTGAAGCCGGAGATGTGATTTCTGGCAGTGGCGGTTGTCGTAAGGTCAGGTGGGGTAAGCAAGGTACGGGCAAGCGCGGTGGGGCCAGAGTTATCTATTTCACCCGCTTGGCCAATGGAGAAATCTGGCTTCTGGTTATGTATTCCAAGAGTGTCAAGGGCAATATTCCTGCCCACATCCTCAAAGCAATCCGAGAGGAAATCGAGCATGGTTAAGAGCAGCAAGAAATCCAGCAGCATGTCGGGTGAAGAACTGGGCATGAAACTACTTGGTGCAGTCCGTGAAATGAAAGCCGGCATGAAAGGCCGCACCAATGTTGTAACGCCAAATGAGGTTGCCGCAGCAAGACTGCAAACCGGCTTGTCGCAGGCACAATTCGCCAAGGCGCTACATATTTCTGCACGCACATTGCAAGAATGGGAGCAGGGCCGCAGACAACCGTCTGGAGCAGCACAAGCGTTAATTCAAATTGCGTACCGTCATCCGGAAGTTATCCGTGAAGGCATTGCAGCTAGTGCGGGCTAACAAGTCGCTCAAGGTCGTTTGCTTTGCTCGCTGGACTCGCCGCTGCGCGGCTCGCCCTTTAGCTCGGCGTTAGCCACTTGAAGCCATGATCCCAGAAGACGTCCGAACAGAAATTCTGCGCCGACTGAAGAGCTCTGAAGAGGAGCACGACGTTCGCATACTCTTTGCTATCGAATCAGGCAGCAGGGCGTGGGGCTTTGCGTCTCCAAACAGCGACTACGACGTACGCTTTGTCTATATGCGAGATCCGCATTGGTACCAGGCGGTAGACCTCGAAGAACGCCGTGACGTCATTGAGTATCCAATCGTCGATGATATTGACTTGAACGGCTGGGACGTTCGAAAGGCTCTTCGGCTGTACTGGAAGTCAAATCCCGCCTTTGTCGAGTGGATACAATCTCCAATTACTTACCTGGAGCCGAGCTCATTCCGGGCCGAGGCCCTGAAAGTATTGCCGAGCGTTTACACGCCGGAGAAAGGAATCTACCACTACCGAAGCATGGCTAAGACAAACTACCGGGGCTATCTCCGCGAGTCCATGGTCCGCTTGAAGAAATACTTCTATGTCCTGCGTCCGCTACTGGCGGCTCGGTGGGTCGCTCAAACCGGTGGGGCTGCTCCTATTGAGTTTGAAAAGTTGCTTACTTTGTTGAGCGGAGAGCCGGCAGTGCTGGCAGAAGTTCATAAGCTTCTTAAGTTGAAGCGCAATACGCCAGAGCTTGGTCTCGCGCCAGCGGTGCCGGTTCTAAACGCCTTCATCGAGGCAGAGCTTGAGGGGGCGCCCGTTGATGCCCCGAAGAAATCCCGCGCCCCAGAAGTTGTTGGCCAGCTAAATGAGTTGTTCCACAATGCGCTTCGGGAACACGTGGCTAACACTTCGCTGCAGGCGCGACTGCCCTGACTGGCCGCGGCTCGGTAATCCCCCCTAAAAACCACCGGCATCAAAAGTAGAAAATTCTCGTAACATGACCCGAGGAGAAGCTGAAGGCAGAAATTGTGCAGGAGGCGCTCACAAAAAAGTGGTGAGGCCATCTCAGCGCAAAGAGATGGCCCAGCGCGCGGTGACAGAAAAGTGCATCGGCATTCGCGCAGCGTGTCAGGCATTTGCTATCAGTGAAAGTTGCTACCGCTATAAGGCTACATTGTCTGATGAAAATGCCGAGATTGCTGATTGGTTAATTCGGCTAACAAACCATCAAAAGAATTGTGGATTTGGTTTGTGTTATTTATTTCTGCGCAATGTGAAAGGCTTTGGTTGGAACCACAAGCGCGTGATTCGCGTGCGCAATCAGATCATTGAATGGCGAGGAAAACCGCAAAAGATTCGCTGTGACAATGGACCGGAATACAATAGTCACACATTGAAACAGTGGGCAGGACAGCGCGCTATTCGCATTGAATTTATCGAGCCTGGCAACCCACAGCAGAATGCATACATTGAGCGTTACAACCGCACCGTGCGCTATGACTGGTTGGGGCAACACTTGTTTGATTCACTCGAGGAGGCGCGAGATTTTGCCACCCGTTGGCTAAGCGCCCTACTTTTGAGGGCGGTTAAAAATGGGGGGATTACCTTCATTCGTTAGCCGAAAAAAGATCTTAGGTAGAAGATTATGTTTGATGAAGTATTAAAATTTTGGTTTCAAGAAATAGACCAAAAAATGTGGTGGGTAGTAGATCTAAATTTTGATAACCAGATTAAAGAAAGGTTTATAGGTCTGGTAAATCAAGCATCTCAAGGCGAATTATATGCTTGGAGAAAAGAGCCTAAAGGTCGGTTAGCTGAAATTATTCTACTAGATCAATTTTCAAGAAATATCTTTCGCAATACACCAAAAGCCTTTTCTAATGATCCAATCGCGTTAGTTTTAGCGCAGGAAGCTATTGAGGTTAAAACACAAAATGCATTAACAAAAACCGAATGTGGTTTTTTATTACTGCCCTTTATGCATAGTGAATCAAAAAACATACATGCCATCGCTGAAAATCTCTATCGAGACTATGCTGCCTCATATAATTATGAATATGAGCTTAAGCATAAGGCAATTATTGATCGTTTTGGTAGATATCCACATAGAAATGCCATATTGGGTCGTGAATCAAGCCCTGAAGAAATTGAGTTTTTAAAACAGCCGGGGTCAAGTTTTTGATAGTTAAAAAATTAATTACACATCTATCGGCTAATCATCAACCAGGAGAACAATCCAATGAATACTTTTAATGTCGACGACACCGCGATCATCCTGATAGACCACCAAGTCGGGACAAATACATGGGCAAGCACCACTCCGCTACAACTACTTCAGAGAAATGTCGTCATTCTTGCGAAATTTGCTAAAGGTACAAAAATGCCTGTAGTCCTAACCTCAAGCCAAGAAACCAACATCGATGCCCAAGGGCCACTAATGCCTGAGCTACAGGAAATTCTCCCTGAAGCATTCTCTGCTCGCATCAAACGAGAGGGTGTAGTTAATGCTTGGGATGATACCTCCTTTGCTAATGCCTGCCGGAATACAGGAAAGCGTAATTTTGTTATGGCCGGTGTAACAACGGATGTTTGTATGGTTGGCCCTGCAATCAGCGCACTAAGTGAAGGATTTAACGTTAAAGTCGTATGTGATGCGTGCGGTTCAACGAATCAAATTGCCGAGGAAATGGCTTGGCGCAGGATGGAACAAGTAGGCGTGCATCTCACAAGCACCAACGCCATTGTTGCGGAACTCGTAAAAAATTGGGCTTCACCAGCAGGTGCGGTAGCGTTTCCCCTATTGACCGCCTAATTAAAGTTGGGCGGAAAACGTTCAATACTCATGGCTTGCTCCTATGAAAGAATCATAGGCCAGTACTGTCTACCAAACCATGGGAAGTCCACTACCAAACCATGGGAAGTCCAGGACAAATTATGGCAGGTTTACTGCGCACACGGCTCGGCCGACCAACCAATAAACGCACCGTAGTCGCACTGTTGTTGTTGCTATTGGCTATCGGCTGTACGCCGATGTTGTTACATCAGTTGGATGAGCAATTTGGAGTGGCCGACAACACGCGCTATGACAAGCCAACAAAACCGATTGTTGGGGCGCCGGAATACTGGCGCGATGTGCGACCCGTGCTCGAACAGCGCTGCACCGTGTGTCATGGTTGCTACGACGCACCCTGCCAGCAGAATCTGACTTCGTGGGATGGGATTGCGCGCGGCGCCAACGCAGAGTTGGTGTACGGCACCAATTTGCGCGCTGTGGAGCCGACGCGCTTGTTTGTCGATGCGCAGCTGCCCTCTGAATGGCGCAGCAAAAAATTTCATCCGGTGTTGAATGAACGCGATGATGTGCGTGAAGCTAATTTGCAAGGCAGCGTGCTGTACCGCGTGCTCGATTTGAAACGCAAAAATCCACTGCCCACTGCAGCCATCCTCGATGCCAAGGTGTTTGATTTTTCTTTGGATAGAAAACAAACCTGCCCCGCGATCGAAAACATGACGGCGTTTGAAAAAGACCACGCGCAATGGGGTATGCCCTTTGGCTTGCCGGCGCTGTCCAGCAAAGAATTTGCCACCGTGGAAAGTTGGCTCGCGGCCGGTGCGCCGGTCGCTGTAACGCCAGCGTTGCCCGCAGCGATACAAAAACAAATCGTGCAATGGGAAGCATTTTTTAACGGCACCGCACTCAAGCAGCAGCTGGTCAACCGCTACCTCTACGAACATTTGTATTTGGCGCATCTCTACTTTGATGAGGCGCCTGCAAAAAATCGCCATTTCTTTCGCTTGGTGCGCTCCAGCACACCACCAGGGGAAGCGATTGTTGAAATTGCTACGCGACGACCTTACGACGATCCCGCGGTAAAAACTTTCTGGTACCGGTTGCGGCTGGAGACCGGCAGCATTGTGGAGAAAACTCACATGCCCTATGCGCTGAACAGCGCGCGCATGGCGAAGTGGAAAAAATGGTTTATTGATGCCGATTATGCGGTGAGTGCTTTGCCCTCTTACGCAGCAGAGGTGGCAGGCAATCCATTTGTCGCGTTTCAATCGTTGCCCGTGCAAGCGCGCTATCGTTTTTTGCTGGACGAAGCACGATTCATCATTGACACTTTTATCAAAGGCCCGGTGTGTCGCGGGCAAGTGGCACTCGGTGTGATAGAAGATCATTTCTGGGTATTTTTTGTCGATCCAGATCGTATGCCGCCGGAAGAAACGGCTGAGTTTTTGGCGCGTGAAAGTAAAAATTTGCGCCTGCCAGCGGAGGACGAGAGCAATGCCGGCGTGTTGGATTGGCTGAAATATTCCCGCTTACAACAAGCGTTCTTGAAGGCAAAAGCGCAAGCGCTGCAAAAGGTCATCGGCAATAACAATAATCTGACATTGGATTTGGTGTGGAACGGTGGTGCGGATAACGATAATGCTGCGCTGACCGTTTTCCGCCACAGCGACAGTGCATCGGTAGTAAAAGGCTTGGTGGGTCAGCCGCCAGAAACGGCGTGGTTGATCAGTTACGGTTTGCTGGAGCGCATTTATTATTTGTTGGTGGCAGGCTTTGATGTTTACGGCAGTGTGGGCCACCAACTCAATACGCGCTTGTATATGGATTTTTTGCGCATGGAAGGCGAAGCTAATTTCCTCGCGTTGTTACCGCGCGCTTCGCGCACCGCGATTCGCGATTTCTGGTATCGCGGCGCGAGCGACAATGTCAAACAATACCTCTACGGCGAGCATTTTAATTTCGCAGCGGAGACCAACATCGTTTATCGCACACAGCAACCGCAACAAGAGTTGTACAGCTTGTTGAAGGCGCGTCTTGGCAACAATGTGCCGCAAGAGTTTTCATTGACGAAAGAGTCAAGTAAAGGAATACGCACAATGGTAGATCGTCTGCAAAATGTGCGCGGTGCAGGCTTGGCTGTATTCCCGCAGAACAGTATTTTACGAGTAGATGATGCAGGTCAAAGCCACTACTTCACGCTGTTGAATAACAGCAGCTACAGCAATATCTCGCAGCTGCTGCAAGCGGACGCGCGCCGACGCCCGAATGAGGATTACCTCACCGTGGTGCCAGGCATTATCGGCGCGTATCCCAATGCATTTTTTGTGGCAACAGCAGACAACGCAATGACATTTGCCTCGATGCTAAAAAACATGAAAACAGAAGCTGACTACACGGCACTGGCCGATGCGTTTGCCGTGCGCAGAACCAATCCCGATTTCTGGCGCTTCAGCGATGCTCTGCACGACTATTACGCAAAACAGCAACCGATAGCGAGCGGCATACTGGATTACAACCGGCTTGAAAATCGTTGATGATGAGTGTAATCAATAGCGCCCTCTACGGTAGGCGACGCATGGTTTTAAAGTGTAAGATTTTTACTTAATGGTATTGCAGGTCATTAAATGTTAGAAAATAGTAAAACTTTGGCTGTGTTAAAAATATTCTTAATAAATGTAGTTATACTTTTTATGCTGGTTGAAATTTCCAGCTATATTTTTATTTGCATTACAGATAGCGCATTTTCCTACAATAGAAACATAAAAAACACGGGAAACATACAAGAAATAGAAAACCAAACAGAAAAAGATGCCAATATATTTCTGCAGATTCATCCATATATCGGATTTTCTCCAAGGGCATCCAATAATCTAGGCTTTGATTCGGATGTTGATTATCCTTATGCAAAGAAAGATGGGGAATATATTGTTGGAATATTTGGCGGATCTGTTGCAAAAATATTTAAGGAGTATGAGGAGAGAGAGCATGATCTTGAAATAATTTTGGAGCGGTATTTTTCTGGCATTTTTATGAATGCAAATGATAAAAATAAGGTAGATGTAAAGTTTATTAATTTTCTCTTGGGGTATATAAGCAGCCGCAGCAATTGCTTGCTCTTAACTATGCCTTGGCGCGTGGGCAGCACTTTGATGCGGTCATAAATGTAGATGGGTTTAATGAGGTTGTAGGCGCGCACATGAACTATGAATACGCTGTGGAGCCTTCATCGCCATCGGTTGTAATCATGGGCGGCCTTATTAGCTTGGCAAACAAAGACTACTCTACGGATCTTGAATTAACGCTGGCAATAGTAGACAGCAAAAAAAAATCTAGGGCCGCTGAGATGCAGATGGGTGAATGCAGAATAGCGTCATGTTATACATACATGCAGTTGAAAAAAAACTATTACATGCGAGTGTATACGAGGCATGTAAACAAAAAAGTTTCTAATCGTAAAGGTGGCGACAACAACGAATCATCGCTTGTTTATATGGGAAAAATTAATCGTGGTGCAGACATGGCGGCTCGGGAAAGCCAGGCGGTTTCCATCTGGGCAAATTCATTTCTCCTGATGCATCAGACGCTAAAGGCACGTGGAATACCTTTCTTTTCCTTTGTCCAGCCCAACCAATACTATCCAACTGCTCGAGTTATGAGTGCAGAGGAAAAAGCCGTCGCAATTTTGGAAAACAAAAATAATGAATTTCAGGAGACTATTCCGTCTGGCTATGCCCGTATACTGACAGAGGCGTCTAAATACAGAGAGCTTGGCATGCCGGTTTATGATGCAACGCGCATTTTTGATGCCTACTCTTATACGCTATACGCAGACAATTGTTGTCATTACAACGATAAAGGTAACCATATACTCGCCGAATATATTGGAAAAACGATGATCCAAGCGCTTGAAGCTACAAGGCAGACAGTGGAATAGTAAATTGCCTGGCGAAAGCTGGGAAGTTCGCTTGGTCATATTGATTCTGTTGATATTTTTGTGACATTGTTTTCAATGTGGGAGTGTGATCGTTTGCCGTGCGCAGAACCAATCCTGATTTCTGGTGCTTTAGCGATGCATTGTGCGCTGAACCCGCTCGCGTTGTGCAAGCGGGCAGCGCAACAGATTACTTGAGTGCGTCGAGTCCGGCGCCAAAATTAATGTGAAACGGCAAGCCATCCAGAACCAGTGCAGGTACAGATTTCACACCGGCGGCTTCAGCTTCTTTAATGCGATCTTTTTGCTGCCCTAGATGAACAACTTCGAGGTTGTAGCGAGAACGGTCTAGCGCTTGCGCGACATTCTGTTCCGCTTCAACGCACACCGAGCAGCCAGCATGGTAGAAAATAGCGTTCTTGGCCATGGTACACCTCCATATGGTTTGGGTTGTGGCGACATGCCACAGCCCCTATTCTTCACAGCGATTTCTATTTGGCAAGAAGGCACAGCCTGCGATGCAGTTCGGAGTTCGTGAATGTTGGCGATAAAAACCATCGCCCTGTTTTTAATTACAGCCGTCGCTGAAATTGTCGGCTGCTATTTGCCGTACTTGTGGCTCAAACAGGGAAAATCGGCGTGGCTGTTGCTCCCTGCCGCGTTAAGTTTGGCGTTGTTTGCATGGCTGTTGTCTCTGCATCCCACGGCGGCGGGTCGTGTGTACGCGGCTTACGGCGGAGTGTATGTTTTTGTCGCGCTTTTTTGGCTGTGGGCAGTCGATGGCGTGCGTCCAAGTTCGTGGGACATCGCGGGCGCACTGGTTGCTGTGGTCGGCATGGCGATCATCATGTTCGCGCCAGGGAATACTTAATTTACATGCAGCGGGGCATTAACAAGATGCCGAATAGATAACCAAATTCTTGCGTACAATCGATTCGAGAATCATTGATCAACGAGGATGACATGACGCACCGTGAAGCGCATCGCTCACATCGCAGTGGTTGGTTGCGCGCAACAATGCTGGGTGCGAATGACGGCATTATTTCTACCAGCAGTCTTATCATCGGCGTCACGATGGCCAACACAACGCAAAGCGATATTGTGTTGGCTGGTTTTGCAGGGTTGGTGGCGGGTGCGATGTCGATGGCTGCCGGGGAGTTTGTGTCGGTTAGTGCGCAAGCAGACACTGAAAAAACAGACCTCGAAATGGAACGCCAATCGCTGGCAAAAAATTATGAATCAGAAAAAATAGAGTTGGCGCAGATCTATGAAACGCGCGGTTTAACACCGGCACTAGCTTTGCAAGTGGCAGAGCAGTTGATGTCGCACGATGCACTCGGCGCACACGCTCGCGATGACATCGGCATAACGGACGCTGGCATGGCGCGTCCGTTGCAAGCTGCGTTGTGGTCAGCCGCCTCCTTTTCGGTCGGCGCGTTGCTGCCCTTGCTGCTGGCGTGGTGGTGTTCGCCGCCCTACCTGTTGACGATGGTCGCCCTGCTCTCGCTGGGATTTCTGGCGGCATTAGGAGCAGCGGGTGCGTACATTGGTGGCGCGCCTATGCGCCGAGCGGCAATGCGAGTAACTTTTTGGGGTGCGCTGGCGATGGCCGTTACAGCGTTAGCGGGACACTGGTTTGGTGTGATGCTCTAGTTCAGCCACTATCCATCGCCATCAATACCAGCGAAAATGTCAGCTTGCTCAGTCGTAGCACTATTAAAATCAAAAGGTTACTGTGTAAATGCTGTTAATGATCGACAACTACGACTCCTTCACTTGGAATGTCGTGCAATACCTCGGCGAGTTGAAGGCCGAGGTGAAGGTAATTCGCAATGACGAGTTGTCGGTGGATGACATCATCGCCTTACAACCGGAGCGCATTGTGATTTCTCCCGGCCCTTGTACGCCGACCGAAGCGGGCGTGTCGCTGGCAGTCATCGAGCGCTTGGCCGGCAAGCTGCCTATCCTCGGTGTGTGTCTCGGCCATCAGAGCATCGGGCAGGCGCTGGGCGGGAAGGTGGTGCGCGCGCGCCAAGTGATGCACGGCAAGGTGTCGCCGATTTATCACAGCGGTAAGGGTGTGTTCGCGGGCCTGCCCTCGCCGTTTAACGCCACGCGCTATCACTCGCTGGTCATTGAAAAAGACAGCTTGCCGGATTGCTTGGAAATCACCGCGTGGACGCAACATGCCGACGGCAGCGTGGATGAAATCATGGGCGTGCGCCACAAGCAGTTTGTGTTGGAAGGCGTGCAGTTCCATCCGGAATCGATCTTGAGCGAACACGGTCATCAATTATTGAAAAACTTTTTGGAAATGAATGCGTGAGTGCGCAACTCTCCATGGTGCAACAAGCCATCGCGCAATTGATTGAGCGAAAAAATTTATCGCGTGATGCCATGCACGCCGCCATGATGGCGGTGATGCACGGCGAAGCAACGCCCGCGCAAGTGGGCGCATTGTTAATTGCGCTGCGCATGAAAGGAGAAACGGTGGACGAGATCACGGCAGCCGCACAAGTGATGCGCGAGTTGTCGAGCAAAGTGACGGTCAATGTAAACCGTCGGCATTTGGTGGATACCTGTGGCACAGGCGGCTCCGGTATTCCGCTGTTCAATGTGTCTACCGCCAGTGCATTTGTGGTGGCTTGCGCCGGTGGCTTTGTCGCCAAGCACGGCAATCGTTCGGTGACTTCGACTTCTGGCAGCGCGGATGTATTGGAAGCCGCCGAGGTAAATTTAGAACTCACGCCTGCGCAAGTGGCGAAATGCGTGAACGAAATTGGCGTGGGTTTTATGTTTGCGGTAAAACATCACAGCGCGATGAAACACGCTATCGGCCCGCGCCGTGAAGTGGGTGTGCGCACGATTTTTAATGTATTGGGGCCGTTGACCAATCCAGCTGATGCACCCAATCAAGTGTTAGGCGTATTTGATAAAAATCTGGTGCGCCCGCTGGCAGAAGTGTTGAAAAATCTCGGCAGCGAACATGTGTTGGTGGTGCATTCGCACGACGGCTTGGATGAGATCAGTTTGTGCGCACCAACCCATATTGCCGAATTAAAAGACGGTGAAATTCGCGAGTACACCATCACGCCAGAAGATGTGGGTTTGGCGGCGCGCCCGATTGATGAGTTGTATGTGGACAATGCGCAGCAGAGTTTGCAGCGCGTAGAAACGGCGCTGACCAACAACCATTCCGCGGCGGCCGATATGGTGGCATTGAATGCCGGCGCAGCCATTTATGCCGCCAATTTGTGCGGCTCGCTCAAACAGGGCGTGGATATGGCGCGCGATGTATTGGGCACTGGCATCGCTTGGGAGAAGTTGCAAGACTTCGCCAGCTTTACGCGCCATGTTATTTAAGGTTTGAGATCGACATGAATACACCGACTATTTTGAAAAAAATTATTGCGCGCAAGCACGAAGAGGTGTCTGAACGACAGCAAAAAATTTCCTTGGCAGAACAAATGGCACGCGCCAAAGCACAAGTGACATCGCGCGGCTTTGTCGCGGCGATAGAGCGAAAAATACAAGCGGGTCATGCGGCGGTGATTGCTGAAATCAAAAAAGCGTCGCCGAGCAAAGGTGTGATGCGCGACCCGTTTTATCCGGAAGAAATAGCGCGCTCGTATGAAAAAGGCGGCGCGGCGTGTTTGTCAGTGTTGACCGATGTCGATTTTTTTCAAGGCGCAGACGATTATTTGCAACAGGCGCGCAGCGCCACCAAGCTGCCGGTGTTGCGCAAAGATTTTACAGTGGACGCTTACCAAATTTGGGAGGCGCGCGCGCTGGGTGCTGATTGCATTCTGCTGATTGTGGCCGCCTTGAGTGCAGAACAATTGCAAACCCTGTATGCCTGCGCACAGGAAGCGGGTTTGGATGTGTTAGTGGAAGTGCACAATGCCGAGGAATTGGCGCAAGCGCTGCAATTAAACACGCGCCTGATCGGCATCAACAATCGCGATTTGCACAGTTTTAACACCAGCCTGAACACCACTTATGAACTGCTGCAGCAAATCCCCAAAGATCGCATCGTAGTGACGGAGAGCGGCATTCATACCATTGACGATGTGAAGGCGATGCGCGGTCACGCCGTCAATGCATTCTTGGTGGGCGAAGCGTTTATGAAAGCGGAAGACCCCGGCAGGCAGTTGCTGGAAATGTTCAATTAAGTAGCGGAGATTGCGCGTGGGCAAGAAAACTTTTCGCGTTATCACCGCCAATACCAACGGCATTCGTTCAGCCGCCAAAAAAGGTTTTTTTTCTTGGCTGGAAACGCAAAATGCCGATGTGGTGTGCATCCAAGAGACGAAAGCGCAGCGCGATCAGCTCGACGATGCCCTGTTCCACCCGACCGGCTACCATTGTTTTTATTTTGATGCCGAAAAAAAAGGCTACAGCGGCACAGCCTTGTACGCAAAACAAAAACCCGATCAGGTCATTACTGGTTTGGGTTGGACTTCAGCCGATAGCGAAGGGCGCTACCTGCAGGCGGATTTCGGCAATTTGTCGGTGGTTTCTTTGTACCTGCCCTCCGGCTCCAGCAGTGAACAGGCGCAGCAGAAAAAATTTGAATTTTTAGATTTGTATCTGCCGGTGCTGAAACAGCAAATTAAAAGCGGCCGCGATTTTATCGTGTGTGGCGATTGGAATATCGCGCACAAACCTATCGATTTGAAAAATTGGAAATCCAATCAGAAAAACTCTGGTTTTTTGCCAGAGGAGCGCGCGTGGCTGGATACGCTGTTTGACGAGGTGGGCTTTGTTGATGCGTTTCGCGCAGTCAATCAAGAGGCCGATCAATACACTTGGTGGAGCAATCGCGGCGCGGCGTGGGAGAAAAATGTCGGGTGGCGTATCGATTACCAGATCGTTACACCGTCCCTGCGCGATGTCGTTACGCGCGCGGAAATCTACAAAGACGAACGCTTTTCCGATCACGCGCCGCTGATTATGGATTACGCGCTGTGATGCGTTATTGATAGTAAGTCGTCATGTCTTTGCCGGCGGCTTCATCGGCAAACCACTGCGTCACCCAAGCGGGCTGGCTGATATTGTTGGGGTTGTGATACGGCAACAGGGTGCAAAACAAATTGCCAGCCAAGCACAGCTGCTGCCAACGAGAAATATCGGCAAACATCTGAGTCACATCGCCTGCCGGCACGGCTAGTGCGTCAGCAGGAATGCAGCGTGTAAAACCGTCGCGCACAATCTGTGCAATTTCTGCGAGATGTTTTGCCACGCCCACCACGCTTTTCACGCGATACCAATGACTGCCGACCACATCGTTGTAGACATCAATCGCGGCATTGCGGTGTTCAAATTCTTCCACCAAGTGCCACAATAAAAACGAAGCAATCGTATTGTCACCGCCGCGAAATAAGGCGTCGCGATGTGTGATGAGAAAACTCGCCAGCGGACCAAAACACAGTTCGACACTGGCGGCGTAAGACAAATGAAATGCCATGCTCTCGCGCGCAAATAAACGCTCGTAAGAGGCGGTGACCTCGCGCCGCACTTCATCGAGCGCGGGGTAATGGGCGGCCAACACTTTGGTGTGGGCGAGGTGTTGGCGCGAGTGTTGCGCTTCCTGCTGACAGAATAATTCAGCATCGGCGCGCACGCGCGGGTCTTTAATATCTGGCAGCACTTGGCGGATGGCTTTGATGAAATAGCGCTCAAAGCCGGGGGCGATCAAGGTGATGAAGTTGACGAAGTTGCTCCAGTGCGGGTTGTGTGGATTGCACTGAAACGGAATGCCGTCGTGAAAAGGAAAATCGATTTGACGAACTTTTAATGCCTGTGGTGACGGATGGGTCATCAGACAGCGCTCAGATTGGCCTGCGCCAACATTAACCATTTCAAACCGTGGTCGTCAAAATTGATCTGCACCCGTGTGCGCGCACCGCTGCCTTCGACATTGAGAATAAAGCCGTCGCCAAACACCGAGTGAGAGACGCGCTGCCCCAAATGGAAATTGCCGTCTTCGGTTTGTTGCTGTCGCACAAAGGCCGGTACGGTGCGCTCGTGATACACAGGGCGCGACACTTTTGTGCGCGGGCGCACTTCCTCTAACAGTTCGCTGGGAATTTCGCGAATAAAACGCGAAGGCAAATTGAAGGAATCGCTGCCGTGTAAGCGTCGCGATTCGGCATAAGTGAGATACAGTTTCTTTTCGGCGCGCGTAATGCCGACATAGCACAGGCGGCGTTCTTCTTCGAGTTGCGAAGGCTCGTCCATCGACATTTTGTGCGGAAACAAGTTTTCTTCCACACCAGAAATAAACACCAACGGAAACTCCAAACCTTTAGCGGAGTGCAGTGTCATTAGTTGCACACTGTCGGAATGGGGATCGGCTTGCGCGTCACCGGCATCGAGTGCGGTGGTGGCGAGAAATTGGCCTAACACACTCTGTTCTTCGTCCTCCGCTTCAAAGGCTTTGCAGGCGCCGATCAGCTCTTGCAAGTTTTCTACGCGGCTCAAACCCTTCTCGCCTTTTTCGTTGCGGTGAAAATCTAACAAGCCGCTGGCCGTGATGGCGTGTTCGGCAATTTTATGCAGCGGCTCTTCGCGCGTTGAGACATCCAAGCGCGCGATTAGCGACAAAAATCCACGTACCGCATTGTTGGCGCGCGCCGTCATGCGATCCGTTTCTGTCAATTCTTCCGCCGCCTGCCACAACGAGCACAGGCGTTCACGCGCGTAAGCGCGAATATCTTCCACGGTGCGCTCGCCGATAGCGCGAGTCGGCGTGTTGATCACGCGCTCGAAAGCGGGATCATCGTGGCGATGAAAAATTAAACGCAAATATGCCAGCGCATTTTTAATTTCTAAGCGCTCGTAAAATTTCTGCCCACCGTACACCACATACGGCAAGCCGCGCTGGATCAGGGCTTCTTCCAGTGCGCGCGATTGCGCATTGGAGCGGTACAACAGTGCCACATCACGCCTTGCACCGCCCGCCTCTACCCACGCGCTGATGCGATCGACAATAAAGCGTGCTTCGTCTTGTTCATTAAAGGCGGCGTAGACGGAAATCAAATCGCCTTCCACGCTGTCGGTCCACAATTCTTTGCCCATGCGTCCGCGATTGTTGTCGATCACGGCATTGGCCGCTTTCAAAATAGTGGCGGTGGAACGGTAATTTTGTTCTAAACGAATCGTGTGCACAGCGGAAAAATCGCGATCAAAACGCTGAATGTTTTCGATGCGCGCCCCGCGCCAGCCGTAGATGGATTGGTCGTCATCGCCAACCGCCGTGACAAAGGTGTCCTGCCCTGCCAACACGCGCAGCCACGCGTATTGAATGGTGTTGGTGTCTTGAAACTCGTCCACCAGCAAAAACTGAAAGCGCTGCTGATAGTGTTTTAATAATTCGGGCGCGTTCAGCCATAACTCGTGCGAGCGCAATAACAGCTCGCCAAAATCGACGAGACCGCCGCGTTCGCAGGCTTCTTCATAAGCGCTGTAAATTTTGATCAGTGTGTCGGTGTAGAGATCGCCGGTACGCTGCAAGTATTTGGCGCGCTGCCCCTCGTCTTTTTGCCCACCGATGTACCACTGGATTTGTTTTGGCGGCCAGCGTCCTTCATCCACTTCCAAGTTTTTCATCACGCGTTTGATCAAACGCAGTTGATCGTCGCTGTCGAGAATTTGAAATTGCTCGGGCAATTTGGCTTCGCGCCAGTGCATTTTTAATAAGCGATGCGCCAAGCTGTGAAAAGTGCCCACCCACAAATGCTGGGACAGTGAGCCGAGCATGGACTCCAAACGCCCGCGCATTTCTTTCGCCGCTTTGTTAGTAAATGTCACCGCGAGAATGGCGTGCGGCGGCACATGTTCTACGCGCAACAACCAGGCAATGCGCTGCACCAACACGCGCGTTTTGCCGCTGCCGGCACCGGCGAGGATTAACTGGTTTTCTGGCGGCGCACTCACAGCTTCGCGCTGTGCGTCGTTCAAAGTGTCGAGTAGCGAAGAAATATCCATGGCGGCATTGTAGCGCGAGCAGAAACAAAAACCGGAGCATCAGCTCCGGTTTTGGCGAACACAGCAGTCAGACAATTACTTTTTACCGCTGCGCTCTTTGGCGATCAAAAAGTCTGCCACTTTCAGCATATTGTCTTGTGAGCCGGCATCTTCGGTGGAGATGCGGTATTTGCCGTTCACAATAATTTCAGGCGTGCCTTGTACGCCGTAATTGCGTGTTCTCGCGTCGGCTTGACGCGTTTGCGCCTGCACAGAAAAGGAATCGTAGGCTTTGATCACATCCGCTTCTGCCGAGCCGTTGTTGACAAACAGTGCCACCACTTCTTCTTTATTGGCCAGCGCTTTTTTCTCTTCCTGCATCGCTTTGAAAATCACGATGTGCATTTTGTCCAACACGCCCAATTGTTTGGCGACAAAATAAGCACGGGAGTGAATTTCCATGGCTGGACGCCAAATAGCAGGTGTGCGCTGCACATCCACATCCGCTGGCAGGCGTTTAAACCACGGCTCCAACTTGGATTCAAAGTGGTAGCAGTGCGGGCAGCCGTACCAAAACACTTCATTGACTTCGATTTTTTCTGGGTTGGCGGTGTGCACGGGCACGCTGATGACTTGGTAATCCTTGCCGGCGGTGTATTCGGCGCTGGCCGTTAGAGGCAGAGCGGCCGCCGCAAGCAGAGCGAGAGAGGCGAATAGTTTTTTCATGGTGTGCTCCTGTCAAAAAAATAAAAAAGGCGACTACCTAGTCGCCTTTCGATACTAAATACGAGGCAGAGTTCCCTCAGCTGTGCGTGGATCAATGCAAGCCGGCAATGTAATTGGCCACGGCTTCAATTTCGCGGTCGCTCATGCGTGCGACACCGCTGCGCATGATTTTGATATCGCCATCGTTGTGACGGCCTTTGTCGGTGTATTCCGCACCCGCGCGGAAATCGCGCAATTGTTTGGCGATGTAATCCGCGTGTTGACCGCCTACTTTGGGGAAGCCGGCAGGTGCGTTGCCTTCACCGGTCGGTGAGTGGCAGCCGATACAGGCGGGAACACCAATCTCTTTGTTGCCCGCGCGATAAATTTTTGCACCGAGGGCGAGTAATTCTTTGTCATCTTTCGAGCCAGAGAGCGATTGCGTTTTGCTGGCGTAGAAAGCTGCAATATTGGCGAAGTCCGCATCGCTCAGCGCATCTAACTGCCCCGTCATTTCTGGCACTTTGCGCTCATCGCTTTTGATGTCTTGCATCTGTTTAATCAAATATTTTTCGCTTTGACCAGCGAGCTTAGGGAATGTAGCCATCACACTGTTGCCGTCGGCACCGTGACAGGCGGCGCAAGCCGTTGTGAGGGCTTCACCAGCAGCGGCGTCACCGGCCATGGCAGGTACGGCCGTCATCAAGCCGAGCACGAGAACACTTTTAGCAATCAGGGATTTCATACCGTCACATCCAGAACATTGGGTTGGCAGATCAAAAAACGGCAGCATTATATACTGCGCCCTCGCCGAACGGAAAAGCGCCCACCCTTCAGAGTTAATGGTTTATGTTTTCCCTCACCACGGCCGATTTTCGTCGCGCCCAATTTCTTACCAGCGCCGCCAAGCTCGCGCAATGTCCGCCCGACAGCGGAGCCGAAGTGGCGTTTGCCGGTCGCTCCAATGCCGGCAAATCCAGCTGCATCAATGTTCTCACCGACAACCGCCACCTAGCGCGCGCCAGTAAAACGCCGGGGCGCACACGGCTGATCAACTTCTTTGCCTTGAGCGAAGCGGCGGAGCAGCGTTTGGTGGATCTGCCCGGCTACGGCTACGCCAAAGTCTCGCAGGCGATGAAAGAGGAATGGCAGCAGCATCTGGAAAACTACCTGCGCGCACGCGAATCCCTGCGCGGCTTGGTGTTGCTGATGGATATCCGCCATCCGCTGAAAGAGTTCGACATCAACATGCTCGATTGGGCGGAGAGCACCCAGCTGCCCGTACACTGCGTGTTGACTAAGGCCGACAAACTCAACCGCGGCCCCGCGCAGCAAATTTTGCTGCAGGTGCGCAAGCAGTTGAGCACGCGCACGGTGCCGGTCAGCGTGCAGTTGTTTTCTGCGCCCTCGAAACAGGGCGTGGATGAGCTCGCCGCCGCGCTCACCAATTGGCTGGCGGTATGACAGTCGGGGTGCTGCCCCGTATACTGCCCAGCTTATTCGCATGATCACCGGCAGCGGCCATGTTGCTCAAATTCAGCAAAATGCACGGGCTCGGCAATGATTTTGTCGTGTTCGATTTCATCTCCCAGCGCGGCTACCTCACGCCGGAGCAGGTGCGTTTCATTGCGGATCGCCGCTTTGGGATAGGCTGCGATCAGGTGTTGATCGTCGAAGCGCCCGAACAGCCGGATGTCGATTTCCGCTACCGCATCTTCAACGCCGACGGCAGCGAAGTAGAGCAGTGCGGCAACGGTGCGCGCTGTTTTGCACGCTTTGTACGCGAGCAAAGACTCACCAACAAACACCGCATTCGCGTGCAAACCCTCTCCGGCATCATCGAACTGAGTGTGCTGCCCGATGAGCGCGTGCAAGTAAACATGGGTGCGCCGATCTTCACTCCCGCGCAAATTCCTTTTCAAGCTGAAATCGAAGCGAGCGCCTACTCACTGGCAGTGGACGGGCAAACGGTGGATATCAGCGCCGTCTCCATGGGCAACCCACACGCGGTATTGAAGGTGGACGATGTGGCTGCGGCCGATGTCGCCCGCCTCGGCCCCGCTATCGAAAACCACCCGCGCTTCCCGCGCCGCGTGAATGTGGGCTTCATGCAAGTGAGCGATCACCATCACATCAGGCTGCGTGTTTTCGAGCGCGGCAGCGGCGAAACCCTTGCCTGCGGCACCGGTGCCTGTGCGGCGGCGGTGGCGGGCATCCAGCGCGGCTGGCTGCAAAGCCCCGTGCAAGTGGCGCTCCCTGGCGGTGAGCTGACGATTGAATGGGCGGGTGTAGATCAACCTGTGTTGATGACAGGGCCGGCGGCTACCGTGTATCGCGGGCAGGTGCGTTTGTAGCGGCAATGCCCGCTATATCCCAGTGAGCAATCGCCCACTTCAAAATACCCGCAGGAGTTTCGTGAGCTAATTCAGCGGGCGGTTGCTGCCCTAACAGCATCAGCACGCGATAGAGATTGCTTGCCGCGCGGCTGTCGTCCAGCGCCGGTGCAAAACTTTGCTTGCTGAGTTTTTTGCCGTCATCACCTAACAACACGGGCACATGGGCGTAACGCGGCGCGCTGCCGCCTAATAGCTCGGTTAGGTATAGCTGTACGCCAGTGGAAGGCAGGATGTCGCTGCCGCGTACAACATCGGTCACGCCCTGCTCAATATCATCCACCACCACCGCCAGTTGGTAGGCGAACAGGCCGTCTTTGCGATGGATGATGCAGTCGCCCGTCTCGGCCAAGTGTTGCGTTTGTGCGCCGAGAATACGGTCAGCGAAGTGAAAAGTTTTTGCGGGCAGTTGCAGGCGCAGGGCGCAGGGTGCATCGGCTGGCGGCGGATGTTGGCGGCAGTGGCCATCGTAAACGCGATTCAGCGCAACCAAGCGCGTGCGCGTGCAGGCACAGCGGTAAACCAGTCCGCGCGCTTGCAGATCCTCCAACACGGCGCGGTAGCGTTCGTGGCGCGTGGATTGGTACAGCACGGCGCCGTCCCACAGCAGACCGTGGGCTTCTAGGGAGTGAAGGATGCGCTGGTCGGCTCCCGCCATTTCACGCGGCGGGTCGATGTCTTCCATGCGCAGCAGCCAGCGCCCACCGGCGGCGCGGGCATCGACATAGCTCGCGACAGCGGTGAGGAGAGAGCCGAAGTGCAGTGGACCGGAGGGTGACGGAGCGAAACGCCCCGTCAGCGAGCGAGTGCTCACACGCCGGTCTGTTTTTCCTTGATTTCAGACAGCGTTTTGCAGTCGATGCACAGGGTCGCGGTGGGTCGCGCTTCCAAACGGCGCACGCCGATTTCGATGCCGCACTGCTCGCAGTAGCCGTATTGATCCTGTTCGATCAACTCCAGCGTGCTGTCGATTTTCTTGATCAACTTGCGCTCGCGGTCGCGGGTGCGCAGTTCAAGACTGAACTCTTCTTCCTGCGTGGCGCGATCGGCGGGATCGGGAAAGTTTGCGGCACCGTCTTTCATGTTGGTAACCGTTCTGTCCACTTCTTGCATCAAGTCGGCTTTCCACGCGAACAGCAAGCCACGGAAGTGATCCTTCTGCGCGTCGTTCATGTAGTCTTCGCCGATTTTTTCCTGATACGGAATGAAATCTTGCTTGTCAGCGGATTTAGATTTCTTAGCAGGGCTGGCAGCTGCCGCCTTGCTAGGGGTTGGTTTTTTACTGCTAGGTGTTGGCGTACTACTGCTCACGGGTTTACTGCTAGACCCCTTGGGTGATGGAACGGGTTTGATCGGCGCTGCTTTAGCTGCGGGCTTGGCAGCGGGTTGTGCTTTTGCCGCCGGTTTGCTGCTGGCGACAGGTTTTGCCACTTTAGCGGCAGGTGTTTTTGCTGCTGTTTTAACAGCGGGCTTGGCAGCGGTTTTTGCGACGGGCTTTGCCACAGGTTTTTTAACTGCAACTTTAGCAACCGGTTTCACCGCTGGTTTAGCTTTAGCCGCTGGTTTTGCGGGTTTCGCAGCGGGTTTGCTTGGCTTAGGTGCAGGTTTAGCGGCGGCTTTTTTTGCAGCAGGCTTAGCCGCGGCTTTTGCGACAGGTTTTGCCACAGGTTTTTTTGCTGCAGCTTTAGCAACCGGTTTCACAGCCGGTTTAGCTTTTGTCGCCGGTTTAGCTTTAGCCACTGGTTTTACCGTTTTTGCAGCGGGTTTTGCCACAGGTTTTTTAGCAGCAGGTTTAGCAACCGGCTTCGCTGGCGCTTTCGTTTTTGTAGCTGCGGGCTTGGTAGTTTTGCCAGCAGTTTTTTGTGGTTTTGCAGCCTTGGTTTTTGCAGGCATCTTGTCCGCTCCTGTGGTGGGACGCGCGCTGGCATCCTCTCGTCTAAAGATACGCTTTATGGTCTTAAGCATACTGTCCTTGGTTCTCTATCGGCAACGATTCTGTTAACACAATGAGTACTGAAATAATCGGATACTACAGCGGGCGCAGAAACTACCAGAAAGCCCCTGCAGGTTCCAGTCTACGCGCTCTGCATAAACGGTTAAGATACGGCGCATCAATTTTTTATCAATCTAACACGCTATGAAAGAATTTCACGCCGAAGATGTTTTTCACGACCGCACACACGAAGTGCCACTGCTGGAGGATATCGTGCTGAACCCTGACCATGTGGCCGAGTACTTACGCAAGCATCCCGATTTTTTTATCGACTACGAAAGTCTACTGCCCGACCTCGCCCTACCGCATCACACGGGTGAACACGCTATTTCATTGGTGGAGCGGCAAGTGAGCGTGCTGCGGGCGCGCAACCGCGATGTGCGTTCGCGCCTGAATCGCCTGCTGGAAGTGGCGCGCGACAACGACCGCCTGTTTCAAAAAACGCAAAAACTGGTGCTGCAAGTGTTGGAGCAGCGCACCGCGGAAGACATCGTCACCGCGGTGGAGGCCAGCCTGCGCGACGACTATCAAGTCGATTGCTGTCGTTTACTGCTGCTGAACGCTGAAGAGCAGCAAGAGGCGCAGCAACAAATTGGCACCTTGCTCAACAATCGCCAGCCGCTGTGCGGCCATCTGCGCCCGCAAGAAACCGCGTATTTGTTTGCCCATGCATCGCAGCCGGTGCGCTCGGCGGCTGTGGTGGTGATTACTCGTCCTCACGCGCCAGCCGAGGAGCAGCCGCTGGCGGTGTTGGCTATCGGCAGCTTTGATGCCGAACACTATCAGGCGGGGATGGGCACGCTGTTTCTGAGTTATATCGCCGAGGTGTTGTCGCGAACCTTGGTGCGCTGCGATGCAGGCGCAAATTGAGCAATACCTGCAATACCTCGCCGGCGAACGCCGGCTGTCGCCGCATACCCTGTCTGCCTATCAGCGCGATTTGACCCTGCTCAATACGCACGCGCAGCAGCAGGCAATTGCCGATCTAAAACAGTGGCGCGAATTTCATATTCGTCAACTTGTGGCGGCGCTGCACAATAAGGGCATGTCAGGGCGCAGCTTGCAGCGTTTGCTGTCGGCGTGGCGACAATTTTTTACGTGGTTGGGGCGGCAACGACTTGTCGATAGCAATCCCGTGGCGGCCGTGCGTGCGCCGAAAAGCGCGAGAAAGTTGCCGAAAACTTTGGATGTCGATCAGATGAGCCGCTTGTTGAGCATCGACGATGACAGTTGGTTGGCGCGGCGCGATCACGCAATGTTTGAGTTGTTTTATTCATCGGGTTTGCGTTTATCGGAATTGGCGCAGTTGGATTTATCTGCCATCGATTTGCATGAAGGCTTGGTGCGCGTCACCGGCAAAGGCGGCAAAGTGCGCGTGCTGCCGGTGGGAAAAACGGCGATCACGGTGTTGCAACAGTGGTTACCTGTAAGAAAAGAAGCTATTCCTGACGATGTGGCGCAGCTGGCGCTATTTATCAATCAAAAAGGACAACGCCTGGGTGTGCGCGCGATTCAATTGCGCCTAAAACACTACAGCGTAAAACAGGGCATGGACGAACCTGTGCATCCACATATGTTGCGCCACGCTTTTGCCAGCCACATGCTGGAATCCAGCGGCGATTTGCGCGCCGTGCAAGAACTGCTCGGTCACGCCAGCATCTCCACCACACAGATCTACACGCATTTGGATTTTCAACATCTAGCCAGCGTGTACGATGCGGCGCATCCGCGCGCGCACAAACGCGCCCGCAATGATCATGCCGAATAAAATCATTAACAAACCGAAATTGATTACTTTCGATTTGGATCACACACTGTGGAATCCCGATCGCGCACTGCAGCGCGGCGAAGTAGCAAGTTATCAGTGGTTGACAGAACAAGTGCCGGCGTTTGCACAACAATTTTCGCCAGAAGATTTTATGGGTTTACGCAAACAAGTGTGGGAACAGCAGCCGGCACTGCGCCATCGCGTGAGTGAGCTGCGCCGCACGGCGACGCAGCTCGCGCTGCAACAAATGGGCATTCGTGAAAAAAACGCCACCGCCTTCGCGCAGGCGGCGTTTGAGGTTTTTTGGGCGCGGCGGCAAGAAGTGGATGTGTTTGAAGAAACAACGGCACTGCTGCAAACACTGTCGCAGCACTATGCGCTGGGTGCGATCAGCAATGGCAACGCCAGTTTGCAAGCGGTAGGCTTGGCGCAGTATTTTCAATTTCATTTGGCGGCCGATCATTTTGTGCAGGGCAAACCGGCGCCGGATATGTTTCTTGCCGCGCTGCAAAACGCGGGCGTTGCGGCACAGGAAGCGCTGCATATTGGCGACCACCCGCGCGATGACATACAGGGCGCGCAGGCGGTGGGCATGAAAACGCTGTGGGTGAATTTGGCGCAGCAAGTCTGGCCTGATGAGATTGCACCGCCGGATTTTACGGTGACGGCGCTGACGCAGATTGTGCCGCTGTTGGTGTAGCTAAAGCGCCCACTGCCGCGGCTACTTGTTCCGCAAATACAGCCACGCCGTCATCGTTGAAATGACAGACATCGCCAAACCAAGCACCGCGCCCGCTCATCATCGCATCCACATCAAGCAGCGCTACTTTGCGTTGAGCGGCGATATTGCGCAGCGCGTTGTTTTCTTGTTGCAAGCCTTCGCGTATATAAGCTGGCGGCCCCCAGTTGTACACATCGCGGCTGTCGTAGTGATCGGGGTTGTGGTAACCCAGCGTGCCGTTGAGAAAACCCCGTCGCGAATAATTGGCGGGCAGATGAAAAGCAAAAGTCAGCAGAATTGGTTGGGCGCCTAGCTGTATGCTGAGATCAAGCATCGTATTCACATTGCGCTCGAACACCGGCAGGGATGCAAAATTTGCTGCATTGATGTGCGGTTTTTTAGGAAATACAAATTGATAATCAGGCAACAAGGCAAAATGAATTTTTTGATTGATAACGCGCAGCCAGGTGTAGCTGGTGTTGTAGAGATGGCGCGCCAGCAGGCTGTTATCTAACAAAAAATTTCGGCGATACCACGGGTCGAGATGGCGGTAGTCATCATAAAAATCTTGTGGCAACACATGGTTGGCCCACAAATCATTGATGCCGTTGTAGAACAACACAAAATCCCATTGATAGTTGGCGAAATAGCGCAATTTTTCTACATCGGCTTGTGTGGTGTGCGAGCGAATGCCGGCATCCAATAACTCAATATGTTTATTCGGTATTTTTTTCTGCAGCGCGGTTTTTAATTGTTCGCCCATGTGGCGGTTGAACATGGTGGAGGAGCCGAGCACGAGCACGCGCACCGTGTCGGGCGGTTTTTTTTCACGCAGTGCATCGCCGGTAAAACCGAGCGCGTTGATGCGTTGGCCGTCGATCATGGTGTCGGGTGTTGCGGTAAAGCCGAGCAGCAGCATCGCGCGCGGCATACCAAACAGGCGCGGCAGCAACACAAACTCTGCCAACAAAACGGCCAGCAGCAGTAGCAGCGAGCAATAGCAAATAAAAGCGTAGCGGCGCGCAAACATCGTGTGGTGTTTTTCGTTCAAGAGTGGAGTGCGTGATTGTAAGGAGCCGCGCCCTGCTCTGCTATCATGGCCACTACTCTTTTGCCTCGGATTTTTACACTCGTGAACGCAAAGACGCCTCACTTACGCATCGCCACGCGCCAAAGTCCGCTTGCTCTGTGGCAGGCGGAATATGTCAAACGCGAATTGGAGCGACACCATCCAGGCATCGTGGTGGAGTTGCTGAAGTTCACCACGCGCGGTGATCGCATCCTCGACACACCGCTGGCCAAAATTGGCGGCAAAGGCCTGTTCGTGAAAGAGCTGGAGCAAGCCCTGTTGGCCGGTGACGCGGATATCGCGGTGCACTCGATGAAAGATGTGCCGATGGCGTTCCCCGAGGGTTTGGCGCTGGGCGTGATCTGCCCGCGCGAGACGCCGTTTGATGCCTTTGTCAGCACGGCGCATGCCAGCTTTGCCGAGTTGCCGCAGGGCGCGGTGGTGGGTACCTCCAGTTTGCGGCGGCAGTGCCAGTTGCGCCGCCTGCGCCCGGATCTCGCTATCCGCGATCTGCGCGGCAATGTCGGCACGCGCTTGGCGAAGCTGGATGCCGGTGAGTACGACGCCGTCATCCTCGCCGCCGCTGGTTTGAAACGCTTGGGGCTGGGGGATCGCATCCGCGAGTTGCTGCCGCCAGAGGTGAGCCTGCCGGCGGGCGGGCAAGGTGCTGTCGGTATCGAACTGCGCTGCAACGACGGCGCGACCGCGGCGCTACTGCATCCGCTGGCCTGCGTCACCACCACTTACCGCGTCACCGCCGAGCGCGCCTTGAACCGACGCCTGCACGGCGGCTGCCAAGTGCCGATTGCCTGCTATGCCATTGAAGATGGCGGCACGCTCTGGCTGCGCGGTTTGGTGGGTAGCGTCGATGGCAGTGAAATGCTCAGCGCCGAGGCGCGTGCGCCGTTGATGGAGGCCGAAGCCTTGGGTATCCATGTCGCGGAGCAGTTGTTGGCGCAGGGTGCGGATCGCATTTTGCAGGCGGTGTACAGCGAGTCGGGCGGCGATGACTGAAAACGCGGGCCGGTTGTTTGGGCTGTCGGTGGCGATCACGCGCCCGCCGCAACAGGGTGAGCCCTTAGCCGAGCGTTTGCACGCAGCAGGTGCCGATAGCACGATCATTCCCCTGCTCGCTATCGCGCCGCTGGATGAAGCAGCGCAGATCGAAAAAGTCCGAGCGTGTTTGCAGTCGCTATCGACCATCGACATTGCCATTTTTGTCAGCCGCAACGCTGCCGAACAATTGCTACAAGCACTGGCGGCGCAGCAATGGACATGGCCGCACACCATCGCGACGATCGCGGTCGGCAGCCCGACGGCGGACTATCTCAAAGCACACGGCATCGCAGCGATCAGTCCCGCGCGCATGGACAGCGAAGGCATGCTGGCTCTACCGGCTTTGCAAGCGGCGGCGGGAAAACGCTGCGTGATTTTTCGCGGTGTGGGTGGGCGGGAAATCACGGCGCAAACACTGCGCGACCGCGGCGCGTCCGTGGCTTACTGCGAGCTGTATCGCCGCGTGCTGCCGCAGCAGGCCGCAGCGGCGTGGACGCAGTGGATTAACGAGGGGCACGCGCCCAAATGGGCGTGCATCAACAGCGTAGAAACGCTGCACAATTTGTTGCAAGTGGATGCCTCTGCTGCTGCGCGTGCTAACCTCTCGCTGGTGGTGCCGGGGCCGCGCGTGACAGCGCGCGCGCAACAGGCGGGTTTTGCGCGCGTGTTCACGGCGCTGGATGCAACAGACCATCAAATTTTTCAAACGATCATGCGCGGGTATCACCGATGACGGAAACGCCAACCATTTATGACGCAACACCAACGAGCGCTGTGGAGAAAAAACGCGGTGCTTCATGGGGCATGGCCGCAGTATTGTTTCTATTGTTTTTGTGTAATGTGGTGACAATCGCAGGTAGCGTGTGGCTGTGGCAACAATTGTCATTGAGCAACCATACGGCACAAACGACACAGCAGGCATTGACGGAGCAGACAGAAAAATCGTCGACGCTGAAAAATGCTGTGGAAAAACAAGCAGAAGAAGCGAAACTGTTTCGCCAAAAAGTGACCGATATTTTGAGCGACAACAGCGAAAAATTGCGCAGCTTAGATCGCATTGATACCAGCTATTGGCGCTTGGCGGAAGCGGAGTTTTTGTTGAAGCAAGCGCACCAGCGTTTGTTTATTACGCACGATGCCGATACAGCCGATTTATTATTGGCTTCGGCAGAAGCGGCGATCATGCAACAAAAAGATCCAGGGCTATTGCCGGTGCGCAGTGCGATTGCCAAAGACCGCGCTGCACTGAAAGATGTGCCGCGCGTTGATCGCGATAGCATCTATTTGCGTCTGCAAGCACTGTCGTCGCAAGTGGGTATGTTGACCAGCAACAACCGTTTTTTGCGCGCGGATGACGAGACAGGTGTCGATGCCGAGGCAGAAGAAAAGTCGTATGTTGATGTGTTGTGGGAGCGTTTGCTTTCGATTGTGCGCATCCGCCACTACGATCAACCGGTAGAGCCGCTGTTACCGCCAGAGCAACAATTGTATTTTTCGCAAAATTTACAGCTGGCACTGTTGCAATCGCAGTTGGGATTGTTGCAATCGCAACAGGAAACTTACGCCAGCAATTTAGCGCGCGCCCATGCGTGGGTGAGCCAATATTGCCAGACCAGTGACCCTGTGGTTGCCGAGTGGCTCAATGAAGCACAAGCGTTGATGCGTTTTGAGATTGCGCCGCCGATGCCGAATATTTCAGGTTCGCTGTCGATTGTGCAAAAACTGATCGAGCAGCGCGCGGATGAAATTCGCAAAGCTTTGATGTTGGGCGATGACACGGATGTGGATGCCGATGCTGCTGAGCAGGAGCTGCCTTGATGCGCCGCTGGATACTGCTGTTTGTCGCCGGTTTAATTGGGTTGCCTCTGCTGTTGCGCGTGATTGCACTAGATGACAGTTTTGTGGTGTTCGTATTTGGTCAAACCACGGTGGAGATGCCGTTGTGGTTTGTGGTGGCGGCAATGGTGTTGCTGGCGCTTGTCGGTTATTACGGCGCGCGTTTTTTGGCGGCCGTTATTTTCACGCCGCGTCGTATCAGTCGCTGGATGAGTCGCCGCAATCAACGCAAAGTGCAAGATCTCACCTTGCGCGGTTATTTGTCTTTGTTGGAGGGTAGCTGGAGTGCGGCCAGCCGCGATTTGCAAAAAGCGGCTGATAAATCGGACAGCGCGGTGCTCAATTATTTATTGGCAGCGAAAGCAAAAATAGAAAATAGCGATCTCCCTGGGGCAGAAAGTTTGCTGCGCAAGGCGGAAGAGGCGCTGCCAGAAGCGCGCACGCCGATCAGTATTTACCAAGCGCAATTGCTGCAACAAATTGGCGTGCCAGAAAAAGCGCACGAGATATTAGAAACGCTGGCCGCTGAAAATCCGCGCCACGCCCACATTCAGAAATTGTTGGTGGACAGCCATCGCCAACGCGGCGATACCGAAACCGTGTTGAAAATGCTCAGTCATCAGCATCGCCAAAAACCGTTGCAAGATGTGGCCATGATCAGTGAATTGTGCCGCCTGTACATTTCACATAACAACGGCGCGGCGGCAGAAGAGTTGCTGCGCAAAAAATTAGCCAAACAATGGCTGCCGGAATGGGTGGCGCTGTATGGCAATGCCGCTGGCAGCAATGGTATCCAACAACTGCAAACGGCAGAAAAATGGCTGAGAGAGTATCCGCGCGATGCGATTTTGCACCTGGCATTGGCACACATTTGTCAGCGCAATCATCTGTGGGCCAAGGCGCGCGATTACTATGAAAGTTACTTGGCACTGCAAAAAGATGAAGCGGCCGCAAAGGAACTTGTGCAGCTATTGCAGGCCTTAGGAGAGAGAGAAAAAGCGCAGCAGTGGTTGCAAAAAATTGCCGCGCATCACACAGAAGCTCTGCCTCTGCCGCCCACTACTTGAGAGATTGGTCATGCGTTGTGAACGATTAAATCATCCACTATGCCGCGCATTGTTGTCAGCGCGCGGTTTGTTTTTCTTGATGGCTGCAGCCAGTTTGTTTTTGATGCTGTTTGCTCTGTATCTGCAGCATGTTGTGGGCGAGCATCCCTGTCCGCTGTGTATTACGCAGCGCCTGTTTGTCATTCTGATCGGTGTGCTGGCGCTGCTGGCCGCTATCCACAACCCCGCACAACTCGGTAGACGCGTGTGGAGTGCGCTGCTGCTGTTGGCCGCTATTGGCGGCGGCATCGTCGCGGGGCGCCATGTGTGGATACAGCGCTTGCCGGAAGATCGCGTGCCGGTCTGCGGTCCAGACCTCGCGTACATGTTTGAAAACTTTCCGCTGCAAAAAGCCATTCACTTGTTGTTTAACGGCGATGGCAATTGCCACGAAGTGGGCTGGACTTTTTTGACGCTGAGCATTCCTGAGTGGACGCTGATCGCGTTTACGGGTTTTGCGGTGGCGGCTGTGGTGCAGTGGGTGAGAAAAACATGAATCCAGCTTCGTATTTTAAAGAATATAGGCAAGTTTTGGGTTTCTCTAATCAATCCGAGGCGAAGGAATTCCTGTCAGGAAAAGATGTCAAGCCAAACATCGACTACAAATATATTGACGCACTAAACAGCAGAGTAGAAGACATCATTAGCAGCATTAATACAGCTGCTCATGATTCCGTTAAATTACGGGATATAGATGCTTTTGCTAAGAAAAATATTTACTGGCCATTCGGTGTAATTCGTGAAGCTAGATTGTTGCCTAGATTAAATAACCAAGGAAGAAGACCGGAAGAAGTTTTATTTTCTTGGCTGCGAGGCTATGCAATAAGCGAGTATTTTACGCCAGCTTTTTCAGAAATATTTGAGGTTCCACTTGCTTCCATTTCTAATATTGGCGATGACGATTTAAGAAATATTGAAACCTTCAAAAGAAGCCCAAAGGCAGATTTAGAAATAAAAATTGGGCGCAAGATAGTTCGGGTTGAGGTTCAGTCTGGATTTCAGGGAATTAACGATATAAAAGAACATAAGGTCAGAGAGTCTCGTCGCGTTTTTGAAGAGAAAGGCATTTGTACAATTTGCATCCATGTTGATGTATATAACGGCCAAGTGGCATTTGTTAGGCTGGATCATGTTGAAGAAAATGATGTGCATTTTGTAACAAGGCAGCAGATGGAAGGGCAAAGCGTGTTTCAAATAGATCAGAATTATTTTAAATGGAGACTTCTTGACAAAGTGCCAAACTTGAATGAATTGGAGCTTGGATTTTAATGAAAGCGATAGAGCTTTTTGCTGGAGCTGGTGGGCTCAGTTTAGGTCTAGAGCAGGCAGGAATAGATGTTGTGCTTGCAAATGAAATCGAGGAGGATTTTGCAAACACTTATGCCATTAACCATAAAAAAACAAAGATGATCAATGATGATATTCACAACATTGATTGGGAGAGCGAGTTGTGTGAAATAGACAATGTGGATATTGTTTCTGGCGGCCCTCCTTGCCAAGGATTTTCAACAGTAGGATCAAAGAATGCCAAAGATCCACGAAACAGCCTGTTTTATGAATATATACGATGTGTGGAGGCGGTGCGCCCATCGTATGTTCTATTTGAAAATGTAGCTGGATTTAAAAGAATGTACGAGGGGGCTGCGTACAGCGCCCTGCTAGCAGAATTATCTGCTTTGGGGTACAAAACAAATTCTGCGATTCTTGAGGCGTCTGATTTTGGTTTGCCTCAGAAGAGACAAAGAACCATTGTTATTGGTTGGAAAAAGGGACTGCCTAGTGTTTGCTTGCCAGAGCCAACCTATTTCAGTGGCCTAGATATGTTTGGTCGCGGGCAAAAAATTTCTGTTTGGGATGCCATCTCAGACTTACCTGAAATAGGAGCCAACGATTCTTCCTCCATGTATGCTGCGCCCCCTTTAAATGAATACCAAAAAAAAATTAGAGGTAACAGTAGCGTACTGACAGAACACAACTCGACAAACTATGGCGAAAAAATGAAGGAGATATTGAGCTTGGTTCCAGAGGGCGGCAGCGTCGAAGATTTGCCCATGCACCTTAGGCCAAAATCATATTTTAAAAATACATATGCCCGCTTGTTGCCGCATGAGTGTTCTCCAACAATCACAAGAAATTTTGGCACACCATCTTCATCGCGTTGCATCCATCCATTTCAAAATCGCGCGTTGAGTACGAGAGAAGGGGCTCGACTACAAGGCTTTCCAGATAGTTACATATTTTCTGGTGGGAAGGGATCGAAAAACTTACAGATAGGAAATGCGGTTCCGCCTCTATTTGGAAAAATTATTGCGCAAGAAATTTTGAAAAGTGCATAAATAGATTTCTAAGAAATATAGACATAAAAAAACCGGCAGCTGCCGGTTTTTTTATACCTGAACAAAAAGCATCAGTCTTTCTTGACTTCTTCTGTCGGTTTGGCGGGCTCTTCTATCGGAGCCAGTGTTTGGCTGTCAACAGCTTCTACTTTTTTGTCACCTTCAGCTGCGCCAATTTTGTGCAGGGTGATTTCAAACACTAGCGTTGCGTTAGGGCCGATGTCGCCACCGGTACCGCCGGCGCCGTAAGCCAAATCAGAAGGAATCACCACGCGCCACTTGGAGCCAACAGGCATCAGCTGCAGCGCTTCTGACCAGCCGGGAATAACGGCATCGACAGCAAAAGAAGCGGGTTCACCGCGTTTGATGGAGCTGTCGAACTCTTTGCCGTCGATCAAGGTGCCGACATAGTCAACGGTTACGGTATCAGAGGCTTTAGGTTTTTCACCTTTGCCTTCGGTCAGCACTTCGTACTGCACGCCGCTTTTTGTTGTGATGACGCCAGCTTTTTTGCCGTTTTCTGCTAAGAATTTGTCACCTTCTTCTTGATTTTTTTTGCTGTCAGCTTCCAATTTAGCTTGTTCAGCTTTTTGTGCTTCTTCCATTTTTTTCTGCATTTCCGTTTGGAAGGTCACCATGGCTTGCTGCATTTCTTCTTTGCTCAATTTTGGCTCGCTGTCATCGATAGCGGTTTTGATGCCGGCGACAAAGCTGGTTTCATCCAATGGCACTTGGTTGGCCTTGAATTGGCTGCCGATGTTCATGCCGAGGATGTAGCTGACTTTTTGTGCCTGCGTCATGCTGCTAGCGGCGGCGGCTGGCTTGGCAGCATCAGCGGCGGGCGCAGCGGCTTTGTCATCCTTACAGGCGCTCAGTGTCATCAAGCTGGTAGCGGCAACGGTCGCCATAGCCAAAGTGCGAATTTTCATCGAAGGATTCCCTTTGAGAGTTGGATAGTGAGTCGCGGATCATACCGCGCAGGATCACAGACCGCCACGCTTGCGGCAAGTTCCCACCCGCTCATCGCAGTGAGGGCATTACCTATTAAGCCGCGCTTGCTGGCGCGGTGATAATGACGGGCAGAAAATTGGAGAGCGTCATGAGTACACAAAAACCTTTTACTTCACAGACCCCCATGTCACCGCACAATGCGCAGTGGGCAGCGCGGCGTCGCATTGCGGCGCAGATGCGCGCTTTGAACGAACAGTTGTTGACGCACGACCTGCCCTTGGCTGCATTGCAGCGTGTGGAAGAGAGGCTGAATACACTGCAAGACATCAGTGCGGGGTCGCCGGTGATTCATGGGCGCTTGGAATGGGCGGCCACGGCGGCCAACGGCTCTTATGACTTGCTCTCGCGCGATACCACGCCGATTGCAGGACAGAGCAACATGCTCTCGCCGCCGCTGCACATGCATCTCGATTATGAAAAAGGTGAAGCGCACGCGGTGATCACACTCGGCTGGGCGTTTGAAGGTCCGCCGAAGTGCGTACACGGCGGTTGGGTGGCGGCGCTGTTTGATGAGTTTCTCGGCTGTGCGCAGTTATTGTCCGGCGCAACCGGCGCGACCGGCAACCTCAGTGTGCGCTACAAACGCCCTACGCCGCTGAACAAGGAACTCACCCTGTTTGCCAAGGTCAAGGAAGTGCACGGGCGCAAAATTTTGATGGAAGGCACCCTCAGCGCCGATGGTCATGTCACCGCCAGCTGTGAGGGTTTGTTTGTCAGTTTTGCCGAGGGTGTGCTGAATTTGGCGGAGCGCAAACTGGTCGTGGATAACTGAAGTTTGCTATGGTGGCGGCGACAACTTTTTAAAGAGGACAAACACATGAAAAAGAAAATGGGTTTAGTTGGTGGTGTATTGGCTTCTGTTTTACTGGTGGGTGCGTTGCCGGCACAAGCCGATGATTACAAAATTGACGAAACGCACAGCTTTATTCAGTTTCGCACGCAGCATATCGGTTTCAGTTGGTTGTATGGTCGTTTCAGTGTGATAGGTGGCAATTTTACTTACGACGCCGCGCATCCTGACAAAAACAGCATCGCAATCACCGTAGATGTAGACAGCATCGACACCAATCACGATTTGCGCGACGACCATCTGCAAGAAAAATATTTGCACACGGATAAAGCGCCCAAGGCCAGCTTCAAAAGCACCGCTTATAAAGGCGACGCCAATAGCGGCACAGTGACAGGCGAGTTGACGCTCAATAACACCACCAAAACGGTCACGATTCCTATTAAAAAAATCGGCGAAGGCACAGATCCGTGGGGCGGATACCGAGTGGGTTTTGAGGGCACGCTGACTATCGATACGCGCGATTACGGCTACAAATACGAACTCGGCGATCAAAGCTATGTGGTGGAGCTGCAACTGGGCGTGGAAGGTGTGCGCATCAGTGGCAAACCGGCAAAAAGTTAATGGCGCTTGAAAAAAAGTATGACGAGGAGAATGAAGATGAGTAGCAGCGCGGTCGTCTCTCGATATCCAGCCACCATTCGCTGGCTGCACCGCATCATTGCCCTGCTGATGATTGTTATGATCGCGTTAGGTTGGTATTTATCGACTATCGATTATGAAAATCCAGGTTACAACTCGTTGCGTCAATTGCATCGCACGCTTGGGCTCTCGCTGTTTCCTCTCGGTATCGCACACCTAGTGGCTTACGCTTATCTACCGCGCCCCGCTTTTTCTGCGCACTTGCAGCCCTGGGAAAAAACACTGGCAAAACTGGCGCATTTTTTTCTGTTGTATGTGGTGATTGCTATTCCAGTGGCGGGTTATTTGATGTCGGGCGATCAGCTGCATATTTTGGGGGATGTCAAAGTGCCGCAGCTGTTGGAATTAGACAAAGGTCTGCGCAAAACTTTATTCGGCGTGCATGAAACGCTGGCGTGGATGGCGGCGTTTGTTATTGGTCTGCATGTAGTGGGTGCGCTGAAACATCATTTCATCGACAAAGACGACACCTTGCGCAAAATGCTGTGATCAGTGGGCGTGTTGTGCCAGCGCCCACGCCACATGTTCGCGCACCAATTCAGATTCATGCTCGCGCTTGTTGTGCAGTGCTTGCACAATATCTGGCGTTGTGTGCGCATTGCCGAGCGCGACGGCGATGTTGCGCAGCCAGCCCACATAGCCGATGCGGCGCAATGCAGAGCCGGCAGTTTTTTCCAAGTAGTCTGCTTCTGTCCACGCAAATAAATCGGTGAGTTGAGCGTCATTCAGCGCGTGGCGCGGCATAAACACTTCTTGTTCTGTGCGCTGGGCAAACTTATTCCACGGACACACCGCTTGGCAGTCGTCGCAACCAAAAATGCGGTTGCCGATTTTTTTGCGCAAGTCGAGCGGAATGCTGCCGCGCAATTCAATCGTGAGATAGGAAATGCAGCGGCTGGCGTCTAATTGCTGCGGTGCAACAAACGCCTGTGTGGGACACAAATCCAAACACGCGGTACAAGAGCCGCAGTGCGTGGTTTCTTGCGGCTGTGTGAGTGGCAGCGGCAAATCGGTGAGAATTTCACCGAGAAAAAAATACGAGCCCGCTTGTGAGTTGATCAGCATGGTGTTTTTGCCGATCCAACCTAAACCGGATTTTTGTGCGAAGGCGCGCTCTAATACTGGTGCGCTGTCTACGACTGCGCGGTGCTGGTGCGGCCACTGCGTTTCAATTTTTTGCGCCAACAGCGCGAGGCGTTTGCGCATCCATTTGTGGTAATCGCGTCCCAGTGCGTAGCGCGCAATGTACGCATCGCCTTTGGCATTCACTTTGGCGAGTAAATTGCTGTCTGTATCGGATAAATAATCCATGCGCACAGAAATCACGCGCAGTGCGCCTGGGTGTAATTGTTCGGGATGCGTGCGCAGGGCGGCGTGTTGCTGCATCCAGTGCATGTCGGCGTGATAGCCCTTGTCTAACCAGCGCTGTAAATAATCGGCGTGTTGGCGCACATCAATGTCGCTGACACCGACCTGCTGAAAACCGAGTTCGCGCGCCCAGTGTTGTAACTGCGTTAGCAGGTCGGCTTCTTTCATCAGCGCAGGTTGAGCACATCCTGCATGTCATACAAGCCGGCTTTTTGGGTGGGCAGCCACTGCGCGGCGCGCACGGCACCGCGTGCAAAACTCATACGCGAGCTGGCTTTGTGCGTGATTTCCACGCGTTCGCCGTCGGCGGCAAACATCACGGTGTGATCGCCGACGATATCGCCGGCGCGCACGGTGGCAAAACCAATCGTGTCGCGTGCGCGTGCGCCGGTTTGTCCTTCGCGACCGTACACGGCCACTTTATCGAGATCGCGTCCGAGCGCCTGCGCCACCACTTCGCCCATGCGCAGTGCAGTGCCGGAGGGTGCGTCGACTTTGTGGCGGTGATGCGCTTCGTACACTTCGATATCCACTTCATCGCCCAGTACGCGCGCGGCGGTGTCGAGCAATTTGAAACAGAGGTTCACACCGATGCTGTAATTCGACGCAATCACCGCGCCGGTTTTTTCAGCCAGTGTCAGCAATATTTTTTTCTGTTCGGCATTAAACCCAGTGGTGCCGACCACAATTTTTTTGCCGTGTGCGGCGCAGGCTTCGATATTGGCCAGCGTGGCGACGGGCGCGGTGAAATCGATCAACACATCGAACTGATCGATCACTGCGTTGATGTTGCCGACCACAACCACACCGTTGCGACCGATGCCGGCCAACTCGCCTGCATCCGCGCCGAGCAGTGAGCTTTCTGCGCGTTCAATTGCCGCGCTCAACACTGCGTTGGGTGCAGCAGCGTGCACGGCTTCGATCAAGGTTTTCCCCATGCGCCCCGCCGCGCCAGTGACTGCAATACGAACGGGAGTGGTTGCTGTGGACATGGTTTTTCCTACAGGTTTGCGACTGCGCGCATGGTAGCAGCTCTGTCTGTGTTTCTGTTCACGGGCGCAGCCATTCGGTAACATCCTCGGCATTGCACTGTGACGGAATTCCCTCGTGTACCTCTCGCGCTCCATCATGTTGATGATCATGGCGGCTTATGTGTTTTCGCCCTCGCTGCTCAGTTGGATGATTGATCCCGCCGGCGTGTGGTATCGGCCGTACTTGATTTGGGTGGGCATCGTGCTGGCGGCGTTTTTGCTGCAACCGAGCGCGGCAGACAGCGAGGAAGATTTGTAGCCCATGGGAGCTGTGAGCGAAGACCAGATTCTTCTACTGGGCAGCTGTGCTTACTTCGGCCTGTTGTTTCTGGTGGCGTGGTTGAGCGACAGCGCCATCCTGCCGCGCCGTTTCACCGACAGCCCACTGCTGCACACGCTGGCGCTGGGGGTGTTGGTCAGTGCCTGGGGTTTTTATGGTGTGGTCGACCTGTTCAATCAATACGGTTATGGCGCGCTGGCTTACTACATGGGGGCGGGCGGTTTGTTCCTGTTTGCGCCGCAAATTTTGATGCCGCTGCTGCGCCTCACACGCGCCTACCAGTTGAATTCACTCGCGGATTTGTTGGTGTTTCGCTATCGCAGTCCTTTTGTCGGTGTGCTGGCCACCGGCTGCCTGTTGCTGTGCGCCCTGCCGCTGCTGGCGCTGCAAATTCAGGCGGTGGCGGATACAGCCCTGATCGTCAGCTATCGCCCCGAGCCGCCACTCGCTACGCGCCAGAATATGTTTGCCTTGCACGATCGTTTGGCGTGGTTGTTTTGCATCGTCACGATTCTGTTTGCCTGCTTGTTCGGTGCGAAACGCGAGCGCCACCGCGGCTTGATTATGGTGCTGGTGCTGGAGTCGGTGATCAAATGGGTGGCGTTGCTGGCGGTGGGTTATTTTGCCCTGCGCTATGTATTTGGCGGTTTTGCCGGCTTGGAGCAGTGGTTGTCTCTACACCCTGAACAATTGCAAACGCTCTACCACCCCACCGAGAACACTTCATCCAATATGTTGGTGACGCTGTTTTTTGCGACGGCGATCGTGCTGCCGCACCTGTTCCATGTTGGCTTGGCAGAGAACACGCGCTTGCAGACTTTGCGCTCGGCCAGCTGGGGTGTGCCGCTGTACCTGCTGTGTTTGAGTTTGCCGGTGTTGCCGATTTTATGGGCCGGTTTTGAGCTGGGCACAGCGGTGACGCCCGAATACTTTGTGCTCGGTGTGCCGCTGGCTGCGGGCAATACAGGCTTGGCTGCCTTGGTGTATATCGCGGGTCTGTCGGCGGCTGTGGGCACGACCGTCGTGATGGCGTTGGCGCTGTCCACCATGTGCTTGAACCACTGGCTGCTGCCGCTGCGCTATGTGCTGGGCGGCATGGTGGATTTGTACAGCTTGATTGCGAGACTGCGCCGCGTGCTGATCGCCCTGATCATCATCGGCGGCTACCTGTTCTACCGCGCACTGGCCATTGGGCAGACCCTGACAGACCTCGCCATTTTATCCTTGGTCGGCAGCTTGCAGTTTTTGCCTGGCGCGTTTGCCGTGTTGTACAGCCAGCGCGCCAATCGCCAAGGTCTGATCGCCGGTTTGGCTGTGGGCATGGGGCTGTGGATCGGCAGTATGTTGCTGCCCATGCTGTTCGGTTGGCGTTTATTGGCACTGCCGTTCGACATAGTGCTGCGCCTCGGCGTAGAGAACTGGAGCCAGCTGGCCATGCTGTCGTTTGGGCTCAATGTTGTGCTGTTTGTCGGGGTGTCGCGCATCACGCGGCAATCGGAAGACGAGCGGCGCGTGGCCGAACAATGTGCGACCGAAAATGGCACGCGCCCCCTGCGTTTGGCCTTGGATGTGGACAGCGTGCAGGCGATGGAAGAGCGGTTGGCAGCTGCATTGGGCACTGATATTGCTGCCTTAGAAGTGAAGCGAGCACTGACTGACTTAGACCAAGTGGCGGATGACGCCCGCCCCTACGCCCTGCGCCGCCTGCGCGATCGGCTGGAGGCCAACCTGTCGGGCTTGATGGGGGCAGCCGTGGCGCACGCCCTGATGGATCGCGCTTTACCTTATCACGCGGCGAGTAATGCCCCGCTGCGCGAAGACCTGCACCTGATCGAGAGCCGCATCAACCAGTACCGCCACCACCTCACGGGTTTGGCGAGCGAGCTGGACCGCTTGCGTCGCCACTACCGCCAGACGCTGGAGAGCTTGCCGATGGCGGTCTGCTCGATGGGGCAAGACGGCGAGATCGTGCTGTGGAATCGCAGCATGGCGGAACTGACTGGTATCGCGGTTGAGGCTGCACAGGGCTCAACGGTGGGCAATCTGCCTACCCCTTGGGGCGCCCTGCTGCGCGGTTTTTCAGAGGATGAAGCAGTAACGGCGCACAAACAGACGCTGCAGCTGGCGGGGCGCACGCGCTGGCTGGGTCTGCACAAAGCGCAATTAGGCGCCGGTGAGTCGGAGCAGGGCGATGCGGAACAGATCATCATGATCGACGATCTCACGGAAACCCAGCAGCTGGAGCAGGAGTTGTTGCACAGCGAACGGCTGGCTTCTATCGGGCGCTTAGCGGCGGGCGTGGCGCACGAAATCGGCAATCCCGTCACAGGCATTGCCTGTCTGGCGCAGGATTTGGATTACGAAAGTGAGCAGCCCGTTGTAAAAGAAACGGCTGCCAAAATTCTCGGCCAGACGAATCGCATCAGTCGCATCGTGCAATCTTTGATGCATTTTGCCCACGCAGGACATGCCGATGGCCATGAGCAGGGTGCGGTGGATTTATTCGAGTGTGTGGAAGAAGCCATGCATTTGTTGTCGCTGCAAAAAGATCGCCCGCGCGTGTACTACAACAACTTGTTATCGCCGGATACTTTGATCAAAGGCAATGAACAAACGCTGGTGCAATTGTTTATTAACTTGTTGAGCAACGCCGGCGATGCCAGCCCGCCGGACAGCCCGATCGACATCAGTGCAGAGCGCCGCCAGAAAGAGTGGATTGTGCGTGTGCGCGATTACGGACACGGCATTGATGCTGCGTATAGTTCGCGAATCTTTGAACCGTTTTTTACCACCAAACCGGCGGGACAGGGCACGGGGTTGGGTTTGTCTTTGGTGTATAGCATTGTCGAAGATCACGGTGGCCGCATCGAAGTGCAGAGCTCGGTGGGCGATGATCACGGCACCACATTTATTATTTCGTTTCAGGTAATGGTATGACTTGGCTGCAATGTTTTATGCGTGTTGCGCGGCAACAGTTAGACGAATTTGAAGATGTGTTGCTCGCACTCGGCGCGGTGTCCGTCACTTACTGCGATGCCGCGGATCAACCATTGTTTGAGCCAGGGCCGGGTGAAATTGCACTGTGGGAAGAAGTGGAGTTGGTGGGTTTGTTCACGGAAGATTTTCAAGAACAGGATTTAAGAAAGCAATTCGTTGCAGCGTTTGGCGATGCACTGCCGCCAGTGCGTTTTGAAATTTTGGCTGACCAAGTGTGGGAGCGCGCTTGGATGGAGCATTTTCAACCGATGCAATTTGGCAAACGCTTGTGGATTTATCCCAGTTGGGTGGAAGCGCCCAATGATGACAGCGTAGTGTTGCGTTTAGACCCTTGGCCTCGCATTTGGCTCCGGCACGCATCCCACTACAGCGCTGTGTTTGGAGTGGCTGGACGCGCAAAACCTGCAAGAAAAAACTGTGATCGACTATGGCTGTGGCTCAGGCATTCTGGCGATTGCCGCGCTGCTGCTCGGCGCGGATTCTGCTACGGGTTACGACAACGATCCGCAGGCGTTGACCGCCAGTCGCGACAACGCAGCCCACAACGGTTGTGCAGAAAAATTAGCGTTGTCTCTGGTGGCTACCGATGGCGAAACCATCATCCAGCAGGCGGATATCGTGCTGGCGAATATCCTCGCCGGCCCGCTGCGCGAACTGGCACCGCGCATTGCGCCACTGGTGAAACCGGGTGGCAGTTTGGTGTTGTCTGGTATTTTGGAAGCGCAAGCTGAGGAAGTGATGTCAGCCTATCGCGCTTACGATTTTGTATTTGAAACGCCGGCACTGCGCGAAGGCTGGGTGCGCTTGGCCGCAAGCAAAAATTCTGCGGCGCCGTGATGTGTTATCGGCGCTTGCCATAAAAAATTCAGCAAGAGGTTATCTGTTATGCAGTTGACGCGTTTTACCGATTACTGCCTGCGTGTGTTGATGTACTTGTGCCACAAACAGGAGTTGGTGACGATAGCGGAATTGGCGCAAGCCTATCAAGTGTCTGAAAATCATTTGATGAAAGTGGTGAATCATTTAGCACGCAAAGAATACATCAGCACCTTTCGCGGCAAAGGTGGCGGCATGCGTTTGGCGCGCGCGGCATCTGAAATCAATATCGCCAGCGTGATTGAAGATTGCGAGCTCACGCAGGGTGCAGTGGAATGTATGCGCGAGGGCAATGACAGCAACTGCCCGCTACTGCCCGGTTGTGAATTGCGCAAAGTGTTGTACGGCGCCCAGCGCGCATTTCTCGATCATCTGCGAAAATATTCGCTGCAAGATCTCGCGGCCAATAGCGGCGTGCAGCGGGTGTTGATTCAGGAATCATTGTCCGTCAACGAGTGATAACCGTAACCGGTGAGAAAGCTTCCCATGGCGTACGAATAATCGTACGATATTGGCCAATTGGAGGGCATCCTATATGCAGACACTTACGGCCAGTGAAGCGCGCTCAAATCTGTACAGGTTGATGGATCAAGCGGCAGAGACGCACCAGCCCATTATTATTTCAGGTAAGCGCACGAACGCTGTCTTGGTATCGGCGGAAGACTGGGAAGCTATCCAAGAAACGCTATACCTTTTGTCAGTCCCTGGCATGCGTGAGTCCATCAAGCAAGGCATGGACGAGCCGATTGAAAATTGCGCGCAGGAACTTCACTGGTGAGTTGGCGGCTTGTTTATACCAAGCAAGCCCAGAAAGATGCAGAAAAACTGGCAGCGGCAGGCTTGAAAGAAAAGGCCAAGGCGTTGCTAGGCGTGGTTGCTGACAAACCGTTTCAGAATCCTCCGCCGTATGAGAAGTTGATCGGAGATCTTGCAGGGGCCTACTCGCGGCGTATCAATATCCAACATCGCCTTGTGTATCAGGTTTTGCAAGATGAGCACACAGTAAAAGTTTTGCGCTTATGGTCGCACTACGAGTGATGGCGCTGTCAGTGGCTGCCGTGTTCCAGCCGGCACTGCCTCAGGCTACAATCGCACCCCTCTGAGGAGCGCTGCAACGCAAGGCTTTTAATCGCCCTGCGCCAGGCTCAGCTTTCACGGCCCCGCCGTCAAAACTGCGCTCGCTAAACCCGTACCGCGGTTGGCGAGTGCTACTGTTCAGTTGTGCTTTCTCTACCGCGTTATTTTTCAGTCCATTGGAGAATGACGCATGTCAGCAACAAAAAAATCCCCTGCAAAATCGGCGACAGCCAAAGCCAAACACGATTACAAAGTGGCCGACATTTCACTCGCGGCTTGGGGCCGCAAAGAAATGGAAATCGCCGAGACGGAAATGCCGGCGCTGATGGCATTGCGCGCCAAATACGGCAAGAAAAAACCGCTGAAAGGCGCGAAGATTCTCGGCTGCATACACATGACCATCCAAACCGCGGTGTTGATTGAAACGCTGGTGGAATTGGGCGCAGAAGTGCGCTGGTCATCCTGCAATATTTTTTCTACACAAGATCACGCCGCCGCTGCCATTGCCGCTGCGGGCATTCCCGTGTTCGCGTGGAAAGGCGAAACCGAGCAGGAATACGATTGGTGTATCGAGCAGACGATTTTGAAAAACGGCAAGCCGTGGGATGCCAACATGGTGGATGACGGCGGCGATTTGACGCTGATGCTGCATCAAAATATCCAAAAATGCTCGACAAAATTCACGGCATCACCGAAGAAATCTCTCGGCGTACACCGTTTGCAAGAAATGTTGGCGAAAGGCGAATTGAAAGTGCCAGCGGTGAATGTGAATGATTCGGTTACCAAATCCTAAAAACGACAACAAATATGGCTGCCGCCATTCCTTGGAGTGATGCGATCAAGCGCGGCACCGATCATTTGCTCGCCGGCAAAAAGCATTGGTGTCCGGTGCGGCGATGTGGGCAAAGGTTCGGCGTCACTGCGCCAGAAGGCATGATCGTCAAAGTGAGCGAGATCGATCCGATCTGCGCGATGCAAGCCTGCATGGACGGTTACGAAGTGGTGTCGCCGTACAAAAACGGTGACAGCACTGGCAAAGCGGATGGCGTGGATGCGGCGCTGCTCGGCTCGCTGGATTTGGTGGTCACGGCTACTGGCAATGTCGATGTGTGCGATAAACACATGTTGAAAGCGCTGAAAAGCGGCGCGGTGGTGTGCAACATCGGCCACTTCGACAACGAAATCGACACCGCTTACACGCTGAAACTGGCGTTGGGAAGGGAAGTGAAACCGCAAGTGCACAAAATCTATCGCAGCAAAAAAGCGGATGATTTTTTGATCCTGTTGTCTGAAGGTCGTTTGGTGAACCTCGGCAATGCGACTGGCCACCCATCGCGCGTGATGGACGGTTCTTTTGCCAACCAAGTGTTAGCGCAAATGTATTTGTACGAGCGCCGTTTTGCGGATTTGGAAGTGGCATTAAAAACTTCGCAAATTACCGTTACCGTGTTGCCGAAAAAACTGGATGAAGAAGTGGCGGCGCACATGGTGCGCGGTTTTGGTGGCACGATCACCAAGCTGACCAAACAGCAGGCGAATTACATCGGCGCTGCAGTGGAAGGCCCATTCAAACCCGACAGCTACAAATACTGATCGACCGCGTATGCGCATCACGCGTTTGTATGTGGCGCAGCCGTTGGCGGCGGGCAGTGAGATGCTGCTGCCGGCGGACGCGGCGCATCACATCGGCGTGGTGTTGCGCGCAAAAGTTGGGCAAGCGGTGGTTTTGTTTGATGGCCATGGTGTTGAAGCGCGAGCAAGGATCAGCGATTGCACGCGCAAACAAGTGGCTGTGCATATCGACAGTGTTGAACAAGTCAATCGTGAATCGCCTTTGCATATTCATTTAGCGATTGGTGTTTCGCGCGGCGAACGCATGGAGTTTGTGTTGCAAAAAAGCACGGAACTCGGTGTGGCGACAATAACGCCTTTGCTGTGTGAGCGCAGCGAAGTGCGTTTGAGCGATGAACGCTGGCAGAAAAAAAATGAGCAGTGGCAAAAAATCATCGTCAGTGCTTGTGAACAGAGTGGGCGCGCGCATATCCCACAACTGCACGCGCCGATGGATTTATCTGGCTGTCTCGCCGCTGATAACAGCGAGCGGCGTTTTGTCTTGCATCATCGCAGTGATGGCGTGTTATCTGCGCAGCAAGAAACGCCGCGCAGTGTGTTGTTGCTGATTGGCCCAGAAGGTGGTTTGTCGGTCGCGGAAATCAACACCGCGTTGGCGGCCAATTGTCGCGCGCTGACTCTGGGGCCGCGCGTGTTGCGCACTGAAACGGCACCGCTGGCGGCGATCAGTGTGTTGCAAGCGCACTGGGGCGATTTTTGTTAAGAATAAATAGCGCGCGAAACCGTGGTTATTGAAATAGTGATCGAAGTAGTGATCGAAAAAGTTTCTGATAGGCAAAAAGAAAATGGCTTTTTATACGGCGTTGAATGAACAAGAATTGTTGGCGGTGTTGCAAGGCTACGGCATTGCTGCGCTGACAGCTTGTGAAGGCGCTAGCGACGGCATCGAAAACACGACCTATTTTTTACAGCGTGACAATCAGCAGTGGATTCTGACGCTGTTTGAAGAAGTCAGTGCGGAAGAGCTGCCATTTTTTGTGCGCTTGATGGATTGGTTGTTTGCGCGCGGCTTGCCTGTGGCGCATGCCTTGGCGGATAACAACACCAAAACACTGCACACACTGTCGGGCAAGCCGGCGCTGCTGTTTCCGCGTTTAGCGGGCCAACACCCGCGCAGCATGACGGTGGCACAGTGCCGCGCCATCGGCGATTTTCTCAGCCGTATGCACGCCGTGAGTGGCGGCTATCCTGAACAGCGTGTGAATCCGCGCGGCACGGCGTGGATGTGTGCGGCGCGCGAACGCTTGGCTGTAGGTTTGGATACCGAGCAGTTGGCGCTGTTGGATGCGCAAATTGCGAATGCAAAACAGTTGCGCGCACTCAATCTTCCGACCGGTTTAATCCACGGCGATTTATTTCACGACAACGCGCTGTATGAAGGCGATGCGCTGTGCGGCGTGATCGATTTTTACAATGCCTGCACTGATTTGTTAGCGTGGGATTTGGCGATTGTGATCAACGACTGGTGTGCACTGCCGGACGGCGGCATTGATAGTGCGCGCTATCACGCCATAGTCGATGCCTACCAACAGCAGCGCGCACTCACGACACAGGAAAAAGAAAACTGGCAGGCGCTGTTGCAGTTGGCAGCGGCGCGGTTTTGGCTGTCGCGTTTGTTGTCAGAGAAATTGCCGGCGCGACCGGATGTGGTGCACGCACACAAACCTTCTGCCGAGTATCGCGCGCGTTTGCAATTTCATCTAGCCAATACGCTGCCGCTGTAACACGCGCGCTCAACGCTACGCCGCTAGAAATTCTTGTGCGTCATTGATGTCGAGCTGCTCCGGCAGCAGCGCGTCGTTGGCGTATTTTTCCCACACGCGGCTGCGCACAAACAATTCGTACAAATCGGGATCGATGTGATTGTCGTTGCGCATTTTTTTCAAAATGCCCAGCGCCATGCTGATTTTCATCGGCGGTTTGTACGGGCGGTCGCGCGCGGTGAGCGCTTCGAAAATGTCGGCAATCGCCATCATGCGCGCCGGCAGTGACATCTGTTCGCGTTTTAAGCCGCGCGGAAATCCGGTGCCGTCCATTTTTTCGTGGTGGCCGCCGGCGTATTCCGGCACACGGCGCAGTTTTTTTGGAAACGGCAGTGACTCCAACATGTCTATCGTCACCGCCATGTGATTGTTGATCACGCTGCGCTCTTCACTGGTGAGTGTGCCGCGCTCGATACACAGGTTGTAAATTTCGGCTTCGGTCAACATCGGCTGCAGCTGATTGTCTGCATCCAGCCACTGCCATGCCGCGATTTGCTTCACACGCGCTTTCGCTTCCGGCGCCATAAATTCGCCGCCTTTGTTGGCGGTGACGATGAATTGGCGATCGGCGTCCAGCTGCGCCAACTCGTTGTCCAAAGTGGTTTGTAGGGCTTCACGCGCCGCTGGATTTTCGCAAACCGCTTGATAAAACGCCGCCAATTTTTGTTGGCGCAAACTGGCAAAACGCACCAACACGGTGTCGATGCCATCGTGCATCAAATGCAATTTGGTGGCTTTGTCCAATACCGAATCGGGCGTAGAGAGTTTGCCGCAATCGTGCAACCACGCTGCTACACGCAATTCATACCAATCATCATCGTTGAGAATGAAATCACGAAACACAGTGTCGTCGTCGTGCGCGGCTTGTGCAATCATTTCCATCAACACCGGCACTTTTTGACAGTGTGCAGAAGTGTGGCGCGATTTTGCGTCAATCGCCTGCGCGATACAGCGAATAAACGCATCCAACAGATTTTTTAATTCTTGCACCAAAATTTGATTGGTCAGCGCAATGGCTGCATAAGACGCCAATGCGCTCACCAGTGATTCTGTGCGTTCAGAAAAAACACCAATCTCGCCGCTGTGTACATCGCGGGCATTGATTAACTGCAACACACCCACCACATCGTTTTCATGATTCAGCAGCGGCACTGCTAAAAAGGAACGCGAGTGATAGCCGGTGTTTTTGTCGAAGGCGCGTGTGCCAGAGAAATCAAATGCTGTGTTGCTGTAAGCATCGTCAATGTTTATCACTCGGCGCTGCAGTGCCGCGCAAGTGGCGACATTGTGCAAGTTTTCTGCGCCGCTCTCGTTGTATAGCGGAATCGGTGGCAGTGTCACTGCAGCGCCATCGCGTCCGCCCATGTTGACATTCAAGGTGTCGTTTAACACCAAGGCAAATTCCAAACGCGGCGCTTGCAAATCGTCTTTCAATAAATACAGCGTGCCGCCGTCGGCGTGGGTGAGCAATTTTGCTTCGTGCAAGATGCGTTCAATCAGTGCGCGAGTATTGGGTTCGGTCGACAATTCAATCAACAAGTCTTTTTGTTGCTCGGCGGAGATTTGGTTGTCCAAGGCAATCGCTGCAAATACAGACAGCGCTTGCACGGCAGGTTCCAGTGCGCTGGCAAATGCGACGATGTTGCCGCTAACAGCATCGGTGGCGTTGATTAATTGCATCACGCCGATAATGCGTCCGTTGTCGCCGATCAACGGCACGGTGAGAAAGGATTGCGAGCGATAGCCGGTCTGCTTATCAAACGCGCGTGTGCCAGAGAAATCAAATGCTGTGTTGCTGTAAGCATCGGCGACATTGATCAGGCTGCGATGGTGATAAGCGCAGGCGGCGATGTTGTGATCGTTGCGCACGCGCTGTGAATTTTCTTCCACAAATAGCGGCACGGGTGGCAGGTTGGCGGGTTTGCCTGGTTGTGATTCGGTGCCGATATTGAGTGATTGATTGCGCACAATAACAAAATCGAGGTGGTCGTCGAGTCCGTTGTCATTTTGGCGCACGAGGTAAAAAGTACCGCCATCGGCATGCGTAATATCCATCGCTTCAGAGAGAATGGTTTCGCACAAGCGGTAGACATTTTTTTCTGCCGCAATTTTCTGCGCAGTGTGCAGTAGGCGGCGGTATAAATCGACGGGCATATCTGGGCGATGGTCTGCGTGGGTCATGGCCGTTACCGTGGGTGATCGTGGCAGAGAGACCTTTATTCTAGCAGCGTCTATCGGCAGTGCTGTCTCGATCTGACAGCGCAAGGATGCTGCTCGTATACTGCTTCGCTGAGAATGGATGACGAATAAACCATGCAGTTATTTTCACGCAAAAAATTACAAGAAGTGCGCGCCGTCATTGCCTTGGGTGTGGTGTTGGCACTGTTGATGGTGGGTGCACAATTTTCGACCGGCTATGCGCGGCAGTTGTTGGATCGTTTGGATCTGATGCTGTATGACCTGCGCTTCAATGTCTTACTGCCCTACAGCCACCCACAGCCTTCGGCGCAGCCAGTAGTCATTATCGATATCGATGAGCGCAGCTTGAAAGAAGTGGGTCACTGGCCATGGAGCCGCAAGGTGGTGGCGGAGTTGGCAGATAAATTGGTGGCCAGCGGCGTGGTCAGTATTACTTTTGATGTGGTGTTCTCCGAGCCACAAACCAATATGGCGCAGGCGATAGCCGCCGAGCAGCCTGCTGGTTCGCCATTGGCCAGTTCGTTGCAGGCTTTGGCGCCGGTTTTTGACTACGACAGCCGAATGGCTGCCAGCATCGCCAAGACGGATGTAGTTTTGGGCTACATCCTGCATCGCGGCGCCTTTCACACCGGCGTGATGCCGGAGAATGGGGTTGATATGGTTGCGGAGGATGTGCGGCGCACATCGGTGGAATACATGGGCGGTTACACGGCCAGTATCCCAGTGTTGCAACAGGCAGCGCGCGGACAGGGCTTTATCAATGGCGATCCGGACCCCGATGGCACGGTGCGCCGTGCACCCTTGGTGCTGCGCTATGGCGATCAGTTGTATCCCAGTTTGGCAATGCAGACTGCCATGACTTACCTGCTGCTCGACACGGTAAAACCGGAAGTGATCGACGGCAGCATCCAGAGCTTCCTGTTGGGCGACAAACAAATCCACACCGATGCCAAGGGGCAGATGTTGGTGCCATACCGCGGCCGCCAAGGCAGCTTCCCCTACATTCCCGCCGTGGATGTGTTGCAGGGCAAGGTGGATCCCAAGTTGCTGTCGGGCAGCATTGCGATGGTGGGCACTTCAGCCATCGGCTTGGTGGATCTGCGTACCACGCCGGTTGGTGCGATGTATCCGGGGATTGAAACGCAGGCCACCTTGGTGGATGCCTTGTTGCGAGGAGCAGTGCCATACAAGCCCGATTTTGCAGCCGGCGCCAACGCCGTGGCGATTCTGGTGCTGGGGATTCTACTGGCTGTTCTACTGCCGTTCTTGGGTCCCGCCATGATGACTTTCCTCAGCATACTGTCGCTTGCGATGCTGGTGGTCGGTAATGTGTGGTTGTGGCAGGTGCGCGGGTTGGATCTGCCAATTTCTGGGCCGTTGCTGACGGTCGCTATGTTGTATGTCATCAACATAGCTTTTGGGTTTTTCACTTCCTCACAGCAGAAAGAGCAGATCAAAGAGATGTTTGGGCAGTATGTGGCGCCGGCGCATATCGACCGCTTGTTGGATGACCCCTCGGCACTCAGTTTTGCTGGTGAGAGCAAAAAAATGACGGTGCTGTTTTCAGATATTCGCGGCTTTACCGACATGTCGGAAACGCTATCCGCCGCTGACTTGAAGAGCCTGCTCAACCGCTATTTCACACCGATGACAGAAATTATCTTCGAGCAGCAGGGCACGATTGATAAGTATGTCGGCGACATGATCATGGCTTTTTGGGGTGCACCTTTGAATGATCCGCAGCATGAATTGCATGCAGTGCAGGCGGCGATGCGGATGCAGAAGAAACAAGCCGTCCTGCGTGAGGAGTTTCAGCGCTTAGGCCTGCCTCCTATCCACACGGGTATCGGCATCAACACCGGCGCAATGAATGTCGGCGACATGGGCTCCACTTACCGCCGCGCCTACACGGTGTTGGGCGACGCGGTGAACCTCGGCTCGCGTTTGGAAAGCATCACCAAGTTTTACGGCGCAGCCATTTTGGTGAGCGAAGCGACCTATTCTGCGGTGCAACAGGACTTCGTCTGGCGCGAAGTGGATTACATGCAAGTGAAAGGCAAAAAAGAACCGATTCGTGTGTATGAGCCCTTGGTGTTGCGCACCGAAGCCAGCGCGGAGCTGTTGCAACAAGTAGAACAGTACGGCACTGCGCGGGCAGCGTATTTGGCGCGGCAGTGGGATGAAGCGCAACAGCGTTATACCGCGTTGGCAGAACAATCAGAGGTCTTTAAAAAATTGTGCGCGATTTATTTGCAGCGCATTGCGCGCTATCGCGCCGAGCTGCTGCCAGACGACTGGTGCGGTGTCTGGCAGCATGACAGCAAGTAAAGTCCCTACCCGATTAGCACTGGTAGGGATTTTGTTGGCAGTAGCAGGTGCTACCGTATTCACAGGCCGCAGCACCACCAGTTGGCGTACCTGGCACGGCGCCATCACCCTGAATTTCAGGTGGCAGGTCGTTGATAATGTTGATGATATCGGTACCCGCATCCACGCGTGCGCCGTTGTCCGTGCTCTCCCAAGTGGTATTGTCAGGGATGCTAGGCAGGATGCCGCGCAGATAATCCAAAACATCAGCGGGTGGCGTGCTGGGTTTGGAGGGCGCACCGCCGGTATTGATACTGCTGGCCAAGCCGGGTTGTGTCAGCACTTCCGTGCCGCCAGCCAAGCCGTTCACCACCACTTGACCGTTGCGCAAAATGACAACGGTGCTGCCGTCATCGCGTACATAGACATCAAACACGGTGCCACGAATACCCAAGGTGGCGGTTGGCGTGGACATGGAGTACGAGGACTTGGCGATTTGACCGGAGATCGTGCGCAAACCGCCTTTCACCAGCGACAGCACGGCTTCGTCTTTCTTATCGCCCTTGGCGGCTTCGCCGTAAGCCTGCACCACAAATTCGGCATTGGCGCCCAGCGCCACCATGGCACCGTCCTTCATGCGCATTTGCAGCTGGCTTTCATTGCCGGTGGTGATGCGATCACCAACATAGATGTCTGAGCGGCGGTTCAGTGCGCGGGCAGCATCATTGTTCTGCTGAGCTTTAGCTTCGCCATTGGCCAGTAACACGACACCGGCGGACTGCGTGGTGGCTTGCACCGAGAGCACAGCGGCGACCAAGCCCACAACCAGTGTGGAGAGAATGCCGTAGCGGGTAATGCGTTGTTTCATTGAAATATTCATGAGGCTCTCCCTAGATCATTAGAAGCTGTAACGCAGGCCAGTTTGCAGGCGTGTGCGCTCGAAGGAATAGTAATCCACATCACTGTTGTTGCTGTCGTAGGTAAATTCTGTGCGCACGCGCAGAGGTTTGCTCAACTGCCAGTTCCAGCCTAAAGATAGTTGGTGAAAATTGTCGTCGCGTGTTTGTAAAAAGAAAGGATCTTCGCCGCGTTGGTGTGAATTTTGTGTATAAGCGCGAGCAAATAACTGATGGCTGGTGGAGATATCGTAAGCGGCATTGTAGTACAGACCAGTAAATAGGCGCGCATTGTGATTGCCGCGTGAGTGCGTAGCATCTTCACTGCCCAACATGATCCCTACGCTTTGGGAAATGGCCCCGTCTTGGCGCTGAAGCGCAAAATTGCCGATGTACTGGTTGAGGTCGCGGGTATTGTCGTCGGGGTATTTCAAACGATTGAGAAACAGACCGCTGTACAGGCTCCAGCCGCCGTAGTTGTAATGCGTCCAATCCACGGAAAGGCTGTAATAGTTTTGAAAATCGGAATCGCTGAGGCGGTAGTCCTGAGCAGTAAAGGTCGCGCGCACTTGGTCCTTACCATACAGTTTCACAATGCCGACACTGCCACGATAAATATTGTTATCAAAGCGATCAGAACTGAAGTTGTTGCGAGTGCTATAGCCGACGCGCGCTTCAAAGCCGGTGTCTGCATTCAGTGGCTTGTAGTAGTTCAAACCCGCTTGCAGGTAGTCGTACATATCGGACTGTTGATTCGCCTGTCTGTTCAGCACAATGAAAGGATCGGAAACAACGCTGGTGGGATCAAACGCCGGATTATTGATAGCGCTGGCGGTTGTAGCTGAATTGACATTACTGTCGTGGCCGATGCCAGCCTCGACAAAACCGTTGAAGGTGCCGGTTTGGTCTTTACCCATGCGCGCGAGGTAGTGATTCACTTCGCGCATGATATGGGCGGGTGGTTCACTGATTTTTACCGCATTGAGTTGGCGCAGCGCGCTGTGTTCGTCGCCCAATTGGTAGTAGGCCTTGCCTAGCGCTAGGCGAGCACGCGTATTGGCGGGTTCAGCCATCACCACGCGCTCTAGCGCAAACTGCGCTTCATTGAATTGACCTTGCTCGTAAGCGAGTAGGCCGTACAAGTAATCGAATTGCGGCGACGCTTCCCAGTCAGCGCGTATGCGTTGTGCGAACGCCCATGCGGCAGCTGTATTGCCTCTGGATATTTTGCTGCGCAGTGCGGCGAGGTCGTCGGCATGGGGTGTTGCTGCCCATGCATTGACGCCGGTGGTCAGTGCAGCCAAAAAAATCAGAGATTTCAGTCGTTTTTCCATGTTGTCCATGTGGTGTGTCCCGTTGTGATGTAAAACCGTTGCAAAAATAGCTGCCCTCTGGCGCTCAGTGCTGTGCATTTCCCGCCGCTAAGAAGGCAGGCTTTTCACCGCCTCCGTGCACCAGCAAACTGCTGCCGCTGACATAACTGGCCATAGGTGAAGCTAAAAAGAGGCAGGCATTGCCGATATCTTCTGGGCTCGCCAATCGGTTCAGGGGGACGGTTGCTTCCACTGCAGCAATACCTTGCTCGTCGCCGTAATGCAGGTGTGCCTGTTCTGTTCGAATCATGCCACAGGTAACCCCCACCACGCGAACCTTGGGCGCCCATTCCACAGCCAGTGATTTGGTGAGATTGAGCAGGCCCGCTTTCGCTGCGCCGTAAGCCGCCGTGCCAGGAGACGGGCGCTCGCCGGAGACGCTGGCGATGTTAATGATCACGCCGCCTTCGGCTTGTTGTTGCATCACGCGGTTGGCCGCTTGTGCAAAATTGAGCGGCGCTAACAAATTTAGCGCGATAATTTTTTCAGAAAAGCGTGGGCTGGCGGTGGCGGCATCGGTGTGCGGCGCACCGCCGGCGTTGTTCACCAGTACATCGACGCGGCCAAAGGTATTTTTGGCGTAATCAATCACACTGTTGATTTGCTCCACATCGCGCACATCAGCAGCAACAAAATGTGCGCGGTTGCCGCCTACTGCTGGCAGTGATTCCAATTCACTGCGGCTGCAAATAATGACCGTGGCGCCCTGCGTCAAAAAACAGCGCGTGATGCCGAGGCCGACACCTTTGCCGCCGCCGGTGATGATGACTACTTTGTTTTTGAAATTATTCATGTTGCGTACTCGCTAGAGAAAGTTATTCGCCTTTGAACACCGGCGCGCGTTTTTCCAAAAAGGCGTGAATGCCCTCTTGTCCATCGCCGTAAGTGGCCAGATGAGCAATATGTTTACCTTCTAATGCCATCTGTGCTTCTGGCGTGTTATTAAAACTGGTGAGCAATAATTGTTTGACGGTGCCAATCGCTTGCGTAGCGCCGTTGGCTAATGACTGCGCGAGAGCATGCGCTTCGGGCAATAATTGATCGGCAGCGCAAACGCGTGTCAGTAGGCCCCACTCCAACGCTTCAGCAGCCGTTAATTTGCGATTGTTGATCATCAGCTGTTGTGCGCGGCGCAAGCCGACCATGCGCGGCAAAAAATAACTGGCGCCGCCGTCGGGGCTCAAGCCGGCACTGGTGTAGGCCATCGCAAATTTTGCATTGTCAGAGGCCAGTACAAAATCGCCCGCCATCGCCAAACTAAAACCGGCACCCACCGCAGCGCCATTGACAGCTACGATCAAGGGCGCGCGCATGCGCAAAAAAATACTGATCGCCGCATGCAGATAATCGGTGAGTTCTTGCAGTTTTTCGCCGATCGCATCACCAAAACCAGCGAACGCTTTTAAATCGCCGCCGGCAGAAAAAAAATTGCCTGCTCCTGTCAAAATCACCGCGCGAATGCTGCGCTCTTGCTCGCAGATTTTTGCCACCGCGAGCAGCTCTTTGCCCATCGCCATGTCCATGCTGTTGGCCAATGCCGGCCGATTCAGGGTGATGGTGGCAATGCTGCCTTCTAGGGAGAACAGTAGTGTGCTGTAGCTATTCATAATTATCGTGCGTGTGTTAAGTGGATGAAAAAAGATGCTGGCGACAACGGCGCATTAGCAGTGTGTTAAGAAAGAAAACGCCTGCTACCAGTACGATGGAAGGTCCAACGGGGCTGTTGCTAAACCACGACAACAATAGCCCGCCGATAATGGCCAGTGCGCCAATCAAGGCAGCAATGCACGCCATTTGTTCTGGCGAGCGCGCGTGGTGTTGTGCAATCGCGGCGGGAATCACGAGTAGCGAAGTCATCAGCAACACGCCAACCACTTTCATCGCCACGGCAACGGCAATCGCCATCATCAACATCAACAGCGTGCGCACGCGCGCCACAGCAACACCTTCGGCTTGTGCGAGTTCTTCGTGTATGGTGAGTGCAATCAAGGGTTGCCATAAACGCCACAGTGCAGCGAATAAAACGGCGACTAAAACGAGCAGCCATACGACATCGCGCAGAGAAACCGCCAACAAATCACCAAACAACAAAGCATCTAAATTCACACGCAAGTTGGGTAGCGTGGCAAGCAGTACCAAACCGCCAGCGAGCAAGGTGTGCGATAAAATGCCGAGCAAAGTATCAGAAGAAAAAGATGAACGCTGCTGCAAACTCGCCAGCAATAATGCCAACACGACGCCGGCACCGATCACGGTAACAGTAATCGGCAAATGCAGCCACAAACCAATAGCCACGCCGAGCAGCGCGCTGTGTGCCAAACTTTCACCGAAATACGCCATGCGTTGCCACACCACAAAACAACCGAGCGGCCCAGCAATTAAAGCGGTGCCGATACCGGCGAGCAGTGGTAGCCACAACAACTCAATCATGCGAGCAACCTTGATGCACATTGCCGTGCACATCGTGATCGTGATCGTGGTGGTGAGTGTAAACGGCGATGTCGTCGGCAATTTGTCGACCAAACAATTGTAAATATTCGGGATGCTGGCTGACATGCTCCGGCTTGCCTTGGCAGCAGATATGACCGTTCAAGCAAATCACGGTGTCGGTTGCCGCCATCACCAAATGTAAATCGTGCGACACCAACAACACGCCGCAGTGATAGCGCGCGCGCAGTTCGGTAATCAAACGATACAAATCAGCTTGTCCGCATACATCGACGCCTTGTGCAGGTTCGTCGAGCACTAATAATTCTGGTTGGCGCAGCAATGCGCGCGCTAACAAAATGCGCTGCAATTCTCCGCCGGAAACTTTGTGCAGCGATTGCTGCACCAGTGAGGCAACGCCGGTCTCGACGAGTGCTTGCTGAATGGCGGTATTGTTTGCGCCGGTTTGTTGTAAAAAGCGTTGTACCGTGATCGGCAGCAGTGGATTCAGCGCCAATTTTTGTGGCATGTAGCCGACGCGCAATGCGGAGCTGCGCACAAGCGTGCCGCTACTGGGCGCGATAAAACCGAGCAGTGTTTTGAGCAGGGTAGTTTTGCCCGCGCCGTTGGGACCTATCACCGTGACGATTTCGCCTTGGCGCAAATCGAGATTGATGTTGTCCAGCAACATGCGCTCGCCCACTTGCACGCGGATGTTTTGCGCCGACAATAGCGTCCTGCCGGAAGCATTGGCTTCCGTCTCAGCGACGAGTGATGCGGCAGGAGCAGACATGCGGGCGATACGAGAACTGGGGCGCGAAATGATAACGCAAGTACCTGAAAAACTGGCTCTAAAAGTGAGGAACCCATGAAGGCGATGTGCGCGTGGCTGTGCGGTTTGCTCGGCTTTATTGCATCTGCGCAGGCTGCCCAGCCTGTGATTTTAGTTTCTGTGAAGCCTCTGGCATGGGTGGCGCAGGCTTTGGCTCCCGATGGTACAGAGGTGCAGGTGTTGCTGCCCGATGGCATTTCGCCGCACGACTACCAGTTGCGCCCTGCGGATGCGCTGCGGGTAAAAAACAGCGCGCTGTTGCTGTGGGTGGGGCCGAGCTTAGAGCCGTGGTTGCTGCAATTAGCGCAGCAGCAGGCAGCGGGGAAAAATCTCGCGCTGCTGCCGGATGTGTTGCATACGGATGCGCACCATCACCACGAAGAAGAAACACATGCCGTGCAACACGACCCACACATCTGGCTGGATCCATTCGCACTGCGCGATCAGGCCGGTGTTATCGCCGCAGGTCTGATGAAGTTGTTTCCGGTAGACGCTGACAATATTCGCGTACGACAAGCGCAATTTGAAAAAGCAATGACGGCTTTAGATGTCGAATTATCTGCGCGGTTTGCGCCGGTCGCCGCGCAAGGTTTTGTGGTGTACCACGACGGTTATCAGCGATTAGTGCAGCGTTATCATCTCAATCAGCGCGCTGCAGTTTGGCAGCATGAAAGTATCGCCGCCGGTGCGCGCGATCGTGCAGCGTTATTGCAATTATTAAACAGCGGCAGCGTGCGCTGCTTATTTTATGAACCGGAATACGGCGCGGATGTGGTTAACGGTTGGCTGGGTAATGCCGCAAGCAAAGTAAAAATGGTGGAGCTGGATGCGTTGGGGCAGCAGGTGACAGTGGGTGAAGACAGTTACTCGCGCTTCTTGCTTGGGTTGGCTGGGCAGATGGTGGAATGCCTGTCGGGATCAGGTAAAGCTCCCTGAGTGATGCACAATTCTTCTAAGACTGCAAAACTCGAAGCCTAGCCGGATTACTGACTAGCCAACTCCTGAGGATCATGCGTTTCAAGCCAATCTTGTAACGCAAGATCCATACGGGTTTGCCATCCTTGTCCAGAAGCCCGAAAACGCTCAATTACCTCTGTGCTAAAGCGCACAGAAATCAGTTGCTTGGTAGGTGCTTTTTGCGGGCCGCGCTTGCGGGTAGACAAGTTATTGCGCAATGGCTCAGGCAGCCGTGTAAACGGCACTGTATTGGCAAAATCTTCTTTGGCCAATTCCCTCACTTCCCCATCTTTATCAATGAGTGGTGGTAAGCGGCTTGCCATATTTTTGCGCCTCTCTGCTGTTGGCTTTTCTGAAACTGATGATGCGGATGCCGTTCTCTACGGCGGTGAAACACAAGATGTGTAATCGGTTGTCCAAGTATCCGATAGCCACAAAACGCTCTTCACCGTAATTTCGACGCTGATCCAGAATAAATGCGGCTGACTCAAAGTCAAAATCGACAGTTCGTTCAAACGACAGTCCGCGTTCTCGAACATTTCGCTCGTTCTTCACGAGATCATATTCGAGCCTCATGGCAAATTGTAGCTACAAAATAAGAGGCGTGCCAGTGTCTGCATAGCGAATCCTTTCGCATAGATGATTAGTTGGAGTGACGGTTAGCTGGAACTTTAGCCCCTAAACAACCCCGACAGCCCGTAGCGCACCAAATGTGCTTTGCCGTTGGCCGCCCACAGGGCGAGTGCAATCACTGCAGCCTGCAAAGCGATGCGCGCGTATAACACGGCAGGCGGAAAAGTATGACCAAACATCGGGATATTGTTTTGCAGCATGTGAAAGTTGGCAGGCAGCACGGCGAGACAATAAGCGGCAATCCATAAGCTGGCGATAGGCCGCGCTTTTTTGACAAACAACAGCACAGCAAACAACAACTCCAACACACCAGTGGCTAACACGGTTTCGTGCGGATACGGCATCCACGGCGGCACGATGGCAACAAAATCATTCGTGTATAAAAAATGTGAAACACCGCCGCCGATAAAAAACAATGCGAGCAAAACAATGCCTGCCCATTTCGCTGGCGACATCCGATAAACATCCACGGTGTTGCGTGTGATAGCCATTTTCTATTCCTTGTGTTTTTACGCCTTACCGAGTGCGCGATCGCGCAACACAAACTTCATCACTTTGCCGGTGGCGTTCAGTGGGAACGCGTCGATGATTTCCACGCGGCGCGGCACTTTGTAGTTCGCCATGTTTTCTTTGCACCACGCGGTGATTTTTTCTGGCGTGAGGTCTGCACCCGCTTTCGGCACGATGTAGGCCATCGCCACTTCGCCCATGCGCTCATCGGGAATGCCGATCACGGCAGATTGCGCCACGCCATCACAAGTGGCGAGCAGGTTTTCAATTTCAGCGGGATAACAGTTGAAACCGCCGACGATAAACATATCTTTCATGCGATCGGTAATTTTCAGATAACCGTTTTCATCCATGACACCGATATCACCGGTGTGCATCCAGCCATCTTTGTCGATCGTTTTTGCAGTTTCTTCGTCGTTGTTGAAGTAGCCCTGCATCACATTGTAGCCGCGCACGATAATTTCACCGGCTTCGCCGCGCGGCACTTCTTGGTTTTGTTCATTTACACAGCGCACTTCGACATCGGGAATTGCGCGGCCCGATGTGGTGGCAATAATTTCTGCGGCATCGCCATCTCGACACATCGTCACCATGCCGCAACTCTCGGTTAAACCGTAAGCGGTGAGCACGGTTTTGAAGCCGAGTTCATCGCGCATTTGGTGAATGAGGGAAACCGGAATTGCGGCTGCGCCTGTGACGGCCAAGCGCAAATTGCTGATGTCGTAATTTTTAAGATCAGGAAACGCGAGTATGGTTTGATACAGGGTTGGCGGCCCAGGCAGCACAGAAATTTTATCGCTGCCGATGCGTACTAAAATTTCTTTGGCATCAAACACAGCCATCGGCAACATGGTGGTGCCGCGAATCAAACACGCCAGCCAGCCTGCTTTGTAACCAAAAGAATGAAAAAACGGATTGACGATTAAATAGCGATCGCTTTCTGTTAATTGTGCCAGCTCGGACCATACGGCAAACACTTTGATGTTTTGACCGTGACTGGTTTTTACGCCTTTCGGATTGCCGGTGGTGCCGGAAGTGAAAATCAAATCAGAAATATCTGTCGGTTTAACAGCGGCAGTGCGCGCAGCGACTTCGGCATCACTGATGTGTTCGCCTTTTGCGAGAAACGCTTCCCAAGCGATTGCCTGCCCCGATGCGCCGCGCAAACAAATCATCTGTTGCAAATCCGGCAGTGATTCTTTTGCCAACATGGCTGGGTAATCAAAACCGAGAAAACCGGAAACGGTGAGCAATAATTTGGCGTTGCTGGCGCGCAACACATAACCCGCTTCCGCGCCTTTCATGCGCGTGTTTACCGGCACCAAAATTGCACCCAGCGACTGCAAGCCGACGGCGGCAATAATCCACTCGGCAATATTTGGCGCCCACACGGCGATGCGGTCGCCGTGTTGAATGCCAGCGGCAATAAACGCTTTTGCTGCGCGCACGCGCTCCGCTTCCAGTTGTGCGTACGAGAGACGAATGTCGCCGTCTTCAATCGCGCTGTGTGCCGCAAATTGTTGTGCGGCGTTTTGCACCAATTGGGGAATCGTGAGTTCAGCAAAGTTCATGAGGATTTCCTGTGTCAGTTCAGTTGACGGTATTGACCGTCGGCATAGAGCAATGGGTTGACGGGTGTGGATTGCACGCGCACTTCGCGCACATTGCCCACGAGGATGAGATGTGTGCCGTGGGTCATCTGCGCGGCGCTGTCGCAAAAGAAAACAGCTTGCGCATCGCGCAGCCAAGGCAGGCCGTGCGCGCTGTCCCAGTCGCCCAAGGAAAAGCGATTTTCACCGGCTTGGCCGGTCGCGCAGAGCACGGAAAGCTCGGCGTGGTGGGCTGACAGCACATTCACAGCGAAGCTGCCGCCAGCTGCCAAAATATCGTGCAGCGAGGACTGTGCATTGATGCACGCCAGCAGCGAAGCGGGGGCATCGGAGACCGAGGTGACCGAGGTGGCCGTCATCGCTTGGCGCTGGCCGTTGCTGTCCACGGCGGTGATCACGCACACGCTGGCAGCGAGGCGGCGCATGCCGGCGCGCAGCCCTTCGGCGGCGAGTGTTTCCGTGGAGAGGTCGTACAAAGTCATGGATTCGGATCAGCGGCGTGCGTAGGGCTGCACATGATACCCGCGGTAGGGGGCAATCAATAGTGCGGGCGATTGGGTGTTGCTCGCTGTGGTGTGATGCAAACAACGAAAACAGAAACTTTTTGTTGACAGAAAACATTTAGCCATGTCTAGTAGCGCAAACGAAAAATAAAAAACATAGGACAAGATTTTTGACGCATTTTTAACTGAACCGGGGGGTTCGTTAACCATGGCAAGAAAATCACACGCAAAGCACCAAGGTTATACACACAGGGATTCCAGCGAGCGCAGCACGAAAGACGCGCGACGATCGTCCCGCCGCCACCGACGCAGTGCGGAAGTCGTAGAAATTAATTCGTCGCAACACCATCTCGACACCGCTTACGCCACGCAACGCATCCTGCAACCACTCCTCGCTCGCACACCCGCCCAACAACGCTATATCTCCGCTATTCGCAATCACTGCCTCACATTTGGTATAGGTCCTGCCGGTACCGGTAAGAGTTATTGCGCGGCTTCGCTGGCGGCAGAAGCACTGGAATCCGGTCAAATTGAACGCATTATTCTCACGCGCCCAGCTGTCGAAGCCGGCGAGCAGTTGGGATTTTTGCCCGGCGCTGTCGATGAAAAGTTTGCGGTGTACATTGAAGCGTTTCGCGACATTCTCAACGAGCGCCTCGGTGCCGGCACGGTGGATTACTGCATCCGTCACGGTCGCATCGTCGCAGCGCCTTTGGCTTTCATGCGCGGCAAAACCTTCAGTCATAAAAACTTTGTGATACTCGATGAAGCGCAGAACACTTCCATCGCACAGATGAAAATGTTTTTAACGCGCATCGGCGAGAACTGCAAAGTGGTGGTGAACGGCGATGTGAAACAGAGCGACATTCGCGGCGCCAACGGCTTGGCGGATGCGGTGGAGCGCCTCGCCGGTTTGAGCAGTGTTTATGTGCACGAGTTTGAGCGCGGCGACATTGTGCGCAGTGGTTTGGTGCGCGACATCATCGACTGCTACGAACCCGAAAGTTAATTGGCTTTAACTGCAATGGCTTTTTGTCTAGCCATTGCATAGACTGCCCTGAGTTTGCGCGCCGCCGCACCATGGTGGCGCGTTGTTTTGTCACTCGCGGGAGTCTCCACCATGAAAATGATCACAGCGATTATCAAACCCTTCAAATTGGACGATGTGCGCCAGTCTCTCGGTGAAATTGGCATTCAGGGCATGACTATCGAAGAAGTGAAAGGCTTTGGCCGTCAAAAGGGTCACACCGAGCTGTATCGCGGTGCGGAGTATGTCATCGACTTTTTGCCGAAAGTGAAACTGCAATTGGTCGTTAAAGATGACCTCGTGGATGCCGCTGTGGAAGCGATTATCAGCGCTGCCAATACCGGTAAGATCGGCGATGGCAAAATCTTCGTCACCGCGGTTGAGCAAGTGATTCGTATCCGCACCGGTGAGACGGGTGCAGAAGCGTTGTAAAGTTTTATTCCACCAGCAAACGCGGTGCAGGCATGCGTTGCTCCAGCGCCGCAATATTTTCCTGCCAGTAAGGCATGGGGTTGCCCAAATCATTGGCAACCCAGCTGTGTAAAACAAGGCCATCGCGTTTAATCGCCTCTGCCGTGAGCAGAGCGTGATTTAAACAGCCTAGCTTCATACCGACGACTAAAATTACAGGTATGTTTAATAACTTCACTACATCGGCGAGCGTTTCGTTGGCGTTGATCGGCACGCGCCAACCGCCTGCGCCTTCAATCACCGCGTAATCAAACGCCGTGTTGTCTACAGTGTGGCGAATCGTTTGTGCAATAGTTTGTGCTGCTAAGCGTGTCGAGTTTTTTTCAGCGGCGATGTGCGGCGCAATGGCTTCGGCAAAACAAAAGGGATTGATCGCGGAATAAGGTAGTTGCAGCGATGAGTTTTTCTGTAGCAGGAGTGCATCGCTATTGCGCAAACCACCGGCAGTTTTTTCTGCACCAGCGGCTAATGGCTTCAAGCCCAAGGTGCGCAAACCGCGCTGTTGTGCGGCGCGCAGCAATTGGCAGGCGACAAATGTTTTTCCCGCATCGGTATCGGTGCCGGCAATAAAAAAAATCTCACGCGCCATGCTGTTTCTCTAATAGGCGAATCAGCAGCCAGGCGAACAGTACGCCGACAGTGTCGGCCACCATATCCAACACGCTGAAACTGCGGCTGGGAATAAAGTGCTGAATGCACTCCGTCGTCACGCCATAAAGCACCAACGATAAAACTAAAATATGATGACTAAAACGGTGTTGATAGGCTAACCACGCCAGCGTCATTAATGTTGCAAAAGTTCCGGCGTGTTCGGCTTTATCCCAAATATTTACCGTGGGCAAACTGCTGGTTGGCAGTAGCATGACCGCAGTCGCTGCCGACCAGGTTGCCCAAAAAAATAATTGGCGCAATAACAACGGCAGTGCCAACAGTTTGTTAATGAGCGCTGACATATAACACCTCGTAAGTGGCCGGCAGTCCGCGCGCGCTGCGATAGCTTTCATAGGCGGTCATCAACCTTGCCCAACGGTTTTTGCCAGTAAGTCCTTGTGGACGACCGGCGTTCATATTGTGTGCGCCGATGGCTTTCAGCTCGCGCGTTAAATCTTGCAGTTGCGTGTAGTACAGCGTGTGGGACGCAGAAAAAATGTCGATGTGTGTAAAACCCGCTTTCTTTAAAGCGGAGACAATAGCGTCTTGCGCAACAAAGGCATTGACATGTACAGCGTCGTCCACCGCTTGCCAACTTTGGCGCAGCTCATGCAGGGTGTTGGGGAGAAAAGTGGTAAAAAAAACAGTGCCATTCGGTTTTAAAACACGGCGCCATTCGGCAAAACACTGTTCGAGATTGTCTGCCCATTGCAGCGCGAGACTGGACAGCAACCAATCTACCGATTGTTCCGCAAACGGCAGGTACTCCATATCCGCTTGTACACAGCACAGTTGTTTTTCCTGCTGTGCGATATGCAGCATGCCGACGGCCATATCCACGCCGATGATGTTGAGCTCGGCGTGTTTTGTTTGTAGCGCGTGGCTGATAAAACCCGTGCCGCAGCCGAGATCCAATGCCACGCCGCGCATGGCTGTGGGCAAGGTAACGAGCAGCGCTTCGCCGACCGTTTTTTGCAATTGTGCTGCTTGATTGTACGACACAGCAGCGCGCGAGAAAGAATCCGCCACGCGCGTTTTTTGCAGAGTTGTTTCTGGCGCTGCATCGAGAGGCTGATGAATAAAATGTTGGATGTGTTCAGCAATTGGTGCGGCGCGAGAGAGCGGCATGGCGTGGCTGCAATCGCGAAAAATGGCTAGGCGCTGGCTAGTTGCAGTATTCTGTAAACGATCGCCAACGGCAACGGGCGTGATGGCATCGCACTCACCCAAACAATGCAAGCTGGGGACTGACAGCGTAGAAAAAAGAGCGCGGTTATCGATTTGCCCGAGTAGATGCAGCATGCGCAGGGCAGTGTCGGCATTGCAATCCTGAAAATCAGCCAGATTTTCCAGCAACACAGCAATGCGTTCAGGTTGTGATTCGCCGCGCACTTGCAGGTTGAGAAATCGCCGCCAAGTTTTTTCTGGCTGCAGTTCAAAGCGTTGACAAAATTGTGTGAAATCTTCAGCGGGCATGCCGGGCCAGTTGTCGTCAGCGGTGAAATGCAAATTGCTGCCGAGTGTGATGATGCCAGCGATGCGTTGTGGATAGTGGTGTGCCAGTTGCATGGCGAGCATGCCACCCAAACTCCAGCCACTCAAAACACATTGTTCTGGCAGTTGCTCGACGATGTATGCCAAGACTTGTTCAAGGTTTGTGCAGGGTTCGTGAAATGCAGAACCAAAGCCGGGCAGATCGATGGCAAAGACTTGTGTGTTGCCTGCGTCGTGCAAAGCGCGAATCAAGGGTTGCCAAATGCGGCCGCTGAAGCCCCAGCCGTGTAACAAAATGATGGGTAAATCTTTCATGGGTTCACGCGCAAGCTATCGGCGATAGCATCCAACAGTTGCGCAATATTGTTTTCTTCGTGTGCGGCTGACAGCGTGATGCGCAAGCGCGCAGCGTTATCCGCTACGGTGGGCGGCCGCACCGCACCGACTAGAAACCCTTGCTCGCGCAAAGTCGCGTCAATTTTTAATACGCGCGCGCTGCTGCCGATCAAAACCGGCTGGATAGCTGTGGGCGAATCCAACAGCGGCAATGCGCGCACGGCGGCTTGTTGGCGAAAAAAAGCGATGTTGTGCTGCAGTTTTTCGCGTCGCCAACTTTCATAGGCTAATAACTGCAAGGCCGCGCTAGTGACTGCCGCTTGTGCCGGTGGCAGTGCGGTGGTGTAAATAAAAGGCCGTGCAAACTGCAGCAGTATGTCAATTAAATCGTGTGAGCCGGCAACAAACGCGCCGAAGCTGCCCAGCGCTTTGCCGAAAGTACCCATCAAGATTGGCACTTCGTTTTGTGTCAGTGAAAAATGCTCGCAGCTGCCGGCGCCATTTTTCCCCAACACGCCAAAACCGTGGGCGTCATCCACCATCAACAGCGCGCTGTGTTGTTCGCACAGTGCAGCGAGTGCAGGCAGCGGTGCGATGTCGCCATCCATGCTGAACACACCATCAGTCGCCACCAAGGTTTTTTTATCGGCGCAGCGCAGTAAATGTTTTTGCAGGCTGTCGATGTCCGCATGCAGGTAGCGACGAAAATCGGCGCCAGAAAATAATCCGCCATCCAACAATGAAGCGTGATTAAGTTTGTCTTGCAGCACTGCATCGCCTTTTTGCAGCAGTGCCGTCAGCACGCTGAGATTGGCCATGTAGCCAGTGGAAAATAACAAGGCGCGCTCGCGGCCGGTAAACGCTGCCAGTTGTTCTTCCAGTTGGTGATGCGGCAATGAATGGCCACCGAGTAAATGGGAAGCGCCGCTGCCCGTACCATATTTTTCCACAGCGGCAATTTGTACTTTTTTTAAGGATGGATGCTGCGCAAGCCCTAAATAATCATTGCTGATAAACGATTTGCTTGGTGCAACCGTTTGCACGCGCGTTTGACGCAGCAAATGCTGGTCTCTGCGTTCAGCGAGTTGCCGTTGCCATTGTTGTTGCCAAGGGTTCATGCGCGGATTTATGCGCAAGCATCGTAAAACAGCGCGTGTGTTTGTGATACAGGTGGCTGCACATCAGTCGCCGCACGCAACTGCGGGTTGATGCCCAACTTGGCAAACAATTGTTGATCTTGGTGCGCGGCTGGGTTGGGTGTGGTCAATAATTTTTCACCATAAAAAATAGAGTTTGCACCGGCGAGAAACGCGAGCGCCTGCATCTGCTCGTTCATGGTTTCACGACCGGCCGACAGACGCACAAAAGATTGCGGCATCACAATACGCGCCACGGCAATCGTGCGCAGAAAATCAAAGGCGTCGAGTTCGCCTTCGTGTTCCAGTGGCGTGCCTTCCACTTTCACCAAATTGTTGATTGGCACTGAGTCAGGATGTGGATTTAAGTTGGCGAGTTGTTGCAATAATCCCGCGCGATCATTCTGCGTTTCGCCCATGCCGACAATGCCGCCGCTGCACACTTTCATGCCGGCTTGGCGCACATGATCTAGCGTTTCCAAACGGTCGGCATAAGTGCGCGTGGTAATAATTTCGCCGTAATATTCGGGCGAGGTGTCGAGGTTGTGGTTGTAATAATCCAATCCGGCTTCGGCGAGGCGTTTGGATTTATCTGCATCCAACATGCCCAGCGTCATGCAAGTTTCCATGCCCAGTTTTTTTACTTCGCGCACCATGTGCAACACATAGGGCATGTCTTTTTCAGCGGGCGAACGCCACGCCGCGCCCATGCAAAAACGCGAGGAGCCGTTGGCTTTTGCCGCGCGCGCTTCCTCGATGACTTTTTCTACTTCCAGCAGTTTTTCTTTGTCGAGGCCGGTGTCGTAGTGACCACTCTGCGGGCAGTATTTACAGTCTTCCGGGCAGGCGCCGGTCTTGATCGACAGCAGCGTGCTCACCTGTACTTGGTTGGGGTCGAAATGCTCGCGATGGACTTGCTGGGCGCGGAACATCAAGTCATTAAAAGGCAGGTCGAACAGCGCGAGGATCTCGGCGCGGGTCCAGTCGTGGCGCAGGGTACTGGTGGTCATGGCGGCTGTCTTGGGGGGGTGATGGAAAGGGGCATCATAGTCGCGCTGCTCTCGCCGTCAACCTGGGAGGGATTGTTTAGGTTGACTGCGCGACTGACAGAAAATGACAGAATTGTTGCTTTGCCTTGAGATGTGGATGAGACGGAATATGAAAAGCCCTTTTAATTCATCCTGTTTTAGGAGCCCCACCATGAAGAAATCACTGTTACTGACAACCTTGCTGGCTGCTGGTATCTCACAGGTACAGGCTGCACCTTTTGGGCGAGCGTTTATAGATAGCTCACCAGAAAAGGGGAGCATCACATTTACTTTTTCTGGTGATTGCTCGGGGAAAATCACCAGTGACGCATCCAGAGTAGAAGTGGGTGTATATGACGATCACGCGAACAACAAGTTTTCGTATGTTCGTCTTTATACCGTTGAGTGGACTGGCGTGTTGCTGGAAGACATTCTCTATACGCAATCAGTGGGCAGTACCACCAATGCTTCTGTCAATAAAGGCGTGCTAAATGTTAAGTTCAAAGATACATCGGCTCTCCGCGCCGCATTGGATATACAGAAGATTCATGATTCCGGTGCAGATAGCCAGATCCGATGTAAAGACGGCAGCACATTGAACCAATTGGTCAATGACCAGAGCGGTGGCGCCTTGAAGCTGATACGGGACACATCACTGACGGAAAAAACTAGTCTTACACTAAAAGGTAGTGCTACCCCTTTTGATTACAAACTGTCTCAAAAAATCAGTGGCTATCTGTATATCAATAAACCCGCCTGCGACATAACGGGCGATTCAACGGGCAACATCGCAACCGACACTTATAAATCAAGCTGTAAATTGCAACCTAAGGTCAAGGTAAGTATCTCTGCGTCCGTCAGTGGAAAAACCGATGGCTGATTAGCAGCGAAAGCGAGTGTTGGGTGGTATATCGAACCCACTTTTCGCTTCGGCTTTTCCCATAAGCAAGGTATTCTTCACGGATTACCTTGCTTTGTTTTTTTTATGCACGCCGTCGCAGTTGTTGAAGATAATTCAGAATTGCTTGCCGATTTAGTAGAGTTCCTAAATCTGCGAGGTTTCCACGCAGTGGGATTTGACAGCGCGGAAACTTTTTTCTGTGCTTGGGCTGTGCAATCGTTCTCTCTCCTACTGCTCGATATTGTTTTGCCAGGAGCAGATGGTTTTGAAATTGCACAACAGGTGCGCGCAAAAGATCCGTGTGTAGGAATCGTGATGTTGACGGCATTGGATGCCAATGACGATCAAGTGAAAGGCTTAGGTGTTGGCGCAGATATTTATCTGTCTAAACGCAGTTCTTTGGAAGTGATTGAAGCCGCTTGTTATAGTGTTTTGCGCAGAGTACAGGCGGCTAGTCATTCAGCAATGGATCAGTCCGAGTTATGGACATTATTTGCTGCCAGTTGGCAGTTGCAAGCGCCAAATCGGGTGAAGGTTGTGCTCACCCATGTAGAAACTATTGTGCTCGCTGCATTGTTTGATGCGGCGGGAGTGTCAGTTTCGCGCGAAGCTTTGCTGCAGCGGTTAGAAAAACCCGAGACGCTGTCTAATTTACGCAATTTAGACAATGTGGTGAGTAGGTTGCGAAAAAAAGTGCACGCAGCTTGCAAAATGGAACTGCCTGTGCGATCAGGTTATGGCAAGGGCTATGTATTTGTCGGCGCGCGCGTGGTCTCTCCATGAAGACGCGCTATGTTTTGGCTGTCGCGATTATTTTTGTGTTATTGCTGGCAGCGTATTTTTATAACAATAAAACCCTAGCCGTATCGCCGCAGTTGGCAAAAGATACAGCTAGTGTTTCTCTGGATGGAACATTTTTACATTTTGCGGATGATACCGGTAAAGTCTTATTTGATTCGGTGTCACAAGAGCTATTTATTCAAAAACATTTCACGCCGTTGCGCAGCTCACGCAGTTTGGGCTACAACACGGACGCGCATTGGTTTTATACCAATCCCCATCCACATGCTGATGCACCGAGGAGATGGGTGTTATCGATAGGTTCACCAGAGCTGGAAAATGTAGATGTTTGGGTTGGCAATCCGCAGCGTGGATTTGCGCATTATGTTTTGGGGTATCACCAGCCCTATGAAAACCGTCCACTGCGTACTCGTCAATTTTCTATGCCGATAGATATTGATCAAAACACACAGATTTTTCTGCGCGTGTATACAACGAACGCGCTGAATGTACATGCCACCTTGTGGCAAGTTAATGCGTTTACAGCACATGAAACACGCGACAATTTTTATCGAGGCGGTTACTTCGGTATTTTGTTAATTGTGGTGGTGTTTTATTTTATCTTCGGCTTGCGCACTGCGGATTCTGTGTTATTGGCTTATGCCGGCTATATCACAGCGCAGTTATTATTTCATTTGGGAACCAATGGCTATTTGCCGGTTTTATTAGGGGGGAATAGCGCATGGGCAACCGATGCGTTGCCGCGCATCGGCTGGTTGGGAGGTGCGGCCTGTATTGCACTAATGTGGGACAAGTTGTTGGCACTAAAAAACACCTTGCCTCGTCTGCATGTTTTTTATTTATGGAATATAGGGTTTAGCCTGTCATTTTTACCGTTCGCACTCATGCCATTTCTAGTGGGCGAATGGTTGTTGTACTTCGTGAAATTAGAAAATGTGCTTAACATTTTTATATTTTTCATCAGCATGGCATTGTTATGGCGATATTGGTTGCGCGACAAACGCACTGAGCTGTTGGTGTATTTTGCTGCGTTTGCTATTCCTGCGTTGGCAACGGCGGTGAACACCAGTTTGAACCAAGGCTGGTTGGCATGGAATGTGGTCACGGCAGAGTTTTACCAAGTCGCCACACTGGTGCATGTACTTGTAATGAGTTATGGCCTTGCTTTGCGCTTGCGACAAATGCAAATAGACAAGCAAACAGCTGAACAGGAAGTGGTGCTTGCTGCGCAGCGTGCTGAAGAGCAACGCCGTTTTGTAGCGATGTTATCTCACGAGTTTGGCAACCCGCTGGCGGCGATTGATCGTTCAGCGCAGATGATACAAATTAAAGCCAGTGAACTTCCCACGCAAGAAATGCAACGCCTACAGCAAATTCGAAAAAATGCGACGCAGTTGTCAGGGCTGGTAAGTCATTTTTTAACGACGGAAGCTTTAGACAATCATGCAGTGTCTCTGACGAGAAAAATGTGCGGCTTGCACTCGCTCATGGAGCAAGTTATGCAACAACTTGACGATGCGCGTGAACGCATACAAGTGAATGTTACGCCGCAAAACGCCAAGTTTTTATTGGACGCTACACTGTTTTCGGCAGCGTTGAGCAACTTGATCGTCAACGCGCTGCGCTATTCTCCGCCGGCTAGCAGCGTCAGCGTTGCCGTGGAATGCAGTGCATCGGGTTTGCGTGTCACCGTCAGCGACAGCGGTTCGGGTCTGGCGCAAGAAGAGTTGAGCGAGTTGGGTAAGCCGTACTTTCGCGCGGCGTCGTCGCAAGGAAAAACCGGCAGTGGGTTGGGCTATTACTTTGCACGCCGCATAGTGGAGGCGCATGGCGGTACACTGACAGCTCGCTCATCAAAGTGCGGAGGTTTGGAAGTGGAAATATTGCTGCCCAAGCCTGCACTCGAATAAATCCTACGCTTGGGTCAGCTTTGTATGTCAGGTAGTGTTTTTCGCTTTGCGGCTGTACCACTGCTGGCATTGTTGCTGATGCTGGCGGGTACTGAGCGCTTACTGAGCTTTGTGCTACACAAGCCGCTGCTGGCTTATGCCAACAGCTACGACATGATTCGCCTTGAGGCCTGCCATCAGATCTGGCCGGCTGACCCTGCAATCGCACTCGATCGCGGCACACCCCAAGCCCCTATCCGTTTCTATACCCGTGATCGCCACCTCGACACAACATGCTTCTACAGCAGTGCGCTTCTGTTCACAGCAGCGGGAGCGCTGCTGGCTGAAGCCTGGCTCCCACTGTCTAACAGTAAACTGCTTGACCTGCAGATCATTGGGTTGGCTACTGCGCTAATACTGCTGATAACCGGCTGGTTAGCGACGCTCTATTTTCTACGAAGACAGTGCAAGGCCGCGTTGCTGGGTCATGCTTTGGTGTTTGCTGCTGTGATGTGCGATCCAGGCATCACCCTGTATCTCAGCACATTTTACAGTGAGTTTGCCGCTGTTTATTTTCTCTACATCAGCTTGTTGGGCTTGGTGATGCTGGCACTGGAAAATTGGCGTCTGCGCTGGAGTGCGCCGTGTCTGGTGGGATTGATAGGGCTGGCGTTATCCAAACCGCAGCATCTGCCATTGGCGTTGCTAATGGGTGTCATGATTGCGCTGTACCTTGGCCAACAGCGCCGTTTTACTTTGGCAGCAGTTTTGTTGGGCGGCGTGATGTTGCCTGCCCTACTGACTGCAACCCCCGCGTGGACGGCGCGAGATGAGCCAATGGCTTGGGCAAATAAGGTGAACTTATTGATGGCTCTGCTCAGCACAGCCCCTGAGGCACAGCGCAGCGACATCCTCCACGCATTGCAATTACCCGACGATTGTCGAAGGCTGGCTAGCGGCAGCTGGCGAACGCTAGGTCTAAACCACCGCGCCACTTGCCCAGAAGCAGGAGAGCTGCGCTACCCACATCTTGTTGGCCTGTTTGTTCGAGAACCCAGCCTGCTCTTGTCGTTGGTTACTACGGCAATGCCTCGAACTCAAAAATGGATTATCAGTCGACTGGGGCAAGTGGAAGGTCGTGACAGAGGGCGAGCTGTCGAATATAGATGGTCACTGTCTGAACCGATCATGATGTTGCCACAACACGGGTACATCGCATTTTTCTGCGCACCGCTGGTTGCCGTGTTGGTCGTGTACGGATGGCGCTTGTCTCGCCGTCGCCTGCCTAACAATCTCTTACTCAGCGCAACACTGCTGGTTGTCATGCAGTGGGCCGTTGTTGTTATCGCTGTCGTCGGCGATGGTTTTGTGGATATGGATAAACACACCCATCTGGCCGGCGCCCTATTGTTGGCGCAAGGTTGCCTATGGATTGGCTACCTACCAATACACAGGTTGTTGCATAAAATACGATCTCTACCGACCGATAGCGCTACTTGATGGACACCACCACCTTGCCGACGATCAATCGCCTAATGGCCTGCGCAGAATGCGATCTGTTGCTGCCCGAAGTGGAAGTGCCGGAAGGCAGCGAATCCATCTGCCCGCGCTGCGGCCACGGCTTGCAAGAGGGTCGCCCTGACAGCGTATTGCACGCGGTTATGCTGTCCACTATTGGCTTGATTTTATTAGTGCCAGCGATGGGCATGCCGCTGCTCAGTCTGTCTACCGCCGGTTTGCTGCACGATGTCTCTTTAACGCAAGCGATACTGGCGCTCGGCAATAGCGGTTATTGGGAAGTGGCCACCCTAGTCGCCGTGTGTGCACTGGTCGCGCCATTTTTGAATCTCTGGTTGGTCTTTACCGTCAGCACGGTGTTGCAGTTGGGTGGCGCGCCCGCATGGCTGCCCACACTGCTGCGCCTGAACCACCATGTGCGCGAGTGGGCAATGCCAGAAGTGTTTTTGCTGGCGGTGCTGGTATCGGTGGTCAAGCTGAAAGACATGGCGCAGTTATTGCCCGGTGTCGGCCTGTATTGTTTTGTCTGCCTGATGCTGTGTACATTGCTCATGGAGACGCTGATTGACCAGCACGAGTTCTGGCAGGCGTATGAAAAGAATCGCGCACAGGAAATGTAGACATGGAACCCATTCGGATCACCTATCGCATCGGCTTGAATGACAAAACCACGGAAGTATTTGATTTTGATCTCGATGGTGAATCGTTTGAGCTGATCAGCAAGCCGATTGCCAACCCACCATCGTGGACGGAATTGGGTTTCAAACAATGTTCTCATTGCCCGCTAAAAGTGGAAGAACACAAACACTGCCCATTAGCTTTGCAGTTGTACGATGTGATTGAACGCTTTCACGCCACGCGCTCGATTGATGAAGTGAAATTGGAAGTGGTGACAGAAGAGCGCACCGTGGTGCAAACCACGGCACTGCAGCGCGTGTTGAGTTCCATGTTAGGTTTAATTTCGCCCACCTGCGGCTGCCCAAAAACGGCTTATATGCGGCCAATGGCGCGCTTCCATTTGCCGCTGTCTTCCGAGGAAGAAACGGTTTTTCGCGTGGCGGGCATGTATTTAGTCGCGCAATATTTTTTGACCCACAACGGCAAAAAAGGCCAGTTTGCATTTGATGGTTTGATCAAAATTTACGAAGACTTACATATATTAAACAAAGCGATTGCCAGTCGATTGCAATACGCCACCGATTCCGATTCTTCTAAAAATGCGATCACCTTGCTAGATATGTACTCCAGTTTGGTGCCGATGTTATTGGAAGATCAGTTGGCAGAAATTCGCGGTTTCTTTTCGGCATTCTTGCCGGCGGATGAAATAAAAACCGATGCGCCGACGAATAATTACCTAGAAAAAGCCAAAGCTTTTGTGTTGGAGTTTGAATCGGAGTTGACTTTGGCGCCGATTGAAAATCCAGAAAGCGAAAGCGAAGTGCCAGCGTGGCTGCGTGGTTCTTTTGATGAAGATGAGAAAAAACCGGCGGCAGGCAAACCGGCAGACACTAGCGCAATTGATGCCATACTCAGTTCGTCCAGTTTGTCGCTATCGCTAGAACCTACCGAACAACCACCGGAAAGACCGACCGGCAAAGCGGTATTCACGCTACCGGATGATGAGCCGCCACCGAAACCTCGTTGAAGTTACCTGTAGATATATGTCAAATTTTGAGAACGCCACAGCGTCTGGCAGCGATGTGACGGCTGCCAGCCGTGGCCTTGCACTGTGTAAAAGTTGCCATCATTTGCAACCATGTGCGGCACAAGGTTCTGTGCGCTGTGCGCGTTGTGGCGCGCTGGTGTTTATGCGCAAGCCGCACAGTTTGGCGTTGAGTTGGTTCTTTTTGTCGCTGGCGATGTTGCTGCTTATTCCAGCCAACACGCTGCCGATTATGAATATTTTGTTATTTAATCGCGGCGATCCGTCTACCATCATCGGCGGCGTGGCGCTGTTGGTGCACCACGGGATTTACGCGATTGCAGCCGTGGTGTTTATCGCCAGTTTTGTCGTGCCGTTGGGCAAGGTGATCAGTATCATTGTGCTGCTGCTGTCGGTGCAATTTCGCTGGCCGATGAGTACACGGCGGCGCATTGCGGTATATCGCGTGGTGGAGTTTCTCGGCCGCTGGTCGATGTTGGATATTTTTGTCGTCGCCGTCATGGTGGGCTTGGTGCAATTGGGTCAAACCGCTGCGGTGCTGCCGGGCATGGGTGCGACGGCTTTTGGTGCGGCAGTCATTTTAACGATGCTGTCATCCATGAGTTTTGATCCGCGCTTGATTTGGGATACTGCAGAATCAGTCGATTGATGGGTTGTTCGTTTATTTTTTGTTTTCGTAAAGGTGTAATGCATGAAAGTTGTTCGTCGTTTGTTGTTGGGTGTTTCAATATTGGCTTTGGTGAGTGGGTGTACTTCGTTAAGTCGTTGGTTTGATGGCTTGGGGGAGAATAAAGTCGCCAGCAAAACCACATCCAATCAAACCGTGGCGGACAAAAAAACAGACGAGAAAAAACCATCACACCATCAAGCAGTAGAAAAAAAATCCCCCAGTAAAAAAGATGTAGAGAAAAAGGCATTTAACAGCCAGTTCTCTGGTTGGCTGGTGGATTACACTGACATGAAAGAAAACAAAACAGCGAGCGGTGGCACCAGTTTGTTGTGGGTGAGTCCCGAGCTGAAAAAAGGCAAATACACCGCCATCATGATTGATCCTATCGGCTTGTACCCGCGCCCTCCTCTGTTGGCAAAAGTTTCTAAAGGCCGCATGTTGGAAGCGCTTACCTATATCAAAACCCGCGCTACCAATCACATTGGCAGCACATTGAAAATTGTTGATAAACCAGGGCCGGGTGTTTTGCGTTTAGATGCTGCTATTACCGGTGTGAAAACTACCGCAGAAAAAGACAAACGCAATGACGCAAAGAACACGCCGGTATCGATGATTTTTGTCGACATGTCTCCAACTGCTGCGCAGCCAGAACAAAGTATGGTGGTGTTTTTAGAGGCGCGTCTGCGCGACAGTCAAACCAATAAAATCTTGGTGAAATCTGTGCGTGCCGGCACGGGCAGTGCAGCAGGAAAAGATAAAGTACTGGTTGATCACATGAAGCCGGTATTGAACAGTTGGGTGCAAGACGCGGATACCTTTATTCGCGAACATGTTAAGTAAGGCGAGACAAAATCTGTGGACAGTCATTCACTACCCACTCCTGCCGTGACAAAAAAACGACATATCGCCTATATCTGGTTGTTGCCACTGATCGCCTTATTGGTGGGCATGTGGTTAGTGTGGCGCAGCCTGTTAGATATGGGGCCGACTATCACGGTGGAGTTTGAAAATGGCGAAGGCATTGTCGCCAATCAAACGCCAGTGAAACACAAAGGCATCACGGTGGGTATGGTGCGCAAGTTGCGCGTTAAAGATGATGTGAGCGGCGTATTGGTTGATATCGAGGTCGATAAGGCCGTGGTACACAAGCGCGGCGGCGCACCGAAAGAGGCGCAATTTTGGTTGGTGCAACCGCAAGTGTCCTTGGGCGGCGTTTCAGGAATCGGCACCATTTTTTCTGGCAACTACATTGGCGTGCAATTGCCATCTGCACAGTTGAGCGGTGAGACGGCCACGCATTTTGTCGCCTCCAATGTGGCTCCTTTGTTGCCAGACAACGCGCCCGGTTTGCGTATTCAATTGCGCACAGATCGCTTAGGTTCGTTGGGTGCTGGCGCGCCGATTTTGATGCGTCAAATTAAAGTGGGTTATGTGCAAGCAGCGGCCATGGCTGCTGACGGTAGTGGTGTTGAAGTGAGCGCCTATATCTTGCCGGAGTTTGCAAATCTAGTGCACAAAAATACACGCTTTTGGAACGCCAGCGGTGTGCAAGTGGATATGAGTTTGAGTGGTATCCAAATCAAAACCGATTCCATGATTAGCCTGTTGGCCGGCGGTGTCAGCATGAGTTTGCCAAAAGAAAATGAAGACGCACCAACAGCCAACAATGGCGATAGTTTTTTGCTCTACCAAGATTTCGAAGCGGCAGAGACCAGCACTTTCGTCAATGTGCGTTTTTCCTCTGCGGAAGGCTTGGCAAAAAATGTTACTAAGGTGATGTACAAAGGTATTCCCATCGGCAAGCTGCGCGATGTGTGGTACAGAAATAAAGACGATGCGGTGATTGGGCGTTTTGGTATCGACCCGCGTTTTGAATCTTTTATCACCGATAAAACGCGTTTCTGGTTGGTGCAGCCACAATTTTCCGTCACCGGTGTTACCGGCCTAGATGCCTTAACTTCCGGCGGTTCCTATCTCGCTTTTACACCGGATGCTACGGGTAAGTCCGTGCAAAATCATGAGTTTGTCGCAGCATCCGGCCCAGATGCCATGGATTACAGCGAGCCCGGTTTGCACTTGCGTTTAACCACGCCGGTGGCGGGATCAATCAGCAACGGTGCGCCCGTGTATTTTCGAGAATTTGTTGTTGGGACTGTGCAAAACAGTGAACTGGAACGCAGCCAAGTTGTTGTGCATGTGTTGATCAAGCCGGAATATCGCCATCTCATTAACGGCAGCAGTCGCTTCTGGAATGTGAGTGGCATTCAGGCGAACGCCAGCTTGCAAAATGGTATTCAAGTGAAAACTTCTTCCATGATGTCGGTGTTGGCAGGCGGTATTGCTTTCGATACACCCAATGAGCGCGCTAGCAAAGATATACACGATGGCAGAAGTTTTAAATTGTTTGATAACGAGCAACAGGCAACGGTTGTTTCTCCTGGCGAATTGCCCGGCGTGCATCTCAATTTAGAAACGGATGACGCAGCGGGCATTAGCGTTGGTGCGCCGGTGTTGCATCGCGGTTTGACTGTTGGCTCTGTGCAGGATGTGCGTCACAGTGCCGATGGCAAGCGCGTGCAAATTCGCGTTTATGTTGCCGCAGAATACACAAAAGTTTTGCAAGCCGGTGTGCGCTTTTGGCGTGCCGGCGCTGTGGATATGAAAGTCGGTGCGGGTGGTGCAACAGTGCGCGTGGGCTCGGTGGCGCAAATGCTGGCCGGCGGCGTGGCGTTTGATAATTTTGATAGCGAACAGCCAGTAGCGCAAAAAGTGGCAACGGATGATTGCTTGCGTTTGTACAGTAGCAAAGAGGCGGCTACGAATGCGGGCGTTTTTGTGCGGTTGCATTTGCAAGAAGCAAAAGGGCTGACAGCCGGTAGTGAAATTCGTTATCGCGGGATCGCGCTGGGCGAAATCACACGCTTGCAGTTGCGCCGCGATATGAAAGGCGTGGATGCCGATGCCGCATTAAAAACCGACGCGCTGCCACTGCTGAATACCGGCACGCAATTTTGGAAAGTGGAACCCGCTGTTGGCTTAGCACGCACACAAAATCTGGATGCGTTGCTGGGCAGTTACCTCGAATTGCTGCCGGGTAAAGGCACAGCTGCGCGCGAGTTTGCTGTCGCCGTGCAAAAGCCAATTACCAAAACCTTGGCAGAGGGTTTGAATCTGCGCATGGTGGCCAAAGAATTGGGTTCGCTGAAAAGTGGTGATCCGGTATTGTTCCGCCGCGTGCCAGTGGGCACAGTGTTGGGTGGTGATGTGTCACCGGATGGTGACGCAGTTTATGTCTATCTCAATATTTTTCCGCAGTACGCAAAATTGGCGCAGACCAACAGCCGTTTTTGGAATGCCAGCGGCATTTCTGTGGATGCAGGTTTATTCTCCGGCATTCAAATTCGCACGGCAGGAGCAGAGACTATTTTAGCGGGCGGCATTGCTTTTTCGACGCCAGAAAAAACAGCGGCAGCGGCAAAAGAAGGTGACAGTTTTACTCTCCACGACGAACCTTGAGCGATCAATATTTTTTTAATGGAAAAGGATTTCCATGTCGATCTTACAATTGTTAGATGTGCTGCTCCCTTCGGTGTGTGTGCTGTGTCGCCGTGCGGTACATGGTAGAAAACCGCTTTGTTTTTCCTGTGAGATCCATTTGCCAAAAAATACACAGGCGTGTGTGCGCTGTGCTATGCCGCTGGCGGTCGCCACGCCTATGTGTGCGTCGTGCATGCAAACACCGCCGGTGTTCACGCGGGCGTTTTGTGCGTTTCGTTATGAAGAGCCCATCGCTGGCCTATTAAACCGCTACAAACACAGCGGCCACACAGCGAGTGGGTATTGGCTGGCGCGCAGTTTTGCGCAGGGTGTGCAGGCGCATTATCAAACGGCCAATATTGCGCTGCCGGAGTGTGTGCTGCCTGTGCCGCTGCATTGGCGGCGACTGCAGCGGCGCGGCTTTGATCAGGGGCGGGAAATCGCCCGCGTACTGGCGCGCCAGTTGCGGCTGCCACTGTTGGCGACTCTGCGGCGTCAGCGCTATACCGTCAGCCAGCAGGGGCTCAGTCGTGCGCAGCGCCACCGCAACTTGCAGGATGCGTTTGTGCTGCATAAGCCCCTGCCCTATCGCCGTGTGGCTGTGGTGGATGATGTGTTGACCACCGGCAGTACCGCCACCGAGATTGCTCGCGTCTTACAGGCTGCCGGTGCTGCAGAGGTGCATGTGTGGGCACTGGCGCGCACGCCTTGAGGTGAGGCTTGGTTCCGCCCAGTCGAGCTAGCACCTATAATGCGCCCGCTTCCTGCTTCCCTGTTTATTGAGAGTGCTTTATGGATTCCATTTCTTCTGTATTGACCATGTTCGGCATCGCCACCCTAGTGATCAGCTGGGGCTATATGATCATCGTGTCATTCAAAGCCGATTACGCGTGGGGCTTCATGAGCGTGTTTCTGCCGCCGTTGTCTTATGTGTATGCCCTGTTCAATCTGGGCAAGACTTGGGAAGTGCTGGCGCTGGCGCTGTTGGGGCTCGGGTTTTTGCTGGCCGGTCTGACTTGACGCACACCGCAGCCAGCGCTGCGGTTTATTGTTCCACCTGTTCAATCAAATCCTGTAAGTAAGCCACCGCCTGCTTGCGGCTGGTTTTGTGCATATCGATATTCACGGCAAAACCGTCGTGCTGCGCTGACACTATAACTGATTGTTTTTTAAGGACTTTATTCGGCAGGGTGTGGGTTTTTGCGTTGACTTTGCCCCTGTGGAACAGTAGTATCGCCGCGCATTTCTGGGATGGCGCCCTGCCCTCCTTCCCTGTCATCCGATCAAAAGGTAGCAAACGATGAATAAAGTCATGACGGCGGCTGATGTAGTCAGCCAGCTGCGCGATGGCATGACCATCGGCATTGGCGGCTGGGGTCCTCGCCGCAAACCGATGGCGCTGATCCGCGAGATCCTGCGTTCCAATCTGAAAGACCTCACCGTGGTCGCTTACGGCGGTGCTGATGTCGGCATGTTGTGCGCGGCGGGCAAGGTGAAGAAAGTCATCTTTGCATTCGTGTCCTTGGATTTCATTCCGCTGGAGCCCTACTTCCGCCAAGCGCGTCAGAACGGCGCCATCGAGGTGATGGAAGTGGATGAAGGCATGTTCCTGCTCGGCCTAAAAGCGGCGGGTTACAACATTCCGTTTATTCCTACGCGCATTGGTATCGGCACCGATGTGTTGAAACACGCCGATGTGAAAATGATCGCGTCGCCGTACGACGACAAAGAATGGGTGGCGATGCCAGCCATCAAATTGGATGTCGCGCTGGTGCATGTGGATCGCGCCGATGCGCGCGGCGTGTGTCAGATCAAAGGTCCTGATCATTACATGGACGATCTGTTTGTGCGCGCGGCAGACAAAACCTTCGTCACTTGCGATGAGTTAGTCGAAACCGAATATTTCCATCAAGACGAAGAAGCGCGTTTTGTGTTCTGGGAGCGCAGCGAAACCACCGGCGTGGTGCATATCGCTGGCGGCGCGCACCCGACTTCTTGCGCACCGCTGTACGGTTTTGATACTAAACATTTCAAAGCGTACAACGCGTCCGCAAAAGAAGAAGGCGGCTGGCAGGCGTACTTTGATCAGTACATCGCGTGCAGCGAAGCAGAATATTTAGAAAAAGTCGGCGGACTTGATGCAATCAAGAAACTGCCACTGCCCGTGTTTTAATCAGGAGAAACAGAATGAGCAATGACAATCTGGTAGACCTGATTATTTGTGCAGCGTCACAAGCGTGGAAAGATAATGGCGAAGTGTTGGCGACCGGTATCGGTGTGGTGCCGCGTTTGGCAGCGTCCTTGGCGATGAAAACTTGCAACCCCGACATGATGATGACCGATTCCGAAGCGTGGATGGTGTCTGAACCGGTGCCGGTGGGGCCGCGCGGCGATTACAAAATCAAGCGCGAATCGTGGATGGGTTTCTCGCGCATTTTTGACAATGTGTGGAGTGGCAAACGCCACGCGATGGTAGGACCTACGCAAGTGGATCGTTACGGCCAAGCGAATATTTCGATGGTGGGTTCCGATTACAAAAAACCGAAAGTGCAAATGCTCGGTGTGCGCGGTTTTCCTGGCAACTCCATCAGTCACGCGAATTCATTTTTTGTACCTAACCACAACAAAAAAACGTTTGTGGAAGGCGAGTGCGATATGGTCGGTTCCATCGGCTACAACAAAGCGCGTTTGCCGAAAGGTTGGCGCTTGGAAGAATTGGTGGACATTCGTTGGATCATCACTAACTTGTGCATTTTGGATTTCAGCGGTCCCGATCATCAGATGGCAATTCGTTCGCTGCATCCAGGGGTAACCGTGGAGCAAGTGGTGGAAAACACAGGCTTCCCGCTGCACATTCCTGCCAATATTCCCACCACGCCAGTGCCAACGGCAGAACAGTTGGCGTTGCTCGCGCAGTTGGATCCGCACAATATTCGTGCGACAGCGTTAGGGTAATTAAATTGATACGGGGAAATATTTTTCCCGTATCAGCAAAAAAAGCAGGTGGCATGATGACCAATAAACTGACAGCTCCCGTACTCGATGGCTGGTTTACGCTGGATGTAGAAAAACCGCATCTCATCGGCACGCAATGTAAAAGTTGCAGCACTTATTATTTTCCTAAGCAATCCGTGTTTTGCAAAAATCCCGATTGCGATAGCGAAAGTTTTGATGAAGTGCAGCTGTCGCGCACCGGAAAAATTTGGTCGTTCACCAACGCCTGCTATCAACCGCCAGAGCCGTATGTCTCGCCTGATCCTTATGTGCCTTACACCATCATCGCGGTGGAGTTGGAAAAAGAAAAAATGGTTGTGCTTGGGCAGGCGGTGGAAGGCGTGGAAGTGTCGCAATTAAAAGCCGGTATGGATGTGGAGTTGGTGTTGGAAAAACTGTTCGAAGATGAACAGTCCACCAAACTGACTTGGAAATGGAAACCGGTAGCCTGAGGAATTGATGATGAGTAATGAAATTGCAATCCTCGGCGTCGGTATGCACCCGTGGGGAAAATGGGGAAAAAACTTTGTTGAATACGGAGTGGTCGCGGCGCGCGCTGCATTAAAAGATGCCGGCATCACTTGGCGCGATGTGCAATTTGTTTCCGGCGCGGCGACGATGCGTTGCGGCTACCCCGGCTATGTTGCAGGTGCAACTTTTGCGCAGGCACTCGGTTGGCAGGGCGCGGAAGTAAATACTTCTTACGCAGCTTGCGCTTCTGGTTCGCAAGCATTGGCGGCGGCGCGCATGAAAATTTTATCGGGTCAGTGCGATGTGGCTCTGGTGATTGGTTCCGACACCACGCCGAAAGGTTTTTTGAAGCCGGCGCCAGGTGAGCGACCAGAAGATCCAGACTGGGTGCGTTTTCGTTTGGGTATCACCAATCCGAGTTATTTTGCGTTGTATGCGCGCCGCCGCATGGAAATTTACGGCGATACTTTGGCAGATTTCGCCAGCGTCAAAGTGAAAAACGCCGAGCACGGTTTTACCAATCCTTATGCGCGTTATAAGAAAAAATTTACCGCCGAAGATGTGGCCGCTTCGGCGATGGTGGCGGATCCGTTGCGTTTGATGGATGTGTGCGCCACTTCGGACGGTGCAGCTGCATTGATCGTTTGCTCTGCAGCCTACGCGAAAAAAATCGGTCGCAGCGATGCAGTGAAAGTCGCGGCGATTTCTACCGTCACACCAACTTTTGCTTCAGCCGTGATTGAAATGCCGGACTTGGCGACAGATTCAGCTGTGGCAATGGAAGCGCATTCCTTCCGCGCGGCACTGCCGAAAAAAGCCTACGCCGAAGCGGGCATCGGCCCTGAAGATGTGTCGGTGGCAGAAGTGTATGACTTGTCCACGGCGCTGGAATTGGATTGGTACGAAGATTTACAACTCTGCGCGCGCGGTGATGCCGCCAAATTGGTGCGCGATGGTGTCACCAAACTCGGCGGGCGTTTGCCGGTGAATCCGTCTGGCGGGTTGGCGTGTTTCGGTGAAGCCGTGCCAGCGCAAGCCTTGGCGCAAGTGTGCGAACTCACTTGGCAGTTGCGAGGTCAAGCTGGCGAGCGCCAAGTGCCGAATGCCAAAGTGGGCATTACTGCCAACCAAGGTTTGTTTGGGCACGGCTCGTCGGTGATTTTGAAAAAATAATTACTGCAACAGAGCAAGCGGAGCGGCTGCATTTCTTAGCGTTGTGTTAAGGATTCAGTCGCGACAGCGCAATTTCATAAATCTCATTTCTATTTCGTTTGCCGATCGCGATAACAGTTACGGTTACCGTTTTGTCTTGCACTGAGTAAACCAGTCGATAACCCGCTTGGCTTAATTTGATCTTGTAAATATTTTTTGCGCCCGACAGAGCGGCGCTCGGCACATGCGGATTTTCTAAACGCTCAGCCAATTTTTTCTTCAGTTGCTCTCGCACTGTATAGCCGAGTTTTTTCCATTCTTTGAGTGCCGATTCTTTGAATTCGAGCCTATAAGTCATCGAGTGAAACTCGCACAGACTTTTCGTGCTGCCGCTCTTTGACGATTTTTAGCAGCTCGGCATCGTCAATCAGTTCCATCATCGCTTCATAGGCGGCGGCCGGCACACAGTAAAAAGCGGGCGCATTGCGATTGAGCACGGCGATAGGCATGCCTTGGGCGCTGGCAACCACCTTCATAGGGTTGGCCTTCAGCTCGGAAATACTGGCGGCGGTTTCTGACAGCAGTTGATAGGTCATGGCGTTAGACCTCATACAGAATTAAGAGACCCAATAATAGGTCTCCTAATCGGTCTTTGCAATGATGCCTAGGCGAGATTAGTTTTGAGGCTGCACCAGCGTCAACTTGCTAATCCGCCGCGTCAGCATGTTGTAAATGCGTTCTGGATTTTCTTTTATTTTCATATCGGGATAGCGGCGCACAACAGCCATCACGGTCACTTGCGCGATCAATTTGGCGATGGCGTGTCCTAAACAGTAATGCGCGCCGAGGCCAAAAGTGTAGGCTTTGTCGAGATTGTCGCGCAGCGGATTGAAAGCGTGCGGGTCGGGAAACACCGAGGGGTCGTGGTTGGCAATCGAAAACATGATTTGCACAATCTCCCCTTGCTTGATTTTCTGTCCGTGAATGTCCATATCCTCTGTGGCGAAGCGAAAAAAGCCGCGATTGCCAAAGGTATTCCAGCGGAAAGTTTCATCCATCAAGTTTTGTAATTTGTCTTCGTGTTCCAACAACCAGTGTCCCCACTGCGGATTTTTTACCAAACCGTAAAAAATATTCAGCATGTAATCGAAAGTGGTGTCCACGCCGGCGGCGAGCAGTGCGCCCACCAAACCGAGGGCTTCGTTTTCCGACATGCGATCGCCGTCTTCCATGTGGTTGATCAGCGTGGACATAAACGAATCGTCGGGATTGCGGCGTTTCTCAGCAAACAGTTCGCGCAATTGTGCGATACCGCGTTCGGCAGCTTCCGTGTCGATGCTGTCCACTTCGGAGCTGAATGCCGCAATGATGGCGTGGCCGAGCGCGTTGAAATCGCCGCGCATGGCATCGGGAATGCGAAAATAAATCGCCATCGCATTGATGGGAATTTCACGGCACAGTTTCACCAAATCCAATTCGCCGTTGCGATCAAAATGTTCTAACTCGGCTTGTACCAGCGCTTCAATTTCCGGTTTGGCTTCGGCGACAAAACGCGGTGAAAATGCGGGCGACACCAGTTTGCGCACACGCATGTGATCTTTGGTGGGCAGCGCCATCAACAAACTGCTCAATAAGTTGTCGAGTGCGCTGGTGGCATCGTATTCCGGTGCGAACATCCACAGCCGAAAACAGTGGCTCAAGCGTTCGTCTTTTAAGCATTGCAGTAAAAAATCATGCGAACCGGAAATATGCCAGCCGATGGTGTGCGGCGACCAGAACGCGGGTTTGTTGTCGCGCATATGGCGATACACGGGGTACGGGTCATCAATAAACGACTGTTTGCGCGGGTTGTAAGCGAAGCACTGCGGTTTGGTGAGCAAGCTGCGCAGCATGTAGAACGCGATGCCAACTTTTTGTTTGGTGCTGAGTTTCATGCGAGTGCTGCCGTTTCCTTGAAGTGGGGCATGTTACCACCGCGTGATTTCGCTCTGGGTTGTGTTCTGCACCTAAGACAATTTGCCTGGCGCATTTTGATAAAATGCCGCCTCCGCAAAATCAGCCAGAGAACAGCCATGACCGTATCCCTCAACACCCGTATCACCGAACTGCTGGGCTGCCAGTACCCCATTATTCAAACGGCGATGGGCTGGGTGGCGGATCCGCGCTTGGTGGCGGGCACCTGTAACGCGGGCGGTTTTGGCTTTCTCGCCGGTGCGACCATTCCGCCGGAGCAAATGGAAGCGGCCATCATCAAAACCAAATCACTGACCGATAAGCCTTTCGGCGTGAACTTTCATATGTATCAGCCCAATGCGCCGCAGATTCTGGACATGGTGGTGAAACACGGCGTGCGCGCGGTGAGCTACTCGCGCTCGCCCGGCAAAGAGATGGTGAAGAAGCTGAAAGATGCCGGCGTGATCTGCATGCCGACCATCGGCCTGCCCAAACACGCAGCGAAGGCGATTGAGATGGGCGCCGACGCAGTGACGATACAGGGCGGCGAAGGCGGCGGTCACACCGGCGCGGTGCCGACCACTCTGTTAGTGCCGCAGGTCATCGACGCGGTGGCAGGCAAGGTGCCGGTACTGGCGGCGGGCGGCTTCAAAGACGGTCGCGGTTTAGTGGCGGCGATGGCTTGGGGCGCTGACGGTATCGCCATGGGTACGCGCTTCTTGCTCACGCAGGAGAGCCCGGTGCCGGAGGCCACCAAGCAGCGCTATCTCGCCTGCAAGAACCCCGCCGAGATTATTGTCTCTACAGCATTGGATGGCATGCCGCAGCGCATGATCCTCAATGAATTTCTGAAAGGTGTTGAAAAAGCAGGCGCTTTGCGTAAGTTAGTGCTCGCTCTGCAAAATGGTTTGAAGTACCGCGCGCTGACCGGCGCCAGCTTCCTCTCGCTGTTTCAGTCGGCACTGGCGATGGCGAAAGACGACGACATGACGCTCTCGCAAGCCATGTTCTCCGCCAACGCGCCGATGATTATTCAGAAGGCAATGGTGGAAGGGCGGCCTGCCGAGGGCGTGCTGCCATCCGGCCAAGTGGCGGGCACGATCGACGATTTGCCGACCTGCGCCGAGTTGATCGCCCGCATCGCCCAGGAAGCCGAAGAGCGAATCGCGCTGTTGGCGGGGCGCGTGAGCTAGATCAAATCCCTAGTTTTTATGGGTAGATGATGGGGGAACGATGGGGTAGCATCGCTGTCCCAAAAAAAAGCAGGACAGTAATTCGAGGTCTACCCCATGCTTTTTACGCGTAACACATTGATTGATTTGCCCGAAGATGAACACATCTGCGCACAGCGCCGTCGCTTGCTGCGCGGGATGGTGGGTGGTGCAGCCGCGCTGGCTGCCCCTGGCTTGGCCAATGCCGCGCGCACGGTGCCCAGCAAACAGCGTTCTTTGTCTTTTGTTCACACGCACACCGGTGAAGAAGTATCGCTGGTGTACAAAGTGGGCGAGCGTTTTCTGCCGCGCTCTATGGCCAGCATCGCGCACTTGATGCGCGACTTTCGCAGTGGCGATGTGCACCCGATTGATCCGCAACTGCTCGATGTGTTATGGAAAGTGCAGCACAGCCTGAAGAACAGCAATCCATTTGAAATCATCTCGGCCTATCGCTCGCCGAAAACCAACATGATATTGCGCAATCGTTCGTCGCACAGCGGTGTGGCGGAGAAAAGCATGCACCTGACGGGGCAGGCAATTGATATTCGCCTGCCAGGTTCAGCCTTGAGTGATGTGCGCGACGCCGCAAAAGAGTTGAAACGCGGCGGCGTGGGCTATTACTCGGGGTCGGACTTTGTGCATGTCGATACCGGTCGCGTGCGAGCTTGGTAATGGCAAAAATTGATATCGCTGTACCAGATGCATTTCCTTTTTCTACCGAGCTGGATATTTATATCGAGCACATCAATGCTGGTAGGCATTTGGGCAACGAGCGCTTAGTGGGTTTGCTGAATGAAGCGCGTCGTCGCTACATGGAGACACTGCCTTTTGATGCGTTTGGTGTAGACCCCGGTGGCTTTATCGGCGCTGATCTGGCGGTGAATTACAAAGCGGAAGCGCATTATGGCGACCGCTTAAAAATTGAAGTCGCAGCGCAAGATTTTTCTAAATACGGCTGCGATTTTGTCTATCGCGTCACCAATCTAAAAACTGGGCAGTTGTGTGCTATCGCCAAAACAGCCATGCTGACTTTTGATTACCAGACGGGCAATCTAAAGCCTGTGTCAGATAATTACGCGCAAATTTTTCAGTAAACGCGTTTTGTCAGCGCAGCTGCCAGTTTGTCGTCTCGCCCGTAAATATCATTCAAGAAAACGGCTTTGCCTGCGCTGTCGACATTGGCTGTTAAATAGATCAACAACACGGGCATTTGTTCGGGCAGAGGGTGGTGACGATCTCTGCTGTTGGCAATCATTTGCTTAACGCGCGCTTCATCCCAACCGCCTTGCGGCTCCAAGACAAACAGCGCGAGTGCCATCGGATTGCCGAGGCGCACACAGCCGTGGCTGAGGTCGCGCCGCTCTTTGGCGAAAAAAGATTTTGACGGCGTGTCGTGCATGTAAATGGCATCGTCATTTGGAAACACAAATTTCAAAGTGCCGAGCGCATTGCCGGTGCCGGGGCGTTGGCGTATGCGGTATGCGCCTCGTACTAAGCCTTCGTATTCTGCGTCGCTGACAGCGCTGCCGTGCGCGCCATTGCTGCTGACCAATTCCATATTTTCATGCGCGAGATAAAACGGGTTTTCATCCAATCTGGGTAGAATTTCTTTTAGTACAATGCTGCGCGGCACATTCCAGTACGGCGTAAACACGATACTGCTGAGCGTTTTTTGCATTAACGGTGTTTGGTTTTTACGCGCTTTTCCTACTACTACGGGCATTTGCAGTACCGACTTTGCTTGGCCGGTGGCATCGGGTGCATAAGCCCACAAAGTGAATTGCGGCACATTGATCAACAAAAAGCGTTTTTGCAGGGTGCTGTCATCCAGCCAGCGCAAGCGTTCCATAGAAAACTCAATTTGTTTCACGCGCTTAGGAATTGTGATGCGCAAATTATCGTAAGTTTGTTTGCCGAGCACGCCGTCGGGAATTTGGCCGTGCTGTTGTTGAAATTGTTTAACGCCTTCAACGATTGCGCCGTCATACAGTGTGCTGACCGTGGTGTTTTCAGGAAGAAAGCCTAATGTTATTAACCAAGCGGCGAGTGCCGGCGTGCCAGCCCAACTCTCTGTGGGCGTTAATTTTTTGCCAGGTAGTGGCGGAAGCGTAGGAGCTATCGGATATTGCTCAGCCAGTGCGCGATATTGCACCAGTAAGCGCCGCAAATCGGCGTAGGGTGGAAAAGTAGGGCGCAATGTAGCCATGGCGCCGATGAGATCGCTAGTCGTTAACACGGTTTGTAAATGCTGTGCGAGTGCTGTGCGTTTTGCCGTGGTGTCGATAGCAATATTTAAGCTGCGCGGATCGACGCGCCCGATATAGAGGTCGCTGGCAAATTGCGCCAGCGCTTTGCTCAAGGCGATATCAAACTCCGCCAGTTGTGTGGCATTGGCGTTGTTGTGTTGTTGCAAGTTGTTTAGTGACTGCCGCAGTGCAGTGAGTGAATAGTCGTTGCTATTCAAACCGTCGAACGCGGCCTGGTCGATCATGTCTAGCGCCTGTGCGGCGCGAGCCGTCGGTTTACCGTTATCCAGCCATAGAGGGGCAAATTGTCGCGCTTCGTAAACAGCGCGCAAAGGTGGTTGCACGCGGCTGGCAATTTCGCCGGCGGAATCGGCTAGCAGAGTGGGTGACAGCAATGCGATAAGCAAAAAAGACAGCAAACGCAACACGGGAAGCATCCTTGTTGTTATGGGGGGCGGTGCGAGGTGATGATAGCGCAAACGGTTTGCTGTTTGGTTTGTCGGCGGGCCGACTGCTAAAATCGCGGCAGTTGCAACGAGAGGTCATTATGAGCAAACCCTTCACCACCAGTATCGACAGCCATGGCATTGCAGAGTTGGTTTTCAACAAGCCGCCGGTCAATGCATTCACTTCACAGGGCTGGGCGGATATTGCCGCTGAAATTGAAGACTTGGGACAAAACAGCGCGGTGCGCGTCATCATTATTGCGGCTGAAGGTCGCGGTTTTTGTGCGGGCGTGGATATCAAAGAGTTGGCATCTGACGGCAACTTGATCACCAAAGTGAACAAAGGCAATTACGACACCTTCAAAGCCATACATCGCAACGCTAAGCCGGTGATTGTCGCTGTGCACGGTTTTGTGTTGGGTGGCGGCATCGGTATTTCTGGTGCGGCCGATATCATTGTCGCCTCCGAGTGCGCGACTTTCGCTGTGCCGGAAGTGGATCGCGGTGCGATGGGCGGCGGCGCGCATTTGCAGCGCATGTTCCCCGTGCAAAAAGTGCGCTACATGTATTTCACCGGCGAAGCTATTACTGCACAAGAAGCATATCGTTTAGGCGCAGTCGAAAAAGTCGTGCCGAAAGAAAAACTGCGTGAAACCGCGCGTGAAATCGCACTGAAAATTGCCGAGAAAAGTCCGGTGATGATTGCGCTGGCAAAAGAAGCCTTGACCGGCATTGAAGACGGCAATTTGGAAGACAAATACCGTTGGGAACAGGGTTTTACTTTGCAGGCGTACAGCGACAAAGATTCACAAGAAGCGCGCGATGCCTTTGTTGAAAAACGCGATGCAAAGTTTTGATAGCGCAGTGAACTGATAAAGCACAGTAAGGTGAATGGCATGAGCAAGCGTGTAGCAGTGGTGTTATCGGGTTGCGGCGTGTATGACGGCGCAGAAGTGTACGAATCAGTGCTGACTCTGCTGCATCTTTCGCAAGCGGGCGCACAAGTGCAATGCTTTGCTCCAGATATACCGCAGCTGCATGTCGTCAATCACTTGAATGGTGAAGTGATGACAGGCGAAACGCGCAATGTGTTGGTGGAGGCGGCGCGCGTGGTGCGCGGTCAAATCAAACCAGTAACCGAGGCGCGTGCAGAAGATTTTGATGCATTAATTGTGCCAGGTGGTTTCGGTGCGGCAAAAAATTTGTGCGATTTTGCGGTTAACGGTGCCGCGATGACAGTGCAAAAAGATTTTCTCGCGTTTGCACGAGCGATGCACGCGGCGAATAAACCAATAGGGTTGATTTGCATTGCGCCCACCATGGCGGCCGCGATTTGTGGCGCGGGCACGAAAACAACGATTGGCCATGATGCCGATACCGCCGCTGCCGTTAATGCCACCGGCGCGCAGCATTGCCCTTGTGAAGTACAAGACACTTGCGTCGATCGCGAGAAAAAATTGGTGACCACGCCAGCGTATATGTTGGCGCATTCCATCGCAGAGGCAAACGCGGGGATAGGGAAATTGGTCGCCGAGGTATTGGCGTTGGTGTGATATGCGTATTCGGCAGCAAGTGTTAGAGCCGTTGCCGGTATGGGATTCTGAGCAAGTCTTTTTTTCTGCCACACAATGGTTTGCGCACTTGTTGGCGGATGTTGCTAACGCAACGCAAACAATTTATTTGCAAACCTACATTTTTACGCTAGATACCGTGGGCGGACCGCTATTGCAGGCGCTGTGCGCTGCAGCAGAGCGTGGTGTGAAAGTCTGTCTGATCGTAGACGGTATCGGCTCGGCAACTGCGCTGACAATCTTGCAGGAAAAAATCATAAGCAGTGGCGCGCAGCTGCATATTTATAATCCACTGCCATGGGCGTGGGTGTCCAGCCATTTAGAGAGCAACGAGAAAGCTTTTCGTTTTTTTAGACGCTTGCTGCGTGTTAATAATCGCCAACACAGCAAGTTATGTTTGATTGATAGCCGGCAGGCATGGATAGGCAGTTTCAATATCACGGATGATCATATTGAAAATAATGGCCGCGGCATGGACTGGAAAGACGGCGGCGTGCGTGTCACGGGCGCGCGCTGCGAGTTGCTGCGCGAATTTTTTGATGCGGTGTGGTTTGATGACGAAAAAAAATTATCACCTCGCTTCCTGTTTCATCCAATCACTAATTTTAGTTCCATGTTACGCAAACGCCGTTTGCGTGTCATTTTGCAGAGTCTTTACGCCGCCAAAAAAAGAATTTGGATAGTCAGCGCCTATTTCTCTCCAGTCCCTTCCTTGGTGCGCGCGTTAAAAAAAGCCAGTCGGAAAGGCGTAGAAGTCTGCATCTTGGTGCCGGCGTACTCCGATGTAACTTTTTTTCCTGCGCTGTCTAGCACCTACTATGCAGATTTATTGCGTGCCGGCGTGAAAATTTTTGAGTATGAGGCTGGCATTCTGCATGCAAAATGGATGATGGTAGACGACAGTGTATTGATTGGTAGTAGCAATATGAATCATCGCAGTCAGTTACATGATATCGAATTGGATGTGCAGATTTTCTCAGAAGTGGCTATCCAGAAAATTGCAGGGGATTTTGTTGCCAGTGTTGGCGGCGCTCGACAAATTACCTTGAAAAATATCAACCGTTTTTATGCGTGGTTGTTGGTGATTGGGCAAATTCCACGCCTGTTGCGCTACTGGTTGTGAGAGCGATGCGTATTCTTTCCTACAATATCCACAAAGGCTTTGCGATGGGAAACCGCACCTTGGTGTTGCAGGAAATTCGCAAGGCGATACGCGCTACAAAAGCTGATATTGTTTGTTTGCAGGAAGTGGTGGGCAGTAATCATCGCCATGCGGCGCGCATGGAGCAATGGATAGATGCTCAATTTGAATTCTTGGCTGACCAAGTGTGGGATTACAAAACTTACGGCAAGAATGCTGTTTACGATCACGGGCATCACGGCAATGCAATTTTGAGCAAAGTGCCGTTTACACACTACGCCAATCACGATATCAGCGTTGTGCCTTTTTCGCAGCGCGGCGTGCTGCACGCTGTGACAGAAGATGGCGTGCATGTGTTGTGCGCGCATTTTGGCTTGTTGTCGCTGGAGCGCCGTTATCAAATGTCGCGGTTGCGCGAATTGCTGGAGAACATTCCGCCGCAGGCGCCGTTGGTGCTGGCGGGAGATTTCAATGACTGGAACCGACAAGTGCATCGCGCCTTGCATCGTTTAGGATTGCGCGAAGCTGTGCAAGAAGCCACCGGTGTATTGCAAAGAACTTTCCCTGCTCGTTTTCCGATGTTGCGCATGGATAGAATCTACTATCGCAATCTAAGCCTCGTGGGAGCGGGGTGTGCAGAAGGTTTGCACTGGCAAACGCTGTCGGATCACAGCCCACTCTGCGCCGAGTTTCAAGTCTTCGACGGTCTGCCAGCCTTGTGAGGGCTGGGAGCTTTGCGTAAACTGACAGGCCGCAAGATTTTTCCAGTATGAAGGTTCTAAGCCATGGCTCGCATCACAGTAGAAGATTGTCTCCCCTATGTTGAAAACCGCTTTGAGCTGGTGATGAAAGGCGCAAAACGCGCTCGTCAGCTGGCCGTGAAAGGTCGCGAGCCTTTGGTGCCTTGGGAAAACGACAAGCCGACTGTGGTGGCGTTGCGTGAGATCGAACTCGGTTTGATCACCCCAGAAGTGTTGGAAGAGCCGTTGGAAGACCGCTTTAAGCATCTGACCGAGCGCCCGTACGACAATGTCAACGCACCAGACGACGATACCGACTGAGGTGTTTGAGGGGGCTTGATTGCAAACTATTGACGCGTTTTGTCACAGGCTGGCCTCCTATCTCCCGCCCGTTCAGGTGCAGCAAGTCCGCCGCGCCTACTACTACTCCGAACAAGCCCACGACGGTCAAACGCGCCGCAGCGGTGAGCCGTATGTCACGCACCCGCTGGCGGTGGCGGGTATCCTCGCTGAGCAGAAGTTAGATCATCACAGCCTCATTGCGGCGCTGCTGCACGATGTCATCGAAGACACGGGTATCAGCAAAAATGCGCTGGCCGAGCAGTTTGGCGATACCGTGGCGGATTTGGTGGATGGCGTCAGCAAGCTGACCCAGATTGAGTTCACCTCCAAAGCCGAAGCGCAGGCAGAAAACTTTCAGAAAATGGCGATGGCGATGACGAAAGATATTCGCGTCATTCTCGTCAAATTGGCGGACCGCTTGCACAACATGCGCACGCTCGGCGTGCTGAAGCCGGAAAAACGCCGTCGCATCGCGCGTGAAACCCTAGAAATTTATGCGCCGATTGCCAATCGCTTGGGCATGAATAGTTTGCGTATGGAATTTCAAAACTTGGGCTTCCAGGCGATGTACCCGATGCGTGCGGCGCGCATTGCCGCCGCGGTGCGCGCCGCGCGCGGTCATCGCAAAGAGGTGGTCAATAAAATCGAAGAAAACATCAAACGCTGCTTGGCGCAGGAAGGGCATGTGGCGGAAGTGTCTGGGCGCGAGAAAAATCTGTACAGCATTTATATGAAGATGCGCAGCAAACACAAATCGTTTGCCGACATCATGGATGTTTATGCGTTCCGTATCGTGGTGGATAGTGTGGATACTTGCTATCGCGTGCTCGGCGTCATGCACAGTCTATACAAGCCAGTACACAGCGAATTTCGCGATTACATCGCCATCCCCAAAACCAATGGCTATCAATCGCTGCACACCGTGTTGATCGGCATGCACGGTCTGCCGATCGAAGTGCAAATTCGCACGCGTGAAATGGATGTGGTGGCAGAGAGTGGCATAGCTTCACATTGGTTGTATAAAAGTGAAGACGAGATGAAGCCACCTGCCGGCGCAGTGCGCGCGCGTGAGTGGATACGCAATTTATTAGAAATTCAAAAAAGCACCGGCAATTCTTTGGAATTTATCGAGCATGTCAAAATCGATCTGTTCCCCGATGAGGTGTATGTTTTCACGCCGACGGGCGAAATTATCGAGTTGCCTGTTGGTGCAACCGCTGTAGATTTTGCCTATGCCGTGCACACGGATATTGGTAATGCCTGCGTGGCCTGTCGCATCAACCGCCAATTGGCACCGTTGTCGCAGCCGCTAGAAAGCGGGCAAGTGGTGGCAATTGTCACCGCACCAGGTGCGCAGCCAAATCCCGCGTGGTTGAACTTTGTGACAACGGGAAAAGCGCGCAGCGCGATTCGTCATTTTTTGAAAACACAGCGCCACACTGAATCGATAGACTTAGGTCGCCGCCTGTTGGAAAAAGCGCTGTTAGGTATGGAGCAAAGTTTGGAGCAAGTCGCGCCAGAAAAAATCCAAGAACTGATTCAACAGGCGGGCGTAGAACATTTTGACGATATTCTAGAAGGCATTGGTTTAGGTAATCGCGTCGCCTATGTCGTTGCTAAACGATTGGTGGCAGAAGAACAGCAAGCGACCAACAGTAAACAATCGCGTCGCGCGCAAGCGCCATTGATGATTGATGTGGCAGACGGTGCCGTGATTAGTTTTGCGCGCTGTTGCCGACCCATTCCGGGTGATCCAATCATCGCGCACATCAGCGCGGGGCGCGGCTTGGTGGTGCATACGGATGTATGTAAAAACATTGCTGAAATGCGCAACAACACAGAGAAATGTTTGATGGTGAATTGGTCGCCAGATGTCAGCGGCGAATTCATTGTGGATGTGCGCGTGGAAGTAAACAACGAGCGCGGCATCATTGCGCAATTGGCAACCCGCATTGCCGACATGGAAGCCAATATTGATAAAATTGCACTGGATGAAAAAGATGCCGGTTTCCGTGTGATTACTTTGTCTATTGCTGTGCGCAATCGATTGCATCTCGCCAACATTATGCGCAAGATTCGCACCCTGCCATCGGTGGTGCGCACGGTGCGCGTCAAAAATTAATTTTTTATTTTGGAAATGCCATGACGAATAAAGCCATTATTCAGACAGAAAAAGCGCCTGCTGCTATCGGAACCTATTCGCAAGCGATTAAAGTGAATAACACCGTGTATTTGTCTGGGCAGATTCCCTTAGATCCCGTCAGCATGCAGATGGTGGACGGCGATATGCGCGCGCAAATCGAACGGGTGTTTGAGAATTTGTCAGCGGTGTGTGAGGCGGCGGGCGGCAGCTTAAAAGATATCGTCAAGCTGAATATTTTTTTGACAGACCTTGCGCACTTTGCGCTAGTCAATGAAGTGATGGCGCAGTATTTTGTGCAGCCTTATCCTGCACGGGCAGCGGTGGGTGTGGTGAGTTTGCCGCGCGCAGCGCAGGTAGAAATGGATGGCGTGATGGTGATTTAACGCTGTCTAACATCATTTCTTTTGCAATAATTTCAGCGCGTCCTGTAGTTGATTGTCCTCTATCGCAGAGCTGGTGTTTGTTGATGTGCTCGCGCCGGAGGTTTCTTCTTTTGCGTTATTGTCGCGTTTATTGGGTGCAACTTTCTTCGCGGCATTTCCATTGTTGTTGGCGATGTGTTTATCCAAACTCGCTTCAGAGGTGAGTGCGTTGGATTGCGCGACAGAAAGCGTGTTATCGCGATCAGCAATATCCGGTTTGATGCCTTCAGCCTGTATCGAACGGCCATTTGGTGTGTAGTACAGCGCGGTTGTGAGTTTGATGCCTTTTTTCTCGCTGATAGGCACTACGGTTTGCACCGTGCCTTTGCCAAAAGTATTGGTACCGAGAATTTTGGCGCGATGGTTGTCTTGCAGTGCGCCGGCCACAATTTCAGCTGCTGAAGCTGTGCCTTGGTTTACCAACACAATCATCGGAACTTTTGACAGCATCTCGCCGGCGCTGGCGTTAAAGCGCGTGTTGCTGCTGGGGATGCGTCCTTTGGTGTAGACGATTAAGCCTTTGTTGAGAAACACATCCGAGACACCGACAGCTTCATCTAATAAACCGCCCGGGTTGTTGCGCAAGTCCAACACCAGTCCGCGAATGTTTTCCTGTTTTTCTAATGTCGTTAAGGCGCGTTTAAGTTCTTCGGTGGTGCTGGCTTGGAACTGTGCAATGCGAATATAGGCGTAACCTGGCGCTAAAAATTTTTCTTTCACGCTGCGCGTTTTGATGATTTCGCGCACCAGATTGAATTCCAGTGGTTGCTCCTGCTTCTCGCGCATGATGGTCAGCGCGATCGGCGTGCCAACTTTGCCGCGCATCAAATCGATCGCATCATGGATCGCCATGCCTTGCACAGATTTTGCGTCAATTTTGATGATGATATCGCCGGCGTGAATGCCGGCGCGACTGGCGGGCGTATCATCCAGAGGAGCGATAATTTTGATGAAACCATCAGCGGCGCCAACTTCAATGCCTAAGCCGCCGAATTCGCCGCTGGTCATGTTTTTCAAATCATTGAAGTCTGTTTCATCGAGATAGGTGGAATGCGGGTCCAGTTCGCCCAACATGCCGCGGATCGCGTTTTCCAATAGTGTTTTATCGCTGACAGGCTCGACATAGGCGGCGCGAATCTGTTCTAACACCAAGGAAAAGGTGCGCAGGTCTTCCAGCGGCAATTGCCCTGCTTCGTCGATAGCGGCGTTGTCTTGGCTGGTGTCGGCGTTGCTCGTTGTGCAGAGTGCGCTCAAGCAAACAGCCAGGGCGCAGGCAGCCAGATACCGAGAGGACAGAGGCATGCGAGGGGATCCAGAAATATCGATAGAATGAGCGGTGATGCTAACGGAAGTCTCGGAGCTTAACCAGTTGTTATGAAAGCGTTGCTACAGCGCGTCAGTCGCGCATCCGTTTCGGCACAAGGTGAAATTGTGGGGGAGATCGAGCGCGGCGTGCTCGTGTTGTTGGGGGTGGAGCGGCACGACGATCAGGAAAAAATGAAAAAAATGTGCGACAAAATTTTGCGTTACCGGATGTTTTCTGATGACGAAGGCAAAATGAATCTGTCGGTGCGCGACATTGCCGGCGGCGTGTTGTTGGTGTCGCAATTTACCTTGTCGGCTGATACTAACAGCGGTCTGCGTCCTTCTTTTTCTAGCGCTGCTGCACCTGAACAGGCGCACACACTCTATGGCGATTGTGTGAACTATTTGCGCCAACAACACGGCGAAGTTGCCACAGGGATTTTTGCAGCAGACATGCAGGTACATTTGGTGAATGATGGCCCCGTCACTTTTTTGTTGACGGTGTAGAAAGTTAGACATAAAAAAACCGGATTGCTCCGGTTTTTTTACAGCCATTTTTCGGTTGGCATTACGCTTTCTTGCCAAACGCCCCAGCCGCTTCCATCGCTGCAATTTTGGCATCATCAAACTGCAGAACGCGTTTGAGGATTTCATCGCGATGTTGGCCCGGCGTTGGTGCTTTGGTTGGCACAGGCAATTCTTCGCCAACAAAATGCACGGGGTAGCTCATCATGTCCGCGCCGTGTGTTTCATGCGGGTACCATTTGAAACGCGCTTTAAAGTGTTCGTCTTCCATCACGCTTTCTGAGTTGTAAACCGGCGCAATCGGTGTTTTTACTTCTACGCCCCAATCCATCCACTCTTTGATGGTTTTGGTTTTGAAGATGGCAGTCAATTCACGCTGCATTTCTTTGTTGCCCGGTGCATGGTCGGCGAGTTTTTTGCCTGGCCATTTTTCAAACATGTCCATGCGGCCGAGTGCTTCGCAGAAGTTTTTCCAGAACGATTGTTCCGATGCCATGAACAACACATAACCGTCTTTGCACTCGTAAGCTTGGTAGCGCACGCCTTCTTTCAAACCAGCGGTGCCGACAGGGCGGCGGCGGAAATCGTCAGCCGCGTTGCCGGTGACTTCCGATTGTGGACGCTGGTAAGCCTTGTAACTTTCGATGCGGTACCAGTCCATGTAGGCCGCGCCGTCGGATTGACCAATTTCTACCAACGCACCTTCGCCGGTGTCGCGCGCGCGCATCACGGCAGCGAGGGCGGCAAACGCACCCAATAGTGGGCCGGCGTGCATGCCGATAGAGGGGTGAGCAGGCAGGTAGACCATGCCTTCCTCGTCGCGCGCTGGTTCTACACAGCCCGCCCAAGTGTCGTAAGCCACGCCGTGTGAAGGCATGTTTTCGTAAGGGCCGGTCATGCCGTAGCCGGACACGCAGCAGAACACGATTTTCGGGTTCACTTTTTTCAGGTCATCAAAGCCAAGACCCAAACGATCCAAGGTGCCGGGTTTCATCGCTTCGATGATGATGTCGGCATCTTTGATCAGGCCTTGGAAAATTTCTTTGCCTTCTGGCGTTTTCAAGTCGATCTCAATGGATTTTTTGCCGCGCGCGATGTGCCAGTGCAGCAGAGAAATGCCTTCCACGATAGGCCAAGTCATCACACGCACATAGTCGCCACCCGGTACTTCGACCTTGATGACATCAGCACCCAGTTCAGCAAAGTGGTGGGCGGTAGCACCGGGGCCGAGGATAGAAAAATCGATTACACGCAGACCGGCGAGGGGCGCAGGTTTTTGACCGGAGCTAGAAGCGCTCATACAGTTCTCCATTGATTTCATAGGGATTTATGGGGCGAAACACGCCCGCAGCGGGCCGCGCATTGTACTCGCATATGCAGGGTTGCAACGCGATGTGTCACTGCCACTGCCTCCCCGAGCTATCGGACTTCGGTTAAGATAAGCGCCCCGCCGTTACCGGCGTTGTTCTACTTCCTTTTTTTGCATCGGAGATCGGCATTGCCGACAGGAACACAATGAGCGCACTCGAAAATACTAAGGTTTACAACGAACTGTCTTCTGCAGCCCTGATTGAACAATCCCTGCTGCGCCGCGAAGGCACCCTGACCAACACTGGTGCTCTGTTGATCACCACGGGCAAGCGTTCTGGTCGCTCTCCTGCTGACCGTTTCGTGGTGCAGGAGCCATCGACTGCCGATGCAATCGATTGGGGCAATGTGAACCGTCCGTTCCCGCAAGATAAATTCAACGCCCTGTGGGATCGCGTTGAAGCCTACTTGGCACAGAAAGATCGCTTCACTTCACAACTGCATGTCGGCGCGCACGACGAGCATTACATTCCAGTCAAAGTGAACACTGAAACCGCGTGGCAGGCCTTGTTTGCGCGCAACATGTTCATCCGTCCAGAAAAATACAATCCAAAAGGTAAAGAAGAGTGGACGATTCTCAATGTCGCTTCTTTCCAATGCGATCCAGCGCGCGATGGCACGAACTCTGATGGTATCGTCTGCCTCAATTTTGCCAGTCGCCGTGTGTTGATCGCCGGCATGCGTTACGCCGGTGAAATGAAAAAAGCGATGTTCTCGGTGCAAAACTTTTTATTGCCAGAAAAAGATGTGATGCCGATGCACTGCTCTGCCAATGTCGGCGAAGCGGGTGATGTGGCGCTGTTCTTTGGTTTGTCTGGCACGGGCAAAACCACGCTGTCGGCTGATCCAGATCGTTATTTGATCGGTGATGATGAGCACGGTTGGGCGAAAGGCTCTGTGTTCAATATCGAAGGTGGCTGCTACGCAAAAACGATCGACTTGTCACAAAAAAATGAGCCGGTGATTTGGGATGCTATTCGCTTTGGCAGCATTGTGGAAAATGTCCATGTCGATGGCAACCGTCAAGCTGACTACAGCAATATGGAAGTGACGGACACACAAGACGGTCAAACGCGCAATGTTGAAAACGGCCGCTGCTCGTATCCGTTGGAGCATGTGGCAAAACGCACCGTGGCTAACGCAGCTGGCGAGCCGAAAGTGGTCGTGTTTTTGACTTGCGATGTTTCCGGCGTATTGCCACCGGTTTCTATTTTGTCGAAAGAAGCGGCGGCGTATCACTTCTTGTCTGGCTACACAGCGCGCGTGGGTTCCACTGAAGTGGGCGCGGCGCCTGGCATCCAGCCTGCGTTCTCTACCTGCTTTGGTGCGCCGTTTATGCCGCGCCGTCCGATGGAATACGCGAAGCTGTTGATGAAGCGCGTCGAAGATTTTGGTTCGCAAGTGTATTTGGTGAATACCGGTTGGACTGGTGGTGCCGGCGGCCCTGGCGGCAAAGGCAATCGTTTCCCCATTCCTGTTACGCGTGCGATTGTGAACGCGTGCTTGAGCGGTGAATTGCTGAAAGGTGAAACCGAGCAATTGGAACATTTGAATCTGACGATTCCGAAAGCCGTTTCTGATGTGGACAGCAAATACCTCAACCCGCGCAAAGCGTGGTCTGATGCCGCTGAGTACGATGTGCAGGCCAAAAAATTGGCAGGCTTGTTCCAAGAAAACATCAAAAAGTTTGAGGTCAGCGAAGCAGTGCTCAACGCCGGTCCTAAAGCGTAACGCTCTCGCTGTTTGTGTGTTGCTTGAACGCCCCGCTTACGGGGCGTTCTTGTTTCTGGATGCCGCTATACTGCGCGCGTAACTGATGTTTCGATGGTGCCAATCGTGATGCGCAAGTTCTCTCGTTTTTTTCTTGTTCTCTGTTTCATGTTTTCTGGTGCAGCTTCTATTGTGCAGGCGGCTCTGGATGACAAAGATGGCGATGGACTCAGTGATGCGTTAGAACAAGCTGTCGGCCGCAATCCTGAACGCCCCGATTATATTCTGAGCACTGGCTATCGCCGTAGTTGCGCATTGGATGACAGCGGCGTGCAGTGCTGGGGCGACGAGGCGCGCATGGGGGTTACGCCGAGCTTTGCGCGTCCATTTGCACTCAGTGTCGGTAATGCACACGCCTGTGTGATTGGCGACAATGGTGTGCAATGTTGGGGCGAGAACAGTCGTGGTGAAGCGACAGTCCCCATTCTCGCAAAACCAAAGGCAGTGAGTGCCGGCTGGTATCACAGCTGTGCGATTGATGAGAAAGGTGTGAAGTGTTGGGGCGATAACAATCGCGGCCAATTGGATGTGCCGAAGAAACTCAAAAATGTGAAACAAATTGCCGCCGGCGGTTTTCACACCTGCGCGTTGGATGAAAAAGGCGTGAGCTGCTGGGGCGACAACTGGGCGCAGCAGTTGAATGTGCCTGCGCTGTTGAATCCACGACAAATTACAGCGGGCAATCATCACAGTTGTGCGCTGGATGAACGCGGCGTGGTCTGCTGGGGTGATACCTATTTTGATGAAGCAGAACGCAATCCCGATGTCATGAAAAATTACAAAACCCGCGTAGTGCCGTTGCTGCAAAATCCACGGCAGATCAGTGCGGGTTTTGATCACACTTGTGCTATCGACGACACCGGCGTGGTGTGTTGGGGTGCGCGCGACCGCGGGCAATCCGATCCCCCCCAAAATTTATTGCAGCCGCCGATTACAGTCATTAGCGCCGGTTGGTACAGCACCTGCGCATTGGATGCAGTTGGTGTGAAATGTTGGGGCGATAACGCCTACAAACAAACTAAAGTGCCATCGCTATTTTTTGATGCCGACCGCGACGGTATTACAAATAACAAAGATAACTGTGTACACGCGGCAAATACAGATCAAAAAGACAGCGATAAAGATGGTCAAGGTGATGTCTGTGATCCTGACGACGATAACGATGGCATAGCAGATGATTTAGATAATTGCCCTCTAGTTGCCAACTCCGATCAAAAAGACAGTGACGGTGATAAAGTAGGAGACGCTTGCGATGCCTTCCCCAATGACTCCACTGAGTCAACAGACACAGACCGCGATGGTGTAGGCGATCACCGCGACAACTGTCCTGATATTGCCAATGCCGATCAAAAAGATAGCGATGGCGATAAAATTGGCGATGTCTGCGATACCGATAATGACAATGACGGCATACCTAATGACAAGGATAATTGCCCGCTAGTTGTTAATCGCAATCAAAAAGATACTGACAAAGACGGTATGGGTGATGCCTGTGATGACGACGATGATAACGATGGGATCCCTGATAAACAGGACAAGGCGCCGTTAAAGCCCGCGAGAAAGAAAACGGCAACAACCTGAAAGGGTTTAGAAAAAACTGCGCAGTGATAGCGAGAAGCGATCGCGCTCTGCGTGATCGTTTTCTTGATGGCTGTAAGAAAAATAAGCCGATAAATTGCGCGATAGGCGATAGCCCGCTTCGGTGTTAAAACTGGTCAATGTGTCGCTGTTGTTGATCAAATAAACTTGCTGACTGATATCGGCAGACCAAGTCCACGCGCTATCTTGATACAGTAAACCTGCTTTGGCGCCGGCGCGTATATCCCAGCTGTTTTCCAGCGCATTGCCAGTGAGCGCGCCGCCGATCAGTTCTGCGTGACACAACAGCGCACCACAGTTTTTACTGATGCCGCGATAACCTTCAGCGATGTTGATCAGTTTGGTTTTTTCACCAATCAATTCGCGTTGGCGTGCGGCAGATACACCCCAAGAAGCGTCCTGAAAAAAATCATCGACTGGGCTGTAAGACTGCACATTGAACCAGCGGATGCTCTCGATGCTGACGCTATCATCATTGTCGTAGGGATCAATGCGCAACTGAAAATTCAGCGCTTCCAATTGCACACCTTTTTGCAAGGCGGAGAGTGGGTCGTGCAAATCGTGATAGGCAAGTCGGCCGCCAACCATCCAATAATCTTGACCATCATCGCGCTGCCAACCGGTTTGTAGACGCAGCATGTCGTGGCTGTCGATGGCTGGATCGCGTGCGGAAATTTTGGTCGATGTTTCAGGCGCGGCAACTCGAATTTGGTGTTGGCGCTGCACCAGCTGGCTCACTTGGTAATTGTGCAGCGCTTTTTGTGTGGGGTCCGCTTGAATTTGTATGCCGCGATATTTTTCTGCCAATGCCAGCACTGAAGGGTCGCTGGTGTTTTCCGCAAGGCTGGCGTTGCTTAACAAGGCGTTCAATTGAGTTTTTTGTTGCGGCGTGAGTTGCGCCAACTGCGCATAAAAACGCTTTCTGGCGGAAGGAATGTATTGGGAGCTGGCGATGAGTCCGTGTTTTTGTAAGGCTTTCACCGTGTCGACAGGAATCGTGCGCGAGGTAAATTGCTCGCGCAGGTTGTGCGTAGGTGTCACCACATCCAGCATTGATATTAAGCGGTATGAGCAGTTCTCATCCAGAAAAAAATAATTGAAACTGCTGCCGCGCACTTCCCAGATATGATCAATAAAAGTGCGCACTTGTTCTGGTGAAAAACGGAGTTTGTATTCGCGGATGTCGCGGTCTTCACCGTCGCTGTAGTTGCGCAATTTTTCAAAGTACGGTGACAGATCAATAACGCCGGGGAAGTGACCGGTCAAACCCTTGGCGATATAGCGCACCGCGCTGTTATCGGTAGCGCCCACATCGGCGTAATAGCTGATGGTCTGTGACAGCAGAACAGGATGTGTTTGTTTATCGCGCGCATCGATGCGCAAAAAAGTATGGCCAAATATCGAGGCAATTTTTTTCAGATAGGGGTCAGGGTAGACCAGTGTAATTTCTTCTCCGGTAAAACGGCCGCGCCAATAATTCAAGGCGGTGCAGTGCAGGCCGCTAGGGGCGCGCAGCGAAAAATGCGCCGCTAAAAATTGTGCGCGCGCCGGAAAGCGACACCAAGCACTGCTATCGTCGTTGCTGGGTGAACGCAGAGCGTGCAGTGTGGCCTGCAGCTCGGCTGCACTGTCGTTGTTTTTGCCGGAGAGAAAAAAATCGCTGGCATCCACTTCGCTGCGATAAGTACCCGTTAGAACACTTTCTTGCATGTGCAGCAGCGCAAGCCACTGCGGTGATGCTGCCAGCGTTGCGGTGTTATTTGCGGTCGCCGAATTAGCGTGCGCGCTGGCTGCGGCGAACAGTGCGATACAGAAAAAAAATCGGCAGTACACAGCACAGCGAGACGGCATAAAGAATTGACAGCAAAGGTGTGGGCGCTATTGTAGCTGCGCCATTATTGTTGCGGGTGCGTTGTGCGGGGATTGAAATTAGGAGTCGGCAGTTTATTGCTGTTCGCTGGATTGGCGACCTCGGCGTTGGCCGATAGTTGCACGCTATTGCCGATGGCGGAGCAGTTGCAGCAACCCACAGTGCGCGCCAATGAGCCACAACACACCGAGCTCAAATACCGCAGGCAGTTGTTGCGCTTTGCCAATGGTTTTTATGGCGCGCTGTCACAAGATATCTTGCGCGGTGAAGGTGAGCATTTGCAGGCGCTGCAGCGTTTGATGGGAAGCGTGGGCGATGGCTGCCTAGACACTTATCGACAACTGTTGCTGCAAGAAACCAACGGCCTCGATTTTGCATTGGCGCTGTGGTTGTGGCGCACGAATGGTGAGATCAATACTGCACCCGCGCAAGATTGGGGTGGTGTTACGGACTAGCTTTCAATGGGCAAGCACTGGCAGATGTGATAGCTTTTAGCTAAACAATAGCGAAGGATTTTCAGCATGCCTGTGCAGTACGGCACTAAGCGTCGCGTTCCGCCCACCAAAGTCTTAAACGGAAAAGGCGCGCTCGCTTATGTGGATGATGTGGCGATCATGATTACCACCATCGAAAAATGGACAGAGAAAGATATTATCCAGTTGATGGAGGAGAGCGCGCGTTTAGGTAAATGCATTACTGCTCCCGCAGCCATTACACATTTTATGGGCGAGACTTTGGGTGCTGCTGCATCGCAGAGAAAATTGGTGGTGGACTGGATGACCAGCAACAATATTGATCCCACGCCGCGCACCATCACCATGACAGATTCAGCCTTGATACGCGCCGCATTAACGGCATATTCATGGCTCACCAAAACCGAAATGAAAGCCTTTGCAGCAAAAGATTTACAAGCGGGGTGTGAGTGGTTAGTGCGCGATTTAGACACCAAGGCAGATGATGTGGTGCAGGCGGTAAAGGGCTGTTACAAATTATTAGGTAAGACGGTTGTTTAAAATTATTGATGGAGATTGCGGTGGAAGATTTTACGAAAGTGGTCAAACCAACACTGGTGCTTAATGGAAAAATATCTTTTGCACGCATAGCAGATGTCACGATCATTGTTGCAGATATTCCTAAGTGGGATGACAAGCTGACGCTGGAATACTTGGAGGCTGTCTACAAGGTGGGTGGTGGTGTATCAACGCCAGCCAATGTGACTGTTTTCTTGGACGATGTGTTGGGTGCTGGGCAGCGCAAATTAGCGCAGGAATGGACGGTAGCGAAAGGTTTTAAAGCGGCAGAACGCAATACTATGATTACAGACTCTTTGCTGATTCGCGGCGCATTGACGGCGTATTCATGGCTGACAAAAACAGAAGCGAAAGCGTTTGCAATGAAGGACCATCAAGCAATGTGTGAGTGGATAACTCAAGGAAGAATAGCTAAAGCAGAGGATATTCATGCGGCACTGGTTACTTCGTTTCAGTTATTAGGTAAAAAATTGCCGTAAGAAAAGGAAAAACAATCAAAGAGTTTGTTTCTTATTGGATGGTGTGAAATGACAGAGTTTCAAAAAGTAGTCAAACCTACTTTGCTCTTAAATGGAAAGGCGTGTTTTGCACGGATTAATGATGTCACGATAATGGTGAATGATGTCCAAAAATGGAATAATGAACTGGTATTGGAATATCTTAATGAAATGGCAAAAGTTGGCGATGGCGTATCTGTACCCGCCAGTGTCGCTGTCTATTTAGGGGATGGTTTTGATACGGCCAACGAAAGTTGGCAGCAAAGTGGGCTGAAGAAAAAGGATTTGAACCCACGAAACGCATTACGATGATTTCTGATTCGTTGCTAATTCGCGGTTCATTAACGGCGTATTCATGGCTGACAAAAACAGAAGCGAAAGCGTTTGCCATGAAGGATCATGTTGTTATGTGTGATTGGATAACGCAGGGAAGGATAGCAAAAGCGGAAGATATTCACGCGGCACTAGTTTCCTCTTTCAAAATATTAGGAAAAAAACTGCCGTAAAAAAGAAAAAATAATAGAGCTTGTTTCTTGTTGGATGCTGTGAAATGACAGGGTTTCAAAAAGTAGTCAAACCTACTTTGCTCTTAAATGGAAAGGCGTGTTTTGCGCAGCTTCATGATGTTACGCTGATTGTCAGCGATGTGCCAAAATGGACAAATGAATTGGTTTTGGAATACCTCAACGGAATGACAAAAATTGGTGGAGGTGTGTCTGTGCCAGCTAGTGTTGCTGTTTTTTTAGGCGAAAGCTTCGATGCGGGGCAGCGCAAATTGTCGACAGAGTGGATAGAGGAGAATGGATTTCAACCCGCTAAACGCATCACGATGATTTCAGACTCGTTGTTAATTCGCGGCTCGTTAACGGCGTATTCGTGGCTGACCAAAACAGAGGCAAAAGCGTTTGCGATGAAGGATCACAAGGCGATGTGCGATTGGATTGTGCGTGAGCGCATTGCCACGGCGACAGATGTGCATGAGGCCTTATCTATTTCGTTTCATTTACTTGGCAAAAAATTACTGTAATACGCGCAATAACTTCCAACAAAAAAGCCGACATTGCTGTCGGCTTTTTTGTTTCAGGCAACTCTGCTGTTTTAGTTGCCTTCTTGCGCTGCTGCCGCGCGACGCGCTTCGCGTTCGGCTTTTTTGCGCGCTTTTTCTTCTTCCTGCGCCTGCTTTTCAGTCAGCTTGGCTTTCATCTCATCGCTCATCGGCGTGAGCAAAACGCCGTCGCGGTGCGCTTGGATGTACTTGCCGCATTTTTCGTCTTCGCCCATCAAGGCGCGAATGGCGTAGATCATGGCGCGCATTTCTTTTACGCGCGGGTTAATCATAAAGCCTTCCATGCCGTTGGCAGCGAGCATGGCCACATAGGTGCGGTTCATCAACGCGCGGTGTGGCATACCAAAGCTGACATTCGACAAGCCGCAGAAAGTGCGCACTTCAGGAAATTCCGCTTTCATCATCTGCAACAGATCAAAACTGATCGGGCCGACATTGTCGTCGGTGCCGAGTGGCAGAATGAGTGGATCAATCCACAAATTTTTATCCGCCACACCGGCGTCGCGCGATTTGGCAACCAACTCTTTGCAAATTTCAAAACGACCTTTGGCGGTGTGATTGATGCCGTTGTCATCCAACAACAGTGCCACAATGCCGGTGTTATATTTTGCAGCCAGTGGCAACAAGTTTTGCGCACTGCCTTTTTTATTGTTGATGGAGCTGAGTACGGGGTACTGACCCTGCCAATCAATCGTTTCCATCGCGTGTTTCAGCGCCGGTGGGTTAGAGCTGTCGAGTACCAAAGGCACATTGGTAACAGCGCGCACGCTTTCAATCATCCACGGCAGGTCGATCAATTCATCGCGACCGGTTACTTGCGCGTTGAGATCCAAATAATCGGAATCAGCTTCGACTTGTTCTAGGGCAACTTTTTGAATGTAAGCGGTGTCGTGTGCTTTTACGGCATCACAAATAGCGGGGATAGTGGCGTTCAACGATTCGCCGATAACAACAACGGCCATATTTTTCTCCGTTCTCAAGGTTTAAACAGTGGAGGTGAATAAAAAAGGCCTCTCTCTTGCGAAAGAGGCCGAGAGGTTTAGTGAATTACTTCAGTGCTTTCAGACCCATGTCATACAGTTCTTGTTTGACGCGGTTGTAGTCTTCCAGCAGCGCCGCTTTCGGTTCACATTTTTCGCAATCGTAAGCGTCTTTAAAGTGGCGCGGGCCTGCGCCACTCTCTTTGTGTTTCTGTGTTTCTTCGTTGCGTTTGGCGAAGATTTTGTTCATCAGGATGTCGGCTTCTTTGGGATCTTGCACTTCCAAAGTGGCCTGCATCACTTCACCGACCAAGCGCGTTTCTAAACCGGAGTGACCGCCGATCCACACATAGCCCATGCCGTTGATGGTGTTGGATACCGTCATCGCCTGCGCTTGCCAGATGCCGGCGTAAGTGCGCCAGTAAGGTTCCATGCCTGCGCACACGGAAGCGATAGGCAGTTTCACGTGGCGTTCAAATGCGCGCGTCGCTGCAGCTACCGCCCACTGCGTTTCTTGGTCAGACCACGTGCCGTCGAGGTGGTTGGCGAACATTTGCGTCATACCGCCGTGGCCGTAAGACAACTGCCCGAGTGCGTTACACACGATGCCGATGGCGGTTTCTGCGCCGTCGCGGCAGATAGCGCCGGTGAGTGATACGCACGAAGTCCACGGTTCGATGCCGCGATCTTGGCAGAACTTCGCCATCATGAACGCGTTCCAGTCGATTTTCATTTCTGGAATGATGTGGATACCGATCTGCGTGTTCCAAGTTTTGCGGCGATCAGGGTTGTGATCGTCGATGCACGCAAAAGAAGCTGCAGCAGAAGACGCCGTGCACAACAGGCCTTGGTGCATACCAGGACGGCCTTCTTCGCGACAGATGCGCTGAATTTCTGCGCACTCCCACTGGGCGGCGTACATTTCAGACAGCGTGCCAGCTTTGGCCGAGTGACCGTGGATGACTTCGATGCCGCCGGTGATACCCATCGCCTTGTTGGTTTTTTCTTTTACAAAGGAACGGATGTACGGGTCGTGCCAATCTTCACCGATTACACCGCAAGGGCCGCCGGCGAGAATTGGCAGTTTCTTTTCAAAGGCTTTGCGGTAAGTGTACTCAATGCGATCGTCACCCTGACCGAATTTAGACACGCGCGGGTTGGAGTTGTAGAATTCTGCCGTGTCGCGAATTTCTTGTTCCGTGAGCGCAATGATACGAAAAGTGTTGTTGTGGTAAATGCCACACTCGGCCAACAACTTCACCGCGGCGTTGAAAACGCCATCGGCGATTTCGTCAGAAATCACAGTGCTGTCTGGCGTGTATCTCACGCCGAATTCTTCCGCGGCTTTACGCAGTGTGCGCGACCATTTGATGTCAAATTTGCTGGATTTTTCCATGACCTCGCCAGTTTCGGCGCGGCTTTGAAACTCCATGATATCCAATAATTTACCGGCCATTATGCTGCTCTCCCAAAGTGTGCTGCCATGATGTTTTTGCAAAGGGTTACCGCTTCCATCGCGTTAGGCGCCCAACCATCGGCACCCATCATGTCGGATTTTTCTTGGTTGGTTTCTGCACCGCCCATCACGACTTTGAATTGATCCTGCAGGCCCATGTCGTTGACATAATTCACGACATCGCGACAGTTAGGAATGGTGGTTACCAAGAACGCAGACAAGCCGATGATATTGGCTTTCTTTTCTTTCGCTGCGTTGATGAAAGCCATCGAGTCGACATTTACACCGAGCTGATGCACTTCAAAACCGGCCAGTTCCAATTGCTTGGCGACCAAGCCGTAACCGATGTCGTGCAAGTCGCCTGATACCGCGCCGATGACCACGACGCCTTGGCGTTCACCTTCCGCAGATTTTGGCAAATGTGGGTTGATGATATTGATGCAGTTTTCTGCCAGCTCACCGCCCACCATCAATTCAGCGAGGAAGTATTCCTTGGCTTCAAACAACTGGCCAATTTTTTCCAAGCCCTTAACAACGCCGTCTTTCAGTACAGAAACAGGATCGAGACCTGCATCCAAGCACTCTTGTACCAACTCAGTCGCCTCGTCATCGAGATCGGCAATCAACTCGGCAATTTCTGCAATATCGTTTTGGTCCATGGTGGTTTCCTCTGTGTGTATCGAGTGGTCAGTTTTACCAGTTAGGCTGCCGTGCGTTCGCGACGGCGGCGGCGTGATTCAGTGGCGGGTGGCGCGGGCTGGATACCATAGCGCGCCAATGATGGAAATGCATGTTTTTTGTGGGGCAACAGCGTGGCATCGACAAAGTGCGGCACGAAGCTAGGTTCGTTGGTCAGTTCCACATAGTGAATGCGGCGAGCGATGTGTTCGGCCTCTTCGCGTTTGGCGCGATTCATCAGTGCCATGCGCGCGCCGTCACCGGCGGCATTGCCCACCGAATGCATGTTTTCAAAACCGACATCTTGGAATAGGCCGATCATCAACGAGCGGCGCAAATCGATATGCGAACCGAAGGCACCGGCGAGGATCACTTTTTCGGGTTTGTCGCGGCCGAGTTTGTCGAGCAGCACTTGGATGCCAGAGTACACAGCGGCTTTCGCCAACTGCACATTGCGCACATCGTCGATGGTCATGGTGATGTCGCGACCGAGCACGGTTTCATTCGCCCACGCGATCACAAATTCCGGATCGCCATCTTCACCACGGCGCAAACGCGGCGTGTCGATTTCCATATTGAATTTGCCGTTGGTGGCGAGGATGCCGGTTTTATACAACTCGCCCACAGCATCGATGATGCCGGAACCGCACAAACCAATCGCGCCGATATCGGCAGCATCTAAGCGTGTATTCCACGCTTCTTTGCCGATTACTTTGAAGCGCACATCGTAATTTTTTTCGATGCGCACTTTTTCAATCGCGCCGCGCGCTGCGCGCACGCCGTATTTGATGTTGGCGCCTTCCAATGCGGGGCCGGTTGGGCAAGAAGTGGAATAAATTTTGTCGCGATTGCCCACCAAAATTTCGCCGTTGGTGCCGATATCTACAATCGCCACTAACTCATCGGAGTTGTAAGGCTCCAGAGCAATTGCAACAGCGGTGTTGTCAGCGCCGACAAATCCCGCTTGGTTAGCTAATAGGTGCACATTGATCGACGGCAGTACATGCGCCAGTTGCAAGTCGCGCGCTTTGACATTCACGGAATGTGAGATGCGTGGATTGAATGGTGATTTGCCGAGAGAGTCTGGATCCAAGCCGAGAAAAATATGGTGCATACAGGTGTTGGCCACCAACACGATCTCGCTGATATCTTCGGCGGTGTAACCGGCCAATTGTGTAACGCGATCGGACAGTTCGCTCAGCGTATCGGTTACCGCTTTTTGCATGCGATCCAGTTTTTCTGGATTGTCGCTGGCGGCAATGCGGTTCATCACATCGTCGCCGCCGATGCGAATTTGCGGATTCATGATTGATTCAGTCGCCAGCGTTTCGCCGGTGTGCATATCGCACAGGTACGAAGCCATGGTGGTGGTGCCGAGGTCGACAGCCAAGCCCAGCCAATGTTGCGTGGTGTCGCCGTTTTCGATGCGAATAATTTCCCCGGCTTGATCTGTTTCTGGTGTCCACACGGTGGCAGTGAGTTGCATCACTTTTGCGCGCTGCGGTTTGGCAATATCACTCAGTTGTTTTAACGCAGTGAAATCAATGCGCGCATCAACATGGTGCTCTGCTTTCAGTGCGTCGCGCAGGCGCTCAAAATCGCCGCGATGATCTTCCAGTGTTGGCGCAGGCACGGTGACAAAATATTTGCGCGTGACCGGATCGCGCACGGCGATGGGTTTGCCAGCCGCTTTGCGCACAATCGCTTCGCGCACACGCGCTTCTTCGGGAACAAATACCACGGCATCGCCGAGCACACGCGTTTGGCAACTTAAGCGTTCGCCGGTTTTGTAATGATGTTTTTTGGCCAATTTTTCTTCATGAGCACTGGCCGGCGTGACATGCGATTCGCGCGAACGCAGGCCGTGGCGCGTGGCTGCGGTGACCATATGCCCCATCGACAATTCATGGCCTTCGTCATCAAAAGTGCCGTCTAACACTTGGCATTTGCACTTGGCGCAGGAGCCGGTGCCGCCGCAGATGGATTCGATACCCACACCCAATTCGCGCGCGGCGGTGAGCAGGGGTGTGCCGGCAGCAAATTGCCCTTTCTGGCCAGAGGGCAGAAACAGCACATCAAATTTTTCGACGGCGCTCATGCTGTCTCTCCTGTACCGAGCATATGGCGCGCCACACGCTTCAGTTCCTGTTTGTAGGTATCCAGTCGCGCCACGGTTTCGGCGTTGGCCAGCAGAGGCGCATCCATAATGAAGAACATCGACGCGCCAGCGAGTATCGACCAGAACTGCACGGGATCGATGGCGCGGAAGGTGTTGCTGCGACGACCTTCGTCCAGTGTGCCGATCAAACGGGCGAACATCGGTTCCACAAACTGCTGCACTTCGGGGCGCAAACCGCCCTCGGAGCCCGCCACTTCACGCATAAACAGGCGCATCAAGGTGGGGCGTTCGCCGGCGAAATCTAACCAAGCCTCTACCGCCTCTTCGACGCGCGCGGGCAGGTCGAGCGAGGAGTCCAGCGCCGCGCTGATACGGTCATTGAGCTGGGTAAACAGCCTTTCCAGCACCGCGTTATAGAGAGTTTCTTTGTCTTGGAAGTGGTAGATCACCGCTGTGCGGGTGATGCCCACATCTTCGGCGATATCTTCTAACCGCGTGGGATAGAAGCCCGTGGCGGCAAAGCGCAACTCCGCCGCGCCGAGTATCAACTCGCGGGTTTCGTCCGCCTTGAGGGTGGTGCGGCGGGGGAGCGGGGTTGCAGAACTTACTGACATGCAAGTAGCTTACTCATGAGTAAGTTTTGATGCAAGCTGTGGGTGAATCGTCATGTGATATCGTAATCGCTGGCAGTGGTGCTGATGAGTTGGAGCGATGACACTAGAAACGAGGGCGGTAATTTAACCCGATATGCGAGACATCCTGTTCTTATTGATCGGCGGCATGGGGCTGTTTTTGATTGGCATGAAGCTGCTGTCTGATGGGCTTGTGGCTTTTGCTGGCGAGAACCTGCGAAGGGCGTTAACGCATTTCACTGGCACACCCTGCCGCGCCTTTATTTCCGGCGCACTGATCACCGCACTGGTGCAATCATCGACCGCCACCACGGTCACGCTGATTGGATTCGTCAGCGCAGGCCTCATCACCTTCACGCAGGCCATTGGCGTTGTGATCGGCGCCAGTCTCGGTAACACGGCCACAGGTTGGGTTGTTGCTGGGCTGGGTTTGAAAATCAATCTTGGGTTTTACACGCTACCGCTGATCGGCATCGGGGCGTTGCTTAAATTGCTGGGGCGTAGGCGCTGGGCGGAACTTGGGTTAGCGCTCGCTGGGTTCGGCATGTTGTTTCTTGGTCTGAACACCTTGCAGGACGGCATGCGCGAGTTGGCTGGCATCTTTAATTTGGCCCAGCTGCCGGTGGGCGGTTACGGTGCGCGCATCACGATTATGCTGATTGGGCTGGTCATGACGGCGGTACTGCAGTCATCCACTGCGGCCATCGCCATGACACTGACTGCGCTACACACTGGCACGATTAATTTCGATCAGGCTGCCTCGATGGTGATAGGCGCATCGATCGGTACTACGCTGACCGGCATATTGGTCACTATCGGCGGTACTGTTTACGCCAAACGCACAGCGGCGGCGCACATTTTGTTCAATCTCAGCGCCGGCCTGATGGCGATTTTGTTGTTGCCGGTTTTCTTGGTGCTGGTTCGGATAGTGGAGCAGCACTTCGGTGTAACGCCAGGCGCGCTCAGTATCGCGCTGTTCCATACACTGTTCATTGGCGTGGGTGTTGTTGTGTTCATGCCGCTGACACCGTGGTTCGCTCGCATGGTCGAGCGCCTGTTGCCGGAGCCACACGACGATACCGCAACGCACCTCGATGCCAGCCTGTTAACCATCCCGACCGTTGCTCTCGATGCCGCCCAGCGTACGCTCGAACAAATGACCGGCAAGTTACTGGTCATTTACGATGAAATTCTGTCGATGTCACAACGCACCACGCTGCCGCAGGAGCTAGCGCGGCTTCAGCGCGCACTCAATCATGCATTCGACTTTATCAGCCGCATACCGCTGCAATCGGGTGATGATATTCATGCCGCTTGCCGTATTGCGCAGTTGCATGCCATCGATCACTTGCTGCGTCTGCGTTCTCGTCTGCACGATCTCGCACAGACAGAGACCGATTTCTCTAGCCCGGTTTACCAATGGGCGCTGGAACAAACACGGGAATTGCTGAGTTTGGTACGCACCGGTCTGAGCGCAGGCCCACTCGATGATCGCCTGGATCAAATCCAGCGTGTCGCAGCGACACTGACTAGCCTGTCGCACCAGAACCGCCACGAATTACTGCGGGAAACCGGCAGTGGTCACGGCGCATCCGGCGCATTGCTCACCACGGAAGCATTCCGAGGGCTCGAGCGCACAGGCAACCACATCTGGCGTATCTGTCATTATTTGGCGCAGAGCCACATCATCACTGACCGCGGCGCGACGGGACAGAAAAAATCGACCGACATGTCCGAGGAAAACAGCGTGACTACAGATGATCTTTAAGCAAAAAATTGAGACAAGTGTGTGAGGCTACAAGCATCACAAATCACGCCAATAGTTGCTGCAACATTGATTCTAGGGTGTTGAGCTGTTCGTCCAAACGCAGTGGTTGCGAGCGGACAATGGCAACGAGGTCGGCTAGGGCTTTGTCGAATTGGTCATTTACCACCAGAAAATCGGCTTCGGCGTAGTGGCTGAGCTCGTCGCGCGCTTGAGCCATGCGGCGCTGGATAACGGCTTCGTCATCCTGCCCGCGTGCGTTGAGGCGATGTAGCAGCACTTCGATAGAGGGCGGCAGGATAAAGATGCCGATGTTGTCGGGCATCAGGCGGCGAATTTGTTGTGCGCCCTGCCAATCGATTTCCAAAATCACATCGCGGCCGCTGGCGAGTGTCTGTTGTACCCAGGTTTGTGAAGTGCCGTACAAATTGCCAAACACTTCGGCGTGCTCTAAAAACTCGCCGCGTTCGATCATCGCAGTAAAGGTTGCTCGATCGGTGAAGTGATAGTTCACGCCGTCCACTTCACCGGGACGCTGCTGGCGCGTGGTGTGTGAAATGGACACGGTGAGTTCGGGGCGTTGATCCAGCAGCGCTTTAACCAAACTGGTTTTACCGGCGCCCGAAGGTGCGAAAACTGTGTAGAGAATGCCGCGACGATGCATGGTGAGCTCCTAGCGAAAGCTGTGTTCATCGGCGGGAAAGGCGCCGCTTTTCACTTCCTCGACATAGGCGCGCAGCGCGGCGGGAATGTCTTCGTTGTCGAGCAAAAAGTTTTTGGTGAATTTCGGTGCGCGACTGGGCGTGAGGCCGAGCATGTCGTACAACACCAACACTTGTGCATCGGTGTTGGGGCCGGCGCCTATGCCGATTACGGGAATGCGCAGGCTGCGCGTAATTTCTGTCGCCAGTGGTGTCGGCACACATTCCAACACCAATAAATCAGCGCCCGCTTCTTCTAGCGATTTTGCGTCATAGATAATTTGTTTGGCTTGATCGGTGTCGCGCCCTTGCACGCGGTAGCCGCCAAATTTATTCACCGATTGCGGCGTTAAACCGAGATGCGCGCAAGTAGGGATGCCGTGTTGCGACAGGCGGAAAAAAGTATCCGCCAACCACGCGCCGCCTTCCATTTTCACCATCTGCGCGCCCGCTTGCATCAGCGTAGTCGCATTTTGCAAAGCGGAGTGGGTGTCGCTGTAACTCATGAACGGCATGTCAGCAATGATGAACGAGCGTTTTGCGCCGCGTTTAACCGCCGCTGTGTGGTAAGCAATCTGTTCGACCGTGACGGGCAGCGTGGTGTCGTGACCTTGGATCACCATACCCAGTGAATCGCCCACCAAAATCACTTCCACTTCGGCTTCGCTAATGAAGTGCGCAAAAGTGGCATCGTATGCGGCGAGCACGGCAAATTTTTCACCATCCTGTTTCAGTGCTTGCAGTGCATTAATCGTGATGACGCGCATGGTGCTGGCCTAAGTTAAAGAGTGGACGGGTTGTAATAGTGGCGACCGTTGCGAATGGTCAGCATGTATTCAACCAGCGTGCGGTAGTGTTGCGGGTTATTCGCTAAATCAATTTCTGCGGCGTTGACGATCAGCAGCGGCGCGTCGTTGTAGTAGTGAAAGAATTGTGTGTAGGCTTCGTTGAGTTGTTGCAAATAATCTTGATCAATGCGCTGTTCAGCAGCGATACCGCGCTGCTTGACGCGTTTCATCAGCACATCAATCGGCGCTTGCAAATAAACAACCAAGTCAGGTTTTGGCACTTCATGGATCAGTTGATCGTACACTTTGCGATACAGGTTGTACTCGTCGTCACCAAGTGTCACGCGCGCAAATAGCGGATCTTTTTCCAGCAAAAAATCGGCTACGCGCAGCGGCGAAAACATATCGTCTTGTTTTAATTCTTTGAACTGCTGACTGCGCTGAAATAAAAAATGCAATTGCGTGGGTAAAGCGTTGTGGCGGCGATCTTGATAGAAGCGTTCGAGAAAGGGATTTTCTTCGGCGGCTTCTAAAAGTGTTTGATAATTAAAAGTGCTGGCGAGGCGTTTGGCGAGCGTGGTTTTGCCGACGCCGATATTGCCTTCAACGGCAACGAAGCGCGGCAGCGTGCGGCCTTCAAAATCAAAGTGTAGATTGGCAAAAGGATCGTCTGTCATTGTTGAACATCAGAATGTGACAACGGCCACAAGCCCTCGGTGGATAGTGCGGACAATAATGACGCAACACTGCACCCGTTGGGAAGCGCGAGCTGCGGCGCAATATCGGTTAAAGGCGCGAGCACAAAGGCGCGTTCGTGCAGGCGTGGATGCGGCAGTGTTAAACGCGCATCGTGTAGACAGATGTTGTCGTACAGCAGCAGATCCAAATCCAGTGTGCGCGCGCCCCAGCGCTCACTGCGCACGCGCTGTTGCTGGTGTTCGATCGTTTGCAGTGCATCCAGCAGTGCGTGGGGTGATAGCGTGGTTTGCACGCATGCTGCACCGTTGATGTAATCCGGCTGATCGGCGGGGCCACCTACAGGTTGGCTGCCGTACCAAGGCGATACGGCGAGCAGTCGGAGTGATGACAACTTTTCCATTGCGACAACAGCGCGCTGCACTTGCAGCAAAGGCTCGGCCAAATTGCTGCCGATACCTATATAGGCGGTAGCTGTTCGCGCCATGTTTTAGTGCGTGGTTGGTTTTGTGCTGCGCGTGCGGCTACTGCGCCGACGGCGGTTGTTGCGCTCCGCGCCGCCTTCGTTCTTCTGCAAGTTTTGGCGCAATTGCTCGCGTTCTTCGAGAGGGGCGTTTTGGTATTGCGTCCACCACTGGCCCAAGCCCTGCAATTCTTCGCCCACTTGTTCGCGCAGCAGTAAAAAATCGTAGGCGGCGCGAAAGCGCGGGTGCTCCAGCAATTTATCGGCGCACCCCCCTTGTCGGCGTGGCAACTGCCATTGCAGCTCCCAAATTTCTTGCATCGGCAGCGTGAAGCGGCGTGGGATGCCGATGAGTCGCGTCTGTTCGCTGATGACTTTTGGAATAACTTTTTGCAGGGCGGCGTGAGGGTGCAGTCCGTTATTTTGCTCGCGCTGCTGCTCTTGTTGCAGGGCGGGCCACAGCAGTGCTGCATAGAGAAACGCGGGCGTGACGCGTTGGTCATTGCGAATGCGTGTATCGGTATTGGCGAGCGCTTGGCGTATCAGGCGGTCGGTATAGTTGCCCGCTTCAAAATGTCGCGCCGCGCTGGGAAATAACACATGAAACAAACGGTGCTGCACCATTAATTCAAAAGTGCTGACCGCATATCCATTCAAAAACAACTTGTTCATTTCATCGAACAGGCGCGCATTGGAAATATCGCGCAGCAGTGGTGCCAGCTGCGCAATGGGCGCGGCGGTATTTTTTTCAATGGTGAAATTCAGCTTGGCAGCTAAGCGCACCGCGCGCAGCATGCGCACAGGATCTTCGCGGTAGCGCGTGTCAGGGTCGCCGATAATGTGGATGCGGCGTTTTTCAATATCGTGCAAGCCGTTGCAGAAATCGCGAATTTGGTGATCGGTGCCGTAATACAGTGCGTTGACGGTGAAGTCGCGGCGAATGGCATCTTCTTCGATACTGCCGTAGACATTGTCACGCAGCAGCAAACCGCTGTCGTGGGCGATGGCCTCTTTGCCGCTGGCGGCATTGCTGTGGTGGCCGCGGAAGGTGGTGACTTCGATCACTTCGCGCCCAAACAGCACATGCACGATGCGAAAACGGCGACCGATGATGCGCGAATGGCGAAACACCTGTCGCACTTGCTCCGGTGTGGCGTTGGTGGCGACATCAAAATCTTTCGGGCGCATCCCCAGCAGCAAATCCCGCACGCCGCCGCCGACAATGTGTGCGTCATAGCCCGCTTCGTGCAGCCGGCGAATGGTTTGCAACGCATTGCTGCTTATTTTTTGTTCAGCAATGCCGTGTTGTTGGGGGGAAATCAAGGCAGCTGGATGTTTTCTGCGTTGACTCGTGCTCGCCTTGCCGCGAGGTTTGGGATGCTTGGTGCGAGAAATGCGAGTCTTGATCCAATCGAGCATTGGTATACAGGAAGGTAGTCGATGCGAGTTGCGGCGCAGTGTAGCACAGGGCTACTTTCGTAATTGCAGGCGTTCGCCGATGCTGGCATGCGTTGGCATCTGAATTTGGGAGAAATATTGTGCGAGGTAGTACAAGCTGAAAAAGTATTGTGCTAGGCTTATAGGGTCCTCATTGGCAGGGAGGATTAATGAAGATCCTGCCTTAATATCAATTGATAAACCCATGGAGTCTCTGATGAAAACTACTCTGTTGAAAGCATCTGTTGTTGCTGCAACTCTCGTTCTGGCTGCTGGCTGCGCAAGCAACGGCGACTTGGAAAAAGTGCGTGAAGAAGCTGCTGCTGCTCAGCAAACTGCTGATGAAGCAAAATCTGCTGCTGCTGCTGCACAAGCTACTGCTGACGAAGCTAAGCAATTGGCTACTGATGCAAATACCAAGATCGACCGCGCCTTCAGAAAATCTATGTACAAATAAGTTTTGTGCACAGACGAGCTGCTGAGGGCGACCTCAGCAGTTTGGCGAGAAGCCCGCTACGCGTTGTAAAACGCTAGCGGGTTTTTTTATTGGCGAGGGTTATTGCTGTTCGACGATGGTGACTTTGGGGCCGACGGCAACAGGCAAGCCGGTTGCTTCAATGCGCGCTTCTTCTACCGTGTCCCAGTTCACTGGGTATTCCGAGAGATCGGCTATTTGTTGCTGCACCAGCTGCTTCAAGGTGGCCGGGCTGACAGCTTGATGGGCCGGCGCGCCATCTTCCAGAGAGTGCACCTCAACATAGAGCACACCGTCACGCCAGCCGACTTTATAAGGCTGATTCACGATGCGAACTGCTGTACCTACAGGCACATTTTGAAACAACCGCTCGACATCCGGTGCGTAAAGACGCATGCAGCCATGCGTTACCTGCATGCCGACACCGAACTCGTTGTTCGTGCCGTGCAGCAAATAGCCGGGCACGCCTAAATAGAGGGCATATTTACCCAGCGGGTTATCTGGGCCCGGTGGCACAACGGCGGGCAGTGGGTCGCCTTTCTGTAGATGTTCTTGGCGTATAGAGGCGGGTGGATACCAAGTCGGGTTGGCCGCTTTGCGCGAAATGTGCGTAGTAACCAGCGGTGTGTTCCAGTCCGTGCGGCCAACACTCACAGGGAAAGTTTCCACGGTGTTGGTAGCTTTGGGGAAATAGTACAGCCGCATCTCGGCGGTATTGATCACAATGCCGGTGCGCGGGGCATCCGGCAGGATATGCGCGTGCGGCAGAGTGATGGTGGAGCCATCGGGCGGCATCCACGGGTCGATCCCCGGATTGGCAGCGGAAATTTCATCATAGCCAAACCCGTGTAGACGGCCGAGATCAATTAAGGTGTCTTTGCGTCCGGCACTGATGCGCTCTTCTTTGCCGATCATGTCGTCACTGCCTGGTGGCAATGAGAAAGTGGTGGCGTACAGCGTGTTGGCGGCTGCGAAACTGAATGTGAGTGTGGCGAGGGCGTGATAGGTTTTCATGGATGAATCTCAACGGTAGTGCCAATGGGCATAATTTTCCACAGGCGATCCATTTCCTGATTGGTGACAGCGACACAGCCATTGGTCCAGTCCACGGAGCTGTGTGTACGACCTACCCACTCAAAGCCATTTTCTAGGCCGTGGATAGCAATAAGACCGCCGGGCTTACAGTTTCTCTGTTTGGCGACGGCAATATCGTTGGCGTTGGGGTAGTCCAGCATCAGCGAACGGTAGAAGCGTGAGTTGGGATTCTGCGCCACAACTTTGTAACGCCCTTCAGGTGTTTTGTAATCGCCTTCACAGTTCTTCGCGCCCGCCGGTTCTCTACCCAGCGCAATGCGGTAGGAGGCGACAACTTGGTTGCCGGCGTAGACCGTCAGTGTGCGCTTACCTTTTTCGACAACGGCGCGATCAACGCGCTTTGCAGGCGCTTGTGGCAACTGGCGCACGATTTTTTGCGGCGATGCTTTTTTATGTCGATACCAGCCGGAGGTAGATTCACACCCAGAAATAGGAATAAGTGATACAGACAATAAAAGGAGCAGGGAGCGATAGTTGCGTAGTGAAATCATGAATCTATGCGATGCGTTCGTGGCAGGCAGTTGCCGTCATTGGGAGCCAAGCGGATGGATAGCATTCGTAACCCGCTATTATCAAGGCGCGCGGGATTGTCGCACAGACTGTCACGGCATTGCCAGAACGGGTATCCTTGCCGCCCCTTGAGATCGGCTCTGGTGTCCTATGTTTGGTCGTTTTATCCCGCGTGAAGTGAAGTTCTTTGATTTGTTTAATGCACACACCAAGGAAATCGTGCGCGGAGCCGATGCCTTAGTTGCTGTGATGGCGGCCTTAAATCAATCACAGGCGGCGGCAGCCGCGCACGCTGACAACTTAGATGCCATTGAAGAGCGCGCTGATGAAATTGTCGACGAAGCGATGACGATGCTGCACACCACATTTATTACGCCGCTGGATCGCGATGAAATTCATGTGCTGATGAAGAATTTAGACGATGTACTCGACACCATGCAGGATGCGGCGGGCACTGTGACTACCTACGATATCAATCGCGCTACGCCGCAAGCTATTCGTTTCGCAGAAATTATTCGTGCCTCCTGCCAGAAGCTGGAGACGGCGGTCGGCATGTTGCATAACATGGACAACGGCCCTGCAATTCTTGAGGCGTGCAAAGAAATCAATAAGCTGGAATCGGAAGCGGATGTGGTGTTGCGCGATGCAATGTCAAAGTTGTTTCGTGAAGAGCCGGATGTGCGTGAGTTGATCAAGCTGAAAGCAATTTATGAGTTGTTGGAGACGGTGACGGATTGTTGCAAAAATGTGGCAACCGTTCTTGAAGAAATTGTTCTAGAAAATTCCTAACTTTCCGACAAATTCACTGATAGCAGCCGCTTATTATGGATCAGTTAACCATATCGTTTGGTGTCCTAGCCTTTTTGGTGGCGTTAGCGTTAGTTTTTGACTTCATGAATGGTTTTCATGACGCAGCTAATGCAATCGCCACTGTCGTATCCACGCGTGTATTAAAGCCTCACCACGCGGTGATGATGGCAACCTTCTTTAACTTTATAGCTATTTTTGTGTTCCATTTAAAAGTAGCAACGATGGTAGGTAAGGGCACTATTGAGCCTGATATTGTGGACCACTATGTGGTGTTTGGTGCGCTAGCTGGCGCGATTGCTTGGAATATCATCACTTGGTATTACGGCATTCCTTCATCTTCTTCGCACGCATTAATCGGTGGATTGATCGGCGCTGCATTGATTAAAGCTGGCCCCAGTGCGTTGATCTCGGGCGGAATAATGAAAACAGTCGCGTTTATTGTGATCTCGCCGTTGGTGGGAATGTTGCTCGGCGGTTTGTTGATGCTAATAATCAGTTGGGCGTTTCGAAGTCAAACACCGCGCCGCGTTGAAAATTGGTCGCGTCGTTTGCAGTTAATTTCGGCATCCGCTTACGCATTGGGCCATGGCGGTAATGATGCACAAAAAACGATCGGCATTATTTGGATGTTATTGATTGCTGCTGGTGCAACGGGTGCGGATGAGCATGTGCCGTATTGGGTAGTGCTGGTTTGTTATTCGGCGATTGGTTTAGGCACGGCATTTGGTGGCTGGCGCATTATTCGTCTGATGGGACAAAAAATTACTAAGCTCAGTCCTGTGGGTGGATTTGCCGCACAGACAGCGGGAGCCAGTATGTTGTTTGTTGCCACATCCATGGGTATTCCAGTGTCGACAACACACACCATCACCGGTGCAATTGTCGGCGTAGGGGCCAATCGCAAACTCTCTGCCGTGCGCTGGGGTGTTGCTGGCACGATTGTGTGGGCGTGGATTTTGACTATCCCCTGCAGTGCATTGATTGCCGCTATTTTTTGGTTTATTGGTAAACTGTTTCTTTGATGGCGTCGTGCGTTAAGCCGTCGCAGTAAAAATTGCGCGACAAGGCGCTGGATAGCCTTCGATAGTTTTGCTGCTGTCGTTGGGGTCAAGAAAATCGCTCAGTGATTGAAAGCGCATCCAATCGGTGCTGCGCTGCTCTTGCGTCGATGTTGTGCATACATCGACGAGCTTCACATCGTTAAAACGCATTTTTATTAGCCAGTTTTCTAGCGCGGCGGTGCTTGGAATAAACCAGACATTGCCCATGCGTCCGTAGCGCCCTTCCGGCACCAGCACGGAGTTTTTATCGCCATCAATCACGAGCGTCTCTAGCACCAATTGCCCGCCGGGTTTTAGTAATTGTTTTAACTCCAGCAAATGATCCATCGGTGAGCGGCGATGGTAGAGCACGCCCATAGAAAACACGGCATCAAACGCTTGCAAATTGGGCGGCAAATCTTCGCAGGCTGCTGGCACCACAAACACATGGTTGTTTTGCAAAAAATGTTGTAGCGCCCAGTGCTGCACCACAAACAGCGGTGAAGGTTCAACGCCAATTACCAACTCGGCGCCAGCGCCGCGCATGCGCCAAGCGTGATAGCCGCTGCCACAGCCGACATCCAGCACCGTTTTTCCATGTAGGGGAGTAAGGTGCGGCGCGAGTCGCTGCCATTTCCAATCCGAACGCCACTCGGTGTCGATAACAATATCAGCAATATTGAATGGCCCTTTGCGCCACGGATGCAAACCGCGCAGCGCTGTTTCCAGTTGTATTTTTTCGGCATCGCCAAGTGTTTGCTTGGCGTGAAAAGAAACAGTATCAGCATCCAGTTGGATATTTTTTGCTGACAGTTCTGGTAGTTGTGCCACGCAAGCCTGCCAGCGCGGCAAATCACCCCAGCGCTCGCTATTGAAGTGGCGTGCAATCGTCGCGGGTAAAGTGTCCAGCCACGGCGCTAAAGCCGTGTTTTGTAAACGAGAAAATAGTGGTGCGTAATCAAAAGCTTTGCTGCGAGTTGTCACTTGATAGCTACTAAAGAAATAAAGTTAAAGCACTGAAACCAGACGCCGATATTGTTGAAGCCTGTGCTGCGCAGGCGCGTTTCGTGCGCCGTTACTGTTTCGGGCAGCAAAACATTTTCCAGCGCTGTGCGTTTTTGGCTGACTTCCAAAGCCGAGTAGCCGTTAGTCATTTTGAAATCGTGATACAGATCCGTCGTAAGCTGTTGCATAGCGGGGTTGTCGAAACAAATTTTTTCAGACAACACTAGAGCTGCACCGGGTAACATGCCTGCATAAATACCTTTTATCACGCGCTCTCTGTCTTGTTGCGGCACAAATTGTAGGGTGAAATTGAGCACTACCATGCTGGCGTTTTCGATCGCAACATCTTGCAGGTTCTTGTCGAGCAACTGGTATTGCGCCGTTTGCGCGGCAAATATTTTTTGGCAGCGCTCCAACATTGCAGGAGAATTGTCGACAGCAATAAATTCGATAGGTCTATCGCGCAAATTTGCCATCATGGATAAAGTCGACGCACCCAGTGAGCAACCGAGATCGTAGCAGCGCGTGTGGTCTTGTGCGTGGCGCGCCGCGAGCAAACCGGTCATGGTGATGATATTGCTATAACCAGGCACCGAACGCTGAATCATGTCGGGAAAAACAGCGGCGACAGATTCGTCAAAGCGAAAGCCGGCGATGTTGTTTAAAGTGTTGGCGTAAATATTGTCGCGCATAAAGTTCTATCGCTTATAAATCAGCGCCAGCGGCGTTGATCACTAATTGCTCGATGGATTTAATGCCGGGAATTGCGCTGCTGATGGCGGGATGTTGTAAACACCACGCACACGCCCAGCTGGCGGGTTCAACGCCGGTAGGCACTTGTTGCAATATTTGCAGCGCCTGTTCGATTTGCTGTGCGTTCACTTCGGGTTTGCGCTCAGCGCGCACATCGTTGGCAGGGAATGTTGCATCGGGTTGGTATTTGCCAGACAAAAATCCGCTCGCCAGAGGCACGCGCGCTAATACACCGAGGTCTTGGCGCAGACATGAGGGCAGTACGGTGTCTGCTGCTTTGCTGTTGATGGCGTTGTAAATGGTTTGTATCACCGACACACCGAGTGCGCTTGCACGATCCACTTGGTACAGCTGACTGGGTTGCCCGATGGAAATGCCGAGGTGGCGAATTTTTCCGGCTTGTACTTGTTTGTTTAGCATCGTCCATAGCGCATCGTTGTCGAGCTGCTCGCGGGTGCCGGAGTGAAATTGGTAGATATCGATGTAATCCGTTTGCAGTGCGCGCAACGAAGCGTCTAATTGCTGCAAGACGGATTCCGGCTGCCAATGTGTTTCTGGCGGTAAATTGCTGGCGCGGTGATGGCCAAATTTCGTGGCGATAATCCAACGCTTGCGTGAGTTTTTGAGTGCTTCGCCAATAAATGCTTCCGACACATGGTGGCCGTAGCACTCAGCAGTATCGACGAGGTTGATACCCAATTCAGCGCCTTTGGCAAAAATATCGTTGACTTCAGCTTGGCTGAAATGCTTGCCCCAGTGGTTGCCGAGCTGCCAAGTGCCGATACCGACAGCGGATACCTGTAAATCAGTCTTACCCAGACGGCGATATTGCATGAGGGGTTACCAGAAAACGGGAAAACATTATTGAACCAATGCCAGCTGATGTAAACTTCAGCGCGTCTTGTGGGTTTTTTTGAGGTTTCTTATGCCGTCTTTTGATGTGGTGTCCGAGTTGGATAAACACCAAGTGACCAACGCCATCGACCAATCTAATCGTGTAGTGGCTAACCGTTTTGATTTCAAAGGCGTGGACGCCAGTTTTGATTATGCCGATAAAGCTGTGACGATGCGCGCAGAAGCAGACATTCAAATTCAACAGATGCTGGATATTTTGCGGCAGACGCTAAGTAAAGCAGGTGTTGATCTCGCTTGCATGCAAGAGAAGGATGTTGAACATAGCGGAAAAACTGTGAAGCAAATCGTGCTGTTGCGTGAAGGCATAGAACAGGAGTTGGCAAAAAAAATTATCAAAATGATTAAAGAGAGCAAGTTGAAGGTACAGGCGGCGATTCAGGGCGAGCAGGTGCGTGTAACCGGTAAAAAGCGCGATGACTTGCAAGAAGTAATTGCGTTTTTGCGCAGTGAAAAAGATGCCATCGGCATGCCACTGCAGTTTAATAATTTTCGTGATTGATGCGCCGTGAATAAACTCACTCCACTTTGTGTCGACATGGATGGCACGCTGTTAAAAACAGACACACTGTTGGAGTTGTTGTTCTGCGCATTAAAGCAGCAACCGTGGCTGTTGCTGCTGCTGCCTTGGTGGTGCTTGCGCGGCAAGGTCTTTCTCAAGCGCGAGTTATCGACTCGCTGTTCGGTGAATGTGGCGCTACTGCCTAGCAACGCCGAATTTCTTGCTTTTTTGCAGGCTGAAAAAGCCAGTGGCCGCGAACTGTATTTAGCGACCGGTGCCTATCAAGATGTGGCGCAGCAGGTGGCTGCGCACTACGGTATTTTTTCCGGCGTGTTGGCGACCAGTGATAACAACTTAACGGGCAGCGCAAAAGCCAAGGCGATGGTGGCGCGCTTTGGTAAGAAGGGTTTTGATTACGCAGGTAACAGCGCGGTGGATCGCCCATGCTGGGAGCAAGCTGAGAAATGCTACTTGGTGAACGCCAATCCGACCACAGCAAAAAAGATGGGTGTTTTGTTCTCGTTTGCAAAAACATTTGATCTTCGTGGCCGGCTGACCTTGATTTTATTGTTGCGCGCGTTGCGCATCCATCAATGGGCAAAAAATGCGTTGATTTTTGTGCCGCTGTTGGCGGCGCATCGCGTATTGGAGTGGCCATATTTACAGGACACTTTGTTGGGCTTTGTGGCGTTTGGCTGCTGTGCATCGCTGTCTTATTTGATCAATGACATCAGCGATCTCGAGGCTGATCGCCAACATCGCAGTAAGCACGCTAGGCCGTTCGCTAGTGGTGAGCTTTCTGTACGCGCGGGTTTTGTGTTGGCGTTGTTGCTGGCAAGTGCGGTCGTATTGTTGTCGGCCATGCTGCCGTTGGGATTTGTTTATAGCATTGCTACTTATTTTGTGGTGACAAGTTGTTACACCCTGCGACTTAAACATATTCCCATTTTAGATGTTGCTGTTTTGGCGGGTTTGTATACCTCTCGCGTGGTTGCCGGTGGATTTTCTGCGCAGGCTGAAACTTCATTTTGGTTATTGGCTTTTTCCAGTTTTATTTTCTTTAGTTTGGCCATTGTGAAACGCTTGTCAGAGTTGCAGAGCATCAGAGGATCTGTTCAAGAAGATGCGGTGCAATGTCGCGGTTATTGGACCAGTGATATTCCTGTGCTCACTGGGCTCGGCACTGCCAGTGCCATGATGGCGGTGTTGGTATTGGCGCTGTATATCAACAGTCCCGATGTGGTGGAGCTTTACAGTAGTCCGCGTTTTTTGTGGGCGCTGTGTCCAGTAATTGCGTTGTGGTTGGGGCGAGTGTGGCTGATCACGGGGCGCAATGCGATGCACGATGATCCGGTGGTATTTGCTTTGCGCGATCCAACGAGCTGGTTGTTGTTTGCAATGGCGGGCGCATTCATGGTGGCGGGGGCGCTGGTGTGAGGAAAAAAGCGCGTCAATCTTGGGGGTGCTACTTTCATTACACGCACGAGGAGCGCACTTTGTTCTGGCGCGGCGATGTGTTGCCAGCCATACAAAGCACTATGTTGCCATACGGTTTAGGTCGCAGTTACGGCGATAGTTGTTTGAATGATGGCGGCACTTTGCTGCACGCGCGTGCTTTAAATCACTTGATTCATTTTGATAAAACAACAGGATTGCTGCGCTGCGAAGCCGGCGTGCCGTTAGCCAAAATTTTGGATATTTGTGTGCCACAAGGATGGTTTTTGCCAGCAACACCAGGCACCAAATTTGTGACGGTTGGCGGCGCGGTTGCCAACGATGTGCACGGCAAAAATCACTGCGCTGACGGCACTTTTGGACGACATATCACGGCGTTGGAGTTGCTGCGCAGCGATGGCGAGCGCTTGCTGTGTACGCCGTCAGAAAATGCGGAGTTGTTTTGCGCCACGATAGGTGGTTTGGGGTTGACGGGTTTTGTTACTTGGGTAGAACTGCAACTCATTCGCGTGAAAAATGCTTTCGTGAATGACGATTCTTTTCAGTGCGACAATCTCGATCACTGCCTGCAGCTTTTTGAGCAGTCGCGCCATACGCATCGCTATCGCGTGGCGTGGCTGGATTGTTTGGCAGAAGGCAAGGCGCTGGGGCGCGGTATTTTTTCGCGCGCCAACCATTGTGAAAGTGATTCATTGCCTGCCTTGCATAAAGCAGGAAAAAAACTTTCGGTGCCGCTGACTTTTCCGCCGCATGTGCTTAATCAGTACAGCGTGCAAGTCTTCAATGCCCTGTATTACCGCAAACTCGGCGGCAGAAAAAAAACCACCCGCGCCAGTTACGATGCGTTTTTTTATCCGCTGGATAACATCCATCATTGGAACCGTATTTATGGGCCGCGTGGATTTCTGCAGAGCCAATGCGTGGTGACGCGCGATGTGCGCGAAGCATTGCATGCATTGTTAAAGCGCACTGCACAATCAGGGCAGGCATCGTTTCTCAGTGTGTTGAAAGAGTTTGGTGATTTGCCTTCTCCGGGGATGCTGTCATTTCCGCGCAAGGGTTATACCTTGGCTTTGGATTTTCCCAATCTTGGCGAGAGTACGCTGAATTTGCTCAACGATTTGGATGCCATTGTGCGCGAAGCTGAAGGTGCCATTTATCCCGCAAAAGATGCGCGGATGTCGCCTGCGATGTTTCGTGCCGGTTTTGCTGAGATTGAGCGCTTTGTGCCGCACATCGACCCGCAGTTTTCATCCAGTTTTTGGCGGCGCGTGTGCCCATAAATTCAGGAGGCTATAAAACATGAATATTGTGATTGCCGGCGCAACTTCTGCGATTGCACAGGCGTGGGCGCGCTTGCGTGCAGCGCAAGGCGACAGTTTTTATTTGTTAGGGCGCGACAGTGCAAAGCTGGCGGTAGTGGAGCAAGATTTATTGGCGCGCGGTGCAAAAGCCGTGCATTGCGAAACCCTAGATTTTGCGCAAATACAGGATTACAACGCCGTGATTGCACAGTTGTATGTGCATTGGCCGCAAGTGGATATCGCACTGTTTGCGCAGGGTAGTATGCCGGCGCAGCGCGAGCTGGAACAAAATGTCGCAGCATTGCGCGCAATGTTTGAACTGAATGCCATGAGTTATTTGCAGCCGGCAACACTGATTGCCGAGCGCATGGCGCAAGCGGGCACTGGCAGTGTGGTGTTGATTTCTTCACCAGCGGGCGATCGCGGTCGGCAGAGCAATTATTTTTATGGTGCCAGCAAAGCGGCAGTGACGGTATTTGCCGCCGGTTTGCGCAACTATCTCGCTAAAAAGCATGTGCAGGTGTTGACGGTAAAACCGGGTTTTGTCGATACGCCAATGACGGCGGGTATGGATAAATCAGGTCCGTTGTGGGCTACACCAGAACAGGTTGCTGCTTGTATCGAAAATGGCATTCAGAAAAAGAAAGATGCAATTTACGCGCCGTGGTTTTGGCAATACATCATGTTGATCATTCGCCATATTCCAGAGTTTATTTTCAAACGGCTGTCGTTGTGAGTTTTTGTTGTCGCTGAGGTAGTTATTGCGGCAGTGTAAAGCTGACCGTGGCGTTGGTTTTTACGGCTGCGCCAGAGCTAAACGAAATGCTAGCTGTAATGAGTTGCGCTTCTTTGGCGGTAATCTCGCCGCGTAAAATCATCGCGTCGCCCGGGCAAAAAGAATCTTTCATGCGGAATGACATTTTTTTGATGTCTGCAGCCGCGCCTGCCCAATCGGTGATGTATTTTGTAATCCAGCCCGCTTGTGACGGCGAATTGAGAATGATGCCGCGCAAGCCCGCTTTGATGGCCGCTTCGTGATCGTGATGAATCGGTTGCCAGTCGCGTGTTGCAGCAGCGGCGCTGATGATTTTTTGTGCGGACAGGGTGATGTGAAGTTCAGGAATCACATCGCCAATTTGCACGGCAGTCGCAGTGAGTGCAGGCATGATCAGCTCCTGTTGTAGCCAAAAAAGTTCAGCGTTTCTACGCCGGCGATTTCGCCGCGCTGATTTTTATAAGTCACATCGATGATCCAGTTGCGACCGGTGCCGAGTTTGTTGGTTTTTAGTTCACTCACTTCGCGCAGCGATTGCTCGGCGCGCAGGCGGTCGCCGACGCGCACCAGCACGCCAAACTCAAAGGACAATTCCACCACCACACCGCGCGGCAGTTGCAATAAATCTTTGACGCGAAAGTGCAATTCCAATGGGCGGTTGGCGGGCTTGTTGCCGCGCGCCGGCGTCCACGGATGCGGACGGTTATACGCGCTCAACATGCCCGGTGGTGAAATGCCGTCGCGCCAGTAGCGCGGATTGCCATCTTCGACAGCCGAACAAAAGTTTTCGATCAGGGATTGTTCAACGGCAACTTCCGAATCATCGACGACGACAACTTTTCCCAACCATTCCTGTATTTGTTGCGGCAGTTCTGACACGCTTACATCACCAGCGGCAATTCAAGTCCGCGGCGCGCGATGATGTTTTTTTGCACTTCAGAAGTGCCGCCGCCGATGGTGTCGAGTGCGGTGGCGCGCAGCGAATGCTCCCATTTGCCGTGGCAAGGCGCATGCTCGACGCCTTCGTGCAGCATGCTGCTGGGGCCGAGTATGTCGAGTGCGGCATTGGCGAGGCGCTGACCGAGTTGTGTGCTGTACAGCTTGCACATCGCAGCTTCTACCGTGGGCACACCGCCTTTTACAGCAGCGGCAATCACGCGTCGTTGCAGCATCACAGCGGTTTCAAGATCGGTGGCAAATTGCGCGACTAATTTGCGCACATGCGGATCATTTTTCAGCGGTTGGCCGTCACGGGTTTCTTGTTTGATCATGTCGACAAACACTTCAAATTTTTTCTGCAGTGGGCCAACGGTGTACAGCGTGAAGCGTTCGTAGTCGAGTGCTTCGCAAATGTAAATCCAGCCTTTGTTGAGCTCGCCGACCAACGCGTCTTCTGGCACTAACACATCATCAAAAAACACTTCGTTGGTGCGGTGATCACCCATGGTTTTAATTTCACGCACTGTGATGCCGGCGGAGTTCATGGGAATTAAAAACAGCGAAATGCCTTTGTGCTTCGCCGCTTCAAAATCGGTGCGCGCGGCGAGCCAATACCACTCGGCAAAATGCGCGGAAGTGTTGAAGATTTTTTGGCCGTTCACTTTCCAGCCGCCGTCGGTTTTTTCGGCTTTCAGTTTCAGCGAGGCGAGGTCGGAGCCTGCGCCGGGTTCGGAGTAGCCTAAGCAGAATTCGATATCGGCATTCAAAATCTGCGGCAAAAATTCCTGCTTTTGTTTTTCAGAGCCGTGACGAATCAGCGTCTTGCCTACGCAGCCCACGCCTTTGCCGATCAACGGCGCGCCGACCGAAGCCAGTTCCTCGTTGACGAGATATTCAAAAATTCCTTCTTTCGCTTGACCGCCGTATTCCACCGGCCAGCTCATACCCAAGAAGCGTTTGGCGGCGAGCTGTTTGTTGAAATCGCGGCGCTCGGGGCTATCGGCCAGCATGGAGTCGGCTTCGCGGTCGGGGCTCATCACCTCGTTGGCATAAGGCTTTTTGGCTTCTTCAGCGAGGAAGCTGCGGATGTTGCCAATAAATTGTTGCTGCTCGGGGCTGAATTCGAAATCCACGGTGGCTCCTGGCGAGGGCTATGCAAGTTGCGGGGGCGCTATTTTCCCCTGATTGGCGCAGCCGTGCCAGTCTTGGCATGAGCGAATGCGGAAGAGATTTAAGGGGGAAGTAAGAGGGTAGAAAAAGAACAGGCTCCCGGAGGAGCCTGTTGCTGGCGGGTGGATCAGTCGCCTTTGACGATGGTGCAAGTTTTACCGAAGAAGGGATAGAAGCCCTGAGTGTGGAAATCAGCGGTGGACACTTCGCGGATGCCGCCGTTGGCTTTGGCTGCGGCAATAGAAGCGTCACCCGAGTTGATCAAGCCAATGATGGTTGAAGCGCAAGCTGTACCGGTTTTGCTGGTGCCAGAGTGGCTAGTGGCAACGATTGGGCCTTTGACATTGGTGATCAAGCCCGTTGAAACAGGGGAGTAGCCTGTGGCGCAGCCGCCCAACAGCGCAACAGAAGATAGAGCAGCGATCGTGGCAATTTTCTTCATCATGATAGAGTTCCTTTTGTCAGATTGAGATGTTTCATTTTTCGCCAACCAGATTCCGGTAGCGATTCTAGTAAACCACGCATCGTGAGCATTGCCAAGTGCCATTTTCTCGCTGTGTATCTTTCAGTAAGATGACGCAGCAAAACCTCTTTCTCTCTTGATGCAGATCATCTCTAGGATTTTCCCATGTCAGCAAGCAAAAGCTCGGCCAGTAAAGCTATCGTTAAAAAAAATGCGTTCTACGCACAATCGGGTGGTGTGACCGCTGTGATCAACGCGTCGGCGGCAGGTGTGATCGAAACTTGTCGCGCGCACAGCGACAAAATTGGCAAAGTGTTTGCGGGTGCCAACGGCATTATCGGTGCCTTGCGTGAAGAGCTGATCGATACAGGTAAAGAAAGTGCGGCAACGATTCACGCATTGAAACACACACCGTCGGGTGCGTTTGGTTCTTGTCGTTATAAATTGAAAGGTTTTGATCAACACCGCGCAGAATATGAGCGCCTGATTGAAGTATTTAAAGCGCATAACATCGGTTACTTTTTTTACAACGGCGGCGGCGATTCTGCTGACACTTGCTTAAAAATTTCTCAGTTGTCAGAAACCATGGGTTATCCGATCCAAGCGATTCATGTGCCAAAAACGGTGGACAACGATTTGCCGATTACCGACAACAGCCCGGGTTTTGGTTCGGTCGCCAAATATGTGGCGGTATCTACCAAAGAAGCTGCGCTGGATGTGGCGTCCATGTGTGAAACATCCACTAAAGTATTTATTTTGGAAGTGATGGGTCGTCATGCAGGTTGGATTGCGGCAGCCGGCGGTTTAGCGGCAGAACAAGACGGCGATGCGCCGCACATCATTCTGTTTCCAGAAATTGCGTTTGATAAGGCAAAGTTTCTCAAACGCGTGAAAGAGACTGTGCAAAAAAATGGCTACTGCGTGGTGGTGGCTAGTGAAGGTGCGCAGTATAAAGACGGTACTTTTTTAGCGGATGCGGGTTCAGTCGATGCGTTTGGCCACAAGCAACTGGGCGGTGTAGCGCCCACGCTGGCGCAAATGGTGAAGGAAGAATTGGGCTATAAATACCACTGGGCGCTGGCAGATTATTTGCAGCGCGCTGCGCGTCATATCGCCTCCAAAACTGATGTCGAGCAAGCCTACGCCGTGGGCAAAGCTGCTGTGGAAATGGCACTGAACGGAAAGAATGCGGTGATGCCGGCCATCACGCGCGGCAAAGGTAAAAAATACAGCTGGACGATTACTGAGGCGCCGCTGGCGAAAGTGGCCAATGTCGAGAAAAAAATGCCACGCGATTTTATCAGCAAAGATGGCTTTGGCATCACGCAAGCCTGCCGTGATTATTTAGAGCCGCTGATTCAAGGTGAAGACTACCCGCCCTATAAAAACGGCATTCCGCAGTACGCGCGCTTGAAAAAAGTGATGGTGGCAAAGAAGTTGAAAAATGATTTTAAGGCAGGAAAGTGAGCGTATGGCGTCCATCAAGATTAGCCACGCGCACAAATTGCCAGAGCGTGAGACGCGCGCAGTATTGGATGCGCTGATCGCAAAGCTGCACGATGAATATCAGATCACTAGCGTGTGGCACGGCAGTCATATTGATTTTCACCGCAGTGGCGCGAGTGGGAAGTTGATGATGCATCCACACCAAGTGGATATTGAGATCAAGCTCGGCATGATGCTGGGTATGTTTGAGAAAAAAATTCGCAGCGCTATTATCGAATTTTGTGAAGAAAAGCTGCCGCAGTGACGCGGCAGCTTGGTTGGCGGCTTACAGCTCTGGCGTATAAACAATTGATGCCATGTAACCAAAACCTTCGGTGTTGTAACGATCATTGATGCGGTATTGGTTGTCGAACAGATTGGTGAGCTTGAGCTGCAACTTTACTTCTTTCGTTAAGTTATAGGCCGCGCGTACATTCACCAAATTATTGCCGCCTTCAACATTCTGGTTGCTGCGATCGGTGTAGCGTTTAGATTGTGCAACAAACTCGGTGCCAAATTCATAAGCGCCAAAGTTGCGGCTGATGTCGAGGTTCAATGTGTGGCGCGGACGGTTGATTAGGAAGTTGTCGTGATCAGCGCCTTTGCCATCGTAACGCGCGTCGATGTAGCTGGTATTGAACACAATATTCCATTCTTGAATAGATGTATTCAGCGCAAATTCCACGCCCTGAATTTCAGCTTTATCGACATTGCTTGGCGTGTAAAACCAAGAGCCAGGCGGCACTTCAGCCCATTCAATCAAGTCGGTGATATTGTTTTCAAACACATTAAGTTCCCACGAACCAAATGCTGGCGTACCTTTTAAGCCGATTTCATAGTTAGTAGATTTTTCCGGCTTCAAGTTAGGGTTGCCAGCAGACCACGGTGTGATGGGCCAGAACAAATCGTTAAAAGTTGGTGCCTTAAATGCCGTGCCGTAAGAAGCGATGATGCGCAAATCATCACGCAGCGCGTAGCCGTAGCTCGCATTGCCGGTGGCATTGTTGTTGTATTGCTCGTTGTCGTCATTGCGCAGGCCGAGCACCAACTGATGTTTGCCGACCTCCATTTGCTCTTGCACAAAAGTGCCGAGGTTGTCGCGCTCTTTCACTGGTTTTCCAGTGGCATCGGTAAAGGGAGAAGTGCTATTTACTTCGTCATTGTAGTAATCCACGCCACCGGTCAACACATGACTGACCGCGCCCGTTTTAAAAGTGAAATCATTTTGCCAGCTGGCCGATTCACGGCGCGTGTTGAATTTACTGAAAGTGCGACGATCGAGATCGTCAAAATCTTCATAAGTGTTTCTTGTTTCACCGAGCTGTACGGTGCTTTTCCACAAATCGCTGATGACGGGTTGTTCCCATTTGAAGCTGGTGGTTTCTAAGCCGGAGCGCGAGTAAGGGCGTGTGTTGGGCAAAAAGCCGTTGTCGTATTCATTCTCACTGTTGGATTTGTAATGCGACAGTGAAATATCGGCATCATTATCGAAGCGATAACCAACAGAAGCGCTAGTGGATGTGTTGCGATAGGCGTCGTTATCAAAATTGGTACCGTTGTCATCAATCAGTGCGTCGATGCCATCGGTGTCGTAATACGAGCCAGAAAAACTGCCGCGAAAACCATCTTGTGCGCCGTTCACGCTGACCGTGGTTTGTTGTGTGCCGTGATTGCCGAAACCGTAAGAAATTTTTGGATGCAAGCCGGCTTCACCGCCTTGTTTGGTAAAAATTTGAATCACGCCGCCGATCGCATCAGCGCCGTACAAGCTGGAACGCGGGCCGCGCACGATTTCGATGCGCTCGATTTGATTGACATCCAAAGACTCCAACGGTGAAGTTCCGAGCGTCGCACTGTTGATGCGCTGGCCGTCAATCAGAAAGAGTGTGTGGCTGCTGTTGGTGCCGCGCAAAAATACACTGGCAACAGAGCCTGCGCCGCCGTTGCTGTTGATGCTGGCTCCTGGGATGCGCTGCAATAATTCCGTCACGCTGTGTGCTTGCAGTTGTTCGATATCGTCTTTGGTGTAAACCGTGGCGGGTGCCAGCGTTTTAGTTACCGTTTCCTCGGTGCGCGTGGCGGTGATCAGCACGGTGTCGAGCGTGCTATCAGCGTCGGAGGTGGGAGCTTCTTCGGCCAGTGCGGTGTGGGTGAATGCCGCAAACAGCGCTAAGGGTAGGGCTTGTTTCAGGGTGATTGGGTGTTTCATGTGAACCTCAATGCATTGTGAATGGGTAAATGCGTTTGAGGAGGGATACGGAACAGGCGATACATCCTTGCACACCAGCCGGATGAAGCCCTCCGCTCATCGTAGCTACTGGGAGTTTGGCTCCCATGTGTCGCAGGCCGGTCTCCGGGCTCACAGGTGGTTGGGTTCAACCGTGTCAGCGCCTTCCCATGCAGAGCACAGTGGCGTATTGCTGACTTCTACCTGTTTACCGTTGCGGGGGCAGCGTTGGGATGATCGCAAGCGATGGCACCAACTTCCCATTTCACCAGCGGCCAGAGAGGCGCGCCGGAACCTGTAACAACGGGGCGCACTGTAGCGGGATGGGCGGCTCAGGGCAACCGCAGGGTGGTGAGGGCAGTTGAGAGTCTGTGCCACTCTGCCTCGGTGGCGGGCAAACCCAAGCGCAGGCTGGACGGCTCGCCATACAGCCGGGTGAGGATGCCCTGTGTTGCCAAATGATGATGAATGGCGGCCGCCGCTGGCGTTTGTAGCCATTGAAACAGTGTGCATCCGCCGGTGGGTTTCAGCCCTGCGTCGATTAACAACTGAGCGAGGCGCGCGGATTGCTGCGGCAGTATCTCGCGCTGTTGTTGTTGCCACGCGCTGTCGCTGAGGGCGCGCTGGGCGGCGATGCGCGAAGGATGGCTGATTGGCCACGGCCCCAGCGTTTCGCGCAAATCGGTGAGCAGATTTTTTTCGGCAAACACAAAACCTACGCGCGCACCGGCTAAACCAAAAAATTTGCCCAACGAGCGCAGCACGATCAAGCCAGTTTGTTGCGCTTCACTGATTAAGCTGTGCTGCGGATCGCAGTCGATAAAAGCCTCATCGATAATCAAGCGGCCGTTGTTTTTTTGCAATTGTGCATGCCACTGCAATAATTGCGCGCGCGTAAAAACTTTTCCGGTGGGATTGTTCGGGTTCACCAACAGCAAGATATCCAGTCGCGCGATATCTCGATCGATATTGTTTTCATCCAATGCGATGAGTGTGTGACCGGCGCGCTGCCAAGCGTGTGCGTGTTCGTTGTAAGTGGTTTGCAAAATACCCACGCGCAGTGGCGCTGCAAATAAAAATGGCAGCGTTTGAATAGCCGCTTGTGAACCGGCAACGGGCAGTAGTTGTTCGTTGCCGTAATAACGCGCGGCGATAGCAAGCAAGGCGTCATCATCTTCCGGCAGGCGCTGCCAGGTGGAGTAGTGAATTTTTCCAACAGGGTAAGGGGTTGGATTTAATGCAGCCGAGAGATCTAGCCATTCCTCTAATGGAATGTTGTATTGCTGCACTGCTGCCCGCAGTTTTCCGCCGTGTTCAAGCATAAAAAAAATAAAAAATAGTGTAGAGAGAAACCCACGCCCATGCGCTGTATCGCACCAAGCGCAGGGCGCGTTCAATATCGAAAGCGGTCGGTGTTTTGCCTTCACCCATGATGATTTTTTGTTTCACGCTGCCGTGATAGCTCGCTGCACCGCCGAGCGTAATTTGCAAAGCGCCTGCGCCGGCTGTCATCACTGCGCCGCCGTTTGGACTTTCACAGCGTGATGCTTGTGTGCGCCAGCAGTGCAGCGCGCGTTGGGTATTGCCGAGCAGCGCAAAACTGAGCGCGGTTAAGCGTGCGGGAATCCAGTTCAATATGTCATCAAAGCGCGCAGCAAAACGCCCGAAGTGCAGGTAGCGTTCGGTTTTGTAGCCCCACATCGCATCCAGTGTGTTGGCGGCGCGCAACAACACAGCGCCGGGTGCGCCAAAAACAAAAAACCAAAACAGTGTGGCGAATACTGCGTCGTTGCCGTTTTCCAACACTGATTCAACGGTAGCGCGGGTGATTTGTGTTTCGTCCATGGCGTCGGTGTCACGGCTGACGATCATCGCAATCGTGCGCCGCGCGGCAGTTAAATCGCCGGCCAACAAGGGTTTTGAAATTGCCCGTGCGTGTTCGTGCAGGCTTTGCAAGCCGAGACAGCCGTATAGAATAAGAATCGAAAAAAAATCGCCGACCACGGGTAGCGACGATAAAAACCAAGCGACAACTGTGACGGGCAATAATAAAACCAATGCGGCGACAAACCCGCGCCACTGGCGTTTTACAAACGACAATTCCTCAGCACCGTAAAACTGTTTTTCAACGCGTGTGGCGGTGTTGCCAAAAACGATCAGCGGATGCCAGCGCTGCGGCTCACCGAAAATTCTATCGAGCAGCAGCGCCAGCAGTGGCGCAAAGGCAGTTAACGCCATTTCAGTTTGTCGTGCAGTTTTACCACATCGCCGATGATGGTCAGCGTTGGTGCGGTTACTTGTTCGGCGTGTACGCGTTCGCTGATGGTGGCGAGCGTGGCGATCACCACGCGCTGTTGCGGTGTGGTGCCTTTTTCTACCAAGGCTACCGGTGTTTGTGGGTCGCGCCCGTGCTGAATCAGTTGCTCGCAAATCGCTTGCAAGCCGATTAGGCCCATGTAAAAAACCAGTGTTTGCGTGGGGTCCATCAATTCTGGCCAGTGCAAATTCACTTCGTGATTTTTCAAATGACCGGTGATAAAGCGCACTGATTGCGCGTAGTCGCGGTGCGTGAGGGGAATGCCGGCGTAAGCCGAGCAACCACTGGCGGCGGTAATGCCGGGCACTACTTCAAATGGAATACCTGCGGCGGCGAGTTCTTCAATTTCTTCACCGCCGCGACCGAAAATAAACGGATCGCCACCTTTTAGGCGCAGCACTTTGTGTCCGGCGCGCGCTTCATCCACCAGCAGTTGATTGATGTTGTCTTGCGGCACCGCATGTTCGCTGCGCGCTTTGCCGACATACACTTTACGCAGCGATTCGTGGATCAGCGCCATGATGGCGGGAGACACCAAGCGGTCGTAAATCACCACATCGCAAGTTTGCAGCAGGCGCAGGGCTTTGATGGTGAGCAAATCAGGGTCGCCGGGGCCAGCGCCCACCAACCAAACTTTGCCAATAGAATTTTTTTCGCTCATGTACTGCAACCGGAACGGTGATAAATCAAATCTTCAACAGGTGTGCCGCCAACAAAATGCTCGCGAATGATGCGATCCATATTGGCGTCGGTGACATTGTAGTACCACACGCCATCGGGCTGCACGGCCATTAGCGGACCGCCTTTGCAGGTCGCGAAGCAGGAAGCGCGCGTGCGTTTGACGCGCAGTGCGCCTTTGTCGATGCCGGCGGCTTTAAATTTTTCACCGAGGCTGTCAAACAAAGTTTGTGAAGCGCCCGTTGTGCAGCGCGGTCCTGTGCACACCACCAGGTGACGGTGGTAGGCGCTCATGGCGGGTTTTTCGGTGGCGATAATTTCACTCATAAAAATTTACTCAACATTATTCACTGTCAGCCGTATCTGCTTCTTCATCGTCTTCATAGGCAATGTTTTCGATGGTGATTTGGCGGGCAATTTCTGCAGGAGAAAATGTAATCGTGTCACAGGCGAGAAAGGAGCAGAGCAACTGCCCTTTATCGTCGACACAATACAGACCGTGTATCGAGTCGTCTTTCGCGGCGATCCAGAGTTGGCTGATATTTTTCCAATGCAAATGCAGATGGAATTGTTCAGTAATCAAGTTCAGCCAGTCGCCTTTTTGAGAAAAGCTCGGGTTACTGAATAACAACTCCGCAATTGCGCCGCCTTCTTGTCGCACCACGCCGCGCAGTTTTCCCCAGCTCGCCGCCAGTGTTAAGGCTTTCATGTCTTCAGCGCGGGCAATGAGTAGGCTGCGCCAAGGGCAGGCTGTTTCATCGTCGTGCAGTGTTGCCACGGCAGACAGCAACTCACCAATCGGCATATCAAAATGTAATGCAGCATCGCGCAAATTATTTTTTGGATTGTCGCGCAGCCATTGGCGCGCACAGGCTTTCCAACCCACCAAGCCCATTTGTAGCGAGCGACCGGACTGTTCGCCTTCGCGCACGGCATCGCTGCCGATGGCGGTGGTGTATTTGTTGGCGTAGCCGCGCGGCGTCACCATTAAACCTTCGCGCACAAAAGTGTTGCTGTTGCCAATCAATACTGTCGTCAACATGCCGATATCGGCTTCCGCCATTTTGTCTAGCGTGCTGAATTCAATATTTTGGCGGCGACGAAAAGCGGATTTCACTAAAGCGACGGGTGTTTCCGGTTTGCGGTATTGCAACAAAATGCGCTGCGCTTCGACGATTTGCTGCGTGCGGCGACCGCTTTTCGGGTTGTATAACGCGATCACAAAATCGGCGCGCGCCGCTGCTTCAATGCGGCGCATGATCGTCGGCCACGGCGTTAACAAATCCGATAAAGAAATGGTGCAAGCATCGTGCGTCAACGGCGCGCCGACCAGCGCGGCGCAACTGTTAATCGCCGAGCTACCGGGCACCACTTCCACTTCCACACCGTCGCCGGGTTTCCAGCCACTTTCTAACAACACTTCGTAAGTGGGGCCGGCCATGCCGTACACACCGCTGTCGCCAGAAGAAACCAAGGCGACATTTTTTCCTTCGCGCGCACGCGACAAGGCTTCATGGCAGCGATCCAATTCTTCCGTCATGCCTTTGCGAATTACTTCTTTGCCTTCGATTAAATCCGCCACCAATTTGATGTAAGTGGTGTAGCCGATCACGGTATCGGCCTGTGCAATCGCAGCGCGCGCACGCGCCGTCATGTTTTCTTCGTTGCCTGGGCCTAAGCCGACAAGAAAAATTTTTCCAGTTTTCATGTATTTATCCTCGCAATGGATACGGTGGCGTTTTTGCCGTCGCGGCCTAAGTGTTTGTGTTTCTCAACCAATAAGTGTTGCATTGTGCTATCGGCAGCCAGTAGCGCTGCCGCTTCAGAAACCGCAGGTGTGCCCATGTATTTGCGCACGGTTTCAGAGGGATTCGGCACGGCCACCTCAGCCAACTGTTCTGCGGTAAAAAAAACGAGCATTTTGTTTTCTTGCTGCGCCAGTTGCAGCATGCACACTTCATCATTTTTTTTATTGATGGTGGCAAAAACGCGAATGTTGGCGCGGGTAGCCGCGATGCTGGCCAACGCAGTGTCCAGCGCGGTTTCCAGTGTTGCTAAGGCGGTGCCGCGATCGCAGCCCAAGCCGACAGCTAAGTTCATAGTGATTCCACCGGTGGGCGATATACCACTAAACGCTCTTTTAATTGCTCCCAAGTAGCATCGGGAATTTCTGCATGCGTGACCCACAATACTGAGCGGTAGCGCTGCAAATCCACCGCTGAAAAATCCGCAAACAGATGGATGTTGTCCGGCAGCGGTGTCGGGCGCGTCCACCAGTGCGGTGAACCGGCTTCTTGCACGAAGGCAATCAATTCACCGTTGACTACATCAGCGGATACGCGCGTGACATTGATTTTTGGCGCTTCCAATTTCCACCCTAAACCGCGCCCTAAAATATCGACTGGAATAGTTTTTCCGACATCCGAAGCCGTGGTGAGCACTGGCGTAGCACCGATTAAATCAGCCAGTTGTTCTGCGCAGGCATTGGCGCCGCCGACATGGCCCGATAAAACAGGAATCACAAATTGACCAGCATCATCCACCACTAATACGCCTGGATCTTCGTCTTTCGATTTCATATATGGTGCGATCATGCGCACCACAACGCCCAGCGACACAAAAAAAATCAGCTGATCGTAGTTGGCAAAAATGGCGGCAATTTCGTCTTTCATAGCGCCGGTATAAATGCGTGTTGGATTGCTGGGGCTGCCCAGTTCAGCAGCCACTTTTTCCGAGGCCAAGATGTGCGCGTTAGGTAACGCCGGTGCCAGCGCAGCGGCTTGTTTGGCGCCGTGTTTGGTGATGGCCACCATCACTACGCGGACATTGTGCAATGTGGGATCACTCATGCGGATTTCTTCCTGCAACCTTTTTGAATTTCACCGCGCTGCCGTGCAGGATTTTTTATCAACATCAGCGACAGATAATTGACTTTTGTGCCGCGCAGCTGGGTGATGTCGCGCACGATGCGCTCTTCGTTGGCGCCAACTTTTTCAATAAAAGTGCTGTGCGCCAACAGTTCTTTTCTTGCGAGCAAGTCGATGATGTCATCAAGCAGCGGCTTTACTTTCATCAACACCAAGGTGTCGAAATCGACGAGCAAGTTTTCAACAAAATCTACGCCGTAAGCGGCAGGGACAATGGCAATCGTGTCATCGACATCCGCCAGTGGCTGTGCCAGCGTGGCGCAGGCGGCGTTGTAGGCTGGCACGCCGGGGATGGTGTCGATCACAACATCCTCTGCCACGCCGCGCAGCGTGCGCGCTAAGTGACTAAAAGTAGAAAAAGTCGATGCGTCGCCTTCGACTAAAAACACCACATCGCGCCCTGTGTTCAACACGGTCAACACTGTGTTGGCGGCCTCCAACCAATAGCGCGCCAATTTTTCAGCATCGTGCGTCATCGGGAAAATCAACGCCAGCGCGTCGTCGGGTGTTGATAATTCAGCGCGCAGTGCGATACCAAGTGCATAACTCTCGCTGCCTTTTTTGCGAATCGGATACGCCCACTGCGCGCCGCTGTGCAGCGCATCCCACGCTTTGCGGGTGATGAGTTGTGGGTCGCCTGGGCCGAGGGAAGCTCCGATCAGTTTGCCTTTTTTTACTTCATTTTGCTTCATGCGGCCTCCGCTTTTTGAGCGCACAAAATCCACACCGGATTTTCTGCCGCGAGTCTGTGCATATCTAACACTGGCTTGCTGCGTGCGCTTTGCATTTGGGTGATGTCCCATTCCGCGCCATAGGCTTTCAGTGTTTCAATCGCCACGGCAATGTTTTCAAAAGTGACAAAGTTCATCACCAGCCAGCCGCCGGGTTTTAAACGCTGCAAAATTAATTGGATTAAGGTGGAAAGTTCGCCGCCGGAGCCGCCAATAAATACTGCATCGGGGTCGGCCCACTCCTGTAAACCTTCCGGCGCTTTGGCGTTGAGCAAGCTATAATTGTGCAAAGCAAACGCGTTGCGATTGGCGAGCGCGTTTTCGCAGTCGCCAGCATTTTTTTCAATCGCATACACATGCCCCTGCGGACATAAACGCGCGGCTTCCACGCCAACGGAGCCGGAACCGGCGCCGATATCCCACACAATACTGTCGCGGCGCAATTGCATACGCGCCAAGGAAACCGCGCGCACTTCGCGTTTGGTAATCAAACCTTTTTCTGGATAGCGCTGTTGAAACGCGTGATCGGGGTGGCCAAACAACACAGGATTTTTTGCTGCTGTCGCGCGCCACAGTAAAACTACATTGAGTTCGGCAAAGGTTTTGTTGGCCAGCGTTTCGATGTCGATATTGCTCACCAAGTTTTCCTCATCGCCACACAGATTTTCTGCTACGGCCATATGGAAGTCATGCTGGAGATTTTCCGCAATCAGCAGGCGCGCAATGCGATCGGGTGTGTTTTCTGGGCTGGTGAGCACCGCGAGTTTGTCGTGCTGTGCCAAGGCGCACCGCAGTGCGTACAAGCCGTGTGCGGGTGTTGCGCCTAACTGCCATTCGCCTGCGTCTTTGCTGTGAATGGAAACGATGTGCAAGTCTTGCCATGTCAAACCAAAGCGCGCGCAGGCGAGTTGGATGGTGGATGTGTTGGGCAAAATTTCCAGCGCATCAAAACACAGATGCGTGGCGAGATAGTTGGCAATGCCGTGACACAGCGGATCGCCCGTGGCGAGCACCGCGCAGCGCAAGCCCTGTTGTTGCGCCTCGCGTATCCACGGTGGAATGCTGCGCATGTTGCCAGTGAGATCGTGTGTGATGCAATCTGGTTTAAGCGTATCGGCAAACAATGCCAGCGTGCGCGTGCCGCCAATGACCACATCAGCCGCGCGCAATATTTTTTCTGCCTGTGCAGTTAAGCCTTCGCAGCCGTTGTCTAACACGCCAATCACGGCGCAGCGATGCATTGCCTTCATTGAGAAACGGCCTCCGCAATTTTTTTGCCATCGAAGTCGCATACCAGAACGCGCAACATAAATTGTTTGGGGTAGCGCCCTAATAAAGTGGTGATTACTTTTTCAGCCAAGGCTTTATGAAATTCATAAGCCAGCCCAAGTTCGGCCATCTGTTCGCCGGCAAAGCGCGCGGTTTCGTTTTCGCGAATTGCCGTGCACACCGCAGCAGGGGCGCCGAGTGAGGCGGCAATGTCAGCGAGTAAATCGGTGTTTACTTCGGCGCGGCCGGCGTGGGTAATGGTTTCCCCCTGCGCGATTTTGGTGAGCTTGCCGACCATGCCGCCGATTACCACTTCGCGCATTTTGCATTTCACTGCGGCATCCAAGGCGTAGCGCAAAAAATCGCCCATCTGAATAAAGCAGGTGTCGTTTAAATGCGGCAGTTCTTGCATGGTAAATTTTTCGGTGCGCCCACCCGTGGTGAGCACCACCGTGTCGTTGCCGGTTTTTGCCGCTACTTGTATGCCTTGCACCACGCTCGCACGGAAGGCGCTGGTGGAATACGGTTTCACGATGCCCGTGGTGCCGAGTATTGAAATGCCACCCAAAATACCTAAACGGGCATTGGTGGTTTTTTTCGCCATGTCTTCGCCGCCCGGCACAGAAATCGTGACGGACAGGCCGTGCGTTTTCAGCAAAGTGCCTGCAACTTCGCGCAAATTTTCCGCAATATTTTTTTGCGGCACGGGGTTGATCGCCGGTCCGCCCACTGCAAGCCCTAAACCGGGTTTGGTGACTTTGCCTACGCCAGCGCCATTGTGAAATTCAATGGTGTCGGTGCAGTTGGGTAGCACTTTTAGATGCACCGTCATGTGTGCGCCGTGCGTGGCATCGGGATCGTCACCCGCATCTTTGATCACCACGGCATGCGCTTCGGTTTTGCTACAACTGCTGTCATGAATCGAAAAAATCACGCGCTGTCCGTTCGCCAATAAACATTCCACTTGCGCAGGCACTGCTCCCTCCACCAAGCCCAAAGCGGCCGCGCGTGCGGCGGCTGCTGAACAAGCGCCGGTAGAAAATCCGGTGCGCAGGCGTTTTTTGGCGGGGATTTTTTCCATGGCGAAATTATTGTTGCGCGCGCTGTGTGTTTTCTGCCAAGGCTAAGACTGCGTGAATGGCGGCGACGACGAGTGTAGAGCCGCCTTTGCGTCCGCGCGTGATGATCCAAGGAATGTCATTGCACTCCGCCATCAAATCTTTTGATTCGGCGGCAGAGACAAAACCAACCGGCATGCCGATCACCAAGGCCGGTTTGGCATTTTCTTCGCGCACCAAACGCAGAATTTCTAACAGTGCGGTGGGTGCGTTGCCGATGCCGACAATGGCGCCGTCTAACAAACCCAGTCTGTGCGCTTTGCGCATTGCAAACACCGCGCGCGTGGAATCAGCCGCTTTCGCATCCGCAATCACATCGTCGTCGCTGATAAATTGATGCAGGTTGACGCCAAAATGCGCCAAACGCGGCTTGGACACGCCGACGCAAATCATTTCTACATCGGCAATCAGTGGTTTGCCTTGCAAGATGGCGTTCACACCGGCGGCAATCGCTGCTGAGTGAAATTGCGTCAGACCGTTGAATTCAAAATCGGCGGTGGCGTGAATCATGCGGCGCACGACAGGCCATTGCTCGGCTGTGTAAGGGTGCTCACCGGCTTCGCGATCTACCGTGGCAAACGATTCGTGTTCGATCTGCTGACCCAAGCGGGTCATCTGTTCGGTGGCGCTGTTGTTGGTGGTGTAAGTCATGGAGCTGCTCCTCACGCTGGCGCGTGTTGGTGATCACGATCGTGTGCGTGATGGTCATGGCTGTGATCATGTGTATGGTCGTGCGCATGGTCATGAGAGTGATCATGCGAATGTCCGTGACCGAGTTCGTGTGCAATTTCACGAAAGCGGCAGCCGTCGCAAGGCATGGCTTGCTTGTGATACACGGCATCGTGAATATGTTTTTCCAACAGCGTAAAAATTTCTTTTTCAAAACCGAAATAATCGCCACAGTGAAAAATGACTTGCGGAAATTGTTGCTGCAAACGCGCCACTTGTCGTTTGATGCGTTCGACCAGCGTGCCGGTGAATAAGTAGTAAGGAAGGATCGCAATTTGCAACATGCCCAATTTCACTTGGCGCTGCACCACGCGCTCTAAACGCGGGTAAGTGATTCCAGTAAATGCAAAGTCCACCAATTCATGACGCACATTTCTGCTAAAGGCATCTTCTTGTAACCAGCGCGCCATTTTGGCGACTTCGCCGTTGGCTTGCCGATCAGACGAGCCTCGCCCTAACAAGATCACGCCAGTGGTTGCGGGGTCTGGCACATCCATCGCATTCATGGAAGCAGTGAGTCGGCGACGCAGAATGGCAAGAATTTCATCGCAGGCACCGAGGTGTGGCGCGTAAATGAATTCGCACTGCGGAAATTTTTTGCGCGCGTGTGCAATGTGTTCTGGAATTTCCATTTTGACATGGCCAGCGGCGTTGAGAATTAACGGAATCACTACCACGCGTTTGGAATTGTGGGCGGCGTTCGCCAAGCCTTGATCCAACATCACATCGGCAAATTCTATAAAACACAATTCAATGCGCTGCTGCGGCAGTTTTTCCCGCCATTGCTGCGTAAACTTTTCGATTTCGATATTGCCGTTCACATCGCGCGAGCCGTGACCGACGAGCAAAATAGTATGTGTCATGGTTGTTTTTCCTCGCTGGATGCTTTGCGAAAACGGTGAGTAAAACTGGCGTCGTACAATTTGGATTTTTTTAATTCTGGCCAGTGCCGCGCGCCCAGCGTAGGGCTGGCGACGATCATGGCCTGTGCGGTGATGTTTTCTGCTAAACAGCGTTCGCGAATATTGGCCAGTGTGCCGCGCACAATTTTTTCTTCATTCGGCCAACTGGCTTTTTGCACCACCAACATCGGCGAGTTGTCACTCCAGCCAGCCATCAACAATTCTTTGCGAATGGTCTTTAGCAAAGTGATAGAGAGATACATGCAAATGGTGCTGTGATGCGCGGCGAGTTCTGCCAGCGATTCACCTTCTGGCATCGGCGTGCGGCCTTCGACGCGCGTAAAAATTACCGTTTGTGTCACTTCGGGCAGCGTCAAGCTTTCACACGCGGCAGCCATGGAGGCCATGGCCGAAGTCACGCCGGGCACGACGCTGACGGGAATGCCTGCAGCATCCAGCGGCTGCACTATTTCGATTAACGCGCCGTATAAACCGGGGTCGCCAGTTTGCAGGCGAATGACGGTTTCATGTTTTTGAGCGCGCGTGATCAACCATTCCACAATTTGTTGCAGCGTCATGTCTTTGGAATCGGCAATTTCGCAATCAGCGGGAGCCCACTGTGTGGCGGCTTCTGACACTAAAGAACCGGCAAATAAAATTGCACCGGCGCGCGCAATCAAATCGCGACCTTTTAGTGTCAACAGTTGTGGATCACCGGGGCCGGCGCCGACAAAAAATACTGTGCCGTTCATGCGCTAAATAACCTCGCGATGGCGGTGGGGTTAGAGGGGAAATACAGATGCAAATACGAAGCGTGCAATTTTTTGTCGCGATACACCGGTTCCGGCTTGCCGCGTTTACCTTGCGTCATCGTGAGCGGCGTCAGCGCGGATGAGGTTTGCGAATGATGAAAGGTGTGGCCGCGCACTTCACCTTCCGGCAGCGAGACACTGTGCAAACCGAGGTTGGCGAGTTTGTTTTGCATCACGGCATCGCCGCATAACAAACCAACCATGTCGGCTTGCTGGCCGTGTTTATCCGTGAGGGTGTTCAGCAGATACAACAAACCACCGCATTCTGCGATTAAGGGTTTGTTGGCAGCGTGATGTTGTTGCAGTGCGGTTTTGAGCATGCAATTTTTGCTGAGTGCATCCAAATGCAATTCTGGATAGCCGCCGGGTAAATACACCGCATCGCAAGCTGGCAGTGCGCTGTCTTGCAGCGGTGAAAAATAAACGAGCGTTGCGCCGAGTGTTTGCAGGCAATCCACATTCGCGTGATACAAAAAAGAGAACGCTGCATCGCGCGCGATCGCGATGCGTTTTCCTGTCAAGGTTTTTTTGGGCGCAGCTATCGTGTCGGCGGGATAAAAAACGACGGGCGGCGGCAGTAATGCCGTGGCTGTTTTTTCCAAGGCGTCGGCCATTGCATCCAAGCGCGTGTCGAGATCGGCCACTTCGTCGGCTTGCACCAAACCGAGGTGGCGAGACGGCAACACAGCGGCATCTTCTTGTCGAAACACCGCGCCGTACCACGCCATATTGTCGGGCAGGCTGCCGCGCAATAACGCGGCGTGACTATCGCTGGCGACGCGATTAGCCAACACGCCGGCAAAGGGCAAGCCGCTGCGATAAGTGGCCAAGCCGTGCGCGAGCGCGCCGAAGGTTTGCGCCATCGCCGTGGCGTTAATCACGGCTAACACGGGAATGCCAAATTGCTGGGCGAGATCGGCGCTGGAGGGTTCGCCATCAAACAAACCCATCACGCCTTCAATCAAAATTAAATCGGCCTCAGCGGCGGCGCGGTAGAGCAAGTCGCGACAGTGCTGTTCGCCACCCATCCACAAATCCAATTGGTAAACAGGGTGTCCGCTGGCGCGCTCGTGGATCATCGGGTCGAGAAAATCGGGCCCGCATTTGAACACGCGCACCTGTCGACCGGCACGCGTATGCAAACGAGCCAGTGCGGCAGTGACGGTAGTCTTTCCTTGACCGGATGCAGGCGCCGTGATGAACAGCGCCGGACAGTGCCGAGGTGTGTTCATCGTCAGCTTGCAGTGCTCACACGATTGGCGCGTACATAGAACCATGCGCTCGCCGCGCCCAAGACCAGCCAGAACACGGCATTGAGCAGAGCTGAGGCCAGAATGAACTGGTGTTGCAAGGCTTCCGGTGCCAGTGCTTCTTTGACGGCCGGTAGCGGTGCGCCGATCAAATGGGGCAGGGCAATCAATACCAATCCAACAACGCGCAGCGCCCAAGAGCGAGTGAGCGCACACAAACCTAAGCCGATAGCCGTGGCCAGTACGGTGCCTATCCACCATTCTTGTCTGCCCACCAACTCGGCAGCCGCTGTGCCCGGTAATTCTGGGTGCAAACCCAAAGATGGCGCGGCAAATATGCTCAAGTAACCAGCCGCACCCCAGAGCAAGCCGGTTAGGGCATTTTTAGGTGAGCGAAAGCGGTAGAGGCCGACCAGCATCAGGGCAAAACCCACGCCCATCACGGTATTCGCGCTGGCGGTAGCGAGGGTGCGCTGCCAGCCGTTTTCCGGTTCCCACTCTTCTTGCGCGGCTTCGCTGCTGTGGTGGTCGGGTGCGGTATTGGCGTCGTGGCTGTGCGCGGCTGGCGTTGGCTCAACGGTGGGTGCGGCTTCAGCTGTCTGTTCGTAGGTCTCCGCTTCCAAGATCAGCGGTACAGCCGTGAACATTTGGATCGTGGTCAAAATTAAGGCGGCAAGAAACCCCGCCTGCAGCGCTGGCGTTATCAATGTTTTCATGTGAAATCCCTGTTTTAGTGGCAGGGAAACGCAGCGGCGTGGCGCGTGTCGTGTGCCGCGTTGTGCGCTACGCTGATGTGCGAAAAGCCCACGGCGAAGATCAACAAAACACCGACCACGATTGACGACAGTGCCGGCAATACATTGGCTTGAGTGATGGATTGGGTGGAAACAGTAGAAGCAGCAGTCATGACAATTCCCCGTGCGATGCTGGTTATGCGTGGGGAAACAGGTACGGAAACACAGAAGAACCGTTCACTGCTCGCCCGCCGCGAGTTGAGTTTATGCAGCAGGCCGGTCTCCGGGCTCATGAGTGCGTATCATCCTGAACGCTGACGGGCACCTTCCCATGTTCGCTGATTGCCAGAACACAGTGGCTATTGCCGGTCTCTACTCATTTACCGTTGCGGGGGCAGCGCTGGGATAGTCGGCTCATCGCGCGACGCACCAGCTTCCCGTTTCACCTTGAGAGCAGAAGCTCGCAAGGCACCTGAAGCAGGCGCGCACTGTAGCGGAATTGGCGGGGGGGAGGCAAGGTTGATACCTGCTTCATGCTTGCGTTGTGTTTTTATTGGGCGACTTATAAAATGATCCCAAAGTGGGATCAAAATAACTAAGGATGGTTATGCGAATTATTGCAAGAAGTACCTTGCGACAATTTTGGATGTTGCACCCTGATGCAGAGCGCCCGTTGATTGAGTGGTATGCACTAGTAAGTAAGGCGTGTTGGATAAACCCAGCAGCTCTGAAGCAAGAGGTTCGTACGGCGAGCATCCTCAAGCAAGGGCGGGTTGTTTTTAATATTGCGGGCAACAAGTATCGGTTGGTCGTTGCAATCGACTATGGGCGGCAAGTGCTGTGGATAAAATTTATTGGCACGCATCAAACTTACGACAATATTGACGCGGAGACTGTGTAATGAACATTGAACCGATTCGCAGTGATGCTGATCTACAGCGCGCTTTTTTGCGTTTGGAACAACTCTGGGGCGCTGCTGATGGCACGGAAGCTGCGGATGAGCTGGAAATTCTCACGGCGCTTATTGAACACTATGAAGCTAAATATCATCCGATCCCTGCATCCGATCCGGTGGAAGCTATCAAGTTTCGTATGGAGCAGCAGGGGCTTACGAATAAGGATCTAGAACTCTATATAGGCTCACGCGGCCGTGTGTCTGAAATTCTGAATCACAAACGCCCACTGAGTTTGACGATGATCAAGCGGCTACATGAAGGATTGCGCATCCCTTATGAGTGCCTACTCACAAGATAGATTGATTCAAAATAAAAAACTGTAACGCAGCTACATCTCCACGCCCTTCTGAGCGCGAACGCCGGCTTTGAAGGCGTGTTTCACTTCGTTGATTTCGCTGACGGTGTCGGCAATTTCAATCAAACCCGGCAGGGCACCGCGGCCGGTTGCCACCACATGTTGCATCGCTGGGCGCTGTTTGAGGTCGGCGAGCACGGTGTCGAGGTCGAGATACTTTAAGCGCAGCACGATGTTCAATTCATCCAACACCACCAGGTTGATGGTTTCATCGCACAGAAATTTTTTTGCCTGTGCCCATGCCGCTTCAGCTTTTTCGATGTCGCGCGCTTTGTCTTGCGTTTCCCAAGTAAAGCCTTCGCCCATTACATGGTAGTCCACTTCGGGGAAGCGGCGAAAAAATGCTTCTTCCCCCGTGCTTTGCGCGCCTTTGACAAATTGCACCACGCCCACGCGCATGCTGTGACCGAGTGCGCGCGCCACCATGCCAAACGCCGAGCTGGATTTGCCTTTGCCGTTGCCGGTATTCACCAACAGCACGCCGCGCTCGTCTTGCGCGGCAGCAATTTTTTTATCCATCACTTCTTTGCGATGCTGCATTTTTTTCTGGTGGCGAGCGTTGTCGTCAGTGTTAGACATTCGTTACTCCAATTCTTGCATGCGCTCGCGGCGCTGCATTTCTTCTTTGATGGCGGCATCGATTTCGCGCAGCACGCCGCGCACATCGGCGCGTTTGGTGGATTCCGCAAACTGCCCCGTGAGTGCAGCGTCTGGCGTTAATTCACCTTTGGCGTACAGCGCCCAGATTTCTTTGCCGTAGCGTGTTTCCAATAATTCTGGCGCAAAGCGACCGAAAAAATCGGCGAGATTTTGCACATCGCGCTCCAATAAACTCGCGGCGTGATTGTTCTGCGCGGCATCCACCGCCTGCGGAAAATCAATGATGATGGGGCCGTCGGCGGCGAGCAAAATATTGAATTCAGATAAATCGCCGTGCACTAAACCCGCGCACAACATGCGCACCACTTCTTGTATCAAAGTGGTGTGATGCGCACGCGCTTCGTCGGCGGTGAACAACACATCGTTGAGGCGCGGTGCCGGTTGGCCGTCGACATCTTCAATCACATCCATCAACAACACGCCTTCAAAAAAACCGTAAGTGCGCGGCACGCGCATACCAACGCCGGCGAGGCGATACAGCGCGTCGGCTTCGGCGGTTTGCCACGCGGCTTCCTGTTCTTGTTTGCCGTAGCGCGAACCTTTTTCCATGGCGCGCGCGCGGCGGCTGTTGCGCGATTTGCGCCCTTCGGTGTACTCGGCGGCCTGGCGAAAACTGCGCCGCTCCACTTCTTTATAAACCTTGGCGCAGCGCACATGCTCGCCGCGTTGCACGAGATACACGGCGGCTTCTTTGCCACTTTTTAATTGGCGCAACACAGCGTCGATAATGCCGTCTTCAATCAGCGGCTTGAGGCGTTCGGGGATTTTCATGGCGGCAGTGTACCGTATGGCGTTTACTTTATACTGAGCGCTTCCCCGATCCGCCTGAAAGAGAGCTATTTATGCCCCGTTTGCTTATCGCTGCTTTGCTTACCGCGTTACTCACCGCTTGCGGTCAAACCGGCCCTTTGTATCTGCCCAAAGAGGATCCCAACGCCACCGCAACGCCGCAACCGCCCGCTGCAGAAGAACAGAGCGATGTCGCCGTTGATGAGACGGCAACGGACGAAGCGGTAGCGCCGAGTGAAGAAGCGTCCGCCAGCGACGAGACGCCATAACATGAGCATGCAATTGCAATGCTTCACGCGCCACCAAGGTGAATTGCGTGCGGAAGATGTGAAATTGTCTGATGTTGCCGCGCAGTACGACACACCGACTTATGTGTACAGCCGCGCAGCGATCACGGCGAATTATCGCGCGTACACCGAAGCACTCGCCGGTTGTGAACATCGCGTGTGTTTTGCGGTGAAAGCCAACAGCAATCTCGCGGTGCTGAATGTATTGGCGCGCTTAGGCGCGGGTTTCGATATCGTTTCTGTCGGTGAGTTGGAGCGCGTATTGGCGGCGGGCGGCGATCCGACGGGTGTTGTATTTTCAGGCGTAGGCAAACGCGAAGATGAAATTGCGCGCGCGCTGGAAGTGGGCATTCATTGTTTTAATGTTGAATCGCGAGCGGAGTTGCAACGCATCCAAAGTGTTGCAGCGAGCATGAATAAAATTGCACCGGTATCGCTGCGTGTGAATCCCGATGTCGATGCCAACACGCACCCGTATATTTCAACCGGCTTGCGCGAAAATAAATTTGGTATCGATATGATGGAGGCGATGGATGTATACCGCGAAGCGGCGACGCTTTCGCATATTCGCATCAAAGGTATCGACTGCCATATCGGTTCGCAGTTGTTGGAATTGACGCCGTTTCTCGATGCGCTGGATCGCGTGCTCGGTTTGATCGATCAACTCGCGGCAGAAAATATTGTTGTCGATCATCTCGATATCGGCGGTGGCTTGGGTGTGGTGTATCGCCCCGGCGAAGCGGCGCCGACCCCCGGCGATTACATGAAAGCCTTGCGCGCACAACTCGGCACCCGCGCACTGAAAATCTTGGTTGAGCCGGGTCGTTCCATCGTCGCCAATGCTGGCGTGTTGTTGACGCGCGTGGACTTGTTGAAATCCACACCCTCGCACCATTTTGCGGTGGTGGATGCGGCGATGAATGATTTGATTCGCCCCGCGTTGTATCAAGCGTGGCAGAGCATCGAGCCGGTGCGTGAACACGACGGCAGACCGCATATTTACGATGTGGTGGGGCCAGTGTGCGAAACCGGTGATTTTCTTGGCAAAGCGCGCGAATTGATTATTGATGCCGGCGATTTGCTGGCGGTGTTCGGCAGTGGCGCTTACGGTTTTGTGATGAGCTCCAATTACAACAGCCGTCCGCGCGCCGCTGAAGTCATGGTCGACGGTGAACATATGTTTACCGTGCGCCAACGCGAAACGCTCGCCGATTTGTGGCGCGGCGAATCGCTGCTGCCATAAATAAAGCGCTGCCATGAATGCGCCGGCGGTGAAGTTTTGTTCCAGTTGCGGCGCGGCAGTGCGATTGGAAATTCCTGCCGGCGACAACCGCGAGCGCCATGTCTGTACGCAGTGCGCAACGATTCACTACCACAATCCGCGCATCATCACCGGTTGTCTTCCGGTGTTTGAAGATAAGGTGTTGTTGTGCAAACGCGCGATCGAACCGCGCTTAGGTTTTTGGACGCTGCCCGCCGGTTTTTTAGAATTGGGCGAAAGCGTGGCAGAAGGTGCGGCGCGTGAAACGGATGAAGAAGCGGGCGCGCAAGTGAAAATGGGCGAGTTGTATTGCATGTTTAATCTGCCGCATATCGGGCAGGTATACATGATGTACCTCGCGCAATTAACGGAGCCGGTGTTTGCCTCGCATACGGAAGAATCGCTGGCAATACAATTATTTCGCGAAGATGAAATTCCGTGGCGCGAATTGGCGTTTCGCACGATATGGCGCACGCTGCATCACTATTACGCGGATCAAAAAAACGGCCAGTTTTCTTTGCATGTGGAAGACATTGGCCCCATGTAATTCTCAAGTTATTTTTGGGGGATGGCTGTGGAAATTTTTGCACCAACACCGGAAGGGCTAGGCCTCGATGCCATCGGCGTGTTTGCGCAACGCGCAGAAGCGTTGGGTTATGACGGTATTTTTGTCGCCGATGCCATACACGACGGCTTGTTGTTGTCTTGCCAAGCACTGGCTGCGACTGCGCGCATCATCGTTGCCACTTCCGTGTTGGTGGCTTTTCCGCGCAGCCCGATGAATGTGGCGTTGGCGGCGTGGGATTTGCAGCGCTTGTCGCAAGGGCGTTTTGAATTGGGGCTGGGCACGCAAATTCGTCAAAACATTGAAGACCGTTATTCCGCGCGTTGGTTGCCGCCGGTGGCGGGCATGCGTGAATACCTCGGTGCATTGCGCGCTATTTTTCACAGTTTTCGCACGGGCGAACCGCTGCGTTTTGAAGGCGAATATTTTCGGTTTACACGCCTGCAACCGTTCTTTAATCCAGGGGCGATTGCAGCGCCCAATCCGCCGTTGATGATAGGGGCAGTGGGCGCAAACATGTTGGCGCTATCGGGGCACTGTGCGGACGGTTTACACACCCATCCCACCAGCGGCGCGCGGCGTTATTTACAAGAAATGGTGTTGCCGAATGTGGCGCGCGGTGCCACTGAACGCGTGACGGATTTACCCAAGCCGCGTCTGTGTATCAATGCGCTAGTGGCGACAGGAGAGAATGAGACCGCAGTAGAAAAAGCCAGAGCGCAGTTTCGTCAAACGCTAGCGTTTTTATTTTCTACGCCGGCGTATTGGATCAATTTAGAACTGCATGGTTGGCAGGATGTCGGCTTGCAGTTGCAACAACTAGCGCGTGCGCAGCGCTGGGATGAAATGGCAACTGTGTTCAATGATGAGCTGTTGGATACTTTTCTGGTCAGCGGTACTTACAACACACTGCCGCAAAATCTCATCGCGCGTTTTGGTGATCTTGCCGATCGAGTTGCCGTGCCGCCGCCGATAACAACAGATCACGATGACGCATTCGCAGCGATGTTGTTAGAGCTGCGTCGCTTGGCGCTGCAAAAAATATAGCGGCTAGTCTTTTTGTTTTCTGCGCGCAGCGAGCTGCTGCTCCAACTGTTCGGCGCTGTCCAACACATTCACTTCGGTAAACAATTTGCTGGCAGCGGTGTGGTGAGTGAGTGCATCGGCGGCGAGCAATATCGCACCAGAAGTCCATGTGGGTTTTTCATCCGGCCACAATAAATTTTCTGCGAATTGATAGCCGGTCCAGTACACGCCTTCATCGTCGCGCCACTGGTGCAGCCAACTGTACAGTTCAACCGCGCGCGCGTGATCGCCGGCAGCGAGTAGTGCCATCGTCAATTCGCAAGATTCTGCCACCGTGACCCACGGTTGATCCGACACACAGCGACAACCCATGCCAGCCACCACGAATTCATCCCAGCGCGCGTTTAAGCGTTGCAGCGCGGTTTTTTTGTTGTCGATGGCGCCGGTGAGAATGGGATAAAACCAATCCATCGAGTAGCGCTTTGGATTCCCAAGTGCGATCAAACGCTCTGGTTTGTGGCGCAGAGCGTGACCGAGTTTTTCACGCGCTTTTTCCCAGTGCGGTTTCGGCTCGCCGAGCACGGTAAAAATATTGATCGCGCATTCCAAACTTTTGTAGATAGACGCGTTGCCGGTCACTAGCGCGTCGCGCATGGTTTTGCCCTGCTTATCCACCGCCCAGTGAATATCGCCGTGTTCAGTTTGCAGGCCGATGACAAAACGGATGGCGTGTTCCACCATGTCGGCCATTTCGCAGAGAAAAGAATAATTTTCCGTGATCAGGTAGTGATGCCATACGCCGGTGGCGACATAGGCAACGAAATTGGTTTCGCGTCGTTCATCATTTTTTACTGTGCGATCTTGGTAGTGGATCCACCAACTGCCGTCTTTTAGTTGTTCGCTTTTCAACCATTGGTACGCTTTTTCAGCAGCGGCGTATTCGCCAGCAATCGACAAACCCATCGCGGCTTCGGTGTGATCCCACGGATCGGCATAGCTGCCCGAAAACCACGGAATGCAGCCGTCTTCCAACTGCGTTGCCAAAATGTAATCGACTGCAGGACGCAATAAATCGTGCGGAAAAAATCCTTTGCTCAGGAACGGACCGCTCATTGTTCTGTGCTCGCTGCTTGTGCGCTCGGTTTGTAGAAATACAGCACCACACTTTTGCCGATCAATGGGTCGAGAATTTTTTCGATGACGCGCGTGAGTGCTGGCTGTTGCATCATGTCCCACACCAATAATTTGTGCCATTGCTGCACCAGCGGGTTGCGCTCTTTGGTTTGCCAAAACGCGCATTGCAACCACCAATAAATACTGTGCAAGGCGTGCGCCCAGTGGCGGCGAATAAAACACAAACCGGTGCGTTCGATATCGCGGCGCAATAAATGTTCTTTGAAGATGCGAATGTGACCGCCTTCGTTGCTGTGGTAGTCATCGGACAATGCCCAGCAAATCCACTCCGGCACATAGCGCGGCACGCTGATTGCGGCTACGCCGCCGGGCTTGAGTATGCGTTCGATTTCACGCAGTGCACCGTGATAATCGGGAATGTGTTCTAACACTTCTGAACAAATCACTTTATCGAAACTAGCATTGGCAAACGGTAGCTGCAGGGCGTTGGCGCAAGAAAAGTGCAGGTGTTTTTTGTTGTCATCCGGCGCGAGAAAATCTTGGGCGCGTTCAGCTGCCGTGCTTAAATCTTTGAAACCGAGATCAACGCCAATTGCATGCACATCTGCTTCGACATAGGCGTTGATCACATGGCGACCTTCGCCACAGCCGAGATCCAATACGCTGTCACCGCTGCGAAAGCCCAGTGTTTTGAAATCAACCGTTTTCATCGTGCTGTGTTTTCCTGCGTGAGCATGCGGTGGTAGTAATGCGTAAATTGTTGCGCTGCGAGATTCCAACAAAAAGTGCTTTCGATGCGCGCGCGCCCTGCTTGTGCCAGTTGTGCGCGTTTTTCTGGGTGTTCAAACAAATCGGCAATGGCATCGGCAATTGCCTGTTCGCTGCCCGCTTTAACAACCACGCCGGCGTCGCCTACCACTTCCGGCAGTGCGCCGCCGTTGGATGAAATCACGGCTGTGCCGCAAGACATCGCTTCGCCGGCCGGCAAACCAAAACCTTCATACAGCGAAGGGCAGACGACGATTTCTGCTTCGTTGTAGTGCTGCACCAATTGTTCGGTAGAGATGCCCGATACAAATTGCACGATGTCGCCAACACCTAAACGCGCAATCAAATTTTCGGTGTAGCCGCCGGCTTTGGGTTTTCCCACCACTAACAAAGTGAGTTGTGGATAGCGCGCACGCAGCAGCGCCACCGCTTTCAATAAAAACTTCAAACCTTTTAAAGGTTGATCGGCGGAAGCAGTACACATCAAACGAAAAGGAATTTTTTTCACATCAGGGATGGGGTAAAACTCTTCCGTGTCGATGCCGCAGTGAATTAGATCAATATCCTTTTCTTGGATAGGAAAATCGCGTGCTATATCACGCCGTGAGTGTGCAGACACCGTAACCACATGGTTGAGTTTCTTCACCACATTTTTTTGCATTTTCAAAAACGAATGCCAGCGCAAAATCAGCGCGCGCATGTACCAACGCGGTTCCGATTTCAGCGCGATGCGCAAATCGTGCGTGATCGGGTGGTGAAAAGTTGCCACCACCGGAAAGCCTTGCTTCTGTAAATCCAGCAGACCGTAGCAGAGGCTTTGGTTGTCGTGAATGATGTCGTAATGCTTGTGTTTGTTTTTCAATAATTTTTTGACGCGGCGACCAAAGCTGTACGGCTCGGCAAAGCCGCCGGTGAGCATGCTCCACCACTCCATAAAATCCGCCCACGACAACAAATGCTTGAGGCGCAAACCGAGGGCGTGGTGGCGCGGACTTTCAAATAAATTGAGGCTGGGGACTTTAATCAGCGTGACGCGCGAGTCGAGATGCGGATAGGGCGGCCCCGAAATCACATCCACCTGATGCCCCATGTTTACCAGTGCCTTGCTCAAATATTTGAGATAAATGCCCTGACCGCCGCCGTAAGGATGGCCGCGATAGCCGAGCAGAGCGATGCGCAGAGGATGCGCCATCGCGTGTTGGAGGGGGTCTCGCTCACAGGCTGGCCAAAAAGTCGTCAAAAAAGAGGGCGTTATGGTAATGAGTGGCAGCAGCGCCACTGCGTATAGCCACAGGGGCGGCGCGTCAGCCACAATATCGCCTCACAAAAAGAGTTGTTTGCATGCCGCACGAATCCACCCTGATTTTTACCATCGCCGCCAGCTTTGGTCTCGCCCTCGTGCTGGGCTTTCTGGCGGCGCGTCTCAAACTGCCCGTGCTGGTGGGCTATATGGTGGCCGGCATCTTGGTCGGTCCACTCACCTGGTTTAGTGGTAGATGTGGGTCTGTCGCACCAATTGGCGGAGATCGGCGTAATTTTGCTGATGTTCGGTGTCGGACTGCACTTTTCATTGGCAGATCTATTCTCTGTACGCCGCATTGCCCCTACCGGGGGCGTTGATCGAGATTCCCCTTGTTACGGCACTGGGCGCGGGCTTGGCGACGGGTGGGGTTGGTCCTTGGGCGGCGCGCTGGTGTTCGGGCTGTGTTTGTCGGTAGCCAGCACCGTGGTCTTGGTGCGTGCGATGGAAACGCACGGCCAGCTCAAAACCATGAACGGCCACATCGCCATCGGCTGGTTGGTGGTGGAAGATTTGGCGATGGTGCTGGTGCTGGTATTGCTGCCGCCGCTGGCGGGCGTGCTCGGTGGCAACAGCGGCGCGGGTGATGTGCATACGCTATTAAAAACGCTGGTGATGACACTTATTAAAGTCGCCGGTTTTATTGCACTGATGATGGTGGTGGGGCGCAAAGTATTTCCGTGGTTGTTGTGGCAAGTAGCGCACACTGGCTCACGCGAATTGTTCAATTTGTGCGTGGTAGCGGCGGCGATAGGCATTGCTTACGGCGCATCCGCTTGGTTTGGTGTGTCGATTGCACTCGGTGCTTTTTTTGCGGGCATTGTGTTGCGCGAATCCAGCCTGAGTTACCGCGCCGCGCAAGAATCCCTGCCGCTGCGCAATGCCTTCTCGGTGCTGTTTTTTGTTTCGGTGGGCATGTTGTTTGACCCGCATGTGTTGCTTGACAACCCGCTCGGCGTGCTGGCCGCACTGTGCATCATCATGGTGGGCAAATCCATGCTGGCGTTTACCTTGATCCGCCTGCTCGGTTACCCGCTCAATACGGCGATGACGGTGGCGATGGGCTTGGCGCAGATCGGCGAATTCTCTTTCATTCTGGCAGGCTTAGGCATGACGCTGGGCTTGCTGCCTATGGAAGGCTTCAACCTTGTGTTGGCAGGCGCGCTGATTTCAATTGCATTGAACCCGTTGGTGTTTCGCTCGCTGGAGCCGTTGCAGCGTTGGTTGCGCGCTCGCTCGCGTTTTGCACGCTTTTTGGAGCAGACGGACGATCCGCTCGCCATTCTGCCGACTACTTTTACTTCGGAAGAATTGACGGGGCATGTGGTGCTGGTGGGTTACGGTCGTGTGGGGCGACGCATCGGTCGCGCCCTGCGCGAACGCGCCCTGCGTTATGTGGTGGTCGAAGAAAGTCGCGATTTAGTGGAAGGCTTGCGCGCCAAAGGCGTGCCGGCAGTAGCGGGTGATGCCGTGGAGCCGGAAGTATTGATTCAAGCGCACATCGCGCGTGCCGCCACATTAATTGTGGCGATGCCGGATGCTGCCCGCACCACGCGTATGTTGGCGATTGCGCGCATGTTGAATCCACACATTGGTTCCATTGCGCGCGTGCACAGCGATGAAGAAGCGGAGTTATTGGAAAAAGAAAATGTCGGCGGCGTGTTTTATGGCGAACAAGAATTGGCCAATGCCATGATCTCAGCGATTGATGGACAGTTGTCCGAACAGCAGCATCACGGATAAAGAAAAAATGACAGAGTTGCACTGGCAGCCGCTGGATAAACCAGCGTGGTTGGCCATGAAAGCGGAAGGTGAAATTATCGAGCAGGACAATCGCGGCGTAAAAGTGTTGCGCTGTGCCAACGTTGATTTCATGAAGCTGTTTCGCATCAAACGCCGCATCACCACGGCGCGTCTGTGGAATCCTGCGCAAGCGTTTTGTCGAAAAGCACAACAATTAAAACAACACGGCATTGCCACGGTCACGCCGGTGGGTTTGTATCGTTTGCTGCATGTGCCACGGTTTGCCGCGCGCTACCAGCCGTTAGTTGGCGAAACGGTGCGTTCCTTGATTCAGCAAGATCGACTTACCGAAAAACATATTGCCGAGCTGGCAAAATTTATCGCGCAGTTGCACCAAAAAGGGATTTTGTTTCGCTCCCTGCATCCGGGCAATGTGGTGCTAACGCCGGATGGAAGTTTTGGTTTGATCGATATTTTGGATTGTCGTTTTTCTTGGTTTGGTCAGCCGCTGAATCGCTGGCAGCGCGCGCGCAACTTCCAGCATTTCTTCCGTTACGAAGATGGCAAGCAAATCGAGCCGGCGTTAAGGGCGGCGTATTTTATTGCCGCTGGTTAGTTTGAACCTCCAAAAAAATATGCAAGCTGTGTAGAGTGTTTATGCGCTCTATTTTGATTCACCAATAAATAAAAACGGCTTCATGATGAGACAGGAATGCAAAGTTCTTGTTGTTGTGAGCTAGGTGAAATGCTTGGTCTTGGTGCAAAACCCTAAAAATCCAGAGGAATATTTATCAAATCCGCACCATGCTGTAGCGCGGCAGGCGTTTTGACGCAGTTGGCACGGTAGTTGCAAAACCTCGTATGTGTGCAGCAACAGCTGCACTGTGACGATCAATGCGAGGTGAACTATGTCGTTCAACACTGGAATTTGGAAACGCTGCCAGCACATCACGCGCACGGCTGTGTTGTGGGCTGTGAGCGTTGTACTGGCGACACCGTTGGCGTATGCCAATAGCGAACCGGAAAAATGGGAATTGAAGTTTGGCTTCATCAAACTCACCGACATGGTGCCGCTGGCGGTGGCGTATGAAAAAGGCTACTTCGAAGATGAAGGGCTGACCGTCACGCTGGAAGCGCAGGCGAACTGGAAAGTGTTGTATGACCGCGTGGTATCCGGTGAATTGGATGGTGCGCACATGTTGGCAGCTATGCCATTGGGTTCTGCCACTGGCATCACAGGCAAGGAAATGCTGATCGCACCGTTCACGCTGTCTTACAACGGTGCCGGCATCACTGTTTCGAACGATGTATGGTCAAAAATGAAGCCGACAGTGGCAATGGAGGGCGATAAACCCAAGCATCCAATCAGTGCCAAGAGCCTCGTGCCGGTGCTTGATGCGTACAAGAAAGAAGGCAAGAGCTTCACGCTGGGTATGACCTTTCCTGTGGGCACACACAATTACATGGAGCGTTACTGGCTGGCTGCCGGCGGTATACACCCTGGCTTCTATGCGCCTGAAAAAGGTGACAACAGCGGCAACATCAGTGCACAGGCATTGTTGTCTGTGGTGCCGCCACCGCAAATGGTGCCAACGATGGATGCCGGCACTACCGTAGGCTATTGCGTGGGGGAGCCATGGAATCAACAAGCGGTTGTAAAAGGCTTGGGAGTGCCAGTAATTACCAGTGAGCAGATGTGGGCTGGCGGTGCAGACAAAGTGTTTGGTGTGCGCGAAGCTTTTGCTAAAGAAAACCCCAATACCACGCTGCGTGTTGTGAAAGCGCTGATTCGTGCCTCGCAATGGCTGGATGCCAACAACAACGCGAATCGATCAGAAGCCGTAAAAATGATTGCACGGCCGGTGTATGTGGGCGCAGATGAAAAAGTGATTGCCAGCAGCATGACAGGCACCTTTGAGTTTGAAAAAGGCGATAAACGCGCCATTCCAGAATTCAACACTTTCTTCAAGGATGTGTACGGCATTCCTTACTACTCGGATGCCGTGTGGTGGCTTACGCAAATGCGTCGTTGGGGCCATATCAGTAGCCAACAACCGGACAGCTGGTACATGGACATGGCAAAAAAAGCCTATCGCCCAGATATCTATGTTGCCGCCGCTCAAGAGTTGGTGCGAGAGGGCAAGCTGAAAGCAGCGGATTTGCCCGATCTAACAACGGCGACTTTCATCAAGCCGCCGCAAACCAGTGCGTTGGATGGCGCGGTGTTTGATGCCAGCAAACCCAATGCGTTCATTGATGGTTTTGCTATCGGTCTGAAAGGCAATAACAAGCCGTAGCGCAAATATTGGCTCTACTTTCGATAACGAAGCTACAAGAGAGGTATGTCATGGCGATATCAATGTTGAGCCGTCTTGTCAAAGCACCGGCGATACGCGAGGAGTGGTTGAGCAAAGTGCTGGAATTCATCGCTATGCCTTTGTTGGGGCTGACGATATTTCTGGTGATCTGGAGTGTGGCGGCTAGTCGTATTGATACCTCGCTGGGGAAGTTTCCTGGGCCATCTGCGGTGTTGATGCAGATACAAGGGTTGGCCGGCGAATACCGTGAAGAGCAGGTGCGAAAGCAGGGGTTTTATGAGAGACAGGAAAAGCGCAATGCAGAATTGCTGTTGCGTGATCCGCAAGCCAAGCCGTCTATGCGCCCGTACAGCGGTGCACCGACCTATCCAGAGCAGATCTTCACCAGCCTGAAAACGGTGTTCACGGGATTTCTGTTGGCGGCGTTGATTGCGATTCCCGTGGGTATTGCCATCGGGCTGAGTGGGTTTGTGTATCAAGCGGTCAACCCGATCATTCAGCTGTTCAAGCCGGTGTCACCTCTGGCATGGCTGCCGTTGGTAACCATCGTGGTGGGCTCGGTGTATGTCAATGTGAATAACAGTGTGCCGAAGTCTTATGTCACCTCGGCGTTCACGGTGATGCTGTGCTGCTTATGGCCAACCGCTATCAACACGGCTGTTGGCGTGGCATCCGTTAATCAAGATCTCGTCAATGTCAGCAAAGTATTGCAGCTAGGGCGTATGCAGCATGTGCGCCACATCGTGCTGCCGGCTGCTGTGCCGATGATTTTTACTGGCTTGCGTTTGTCATTGAGCACGGCATGGATGGTGCTGATTGCGGCTGAGATGCTGTCGCAGAATCCGGGTCTGGGCAAATTCGTATGGGATGAATTCCAGAACGGCAACAACAATTCTTTGGGTCGCATCATGGTCGCCGTGCTCACCATTGGTTTGATCGGCTATGTGTTGGATCGCGGCATGTTGTTACTGCAACAGAGGGTGTCATGGGACAAGCAAGCAGTCCTGCGTTAAACCGACTAGAAGGAGAACACAAAATGAAAGCATTACTCGAATTGACGCAAGTGGGCATCGACTTCAAGTCTGCTAAAGGCACATTTACCGCGCTACAAGATGTGAACTTAAAAATCAGCAAGGGCGAGTATGTATCGCTGATTGGCCATTCCGGTTGTGGAAAATCCACGGTGCTTAACATCGTCGCCGGTTTGTTACGCGCGTCGCGTGGTGGCGTGATTCTCAATGGGCGCGAAGTCAATACGCCTGGGCCAGAGCGGGCCGTGGTGTTTCAGAATCATTCTTTGCTGCCGTGGTTAACGGCTTACGAAAATGTGGAACTGGCCGTCAAGCAAGTGTTTAAAGGTCAGAAAAGCAAAGCAGAAATGCAGTCATGGATAGAGCACAACCTGCAACTGGTGCATATGCAGCATGCCATGCACAAATTGCCGCATGAAATATCCGGCGGGATGAAGCAGCGCGTTGGCATTGCGCGTGCGTTGGCGATGCAGCCAGAAATTTTATTGATGGACGAACCCTTTGGCGCGCTGGATGCGCTGACGCGAGCACACATGCAGGATTCGCTGATGGAAATTCAGTCGGTGTTGAACAACACGGTAATCATGATCACGCACGATGTGGATGAAGCTGTATTGCTCTCGGATCGCATTGTGATGATGACCAATGGTCCATCGGCAACGATAGGAGAAATTCTCACCGTAGATTTGCCGCGCCCGCGCGACCGTTTAGCGCTAGCAGATGATCCGCATTACAACCATTTACGACATGAAGTGTTGCGCTTTCTTTATGAAAAACACGCAAAAGTTGAGGAGATAACTCGTCGTGAAAAAAAGCTAACGGCGTTGTTTAGCGGCGCCAATTCAAAAAAATCTGTTGCTTGATGCAAGGGGAATAGAGATGACTATTTGCAATAAAACAGCAGTTGCAACCGGTTTGGCAGCTGTCTGCCTATTGTTGGCAGATAGCACAACGGCAGGCACGGATTTCATGGAGTCGTTGATGGGAGGAAAAGCCAGCGCGAATGTGCGATTGCGATTTGAAGAGGTGCATGACGACGCGTTCAAGGAAGAAGGCGAAGCGCTGACATTGCGCACGAGGTTGGGTTACGAAACGGCACCATTTTATAATTTTACTACTTTGGTAGAGTACAAAAATGTATCGACCTTAAACGGGATTGATGAATACCAAGAGCCCGCGCCGCCAGCACCCAAGGCAGCAGGAGCCGCCGTGATCGCAGATCCAGAAGTGAATGAATTCAATCGCGCGCAAATCAAATACCGCGGCATTCGCAAACTCGATTTAACTTTAGGTAGACAGTACATTTCGTACGACAACCAGCGCTGGATAGGTAATGTTGGATTTCGGCAAGACGATCAAACATTTGATGCGTTTAGCGCGTCGTACACGGGGTTGAAAGATTTCACGCTTAACTATGCTTATGTTGTTGAGGTAAACGGCATTACGCCTGAGTTCGATAACAAAGTGAATGACCATTTTTTTAATATTCAGTACAACGGATTCAGTTGGGGAAAACTCACTGTGTATCACTATGATCTGCACAGCCAGAATGACAGTATTCGCGGACCGGAAAAAGAAATCGATGTGAATCCTGGTTTGCGTTATGTCTCAAATAAAACTACCGGCCTGCGCTTAGATGGCGGCTACAACTTGCCAACCACCATTCCTTTGCGTGCTATCTATCGCGTCGAGTTGGCGCAACAAGAAGCGCAAGTCATGGAGCCTGTAGTGGGAACACGCAGTCGCGAAACCACATACCGCACGGATTACGGCATGGCTGAAGTCGGCTTCAATTGGGGATTTGGTGGAGGCAATTTTGCACTGACGCCGGTTTTAGGTTACGAAGTGCTAAGTTCGGACAACGGCAAGTACGGGCTGCAAACGCCGTACGGCACCAAGCATGCGTTTAACGGGTTTGCCGATCAGTTTCTGGTTACGCCAAAAGAAGGTTTGGTCGATAAGTATGTCAACATCGGCTTCGACTGGAACCCGCAGAACATCAAAATACAAGCGCAGTATCACGAATATGAAACGGATCATGCCAACGCTGCGCGTAAAGGCGATCTAGATCTCGGTGAAGAGTACAGTTTGCAGGTAGTAAAAACATTCTCTCCGAACTGGTCTGTCGGAACAAAGATAGCGATCTATGACGAATCGCATGATGCGGATGATGTGTTGCGTTCAAATAAACGCGATACAGACAAACTGTGGGCTTGGGTGGAGTACAAATACTGATAAAAGTGTCTGGCGGCGGGCTAATACCCTGCCGCCAGAATAAGATTGCGTTAAGTGTTTTCTTCGCCGATCGCGTAATGAATTTTTGTGGTTTTCTGAACGATTTGTGCAACAGGGCATTTCTTTGCGATATGTACTAAACGGTCCACTTGCTCGGCAGTCAAATTTGCACTATTACTGAAAGTAAAATTTTGTGTAAATTCAAATTCAGCACCGTGATCAGTGTTGATTGAACGCATGCTCACATCGACACCAATGGCTCCCAAGTTCCACCCTTTTCGATCGGCATACATGCGCAAGGTGGTGGCAACGCAAGAAGCCAAAGAACCCAAAAGCAATTCTTGCGGGGTTGTATATTTGTCTTGGCCGCCAACTTCTGTCGGCTCGTCGGTGAAATACACATGATGGCGATTGCTTATTTGGGTGAGATAGTTTTCACCTTCCAGAATGGCATGTGCTTTTTCTTTCATTAGCATAATCGTGTCCTCGTTTAATATGACGGTACGATGGACTGTATGCCAAAAACTAGAGGTGACAATCTATTGTCGCGTGAAATACATGCGGATTATTTATAGCGCCTCCAACGCCAACCGCCGCGCCGCCACGCCATCGGTTTTTCCGCTGCCGAGTTTTGGGATAGCTGGCACTTGCACATATTCGGCAGGCATCATCAAAGCGAGCGTGTCGGAAGCGAGCATCATTTTTCGTAAATCATCTTCGTCGATGTTGGCGGCGTACAGCAGCACAATGCGTTCACCTTTTTTCTCGTCGGGTATGTTTACGGCTAATAAATCAATCGCGTAATCGGGCGTGGCGCTGGCGGCGGCAATCACGCGCTGCACCACTTCTTCAACCGCAGCGAGTGAAATCATTTCGCCGCCAATTTTGGCAAAGCGCGAATAGCGATCGACGATAACTAAAAAACCATCTTCATCGAGATGGCCTTTGTCGCCCGTTTTGTACCAGCGCTGGCCGTCGATCTCGACGATGGCTTGTGCCGTTTTTTCTGCATCGTTGAGATAGCCGAGCATCACTTGAGTGCCGGCGATCAAAATCAAACCGTCTTCCTGTGGTGGCAGTTTTTCTAAGCTGTGTGGATCGACGATGCGAAACGCAGTGCCAGGTAGTGGCAAACCAACAGTGCCATTTTTTTGTCCGCGCTGTACGAACCAGTAGCGGTCATCGAGTTGATCGGGAATATTGACGCTGGCCACCGGTGTGGTTTCAGTAGCGCCATAACCTTCAAACAAATCGACATTGAATTTCAGTTTGAATGCGTCGCGCACATCGGGTGCAAGTTTTTCTGCGCCAGCTACTACCACGCGCAATGATTGCAACATCAGCGGATGAATTTTGGCGTTGCGAACATACAAGCGCAGGAAAGTGGAAGTGCCGCACAACACCGTGGCTTTGTGGCGCGCAATGGCTTTGGCGGTGCCGAGCACATCGGTGGGGTCAGGATGACAAACGACGGGGATGCCTTCCAGCAGTGGCATGAAACTGGTGACGGTTAAACCAAACGAATGGAACAAGGGCAGACTGCCGACGATCACATCGTCGCGTCGTGTGTTCAATACATCGGACACTTGCAAACAGTTGGCGACGATATTGCGGTGTGACAACACAACGCCTTTCGGTTTTCCTTCGCTGCCACTGGAAAATAAAATGGCAGCGGCGTCATCTAAGTGATGATGCTTTTTGCTGAACAAGCGATACAGCCAGCGCGCGGGCAGTAATAGCATCAAAGCAGCAAAAACCATTTGATAGGGCAGGATGCTGGCTTTCATATCTTCGAGATAACGCAGGCGCACACCAGAAAAAATAGTCTCTACCGCCACACCTTTTTGCTCCAGTTTTTTCAAAAACAAACGCGAGCTGTATACGGTTTGAATGTCGGCGGCATCCAGTGCTGCTTCAATGGCCTCGGCGCTGGCGGTGTAATTTAAATTCACCACGGTTTTGCCGGCGAGCAGCGCGGCCATATTGCCAATCAAACCGGCACTGGAGGTGGGCAGTAGCAAGCCGACGCGCTGTTCGCGGCTGAATGTTTTGATGCGCTGCGCAAACAGCAGTACGGCCATCAACAAACGAAAATTACTCAATTGCGTGCCGCTGCTATCCATCACGCTAATTTGGCGCAAATTGCGTTTCGCTGTGCGCAACCACGCGAGCGGCAGCGGATCCAACCAGTCGGTCTGTTGTTGCCATGCGCCTATCGATAATTCGGCGACTTTTTGCTTCACCTGCGCGGCTTGCGTGGTGATCGGCAGCGTTTCGCCGAAAGCGACCAAAATATTGCGCTTGATACCGCGTGTGCGATTTTCGTGCAGCTTTTCGCTGGCACGCGATAAGCTACTGCCCCACAAACCGTGTAAATAAAACGGTACGATGCTGCCGTCTACGCCATCTACTGTGCGTTCAAAACCGTGGCGAAACTCACCGAGTTGACCATTGTGGCTGATCGCACCTTCAGGAAATAAGCACACCACCTGCCCATCTTTTAATAAACGATTGATTTTTTGTAAGGCGTTTTTGCTATTGCCGCTGGCGATGGGAATAGCGCCGACCGCTTTTAAAAATGGCCGCAAAAACCACAAGTTATAAATTTCGCGCTGCATCACAAAATGTATTGGGCGCGGACAGGCAATTTGTACCATAGCCCAATCAATCCAACTGATGTGATTGCCGAGCAGCAACACGCCGCCGGTGCGCGGAATGCGATCAAAGCCACTGACATCAATGCGATACGCGCCGCGAAACAGCGCGGTAAACACAATACGCACAAATGATTGCGGCAGTTGTGACACGGTGTAACCAGCGCCGATCACTGCCACAATGGTGAGCAAAACAAACATACCGCTGCTCGTTAAGCCAATCCAAGACGCGCTCGCCGTGACGGCGAGAAAACTCAGCATGGTGACATTTTGTACCCAGTTATTGCCGGCGAGTACGGTGCCAATTTTTTCTGCACTCGCTTGGTATTGAATCAACGCATTGAGAGGAATAATAAATAAACCGCCCGCTATGCCTATCGCCAACATCAACAGTGCCAGCAAAAAAGTGGTATGCAAAGCGGGCAAGATCGCCAAGCTGCACGCGATGCCAAGTGCGCCGACAGGAATCAAACCGGTTTCAATGTGATGGCGAGAAATGCGACCGGCAAACAGCGAGCCAACCATCACGCCAATGCCGGTGATGGCGAGCATCGCTTGGATGGCGACAGTGTTGTGTTCTTGCAAACGCTCTTCGGCAAAAGTGGGGAAAACCGCGATCAAGGATTGCGCCAAACCCCAGTAAGTCGACAGGCCGATAATGGACAACCAAATCACGCGCTGTTCGCGCAGCGTTTTGACATTGCGACGCAAATAGTCACCGCGAAAATATTGCGACACAGAAAATGCTTCGTGGCTTTTATCGGTAGAAAAATTAGGCAGCCGATAGGCAAGCACTAACTCAATCACACTGTTGCCAACCAACAACCAGCCCAGTGGCACCATGAGCTGCAACATGGCATCAGCTGTTTTTGCATCTGGGTGTGCCGCCAGCGTGCGTTCAAACAAAAAGGAAAACACAAACATGCCGGCGAGGATGGCAATCGTGGTGGTGGCCTGCACCACGCCGTTGCCGGCAGCGATGTTGTCAGTGCCACCTACTTCACGGATGTAGCCGTATTTCGCTGGCGAATAAAATGCGCTTTTGGCCGCGAGGATAAGTGTTAGTGCAAAGGCAGCGCGAAACCATCCCTGCGCATAACAAAAAGTGATCAGTAATGTGACTACGACAGCCGCCCACGCAGCGACCTGCATCACGCGCGGTTTGGGGTAGCGATTGGCGGCGTGGCCAGCGGGAGAAAACAGCAAAATAAAGGGCAGCAAAATCATGGCGTTGACCACGGCGATTAACGCACTTTGTGTGGTGCCATCATAAATTTTGAAAACGGTATTTTGGATCACGATCTTGTGGCCGAGATCCACAAACGCGTTGAGAAACAGCATCGCCACATACGGCGTGAAGCCGGGGCGTTTGAACAACTCCCACATGGGTTATCTCCTATTGCATTTTGCTGACGCAGAGTTTGACTGTAGCGGGCATGCGGCAGACAATCAAATGCATGAAATTGATCAGATAATAGGAAGTCATCAACGCTATGCCGGTCACCGATCTAAAAAACAGCAGCGGCAGTTACGCTTCCGCACCTTGTTATGCGGCTGAGTTTGAGCAGCCATTGGATGCGCAGCAGCAACAGGATTTAAGTAACTGGCGCAGTGCCGAGCGCAAACGCCAGCGCGAGCGTCGACGCGCGCTTACGCCGGAGCAGCAGGTGTCGTATGCACAGGCAGTAGCGGCACATTTGGATAGCTTGTTAGAAAAAAAATACGGTGATATCGCTGGAAAAGTCGTGGGCGGTTATTGGCCAATTCAAGGCGAATTGGATTTGGTTTTTTGGTTTCAGAAATTGTGCAAGCGCGGTGTTCGCGTGGCGCTGCCTATCACCATCGAACAAGACGCGCCGCTGATATTTCGCGAATGGTTCCCTGAGACAAACATGGAAAAAGATCGTTGGCATATTCCGATTCCACCCGTGGAAAACGCGCAGTTATCGCCGGAGATTTTGCTGTCGCCACTATTGGCTTGGGATGTGGCGGGTTACCGTTTGGGCTATGGCGGTGGTTATTTTGACCGCACGCTGGCGTCGTTATCGAAGAAGCCTTTTGTGATCGGCGTTGGCATACAGGCTGCACAAGTGCCGACTATTTTTCCGCAAACTTACGATATTCCGATGGATGCTGTGGTGACGGAAATGGGTGTGCACTCGCCTTCGTAGGGATAAGAGCTACTGTGTTGCTGTTCCCCCAAAAATATCTTTAAGCATGTTGTTGGCAATTTGACGATTGCTTTTGATGATTTCATCAGCCAATAAACGGTAATCATTTTTTAGCCAGTAATTGACGGGCTGCGGCGTGCTGTCGTAGCGGTATTCGCCGGTATGTAACACTTGGTTCTTGCGCGCATCTACCAGCTTGGTTTTGGCCGTCATAGAAAAATGTATCAATGCGACGCGACCGTCATCCGTTTCAAATCCTGCTTTTGTCACTTCAATATGCAAAACGGCTTGGTAGCCCCACTGCAACGCTATTTGCTCAATGGTTTGATTGTTTTCTGGCGCAGGCAGGATGCCGTGACTGATGTCGTGCGCAGCTAGCGCAGACCGCTTTTGACTCTGTTCATCCACGGTGGCAACTAAAGCAGCGTTGAGATCTGCAGTCTGTAGCGTTTGGTTGATTTGATTCTTTAACTCGGCCAAATTTTCTTCTGACATCAGCGGCTGGCTGCCCGCGCGCCCGCCTTTGACCGCGGCAGCAGGCACTACTAAAGGTGTGCAGACCACGATGACCAAGGGTGCTAGGGGGCCAGCTCCCAGTGCGCTGTCGAGACAGCCGTCTAAGCCATCGAGTGCGGCGTTGCCAGCACCTTTCAGTGCGCCACCGGTGCCTCCTTGGCTGATATCGCCGTGGAAGTAAGTCTCAAGTGCATTGCTAGCGCCATATAGATAGACCCTGCCCAGTTGTGTGCGCTGTTCCGCCGTGAGGCTGTTATTGGCGTTGGTACAGGCGCCCAGCCACAGCGGTAGTAGGAGCAGAGGAAGCAGCGGGAAGCGGTGGGTCATGGCGTACATCTGGCGGCGGGTTGAAGGAGGGCTGCGCTAGAATACACGCTTCATGTTGCGCGGAAATCGGCGATGGAATACGAGGCACAGGTCGAACAATTTATTCACCAGAGTATCAGCGCCAAGATGGATTGCGCTGATGTGGTGATTGCGCCCTTGGTGCGCGCCAGCGCATCGTTAACGGAATGTTTACTGGCCGATGGAAAGGTCTTGATCTGTGGCGATGGCAGCTCTGCCTTGATTGCACAGTTCTTCGCCGTTTCGTTGATGAACCAAGGCGAGCGCGAGCGGCCGGGTTTGCCAGCTGTGGCTCTAGATAGCAGCAAGGCATTGTTGGGCGCCATTGAAGGCGATTACGGCATCAGTGAGGGGTTTGCGCGCCAGATCCGCGCCATCGGCCAACCCGGGGATCGTTTAGTGCTGTTTACCAGTGCAGGCACGGCGGCCAGCCTACTCAATGCAGTGGCTGCAGCGCACGAGCGCGAGATGAGCGTCATTGCCATCACGGCGCATGGTGGTGGGCATTTGCCGGCACTTTTGGCGGAGCGGGATGTCGAAGTCAGCGTGCCGGTCTCGGCGCGTTTTCGTATCCATGAAAATCATTTACTGCTATCGTTCGCGCTCTGCGAATTGATCGAAAATCAGATGTTTGGAGGTTTGTAATGTTGCGTTTAGTTTCAGCGTCTTTGCTGATGGTTTTGTTGACGGGATGTGCGGCGGTCATGGATGCCAGCAGCGATGGCCCGATTCGTCAAAATCCTGGCACACGCACCATGGGTACGGTGTTGGACGATGATCGCATCGAAGATGTGGTGGAAGTGAATATCAAAAAAGTGTCGCCCGATATGCGCAAAGGCCATATCAGTGTGGTGAGCTTTAATGGTGTGGTGTTGCTGGTAGGGCAAGTGCCTAACGAATCACTGCGCACGCGCGCCGCTGAAGCAGCATCGAAAGTGAAAAAAGTGCGTCAGGTACAAAATGCTCTCACGGTTGGTCCGAATATCAAGTTTGGCGCGCGCAGCAATGACAGCTGGCTGACCACGAAAGTGAAAACGGGTTACGCCTTCAATAACGATGTAAACGGTCAGCGCATCAAAGTCGTCACAGAAAATAAAGTGGTGTACTTGATGGGCTTGGTCACGCAACGCGAAGGTGAATTGGCGGCTTCATCAGCGCAGCGCACAGGCGGTGTCACGCGTATCGTGAAAGCTTTCGAGTACATCAATTAAGTCATCATCGGGCAATAAAAAAGCTGCCAGTGTGGAATGCGCTGGCAGCTTTTTTTATGGCAGTTTGATTGCGGTGATTACAGTTCCAGTTGCGATTGGCTGCCCAGTGCGCGGGTGATTTTGTCGCTGAGGCGCTGCAATTCGCTGCTGTCGCCCGTTTGCTGCAACAATTCGTGGGCAATATTTAATCCCACTAACACCGCGATGCGTTCGGTGCCGATCACATTGCCACTGGAGCGAATGGCGCGCATTTTGTCGTCTAAATAACGCCCCGCTTTCAGCAGGCTATCTTGTTCTTCTGGCGGACAAGCGACTTGATAGTCATTGTCGAGAATGCGCAAGCGTACGGTGGTTGGTGTGCTCATGATTTCGCCCCGTTTATTGTTGTGTGCTGGCGCCGTATTCCTGCTCCAGCGCTTTCAAGCGTTCGATCATCGCTTCCACGCGTGTGCGCGCCAATTCATTTTTTTCGATCAAACGACCGCGCTCTTTGCGCCAAGCATTTTCTTGCGAGCGCAGAGAGCGATTCTCTTGTTCGAGTTGCTGGCAGCGGTAGATCAACTGATCGACTTGGTGTTCAAGTGCCGCGAATTGTTCTCTGCTCATTGCTCGTGGCCTGAAGGTGAATACGCGCCGTACTATAAGTGAGCTGCCGCCGCATGGCAACGAAGTAGATTGTCAGCATGGTGCTGCAAGCCTCTGATGTTCCAATGGTTTTTATAGTGGCAACCGCGTGCGGATGACGGGGTTCAGTGCAGGCAAACAGGGCAAGTGGTAGCATGCGGCGCTGTTTTCTGCGATCAATTTCGAGGCGAGTGTGGCGGCCCTATTTTCCTACGAACAACTCAGCGCGCGTTTACAAGTACTGCAACTGCCCGTGGCAACCGATGCCCTGCACGGCGCGCTCACCGGTTTAGCGTGCAGTGGCGTGGTGGTTGATCAGACCACTTGGTTGGCGCGGCTCAGTGATTGCTTGGAAGACATAGAGCTGGCCGAGCATGAAGCCGTGTTGTCGGCACTGCAAGCTTGGGTCAATGGTGAACTGGCCGATGGTGATCTTGGTTTCCAATTATTGCTGCCCGACAGTGAAGAGTTTCTCTCGGTGCGCACACGAGCCTTGGCGCGTTGGAGCGACAGTTTTTTGTATGCCTTTATCGCCAGCGGTGTGAAGCTGACACCAGAAGACAGAGAAATTTTGGAAGACATGGCCGCCATCAGCCAAGTAGACGATGGCGAGTCTTCTACAAGCGAAGAACAAAGTATGTCGGCACTGAATAATCCAGAAGATGCCGAGAGCAACGAGCGCGATTTTTTTGAACTGTGCGAATTTGTGCGCATGGCGGCGATGGATTTGTATCGCGAACACGGACAACCGGTTAGTGCTGTTGCGCAGGGAGAGAAAACTCCATGAAATCATTACTGCCGCGCAAAGAGTTTGCCGCGCGTCGCGCGCGCTTGATGCAGATGATGGAACCGAACAGCATCGCGATCATTCCGGCCGCGCATGAGATTTTGCGCAACAACGACACGCATTTTCCGTTTCGCCAAGACAGCGACTTTTATTATTTGACCGGATTTAACGAGCCAGATGCTGTGGCGGTATTGATCCCCGGTCGCGCACACGGTGCGTTTGTGTTGTTTTGTCGCGACCGCGATCCGGAGCGCGAATTGTGGGACGGTTATCGCGCTGGCCCAGAAGGCGCTTGCAGCGATTACGGCGCCGATGATGCGTTTCCGATGGACGATCTCGACGAAATTTTGCCCGGTTTATTGGAAGGGCGGGAGCGCGTGTATTACGCCATGGGGCGCGACAGCGAGTTTGATCGCCATGTGATGGAATGGGTGAACGCGATTCGCGGCAAAGTGCGCTCCGGCGCGATTCCACCGGGCGAGTTTCTCGATCTCCATCATTTTTTGCACGAGCTGCGGTTATTCAAAAGCGCGCAAGAAATTCAGTTGATGAAGCAAGCGGCGGAGATATCTGCCAAAGCGCATCGTCGCGCCATGGCGGTGTGCAAACCCGGCATGATGGAGTATCAGCTCGAAGCTGAATTGCTGCATGTGTTTGCGAAAAATGGCGCGCGCTTTCCCGCGTATTCTTCCATTGTGGGCGGAGGCGATAACGCCTGCATTCTGCACTATGTTGAAAATCGCGATATGTTGATCGATGGCGACTTGGTATTGATTGATGCCGGTTGCGAGTTGGATCACTACGCCTCGGATATCACGCGCACTTTTCCGGTCAACGGTAAGTTTTCACCGGAACAAAAAGCGCTGTACGAATTGGTGTTGCAGGCGCACCTAGCGGCGATGGCGGTAATTAAACCCGGCAGCCACTGGAATGCGCCGCACGATGCCACCGTAAAAGTGATCACTGAAGGTTTAGTCAAACTTGGTTTGCTAAAAGGCAAAGTCAGCACACTGATCAAAGAAGCGGCGTATCGTGATTTTTATATGCACCGTGCAGGACATTGGTTGGGCATGGATGTGCACGATGTCGGCGATTACAAATGCGGCGGTGAATGGCGCGTGTTGGAAGCTGGCATGGTGCTGACGGTGGAGCCGGGGATTTATGTTTCGCCGCACAATAAAAAAGTGGATAAAAAATGGCGCGGCATCGGCATTCGCATTGAAGACGATGTGGTGGTGACGAAAAATGGCTGCGAAATTATTACGGCGGGTGCACCAAAAACGGTGGCAGATATTGAAGAGTGGATGGCCTTGCAACACTCGCATCTGCCTGCTGTGATGGAACAGGCGGCGAAAGCAAAAAAAACGGCAGCTGCAAAAAGTAAAGTTGCCGATAAAGCGCCTGTGAAAGCAACTTCAGCGCGCAGTCGTAAAAAAACATGAAAGAAACGCTAGATATCGCTATTGTCGGCGGCGGTATGGCAGGGGCAGCATTGGCCTTGTTGTTGTCGAAGCGACTGCCGGCATTGTCTATTGCATTGCTAGAGCAACATCCGCTGCCTAGCGGCAATCAAGCGCAATTGGCTGTGCCGAGTTTTGATGCGCGCTCCACGGCGTTGGCTTTTAGCACGCGCAATATTCTGCAAGAAATTGCGGTGTGGGAGGCGCTGTCAGCCTATGCGCAACCGATCTTGCAAGTGCATGTATCTGAACGGCAGCAGGCGCTAGGGATGTTGATGCGCGCTGAAGAAGTTGATCTGCCTGCACTGGGCTATGTGATTGAAAATCGCGTATTAGGGCAGGTGTTGTTGCAAGCACTGCAGCAACAAGCGGGCATTGCGATTTACGACAATACGCAAGTTCACAATTTGGTCTTGGCAGCGCAAGTCGCGCAATTATTAACACGCCATGCCGATGGTGAAGAAAAAACGCTGCGCGCAAAATTGGTCGTGATTGCGGATGGCGCGCAGTCAGCCTTGCGTCAGCGTCTGGGTATTGCCGTCGACGAGCAGCCCTACGAGCAGCATGCGTTAATTGCGAATGTGGTGACGGAGTTGCCGCATGGCGCCGTTGCTTACGAGCGATTTACTGAGAACGGGCCGGTGGCTTTGTTGCCACTGTTGGATTGCGAAAACAAACACCGCGCCGCTTTGATTTGGACGCTGCCGGATAAAGAGATTGACGCGGTGATGCAGTTGTCGGAAGCGGAGTTTTTGCAGCGCTTGCAAACGCAGTTGGGAAATCGCTGCGGGCGCGTGTTATCGGTCGGCGCGCGGTTTTGTTATCCGCTGTCATTGGTGCAGGCGCGCGAACAAGTGCGTACACGCATCGTATTGGCGGGCAGTGCAGCACACCATTTACATCCCGTTGCGGGCCAAGGTTTTAATTTGATTATGCGCGACTGTCTAGCCTTGGTGGAAACCTTGGAAAAAGCACTGGCGGAGCAGTGCGATATCGGCGCCTTGCCGGTGTTACAGCAATACCTTGTGCAGCAACAATGGGATCAACAGAAAACAGTCAAGGCAAGTGATTGGTTGCCGCGTTTATTTTCCAATCGGCATACACCGCACAAATTACTGCGCAGCGCAGCGTTGTTGGGCTTGGATTTTTTGCCCGGTATGCGTGAATGGTTTGCACGCGAGGCGACAGGTTTATGAGCGAAATGTTTGATATTGTCATTGTCGGTGGCGGTATGGCTGGTTGCGCGCTGGCTTGTGCGCTGGCGGATACCCATTACAAAATCGCCATGATTGACAATCAAACGCCGCAAACATTTTCAGTGGATAATTTTTTTGATCCGCGCGTGGTGGCGCTCAGTATGGCGTCGCGCGAATTTTTGTCTGCGTTGGGTGTGTGGGATGTCATCGCAGCGCAGCGCATGTCTGCCTTTGATCGTATGCAGGTGTGGGATGGCGATGGCACAGCGCAGATCAATTTTGCTGCCGCTGATGTGCAGCAATCTGCATTGGGCTATATCGTTGAAAATAATTTAGTGGTGTCTGCACTGCGTGAGCAATTGCAACAACAGAGCAATGTGCAGTGGTTGTGTCCCGATGCGGTGGTGAATTTGCATGATCAAAACAACGCGGATAGTGCGCGTTTGCTTTTGCAAAGCGGTGCGGAATTACAAGGCAGGTTAATTGTGGCGGCGGATGGCGCGCAATCATTGCTGCGCCAGTTGTCTGGCATCAATACGATGGAGTGGGATTACGGTCACAGTGCAGTGGTCGCTACCGTGCGCACGGAAAAACCGCACGGTGCAGTGGCAAGGCAGCGCTTTATGACCACGGGGCCGCTGGCGTTTTTACCGCTGCGCGACAAGAGTGGCGACGAGCACTGGTGCTCTGTGGTGTGGTCGATGGCGCCAGAAGCGGCACAAACCTTGTTGGCGCAATCCGAACAGGAATTTGCCGCACAATTGGCGCGCGCGTTTGAGTCGGTGTTGGGCGATGTGTTGGAAGTGCGCGGGCGCTTTGCCTTCCCGTTGCGCCAGCGCCACGCGCAAGCGTATCAACGCGGTCGCGTGGTGTTGATCGGCGATGCGGCGCACACGATTCATCCGCTGGCAGGACAGGGCGTTAATCTCGGTTTTATGGATGTGCGCGTATTGGCAGAAGAGTTGCAGCGCGCGCAAGAAAAAATGCTGTCACCCGCAGATGCGAGCATGTTGAAGCGCTACCAGCGGCGGCGGCGCGGCGCCAATCTCACCATGACGGCAACGATGGAGTTGTTTAAGCAATTGTTTGCGCAGCAGGCACTGTCGGTGCGCTGGTTGCGCAACACGGGCATGCGCGGTATTGATGCACTGCCCCTGCTGAAAAAACAAATCATGCGTCACGCGATGGGGCTGTCAAACTAACAATTTACACAATCATTTCTCAAGGATGGAGAAAATCATGGAAGATTATTCAGGTGTATTGCCGTGGGTGGCGTTGAATCGCTTGCCTGAAGTTGGCCCAGTCACACAAAAAAAATTATTGGATGCGGTTGGCGGTATGTCTGCGCTGCTGCAAGCAGGCAGTGCCTGTTTGCAACAATATTTGCCCGCAGAGTCTGTGGCGTTGTGGCGCGATTTCTGTGAAGAAAAATCGAACAGTGTTTTGCGGCAGCAAGCATTGCACGATGTGGCTGTGGCGCTAGAAACCGGTGCGGTCATCATCACGGCAGCGTGTGAAAATTATCCGCTGCTATTGGCGCAGATTTCTGCAGCGCCTACTGTGCTGTATGTGCGCGGTGACGCAGCCGCGTTGCATGTACCGCAGTTGGCAATGGTGGGCAGCCGCAACGCATCGGCGACTGGTTTGGAAATTGCGCAGGAATTTGCCGCCGCTTTTGTACAGCGCGGTTTGGCGGTTACCAGTGGCTTGGCATTGGGCATTGACGGCGCGGTGCATCGCGGCGCGTTGCAAGGTGATGGAAAAACCATTGCAGTGATTGCAACAGGTGTGGATGATATTTATCCGCGTCGCCACACAAAATTATTCGCTGAAATCCTAGCCAACGGTGGTGCGATAGTGAGTGAGCTGCCGCCGCAATCAGCGCCGCTGGCGCAAAACTTTCCGCGCAGAAATCGCATTATCAGCGGTTTGAGTTTGGGTACATTGGTGGTGGAAGCCAGTTTGCAAAGCGGTTCACTGATCACTGCGCGTTACGCCAATGAACAGGGCAGAGAAGTGTTTGCGATGCCGGGTTCGGTGCGTTCAGTATTTCACCGCGGTTGCCACGCCTTGATTCGCCAAGGTGCAAAATTGGTGGAGACGCCGCAAGATGTGTTGGATGAATTGGGCGGTTTGCTGGCGTTCAAACAACAAGAATTTGCCGTGATGCATGCAGCAACGCCGTCGTTAAGCGCTTTATCTGCCACGGCTAAAAAAATCTTTGCGCTGTTGGATTATTCGCCGGTGTCTTTGGATGTGCTGCTGCAGCGCTGCGCGTTGCCAACCGAGGAGATGATGGCGGCCTTGCTAGATTTGGAGTTGGAAGGCGTGGTGGCGCAGCAACACGGTTTTTACACGCGGGTTTAGTGCGCAAGGCTTATTCGCTTTCATCAAAGCGATCCGCAAACAATTGGGTGACGGCGGCGAGTGCTTGCGCCGCGTCATCACCCTCGCAGCAAATATGCAGCTGTGTGCCTTTACCGGCGGCGAGCAACATCAGCGCCATGATGTTTTTGCCGTCGGCGGTGGCTTTTTTCTCACCATCGACCACTTTGCTAAAAATAATTTTGCTTTTGAAACTGGCACACAGGCGCGTTAATTTTGATGCAGCTCTAGCGTGCAGCCCCAGTTTGTTGATGATGTCTACTGTTGATTCTTGCATAAAGACTGCGCGGTAAGTTAATGATGACTGGCGAGTTCGCGGTGGCGAACTTGTGCCATCGCATAATGTTTACGAAAGGTGGCGTGAAGTTTTTCACATAAATACACGGAGCGATGCTGCCCGCCGGTGCAACCAATCGCCACGGTCAAATAGCGGCGGTTTTGTTGGTAGGAGGGTAACCATTTTTGTAGAAAATTTTGAATATCAGCAAACATGGCTTGAACTTCTGTTTCGTTATCCAGAAAGCTAATCACCGGCTGCTCGCGGCCAGTGTGCGCGCGCAATTCTGGTTTCCAGTGCGGGTTGGGTAAGTTGCGCACATCAAACACCAAATCGGCATCAACGGGGATGCCGTGTTTATAGCCAAATGACATGAATTGCAGCGAGAGACCGATCGGTTCGCGTGGTGCAACGCGGTCGCGCACGACATCGCGCAATTGGTACAGATTGAGTTTGCTGGTGTCGATAGTAAGCGAGGCCAGATCGGCAATCGGCTCCAGCAAAATTTTTTCAGCTTCGATGGCCTCGACGAGGTCGGTGTCGTTGTTGGAGAGATGGTGTTTGCGCCGCGTCTCACTGAAGCGTTTAACCAGGGTGGGCTTGCTGGCATCGAGGTAGATCACATCGCAATCCATTTGCGCGCGCGCCTGCGTCAGCATGGCGGGAAACAGCGCCAAATCGCGGCTGGTGTTGCGCGCGTCAATGCTCACCGCCAAGCCCTTGAGCACGGGGTAGTCGCCGCCTTGTATCTGTGTCATCAAGGCGCCGAGCAGGCTGGCGGGCAGGTTGTCGATGCAGTAGTAGCCCTCGTCCTCCAAGACATGCAGGGCCGTACTTTTACCTGAGCCGGATCTGCCGCTGACGATCACCAAATGCATGACGGGTTTTCCTGTTGCTGTCGATAACTGCCTGTAGTGTAACGGGAATTAGGTAATGACTAGAACCTTGATGCAGTGCATTGACTTGCTGCAAGGCTCACAGTAGCTTGGCAGAGAGAAAGTGATTTGAGTCAGCCCCATCATGAGTGAACCTGTGCATAACCCCGCCGATGACGAAGCGCCTCGCAAAAAGTTGTCGGAGGAGGACATGGCGCGTGTGGCTGAGTACCTCAACCTGCCTCAGCACCGGCGTGAGCGTCAGCCTTTTCGTCCTATGGTTTTGCTGATGGTGTTGGTTGTCATCGTGGTTGGCATGAGCCTCGTGAGTTTGTGGTACGCCAAAGCCAACGGGATGTTGCTTTGATGAGCGCCTCGCGCCACACAGGGGTTGTCGCACTGTTGTTGAGGCTGATGGATTGGTTTATTCCGCTGGTGATTCGCGCCGATAAAGTCCAGCGTACGCGCGCATATATTTTAGTGGGCATCGTTTTGGTTAATTTGTGCGTTTGCGTGTTGATGGCATTGATGCTGTTATCGACCAGTTTGTCGCCATTAGGCATGCGTGCCGGCATTGGGGTTGTCGTAGTATCGGCAACGATCTACTTAATTGCATTGGGTGTGTTTAATCGCAGGCACTCACTAGTGGAGGCGGGCAACATCGCCGTGCTTGCCATTTATATTGCCGTACTGGTCGGCATTGCGATTACCGGCGGTTATGGGCATTCACCTTTTATGGCGTTGTGGATTGTGGTGCCGGTGTTTGTATTTCCCATGGCCGGTGCGCGTTCAGGCATCGTATGGACCGCGATTGTTTTTCTCACCATTAATGTTTTGATGCTCGCAAAAAAATGGGGATTTGCTGCGTGGCAATTGTCTGATAGCACCACGCTCAGTTTGCTGGAGAATGCACTGCCCATCGTGCTGTGTTTTATGGTGGTGTCTGCCTTAATGATTTACGAGCGCGTCAATTTAACGCTGTATCGGTGGTTGGAAGAAGAACGCATCCGTTTTGCCTTCAAAGCGAGCCACGATTCACTAACCGATCTTCCCAACCGCGAAGAGTTTTACACGCGCTTGGACACGGCGTTGCGCGAGGCGGCACAGAAAAAAGCGCAGTTTGCGCTGGTGTATGTGGACCTCGATAACTTCAAACCCATCAACGATCAATTTGGGCATTTTGCCGGCGACAAAGTGTTGAAAGTCACCGCGCAGCGTTTGCGCGAAGTGTTGCGCAATACCGATCTCGCTTCGCGTATCGGTGGCGATGAGTTTGCGTTGATTTTGCACGGCATCCAAAAACGCAGCGACATTGATTTGGCGATGAATAAAATGCTTTACACCTTGGCAATTCCCATTGATGTGGGCGGGCAAGATGTGGTTGTCAACGCCAGCGCGGGCGTAGCCATTTTTCCGCAAGACAGCCGCGACATGACCGCACTGTGTCGTTTGGCGGATAGCGCGATGTATCTAGCAAAAGAAAAAAGAAATACTTTTTGTTATCACTCGTCGTTGCAGGCTGGTGGGTAATGCCTCGTATCAAACTTTTGCAATAATATTGTCAGCAAACCACTGCAACATGGCGATTTTTTGCGCCACAGTTTTGGTGTCCTGCTCGCCTTTGTAAGTGTCGCGAAAACCGACGATACATTCGGTTACACCTAAATCTTGCAATTTTTTCACGCCGTCGGCACTGAAGGCATCGGCAGTGGTGGCGTGAATTTCAAACGGTTTGTTGTCCGTGCCGTACTCTTTGCGGAAGGCATTTATTTTCTTGATCAACGGTTCCAGTGTGTCAATCGAGCCGCCGGCGTGGATCCAGCCATCGGCAATGCGCGCCGCGCGTTTTAGCGCCACATCGGCGTGACCGCCGAGCAAAATCGGCACCGGCTGCGTCGGCACGGGACACATTTTGGAAGCGGGGATTTGGTAGTGCAGCGTGTCGTGGCTGTAATACTCGCCGCTGAGCAGACCGCGAATAATCGCCACCATCTCATCCATGCGCGGGCCGCGACTCTCCCAGCGCTCGCCGCAGATCTGGAAATCTTCTATCCATGGCGACAGACCTGCGCCCAGTGCGAAGCGGTTGTTGCTGATGCAGGCAATCGTGGCAATTTGCTTGGCGAGCAGCACGGGGTTGCGTATCGGCAGCTTGACCACGCTGGTGGTGAAGCGCAGTTTTTCGGTCACGCCCGCCAGCCAAGGAATGGCGCAGAACGGCTCCAGGAACGGCGTGCCGTCGAGAAAATTGCGCGAGCCGTCTTCGTTGTAGGGGTATTTGGTGTCGGCCACTTGCGGGTAGCAAATGCTGTCGGGGAAGGTAAAGCCTTGAAAGCCTGCGGCTTCTGCCGCTTGTGCCAGCGGTACATATTGGTCGATAGGGCACATGGTGGCGTGAAAGGCAAAACGCATAAGTGGCTCCGCTCAGGGCTGTCAATCAGAGGCGCGCATGATAAAGGCAGGGCTGCCGTCGTGCCATGCTGGTAAAATGCGCAGCCGTTCCCCCTCGCTGTTTATTGCACGCATGAGCTCCCTGCCTCAACTCAATCCGCGCCAGCGCGAAGCGGTGCGCTATATCGACGGCCCGCTGCTGGTGCTGGCCGGCGCGGGCAGCGGCAAGACGCGCGTCATCACGGAAAAAATTGCGTATTTGATCCGCGAGTGTCAATACAAAGCCAGCCACATCGCCGCCGTGACTTTCACCAACAAGGCGGCGCGTGAAATGAAAGAACGCGTGGGTAAACTGCTGGGCGGTGAAGCGCGCGGTTTGCAGGTATCCACCTTTCACTCGCTGGGGCTGGACATCATTCGCCGTGAAATCGGTGTGCTCGGCTACAAAACCGGTTTTTCAATTTTCGATCAGCAGGATGCGCAAGCCCTGCTGCGCGAGTTGCTGCTAAAAAATGGTGAGGCGGATAACGATTTCGTCGAAATGGCGCAGCATCAAATTTCGTCGTGGAAAAATGAACTGCTCACGCCGGATGTTTTGTTGGCGCGTGCCGCCACGCAGGGAGAAATGAATCTAGCTGTGTTGTACGAACGCTACCAGCGCTCGTTAAAAGCGTACAACGCGGTGGACTTTGATGATTTGATTGCCATTCCTGTGCAATTGTTTGAAGCAAACCCCGCAGTATTGGCGCGCTGGCATCAACGCATTCGTTATTTATTGGTGGACGAATACCAAGATACCAACGCTTGCCAGTATCGTTTGGTGCAGCAGTTGGTGGGCGTGCGCAGTGGTTTGACCGTGGTGGGTGATGATGATCAATCTATCTATGCATGGCGTGGTGCAAAACCAGAAAATCTTTCACAGTTGCAACACGATTTTCGCGCGTTGAAGTTAATCAAATTGGAACAAAATTACCGCTCTTTCGGACGCATCTTAAAAGCGGCCAACCAACTGATCGCCAACAATCCGCATGAATTTGAAAAACAATTGTGGAGTGAATTGGGATACGGTAACCCGATTCGCGTGGTGCACTGCGCCAATGAGGAAGCGGAAGCAGAGCGCGTGGCGCTGGATATTGTGTCGCAGCGTTTGCAGCGCGGCGGAAGATTTTCTGATTTTGCGGTGTTGTATCGCAGCAATCATCAGGCGCGTTTGTTGGAAATGCAGTTGCAGCAGGCGCAAGTGCCGTACAACATCACCGGCGGCACTTCTTTTTTTTCGCGCGCCGAAATTAAAGACACTATGGCGTATTTGCGTTTGTTGGCGAACCCCGACGACGACAATGCTTTTTTGCGCATCATCAATGTGCCGCGCCGGAAAATTGGCCCCAGCACTTTGGAGAAGTTAGGTTTGTACGCGCAGCAGCGCGAACGCAGCTTGCACGATGTCATACACGAATTGGGTATTGAATCCATTCTTGGCGCAGAAGCCTTGGGGCGTTTGCGACAGTTTGCGCAGTGGTTGGAAAATGTGCGCCAGCAGTGTGCGCAAAATAGCCCCGTGGTGGCGATTACGGAAATGCTGGATGACATGGCTTACGAAGCGCATCTGCATCAAAATGCTTCCAGTGCTGTAGTGGCAGAACGGCGCATGGACAATGTGCGCTATTTGGTGGAATCGCTCGGCCGTTCATTGGCGGTGAGTGAAGAAGATGACACCGACAGCGCGCGCGATAATTTGGATTTATTGCGCGATGCCATCAGCAAATTGGTGTTGCGTGATTTGTTGGAGCGACAGGAAGAAGAGGATGACAGTGATCGCGTGCAATTGTTGACGCTACACGCGGCAAAAGGTTTGGAGTTTCCCCATGTTTTTATTATGGGTTGGGAAGAAGAAATTTTGCCGCATCGCAACAGTATTGAGTCGGATCAAATTGCCGAAGAGCGCCGTTTAGCCTATGTGGGCATCACGCGCGCGCAGCGCACGCTGACGCTGACTCTGGCGCGCAAACGCAAACAGTACGGTGAAGTGAGTGAGCCAACGCCCAGCCGTTTTTTGGATGAGTTGCCCGCTGAAGATTTACAAAGCGAGGGCGTGGGACACGCTTTATCGCCAGAGCAGCGCGAACAAAAAGCGCGTGATACGATAGCCAGTCTAAAAAAATTATTTGATTGACGATGTTAGATGTATTGCGCCAAGGCATGAAAACACTGCAGCCAGTGAACTACTGGAGCGAGGCGACTTTTCGCGGTGAAGCGGCGGTGCTGTTGGCCTTCACTGATGAGCCGGAAACGCAATTGATACTCACGCGCCGCTCCGAGCGTTTGAAATCACATCGCGGTGAAGTAGCGCTCCCTGGCGGAAAAATTGATAAAACCGATCGTGATTTTATTGCAACGGCACTGCGTGAAAGCCATGAAGAAATTGCACTGCCGCCAACGGCGGTGGAAGTGTTGGGCGAATTGGACCCGATGGTGACGCGCTTCGGCGTCAAGGTCGTGCCGGTGGTGGGCGTGATTGCTCCCGATGTGGTGTTGACGCCAAACCCTGATGAATTGGACAGTATTTTTCGCGTACCACTGTCATTTTTCTTGCGCGACGAACGCACGCGCACAGATCGCGGCACCGTGGATGGTCATGCAGTCGCCGTGCCGTGTTGGCATTGGCAGGAATATGAAATTTGGGGCGTGACGGCGATTATTTTGGTGAATTTTATGAATCGTGTGCTCGGCCAAAATATTCACACTGGCGTGGAATTATTGGCGCAAAAAACCAATGGCATGATCATGCCAGAAGAATGGCTGACCGACGAAGACAAGCAGGCGAGAGCAGAGAAACATGATTGACAATATCGATGACACCCTAGAAAAAGAAGTGTTGATCGCTTCGCCTTGTATTTCTATTTGCGCACTGGATGAAAACGATGTCTGTGTCGGTTGTTATCGCAGCGGGCAGGAAATCACCCGCTGGTCTGTGGCTGATAACACCGAGCGCCGCACCATCCTAGTCAGCGCGGCTGAACGCGCCAAAGCGTCCAACCCCTTCTAGCGTTGTTATTTCTTGCGGAAAGGTTTGCTGCCTTCCGGTTTGCTATCGCGAAAAGTCTTTTTCTCTTTGAAAGGTTTATCGCCAGCGGGTTTCTTGCCGGCAAAAGACTTCTTCTCGCCGAAAGTTTTCTTGTCTGCGAAAGGTTTCTTTTCGGAAAAAGGCTTTTTGTCGCTAAAGGTTTTTTTCTCGCGGAAAGGTTTGTCGTCATCGCGCGGTGATTTCTTCGCGCCGCCCGCCGGTTTGCCCATGCCAAGTGGTGAGATATTCATGGGCTTGCCGGCAACGCGCGTGTTTTTTAATACTTTCAACAGATTGCTCGCCAAATCGGCGGGTAAATCCACTGTGCTGTAATCGTCGTGGATGGCGATATGTCCGATGTGTTTACTGTCCAAATCTGCTTCGTTGGCAATGGCGCCGACGATGTTGCCGGGCTTGATGTTGTGCTCATAACCCACTTCGATGCGGAAACGCTGCATGCCGGCTTCTAATTCGCGCGATGGTTTTTCACTGCGCATGCGTTTGATGCGGTCGCGTTTGTCATCGTCGTAGTTGTCGCGTTCGCGGTGTTTGCGCGCTGGGCGTTCGTCGGTCAGTGCCTGTGCTTGCGGCGTGTGTTTTTCATTCAGCAATAGCTCGGCGCCGCCTTGCGCAATGGCCGCTAATGCGGCGGCAATCACATCCAATTCTGCGCCGGTTTCGTGTTGGTACTGCGCAATCAATTCGCGGAACAAATCCAAGCCGCCTTGCTCCAAGGCTTCCGTAATGCCTTGTTTGAATTTGGCGATGCGTTTGTCGTTGATCAATTTTGTTGAAGGTAATTCCATCAACTCAATCGGTTGGCGCGTGGCTTTTTCAATCGCAAACAGCAGGCGTTTTTCTCGTGGCGCGACAAACAAAATCGCATCGCCGCTGCGGCCGGCGCGGCCCGTTCTGCCGATGCGGTGCACATAGGCTTCGGTGTCGGTGGGAATGTCGTAGTTGATGACATGGCTGATACGCTCTACATCCAAGCCGCGCGCGGCGACATCGGTGGCGACGATGATGTCGATTGCGCCGCTTTTGATTTGGGTAATGGTGTGTTCGCGTTGCGATTGCACAATGTCGCCATTCAGTGCAGCGGTGTTGTAACCGCGCGCGCGCAATTTATCAGCCAATTCCACGGTGGCGGTTTTGGTGCGCACGAAAATAATCATGCCGTCGAACTCTTCCGCTTCCAACATGCGTGTCAGTGCATCGAGTTTGTGCATGCCACTCACCGGCCAATAGCGTTGGCGAATGGTGGAAGCGGTGGCGGTTTTAACTGCGATAGTAATTTCAGCGGGATCGTTCAAATGCTGCTGTGCAATGCGGCGCACTTCGCGCGGCATGGTGGCAGAAAATAAAGCAATCTGACGCTCTTCTGGCGTTTGCTCCAAGATCCATTCCACATCATCGATAAAGCCCATGCGCAACATTTCATCGGCTTCATCAAGCACCAAGCATTGCAGCTCGGAGAGGTCGAGCGTGCCGCGGCGCATGTGATCCATGACGCGACCGGGCGTGCCGACCACGACTTGCGCGCCTTGCTTTAATTGGCGCAACTGCGTGCTGTAACTCGCGCCGCCGTAAATCGGCAACACTTGAAAGCGCGGAATAAACGCGGCGTAGGTTTGGAATGCTTCCGCCACCTGAATGGCCAGCTCGCGCGTAGGCGCCAACACCAGCACTTGCGTGGCGCGGCTTGTCATATCCAGTCGCGCCAAAACGGGCAGTGCGAAGGCGGCGGTTTTGCCGGTGCCGGTTTGCGCCTGTCCCAGCACATCGCGACCTTCCAGCAGCAGTGGAATGGTCTGTGCTTGAATCGGGGAGGGGGTTTCGTAGCCGATGCCGATCAATATCGAGAGCATGACATCAGGTAGCCCGAGGTCGCGGAAGGCGACGGGCGTGGTCGTTTCGGTGGTCATAATGTGTCCCAGCTGTGAGTGAGCCCTTCGGAGGGCAAACGCGCTGGCACAAAAGCGAGGGTGCGTGGCGCGGCGCGTGCAGTATAGCGTTGCGGCGGCCTGCTGTCCCAAATTATGTAAAGCCCTTAGATATTACTGGGGGTTCTGCGCTGAATGTCGCCTAATTTCTACGAATTAACGCCAATTCCATAGACAGAAAAGCAGCCTTGCTCCACACTGCGCCCATCATTTAGCCGATCCAAGGATCCCACCATGGCCACTATCTTGGTGTTGCACGGCCCCAATCTGAATTTACTCGGCTCGCGCGAGCCAGCTGTGTACGGCGCTGACACGCTGGACAGCATCCATACGCTTCTTGAAGCGCAAGCGCGCGCAGCGGGTCATCACCTGCAAACCCTGCAGAGCAATGCGGAGTACGAGTTGATCAACCGCATTCAGGATGCGCGCCGTGAAGGTGTCGATTTCATTCTGTTTAATCCGGCGGCATTCACGCACACCAGCGTTGCCCTGCGCGATGCTTTGTTGGCGGTGGCCATTCCATTTATTGAAGTGCATTTATCCAATGTGTACAAGCGCGAAGCGTTTCGTCAGCAATCGTTTTTTTCTGATATTGCCGAAGGCGTGATTTGCGGTTTGGGTGCGCAGGGCTATGAGCTGGCGCTGAGTGCAGCAATTAAAAAATTACAGTAACCATCAGCGGCGACGCTGTTTTAAAAAAAGACCGAGGGTAGAACACAGATGGATATTCGAAAAATTAAAAAACTGATCGAACTGTTGGAAGAGTCCAATATCGGTGAATTGGAAATTCGCGAAGGCGAAGAAACGGTACGCATTTCACGCAACGGCGTGATGCCGATGATGGCGGCGCCGATGGCGTATGCCGCACCGCCAGTAGCGGCTCCCGCGCCAGTTGCTGCACCGGCTGCAGAAGCAACAGCACCAGCAGCGCCGGTGATTTCGGGGCATGTGGTGAAATCGCCGATGGTGGGCACTTTTTATCGTGCGCCATCGCCAGAATCGCCAGCGTTTGTCGAAGTGGGACAGAGCGTCAAAGTCGGCGATGTGCTGTGCATTGTTGAAGCAATGAAAATGATGAACCAAATCGAAGCGGACAAAGCGGGCGTCATCAAAGCGATACTGGTGGACGACGGCGCGCCAGTGGAATTTGATCAACCCATGTTCACCATTGCTTAAAGAGCGCGCTATGTTAAACAAAGTGGTTATTGCCAATCGCGGTGAAATTGCGCTGCGTATTTTGCGTGCCTGCAAAGAGTTGGGTATCAAAACCGTTGCTGTGCACTCCAAAATTGATCGCGAGCTGATGCATGTACGCTTGGCGGATGAAGCAGTGTGCATAGGCCCCAACAAATCATCCGATAGTTATTTGAGTGTCCCGGCCATCATTAGCGCCATGGAAATTACCGATGCGCAGGCAGTGCACCCCGGCTATGGCTTCTTGGCAGAAAACGCGAATTTTGCCGAGCAGGTAGCAAAAAGCGGCTACATTTTTATCGGCCCTTCAGCGGATGTGATTCGTTTGATGGGCGATAAAGTGTCTGCAAAAGATGCAATGAAAAAAGCGGGCGTGCCGACGGTGCCTGGCTCTGACGGCGCATTGCCAGATGATGCAGAAGAAATTTTAAAAATTGGTCGCCAAGTGGGTTATCCCGTCATTATCAAAGCGGCGGCCGGCGGCGGCGGGCGTGGTATGCGCGTGGTGCATACCGAAGCGGCGTTGGTCAATGCCGTGCAAGTGACGCGCAGTGAAGCGCAAGCGGCGTTTGGCGACAGCACGGTATACATGGAAAAGTTTTTAGAAAATCCGCGCCATGTTGAAATACAAGTGCTGTCTGATGGGCAGGGCAATGCTATTCATCTCGGTGATCGCGATTGTTCGTTGCAACGCCGTCACCAAAAAGTATTGGAAGAAGCGCCCGCGCCAGGCATTCCCGATAAAGTGCGCAATGAAGTGGCGGATGCCTGTGTGAAGGCCTGTATTGATATCGGATACAGCGGTGCGGGCACTTTTGAATTTTTGTACGAAAACGAGCGTTTTTATTTCATCGAAATGAATACGCGTGTGCAGGTTGAACACCCGGTGACGGAAATGGTGACGGGCATCGACATCGTGAAAGAGCAATTAAAAATTGCCAGCGGTATGCCACTGTCGATCAAGCAAAAAGATGTGGTGATTCGTGGTCACGCGTTTGAATGCCGCATCAATGCCGAAGATCCCAAAACTTTTACGCCTTGCCCCGGCAAAGTGAATCATTGGCATGCGCCGGGCGGTCCTGGTATTCGCGTGGATTCGCATTTGTACAGCGGCTATACCATTCCGCCGTTTTACGATTCCTTGATCGCAAAAATCATCAGCTACGGCGACGATCGCGCCACAGCCTTTGCGCGCATGCGCGTTGCGCTGGATGAAACCGTGGTCGATGGCATTCGCTCCAATATTCCCCTGCAGCAAGATTTGCTGCGCGACGATGCCTTTGCGCGCGGCGGTGTGAATATCCATTACTTGGAGAAAAAGCTGGGCATGAGCCACTGAAGTCGCGCCTGCGGCGGGTGACACTGGGGAGAGGGTCGGCGACAATAGCGCCCCTCTCGTTTTCCGCCCCTGAGGTTTTGCTATGCCCTCTCGTCGTGATCTTGCTAATGCCATCCGCGCGCTGTCTATGGATGCGGTGCAAAAAGCCAATTCCGGTCACCCGGGCGCACCTATGGGCATGGCCGACATCGCCGAAGTGCTGTGGAACAGCCACTTAAAGCACAACCCTGCCAACCCGCACTGGGCCGATCGCGACCGCTTTGTGCTGTCGAACGGCCACGGTTCCATGCTGATTTACAGTTTGCTGCACCTCTCCGGCTACGATTTGTCGATCGACGAGCTGAAAAACTTTCGCCAACTGCACAGCAAAACGCCCGGCCACCCCGAATACGGCTATGCACCCGGTATCGAAACCACGACTGGGCCTCTGGGTCAGGGCATTACCAATGCCGTGGGCATGGCAGTGGCAGAAAAAGTGCTGGCAGCGCAGTTCAATCGCGAAGGCCACAATATTGTCGATCACCACACCTATGCGTTTCTCGGTGACGGTTGCTTGATGGAAGGCATTTCGCACGAAGCTTGCTCACTGGCTGGCACGCTTGGCTTAGGTAAGTTGGTTGCTTTTTACGACGACAACGGCATTTCCATCGACGGCGAAGTGGCGGGTGGTCACGGTGTGCCAGGCTGGTTTACCGATGACACAGCAAAACGATTTGAATCCTATCACTGGCAAGTCATCGGTCCGATTGATGGTCATGACAGTGCAGCGATTCAAACAGCGATTGAACAAGCCAAAGCAGAAACCGAAAAACCTTCGTTGATTATTTGCAAAACAATCATTGGTTTTGGTTCGCCCAATAAACAGGGCAAAGAAGAGTGCCACGGCGCGCCGCTGGGCGCGGATGAAATTGCTTTGGCGCGACAAACATTGAACTGGTCGCACGCGCCGTTTGAAATCCCAGCCGACATCAGCGCCGCGTGGAATGCACGCGATAAAGGTGTTGCTGTCGAAAAAAACTGGCAGGAAAAATTTGCCGCGTATGCCAAAGCGTATCCTGAATTGGCAAAAGAATTTCAGCGTCGTATCAAAGGCGAATTGCCAGCTGATTTTTCAAAACAGGCTGACGCTTATATTGCTGCGTGCCAAGAAAAAGGTGAAACCATTGCCAGCCGCAAGGCCAGTCAAAATACGCTGGGTGCTTACGGTTCGCTGTTGCCAGAATTTCTCGGCGGCTCGGCCGATTTGGCTGGCTCCAATCTCACGATTTGGAAAGGCAGCGACGGCGCAGTGTGCAAAGGCATAGACGCACATGATGCCAGCGGCAACTATTTGCATTACGGCGTGCGCGAATTTGGCATGAGCGCGATGATGAATGGCATCGCACTGCACGGCGGCTTTATTCCTTACGGCGCAACTTTTTTGATGTTTATGGAATACGCGCGCAATGCCGTGCGTATGGCGGCACTGATGAAGCAGCGCGTGTTGTTTGTCTACACACATGACTCCATTGGTTTGGGTGAAGACGGCCCTACGCATCAGCCGGTCGAGCAATTAACCGCACTGCGCAGCACGCCGCATTTGCACACTTGGCGTCCGTGTGACACGGTGGAATCTTCCGTGAGTTGGAAAGCGGCGATTGAATATCAACACGGCCCTTCGGCGTTAATTTTTTCGCGTCAAAATTTGCAACATCAAACGCGCAGCGCGCAGCAAGTCGCCAATATCGCTAAAGGCGGTTATATCCTGAAAGATTCCGTCGGCACGCCAAAAATTATTTTGATTGCCACCGGCTCAGAAGTGGATCTGGCGATGCAAGCGGCCGCACAACTGGGTGACAGCGTGCGCGTGGTGTCTATGCCCTGCGCCGAAGTGTTTTGCGCACAAAATGCAGAATATCGCGAATTGGTTTTGCCTGCTGCTGTGCGTGCGCGTGTGGCGATTGAAGCGGCGCATCCCGATTACTGGCACAAGTTTGTCGGTTTGGATGGTCGCGTCATCGGCGTACACCGTTTTGGTGAATCCGCGCCTGCTAATGCTCTGTTCAAGGAATTTGGTTTTACCGTAGAGCATGTGGTTGCTGCAGCAAAAGCTGTGCAAGGTTGAGTGATGTCACTGCGACTTGCCATTAATGGCTACGGTCGCATCGGGCGCTGTGTATTGCGCGCGCTGTATGAAAGTGGTGCGCATAAAACTTGCAAAGTTGTGGCAATCAACGAGCCGGCCGATCCAGCGACAATTGCCTACCTCACGCGCTACGATTCTACGCACGGTCACTTCCCTGGCACGGTAGCGCACGATGGCGACACATTGATCGTCAACGACGACCGCATTGCGCTCACTGCACATAAAACGCTGAATGCTTTGGATTGGGCGCAACACAACATCGATATTGTGTTGGAGTGTAGCGGTGTATTTTCTTCGCGCAAAAAAGCGCAGCAGCATTTAACGGCTGGTGCAAAAAAAGTATTGTTTTCGCAGCCGGCGGATCACGATATTGATGCGGCCATTGTGTGTGGCATCAATGATGATGTATTAAAAACTGAGCACACTATTGCTTCGGCTGCTTCGTGCACTACCAATGCCATCGTGCCGGTGATCAAAGTGTTGGATGATGTCTTTGGTGTGGTGAATGGCGTGATTACCACCATTCATTCCGCGATGAACGATCAGCCGGTGTTGGACGGTTATCACCACACGGATTTGCGCAAAACGCGGGCGGCACTGCAATCCATTATTCCTATCGACACCCAGTTGGCGCGCGGCATCGAGCGCATTCTGCCGCACCTGAAAAATTGTTTTGCAGCGCAAGCGCTGCGTGTGCCGACGCAAAATGTGTCCGCGATGGATTTGTCGGTGTTATTAAAAAAGCCAGTGGATGTGGCGGCGGTTAATCAAGCCTTGAGCCGCGCGGCAGCTGATAATTTGTCCGGCATCTTGGGCTACACCGAAGAGCCGCTCGCCTCCTGCGATTTCAATCACGATGCGCGCTCCGGCATCGTCGATGCCAGCCAAACGCGCGTCAGCGGCCAGCTGGTGAAGGTGCTGGTATGGTTCGACAACGAGTGGGCCTACGCCAACCGTATGTTGGATATTGCGCGGCGCTGGCGTTAATCATCCCTCTCGTCTTGAAGCTCCGCTTTACGCCCCCATATTGATCGCTCCATCCGCCTCGGCGGGCAGTGTTTGATTGATATTGTTGGAGCGAACCGTGACTGAACCCGAAGCCACCCCATCCCCCGAAGAGCCTGTCGTAGAGGCTGCAGCCAGCGCTGAAGCGCAGCTAGAAGCCGCGCAGGCTGAATTGGCCGCCGCCCGCGACCATGTGCTGCGCGCCAATGCCGAGATGCAGAATGTGCGCCGCCGCGCGGAGCAGGATGTCGAGAAGGCGCACAAGTTTGCGTTAGAACGTTTTGCCGGCGAATTATTGGCGGTGGTGGATAACCTAGAGCGCGCCTTGGCTGCTATTGCGGAGGAGGATGCCACCCAGCGCGAGGGTGTGGAGCTGACCCTGAAATCGCTGTTGGGAACGCTGGAAAAGCACGGCGTGAATTTGATCAACCCGCACGGCGAATCGTTTAACCCAGAGCAGCACCAAGCTATCACCATGCTGGAAGTGGCGGGTGCGGCACCGAATGCGGTGGTGGATGTGATGCAAAAAGGCTACAGCATCAACGGGCGTTTGCTGCGCCCAGCGATGGTGGTGGTGGCAAAAGCCTCAAGCTGATGTCTTGAAAAATAAATCGACCAACCCAATAAACGAATCATCAAATTGATAGCCGCGCTGCGGCAATAGTGGAGACAACATCATGGGCAAAATTATCGGCATTGATCTGGGCACCACCAACTCTTGCGTAGCGGTGTTGGAAGGCGACAAAGTAAAAGTGATTGAAAACGCAGAAGGCGACCGCACCACGCCATCGATTGTTGCGTTTACTGATGACAGTGAAGTGTTGGTGGGTCAGAGCGCGAAACGCCAAGCCGTTACCAATCCAACCAATACTTTGTTTGCAGTCAAGCGTTTGATCGGCCGTCGTTTTAAAGACGAGGTAGTGCAAAAAGATATCAGCATGGTGCCGTACAAAATTGTCGCCGCCGACAACGGCGACGCATGGGTAGAAGTAAAAGACGACAAAAAAGCGCCGCCACAAATCTCTGCCGAAGTGCTGAAAAAAATGAAGAAAACCGCCGAAGATTATCTCGGTGAAAAAGTGACCGAGGCGGTGATTACCGTTCCCGCTTACTTCAATGATTCACAGCGTCAGGCAACCAAAGATGCCGGCCGCATTGCAGGCTTGGAAGTAAAACGCATCATCAACGAACCCACAGCGGCAGCGCTGGCGTTTGGCATGGATAAAAAAGAAGGCGATCGAAAAATTGCCGTTTACGATCTCGGCGGCGGCACTTTCGATATTTCGATTATTGAAATTGCCGAAGTGGATGGTGAACATCAATTTGAAGTGTTGGCCACTAACGGCGACACCTTCCTCGGCGGTGAAGATTTTGATATGACGCTGATTGATTATTTGGCGGAAGAGTTCAAGAAATCGAACGGCATCAATTTGAAAGGCGATCCGCTGGCGATGCAGCGTCTGAAAGAAGCGGCAGAAAAAGCCAAAATCGAGTTGTCTTCTGCACAGCAAACCGAAGTGAACTTGCCATACATCACGGCAGACGCCACGGGGCCAAAACACTTGGTAGTGAAATTGTCGCGCGCCAAATTGGAAGCCTTGGTTGAGGGTTTGGTGGATCGCTCGATGGCACCGGTGAAAACAGCGTTGAACGATGCCGGTTTGAAAGCGTCGGATATCGAAGATGTCATTTTGGTCGGCGGTCAAACGCGTATGCCGTTAGTGCAGAAAAAAGTAGCGGATTTCTTCGGCAAAGAGCCGCGCAAAGATGTAAACCCAGACGAAGCGGTGGCGATGGGCGCGGCGATTCAAGGCGCGGTATTGTCGGGCGATGTGAAAGATGTGTTGTTGTTGGATGTAACGCCGCTGACTTTGGGTATTGAAACCATGGGCGGCGTGGCGACACCGTTGATTGAAAAGAACACCACGATCCCAACGAAAAAATCACAAGTGTTTTCAACGGCGGATGACAACCAAACGGCTGTAACGATTCATGTGGTGCAAGGTGAGCGCAAGCAGGCTACGCAAAACAAATCGCTAGGCCGTTTTGATTTGGCGGATATCCCGCCAGCGCCGCGCGGCATGCCGCAAGTTGAAGTGACTTTCGATATCGACGCTAACGGTATTTTGAATGTCAGCGCGAAAGACAAAGCCACTGGCAAGCAGCAATCCATTGTGATCAAAGCATCTTCCGGTTTGAGCGACGATGAAATTCAACAAATGGTGCGCGATGCCGAAGCCAATGCCGAAGCGGACAAGAAGTTTGAAGAGTTAGTGTCGGCGCGCAATATGGCAGAAGGTTTGGCGCATGCCACGCGTAAAACGCTGGCAGAAGCAGGCGATAAAGCGACAGCGGATGAAAAAGAAGCGATTGAATCGGCGTTGAAAGAAGTGGATGAAGCGGTGAAAACCGATGACAAAGAGCGCATTGATGCCGCTGCGCAAAAATTGTCAGAAGCTTCCGGTGGGCTGGCGCAGAAAATGTACGCCGATGCAGCGGCGCAACAGTCAGATGATGCCGGTGCGCAAAGTGGTGGTGATGATGTGGTCGATGCGGAGTTTGAAGAAGTTAAAGACAAGTAAGTTATTGTTCGTCATCAATAAAAACACAGAGCGCGGCAGGTCCGCGCTTTTGTGTTCATGAGAGACAGAGAGAAAAGCAATGTCCAAACGCGATTACTACGAAGTGTTAGGCGTTAAACGCGATGCCAGCGCAGATGAAATTAAAAAAGCGTATCGTCGCATTGCGATGAAGTTTCATCCCGACCGCAATCCTGACAACAAAGAAGCGGAAGAAAAATTTAAGGAAGCGGCGGAAGCGAACGAGATACTCAGCGACGAACAAAAACGCGCCGCTTACGATCGCATGGGGCACGCGGCGTTCGAGCAGGGCGGCATGGGCGGCGGTGGAGCTGGTGCGGGCTTTGGCGATATTTTTGGCGATGTGTTCGGCGATATTTTTGGCGGCGGTCGCGGTCGCTCGCGCGGTGGTCCACAGCGCGGTTCGGATTTGCGCTACAACTTGGATGTCAATTTAGAAGAAGCGGTACACGGCACCACCACCAAAATTCGCATCCCGACTTTGGTGGCGTGTAAGCCTTGTGATGGCACCGGCGCTAAACCCGGCAGCAAGCCGGCGACTTGCAGCACTTGTGGCGGTGCGGGGCAAGTGCGCATCCAGCAGGGCATTTTTGCTGTGCAACAAACCTGCCGCGCCTGCGGTGGTCGCGGCACCACCATCAGCGACCCTTGTGCTTCTTGTCACGGTCACGGCCGTATCGAAGAGGAAAAGACACTGTCGGTCAAAATTCCACCGGGCGTGGATAACGGCGATCGCATCCGTCTGAGCGGTGAGGGCGAGGCGGGTACTTTGGGTGGGCCGAACGGCGACTTGTATGTGCAGATCAATGTGCGTCCGCACAAAATCTTCGAGCGCGAAGGCAAAAATCTGTATTGCGAAGTGCCGATTAGCTTTGTCGATGCCGCGCTCGGCGGCGAGATCGAGGTGCCAACCCTAGACGGCAAAGTGATGCTGAAAGTGCCGGAAGAGACCCAGACCGGCAAGTTGTTCCGTCTGCGCGGCAAAGGCGTTGTGCCGGTGCGCGGCGGCGGCGCGGGCGATCTGTTGTGCAAAGTCGTGGTGGAAACACCGGTGAAGTTGAGCAAGCAGCAGAAGGACATCCTGCGCCAATTTCAAGCCACGACGGAGGGTTCCCATCATTCACCCAAAAAATCGTCTTGGTTTGATGGCATGAAGTCATTCTTTGATGATCACACATAATGATAGGGCTATAATTCGCGCGCGTATTCTTTGCCCCCTCTGAGGTATCACCATGAAATCATTGATCAAGATTTTTTCGCTATCTGCTGTGTTCGCCACTGTGTTTGCCGTGGTTTCTGTTCAAGCCGAAGACAAAAAGGTGGCAGATAACACCGCACCTGTGGGACAAACTTGTTTGCAAGGCCAGCCATGCGCGGCGGCGGTAGCTGCTAGCTCGGGTGGCGCAGCGAGAACGGGTGAACAGGTTTACAACACGGCTTGCCACACATGCCACACTGCCGGTGTGGCGGGTGCGCCGAAAACAGGCGATAAAGCTGCGTGGTCACCGCGTGAGGCAAAAGGGATGAGTGAGTTATACAAGAGTGCGCAATCCGGCTTTAAAGCCATGCCACCGAAAGGCTTGTGTATGGATTGTTCGAATGACGAGCTGAACGCAGCTGTGGACTACATGCTCAGTAAATAAACTGACACACAAAAGACTAAACAGACGCCTCGTTTATCGGGGCGTTTTTGTTTGTGCGCGCACAGTATTTGTCAGCGCAGCACTGGTACAGTACGCGTATCTGTAAGGAATTAGGCCGAGGAGATCGACTATGAATAGCCCTGCCAAAGTCAGAGCGCCAGAGCGATTGCTGGATTTGCGCAACACGCTGGATGATTTGGTGGCTGATGGTTTATTGGATAAGCGCGATGCCAACTTTTTATCGGGCACACCGCGCTCACGCGAAAATGCCCTGCTGCACCCAATCACCTTTATTGCAAAAATGAATTTACAGGATCAGCAGCGCCCAGGAAAACTATTAGACGAAGAAAGGCTGGCGCAATGGCTGGCTGAAAAATCAGGACAGCCTTATTTTCATATTGATCCTCTGAAAATTGATGCGAGCAAAGTCACGGAATTGATGTCTTTTGCCTTCGCTAAGCGTCATCAAATTCTGTGTGTGCAGATCAATAAAGATGAAATGGTGGTTGCCAGTTCGCAGCCGTGGGTTTATGCGTGGGAAGATGACATCAAACACACAGCGCGACGAGACATTCGTCGCGTGGTAGTCAAACCCAGTGAGCTTTCTCGCTATACCGTGGAGTTTTACTCGTTGGCAAAATCGGTATCGGATGCCACGGATACCGATTACGGCAGCAAGCTTGGCATCGGCAATTTTGAGCAGTTACTCAAGTTGTCGGAATTAAAAGATCCAGAAGCCAACGATCAACACATTATCAACATTGTGGATTGGATGCTGCAATACGCTTACGCCCAGCGTGCCAGTGATATTCACATTGAGCCGCGCCGCGAAGTGGGGAAAGTGCGTTTCCGAATTGATGGTGTGTTGCATCAGGTGTATGAATTGCCTGCGCGCGTGATGATTGCTGTCACCAGCCGATTGAAAATTCTCGGCCGCATGAATATCGCGGAAAAACGCAAACCGCAGGATGGTCGCATTAAAACGCAAAAACCGGACGGCAGCGAAGTGGAGCTTCGGATGTCTACGCTGCCTACGGCGTTTGGTGAGAAATTGGTGATGCGAATTTTTGATCCAGAAATTTTGGTGAAAACTTTTCCGGAATTGGGTTTGATCAATGAGGACTTAAAACGCTGGACGCAGTTGATCAATCAGCCGAATGGTATTTTGTTGGTAACAGGGCCAACCGGTTCGGGTAAAACCACCACGCTGTATTCGTCGTTGAAGCAAATCGCCACGCCGGATGTGAATGTTTCTACGATTGAAGATCCGATAGAAATGGTGGAAGAAGCATTTAACCAAATGCAAGTGAATCGCGCAGTGGAGTTGGATTTTGCCGCCGGTGTGCGCACGCTGATGCGTCAGGATCCTGACATCATTATGATTGGCGAGATTCGCGACCAAGAAACAGCGGACATGGCAGTGCAAGCGGCGATGACGGGGCACTTGGTGTTGTCGACGCTACACACCAATGATTCTCCCAGCGCGGTATCGCGTTTATTGGATCTCGGCGTGCCTTCGTATTTATTGCGTTCGGTATTGCTCGGTGTGATGGCGCAGCGTTTAGTGCGTCGCTTGTGTGTGCATTGCAAAGAAGAAACAGAAATTCCAGAAGAGGCGTGGAAATCACTCACTGCGCCGTGGAAGGTTGCCATGCCGGCGCACAGTTACAAACCGGTCGGTTGTTTGGAGTGCCGCAATACCGGCTACAAAGGGCGCGAAGGTATTTATGAAATTATGCTGTTCAGTGATGACATCAAAGCCCTCATGGGTGACAAAGTAGATATCAATCAGCTGCGGCAGCAATCTATGCGCGAAGGGATGCGCACGCTGCGTCTTTCTGGCGCACAAAAAGTGGCAGCTGGTTTGACAACGGTTGAAGAAGTGATGCGCGTTGCGCCAGCATTGGATCGCTTTAACGGATGATAAAGCCAAGTAAAAAAATATCGCCAGTGTTGCAAGAAGAGCTGGTGAAATTGCATGCATCATTTATTGAGTGTCTCGATGTTGAGCAGGCTGCGCAGTTTGCTGCGTTGCAGCAGGATGCCGCTTTTGTTGATGACTTGGCGGCGGTATGGCTGGGCAGTCAATTTTTCTTTGATGTGTGTTGCCGCAAGCCAACGTGGTTTTTTTCTCTGCTGCAGAAGAATGCTGTTGCAGTATCGCCGCTAGATACTCAGCCGGATATTGCTGAGTTGCAAAGTCTGTTATCTATTCTGTTAGCAGTCATAGATAGCGAAGAAGGCTTGATGCGTGTTTTGCGTGAATTTCGCCAGCAGCAGATGATGCGTATTGTGTGGCGCGACATCACGCGCCGCGCCGCCACTTTGGAAACCACGGCAGCGCTCACCGCGTTGGCGGATGTGTGCATAGCAACGGCGGTGGATTTTTTGTATCCGCGTCTGTGTGCAGAGCTGGGTACGCCAACCGGAGATCTTAACGGCGAGCCGCAATCCCTGCTGGTGTTAGGGATGGGTAAATTAGGCGCGTTCGAGCTAAACCTATCATCCGATATCGATTTAATTTTTTCTTATGACGAAAGTGGCGAAACACGGGGTAAGCCGCGCAGTGTTTCCAATCGCGATTTCTTTGCCAAATTAGGACAAAAACTGATCTTGGTGTTGGATAAAAAAACCACTGATGGTTTTGTGTTTCGCGTAGACATGCGCTTGCGCCCTTACGGCGACAGTGGCGCATTGGTGTTGAACTACGATGCAATGGAGCAGTATTACCAACAGCAGGGGCGCGATTGGGAGCGCTACGCGATGATCAAGGCGCGTTTGATTTGCGGCGATCAACAACAAGCGGCGCCGCTATTGGACATGTTGCGGCGCTTCACCTTTCGCCGCTATTTGGATTTTTCCTCCATTGACGCTTTGCGCGATCTGAAACGCCAAATTGAGCGCGAAGTAGAGCGCAAAGGCATGGCTGACAATGTCAAGCTTGGCAAAGGCGGTATTCGCGAAATTGAGTTTATCGTACAGATGTTTCAGTTGATTCACGGTGGACGAGATCGTGAGCTGCAACCGTCACCTGTGATGAATATGCTGTCAACGCTGAGAGATAAAAATTTATTGGATGAAGATGATGTTATCGCCTTAAAGGAGGCCTATTTATTTCTGCGAAATGTGGAGCATCTATTGCAGGCGTGGCGCGATGAGCAGACGCAGATGCTGCCGAAAGATTCATTACAACAAGCGCGTTTGGCGTGGCTGGCTGGTTTTGAGAGCTATAACGTGTTCTACCAGTGCTTGCAGCAGCATAGAGATCAGGTGCAAAAAATATTTGCAGCTGTTATTTCGCCGCCACCAGAAGAAAACGAAAACAGTGATAAGCCATGGCAACAATTGTGGGATACATTGTGCGACGAAGAGACCGGCACTGCACATTGGGATGCTGTTGGATTGTGCGATGAAAAGTTGCAGCAACAGTTGCGCACTTTTCAACAAGATAAGATGTTGTTGGGGCTGCCGAAAGAGAGTCGCGTACGCTTAGATCGTTTCATGCCACAGTTATTGAAAGAATTGGCGCAGGGAGAACATCCAGCCGTTATTTTTGAGCGCGTGTTGCCATTGTTGAAAGCGGTGCTGCGCCGTTCTTCTTATTTGGTGATGCTGCTAGAAAACCCTCAGGGATTAAAGCAGTTGGTATTGTTGGTACAGTCGAGCACATGGATTGCCGAGCAGTTAGCCGTTTGGCCTGTGTTATTGGATGAGCTGATCGATGTGCGCAATTTGTACCGCGATGTTGCACCATCGCGAGAAGAATTGGCGAATATGCTGCGTCAGCAAATGCTGCGCATTCCAGATGATGATGTAGAAGCGCAAATGGAAGCACTGCGTCATTTCAAGCGCGCGCACAGTTTGCGTGCCGCCGCCTGTGAAGTGACGGGGCGCTTACCGTTAATGAAGGTGAGTGATTACCTCACCTTTATGGCAGAGGCGATACTTGATTTCGTATTGCATATGGCGTGGAAGTTATTGATAGAGAAGCACGGTGTGCCATTGCAAGAAAATGGTGAGGCGTGTGATCCCAGTTTTATTGTCGTGGGCTATGGAAAATTAGGCGGTTTGGAGTTGGGGCACGGTTCCGATCTCGACTTGGTTTTTATTCACGCTGCAGGCGACGGTGAAACCACAGCCGATGCAGCGCTCGGACAAACGCCTATCGAAAACGGCGTATTTTTTACGCGACTCGGTCAGCGCATTATTCACATTCTCAGCACACGCATGATGAATGGTTTGCTGTACGAAGTGGATATGCGTTTGCGCCCGTCCGGCAATTCGGGCTTGTTGGTGGCGAGCTTAAAAAGTTTTCAGCGTTATCAAGAACACGATGCGTGGACTTGGGAGCATCAAGCACTCACGCGCACGCGCGTGGTGGCTGGGTCGCCGACCTTGGCGCAACAATTTTCCGCAGTGCGAGCACAGGTGTTAGGGCGTGAGCGCGATGCAGACCAATTGCGCAGCGAAGTGGTGGAAATGCGCAGCAAAATGCGTGCGCAGTTGGACAAAAGCGATGCGCAATTTTTTGATTTGAAGCACGGCGTGGGCGGCATCGTCGACTTGGAGTTTATCGTGCAGTTCAGCGTGCTGGCCTGGGGGCATGCGCACCCGAATTTGCTGATCTGGCCAGACAATATCCGCATCCTCGAACAGATGGCAGCTTGCGGTTTGCTACAGCCCGAACAGGCGGAGTCCTTGATGGAGGCCTACCGCTGTTTGCGCGGCCGAGGCCATCGCCGCACTCTGCTCGGTGAGGCCACGCTGATCGGCGTGGAAGAGCTGCTGCCGGAGCGGCAAGTGGTGCAGGAGGCTTGGTGCCGCATTCTGGGGGGCTGAAAAACTCCTATAATGGCGCCCCCTGTAAATCCTGCGTATTCGGAGCACTGATATGAGCATGGCAGACCGCGACGGCCTGATCTGGTTTGATGGCAAACTGGTTCCTTGGCGCGATGCAAAAGTCCACGTCCTCACCCACACCTTGCACTATGGCATGGGCGTATTTGAAGGCGTGCGTGCGTATGAAACCGAATCGCGCGGCACCTGCATCTTCCGTTTGCAGGAGCATACCGATCGCCTGTTTGATTCCGCCAAAATCATGAACATGGTGATTCCGTTCACGAAAGAGGAAATCAATGCCGCGCAGTGCGCCGCTGTGCGTGAAAACAATCTGCCTTCAGCCTATATCCGCCCGATGGTGTTTTACGGATCGGAGGCGATGGGCCTGCGCGCTAAAGGCCTCACCGTGCATGTGATTGTCGCGGCGTGGTCGTGGGGCGCGTACATGGGCGATGAAGCGCTGCAGAATGGCATCAAAGTGCGCACCAGCTCTTACACGCGCCACCATGTCAATATTTCCATGACGCGCGCGAAAGCCAATGGTCACTACATCAACTCCATGTTGGCGCTGAATGAGGCTTTGTCCGGCGGCGCAGAAGAGGCGTTGTTGCTGGATCCAGAAGGTTATGTCGCAGAAGGTTCCGGCGAAAACATTTTCATCGTCAAAAACGGCGTAATTTACACGCCAGAATTGACGGCCTGCTTGAACGGCATCACGCGCAATACCATTTTCCATCTCGCTAAAGAAATCGGCTGCGAAGTGGTGGAGAAACGCATCACGCGCGATGAAATTTATATCGCCGACGAAGCTTTTTTCACCGGCACTGCTGCTGAAGTCACGCCGATCCGCGAACTGGATGGGCGCAGCATCGGCTGTGGCAAGCGTGGGCCGATCACTGAAAAATTGCAGTCGCTGTATTTTGATCAGGTCAAAGGCCGCCGCACGCAGTTCTCTGAGTGGTTGTCGCCAGTGAAATAAAAAGTGATTGGCGGTAGAAAATAAAAAAGGGCGCATCATGCGCTCTTTTTTATTGCGGGTGGCATAGTGATTTTTGCCAGAGACGAAAAAAGCCTAAAGAAACATAGGTCAGCATGGTAAATACAGTGCCGATAGCGAGATCCTGATTAACAGGATTGCAGAGCAGCAGCAGTGCAATGCCGCCGTACATCATCAGCGCCGTGCAAGTGGCTAAGACGATGTTTGACAGCGTCCAGTGCTCCTTCATCAGAGTATTTGCTGTACTCATGGAACGCTCTTGTATTGCGCGCAACCTCATTGTCAGAATGCGATTGCAGGTGCGCAATAGACCGCTGATTGGCAATATGGCGCGCGATATTGGTCGTAGGATGGGGTGGTCTCACTGAGGTTTAGGCATGCGCAGCCGGTTTTCGTATACACTTTCTAAAGATAAAAACAGCTTTTTTCTCATGACCAACAGCTACCTAGTCCAGCGCAGTTCTAACTTGCCAGTCAAAAAATGGATGAAAATATGAAGGCAGATGACGGCGCTATTCTCATTATCGGCCCCGCATGGGTGGGTGATATGGTGATGGCGCAGGTGTTGTTTCGTTTATTGAAACAACAGAATCCACAGTGCGCGATTGATGTGTTGGCGCCGGCGTGGAGTGCGCCGCTGTTAGCGCGTATGCCGGAAGTGCGCGCCAGTTTTGATTTGCCTCTAAAGCATGGTGAATTCGGTTTTGCGGCGCGCAGAAAAATTGGACAAAGTTTGCGCGGCAAATATCAGCAGGCCATTTTGTTGCCGAACTCTTGGAAGTCTGCACTCGTACCATTTTTTGCTGATATTCCACAGCGCACCGGCTGGCGCGGTGAAATGCGTTATGGTGTGCTGAATGATGTGCGTGTATTGGATAAAGAGAAATATCCATTGATGATTGAGCGCTTCGCGGCATTAGCGTTTGCCGAAGCAGCGATACTGCCAGAAAAATTACCGTATCCCCAGTTGGTTATTAAGGCTGATGAACGCGATAGTGCGTTGCAAAAATATGCGTTGTCTTTGCAGCGCGCCGTGCTGGCTTTGTGTCCTGGTGCCGAGTTTGGTCCTGCCAAGCGCTGGCCTGAGCAACATTATGCGGCTGTCGCCAGTGAGCGCATTGCAGCGGGTGATCAGGTGTGGATTTTTGGATCACAGAATGATGTCGAAGTGGCGGAAGCCATTCGATCCACGCTGCCAAGTCATCAACGAGAATTTTGTTTTAATTTGGCTGGAAAAACCGCATTAGCGGAAGCAATTGATTTGTTATCGTGCGCGAATGCCGTGGTGAGTAATGATTCTGGGTTAATGCATATTGCTGCGGCGTTGCAAAGACCGTTGGTGGCGGTGTACGGCTCTTCGTCGCCACAATTTACGCCGCCATTATCAGTTGCGGTAGAGGTAGTGCGTTCAGGTATTGTATGCAGTCCGTGTTTTTCAGCGTGAATGCCCATTGGGCATTTGAAGTGTTTGCAAGATTTGTCGCCGCCGCGCGTGCTGGAAGCGCTAGAGAAATTACTGCCGCAACCGGTTGTTGTGCAATGAAGCGCGTGTTGATTGTTAAAACATCCTCAATGGGTGATGTGATACACACACTGCCTGCGGTGAGTGATGCCTGTGCTGCAATGCCAGATATTGAGTTTGATTGGGTGGTGGAAGAAGCCTTTGCTGAAATTCCCGCATGGCATCCGCAAGTGGATACTGTGATTCCGGTAGCTATTCGTCGGTGGCGGAAAAATCTGTTTCATTTTTTTGCCAGTGATGAGTGGACGGTGTTTCGCCACGCTATTGCTGCCAAGCAGTACGATGTCATTATTGATGCGCGAGCTTAATTAAAAGCGCGCTATTAACCAAGCTTGCTAATGGTGATGTTTGTGGTTATGACAGAAAAACGGTGCGCGAGCCTTTAGCGAGTTTGGCGTATAAAAACCTTTTCGGTCGCAACGGATTTGCATGCCGTGGAAAGAACGCGCAGTTTGTTTGCGCAAGTATTGGGCCATGAAAAACCCAATGCGCAGCCGAGTTACGGCATCGATCGCCGCCGGTTTGGCGAGCAGGATGCAGAGCCGTATGTGTTGTTTCTGCACGGCACAACGCGTGACGACAAACACTGGCCTGATGAATATTGGCAGGCATTGTGTCGCTTGGTTTGTGATTCCGGCATGCGTGTGAAATTGCCGTGGTGGTCGGATGTGGAGCATCGCAGAGCGCGCACGATTGCAGAAATGCATCCGCGTGCAGAAGTGTTGTCGCGCACCAATATTGCCGGTATGGCGACAACGATTGCGCGCGCGCGGTTGTGGCGGTGGATACAGGCCTTGGCACTTGGCTGCTGCGCTCGCAGTGCCGACCTTGTCGTTATACGGTTCAACCTCGCCTGCATTGATTGGTGCATACGGTCCCAATCAGTTTCATTTGTGTGCACAAGAATGCACGCGCAGTCACACCAAATATGTACAGCCGGCTGTGTTTGCTCCATTGACACCAGCAATTGTTTTCGGGCGCTTGACGGAATTGCTAAACAGTATGGAGCGCGCGGCGTCATGAGTGCGAACGGGCAATCACCATTGCGCTTGGTGTTCGCGCTGTACCGTTATTTTTCTTTTGGTGGTTTGCAGCGCGATATGTTGCGTATCGCTAATGCCTGTGTGGAGCGCGGGGCGAGTGTAAAAATTTTTTGCGCGGAATGGGAGGGTGCGCTGCCGGTAGGTATTGCCGTGGAGTGTTTGGCTGTTTCTGGTTTTACTAATCACAGCCGCAACCGCTCTTTTGCAGAAATGTTGCAAAAAAAACTAGCGACAGAGCATGCAGATCTCGTGGTGGGTTTTAATAAAATGCCCAACTTGGATGTGTATTACGCAGCGGATACCTGTTTCAAAGCGAAAGTAATGCAAGAGCGCTTGCCGCAGTTGCGTTTCTTGCCGCGTTATCGTCAGTATTTACGCGATGAAAAAGCGGTGTTTGGCAAAGATAGCAACACACAAATACTCGCGATTGCGCAGCGCAGCGTGGATGAATACGAGCAGTACTACGCCGGCGCTGCTCACCGTTGCACAGTATTGCCGCCCGGTATCAATCCTGATCGTCGCGCAGGTGCTGATGCGAAAATACAGCGTGCTGCATTTCGCAGTGAGTGGAAATTATCGGAACAGGATCGTTTGGTGTTATTGATTGGTTCGGGTTTTCGTACCAAAGGTGTGGATCGCGCTATCCGCGCAGTGGCGGCGCTTCCCTCTGATCTGTTAAAGCGCACGCGCTTTATGGTCATCGGGCAAGATAGGCCAGATGTTTTTTTGCGGTTAGCCGTGCGGCTTGGCATTGAAAAAAACATACAGTTTTTATCTGGCCGTGATGACATCCCGCAATTTTTACTGGGTGCGGATATGTTGATTCATCCCGCGTACCGCGAAAATACAGGCACGGTTTTATTGGAGGCGGCCGTGGCAGGCTTGCCGGTGCTGACAACGGCGGTGTGTGGTTACAGTCATTACATACGCGAATACGATTGCGGCGTGGTGGTTGATGAGCCTTTTTTACAAACGGCACTGAATGGCGCCCTGAAAGCGATGTTGTTGAATGATCAGCAACGCGCTGTGTGGCGCGAGCATGCATTGCAGATGGCAGAGAGCGCAGATATTTATTCTTTATTTGAGCGTGCAGCGGATTTCATGGTTACAGCTGCGCAGGCGCGTGTGCCATGAAGTTATTTTTGAATTCGCAGTGGCAAAACTATTGGCGCGACAAAGATCCATTTGCCGCGGCGCGCGCCCTGCAGGGCAAGGTGTATCGCAGTAAGGAAGGGCGACGCACGCTGCGCTTTGAGCAAGAAGGTCGAGGATATTTTCTTAAGTTGCACGAAGGCATTGGTTGGAAAGAAATCCTCAAAAATTTAGCGCAGTTTCGCCTGCCTGTGTTAGGGGCGGCTAATGAATTTGCTGCCTGCAATCGTCTGCGAGAATTGGGCGTCGATACTATGGTGCCGGTGGCGTTTGCTGAGCGCGGTTGTAATCCTGCTGCGCAAGTCTCATTTTTAATTACTGAAGAGTTGGCGAACACGATCAGCTTGGAAGATTACTGCAGGCCTTGGGTGCAACAGCCGCCCGCTGTGCGAGAGAAACGCGCCGTGATTCGCAAGTTGGCGCAAATCAGCAAGCTGCTGCACGAGCATGGCATCAATCATCGCGATTATTATTTGTGTCATTTTTTGCGCGCGGATGATAAGCAGTCATTCAAACAGCATGATGCTTTGTATTTGATTGATCTCCATCGCGCACAAATTAGAAAATCAACGCCTCGTCGCTGGCTGGTGAAAGATTTGGCGGGTCTGTTTTATTCTGCCTTTGATTTGCCGCTGACACAGCGCGATGTGCAGTGTTTTGTTTCCATTTACCGGCGTGAATGGCTGCGCGATGATGCTGGTGCCTTGCGTGAAATTGCTGATAAAGCGTGTGCTTTGTACCGCAAAGATTTTAGTCGCATGCCGCCAGAGCCCATCCAAAAGATATTATCTAGCGTGGCAGTGCGCTGATGCGGCTAGATAAGTTTTTGGCGCATGCGACTGAGATGACGCGTCAGCAGGCACAGAGGGCTGTGCGTGTTGGTGATGTGTCTGTGAATGGTGTAGTAGTGCAACAAACGGCACAGCAACTGACAGACAGAGATGTTGTCACGCTTTGCGGTGATGTTTTGCAGAAAATACAGCCGCGTTATTTTATGTTGCACAAACCCATCGGCTATATATGCGCCAACAGTGATGGTCATCATCCTGTCGTATTGGATTTATTGCCTGGTCGCGTCGCGAGTTTACAGGTGGTGGGGCGTTTGGATATCGATACAGGTTTGGTGTTGTTAACGGATGATGGGCAGTGGAATCATCGCTTACCGCGCCAATAACCATTGTGCAAAAACTTATCCGTGTGCAGTTGGCAGAACCTTTGCGTACAGATGCTGAAAAGCTATTGTGTGAAGGCGTGCAGCTGGATGGTGAAAAGCAATTAACTAAACCCGCGCAATTGTTTTTAGATGACGAGCGCTTGCAAGTGCGTTTGGTTATTAGTGAAGGTAAGTATCATCAAGTGAAGCGTATGTTTGCCGCTATGGTAATCGCGTCGTGAGTCTGCACCGAGAAAGTATCGGTAATGTTGTGCTGGATGCAGCGTTGCTTGCGGGCAGATACGCGCTTTGCGCCAGAAGAAGTGGCAGGTATTTAAGCGTGGCGGGTGATGTGGCGTTTGATGTGTTGCCGTATTTGCAGGATAGTATTGGCAAGACATTGTGGGTGGCGGATGAGGCGGCGTTAGCTGCTGTTAAGGCAGTTCCACTATGCCGCAGTTGAGCATTGTTAGTAATCGCTATGATGTGTTTGTGGCGGCGCAGTCCGTCGGGCATCAGGCTTTTTTTTCCGACTTTGATTTTTGGGTTTTTGAAAAGAGCAGCTATGCACGCATTGTGTATCGTTTGTCGAAAGAAAAAGCGGTTGTGCATCATGTTATCAATTGCGCGGTTGATCGGTTGGCTCAACAAGGCGAGTTGATTATCGCGGGCGTGAAGGCCGATGGCGCAAAAACTTATCTTGATAAATGCAAAAAAATATTTGGCAATGGCGGCGCGCAGAAATGTGGCACGGCATATTTAGGTGTTTTCCAGAAAGCCACGCCTGTATTAGAGGCGGCGCTTGATGATCGCCATTACACGCAACTACGTCTAATCTGTGCAGAGGGTTTGGATTTCTGCAGCAAGCCAGGTGTGTTTGGCTGGGATCGCGTCGATGAAGGTAGTGCGCTGCTGGTATCGGTGCTGGATGATTTTTTGGCACAAGATAAATACAAACCACAATCACTGTTAGATTTGGGTTGCGGTTACGGTTATCTCACGCTGATGACGCGACACCTTGCGCTTCAGCATCGTGTCGCGACGGATAACTGCGCGGCTGCTTTACAAGCGATGCGTGCAAATGCTGAGCATTACGCACTGGCTGTAGATGTGGTGGTAAGTGATGCTGGGAATGCTGTGCAAGGTATGTTTGATTTGGTGTTGTGCAATCCACCGTTTCATCGCGGCGCTGCGGTAGCGGATGATTTAACCGAGCATTTTTTGCAGCAAGCAGCGCGCTTATTGCGCGTGCAAGGGGTTGCGGTATTTGTGGTGAATGCGTTTATTCCATTGGAGAAAAAAGCGGCAGCCTACTTTTCTGCGATAGAACGGTTGGTAAACAACGGCTCGTACAAAGTGTTGGCATTGCGGAAATAAAAAAACCCGCCGCAGCGGGTTTTCTGAGTATGACAATGAAGTGAATTATGGGCTTTTCACTTCAGCTCCTAGTGACAATGGACGATTAGACTCCAGTACCAATGCATAGCTGGTCTTTTCAAACACATTGAACACCATGGCCAAACCGGCGCGTTCATTGATTAATTTGACTTTCTCGCCTGTCACGGGGTCTTTCATGGTTTCACCCTGTGCAAAGATAGCCAGTACATTCCCAGCTTCCAAGTTGTCGCGCTGGCCTTTGTCGATTAACACAACATTCATTGCGCCGTATTCGCTCACGCCGCCAGCAACATCAATAACTTTGCCCTGGATGTCATTTTTAGGAGGGCTGGGGTAAAAGATGGCGTCAATAGCGCGCTCTTCGCTGGGTAATAAACGATCCTTGCCCAGTACTTCGCGTGTGCTGCGCAAAATACTCATCTTCGCAATATCGCCTTCCGTGCGTGTGATTTTTGCTGTGCCGACATCAAAAGCTTCTACGCCCAATATCTCGCCAGTTGTTTCATCGGTGTAAGTTTTGCCTTTACGGTAGATGCCATAGGTGGGAACCTTAGAATCAAATGCGCCGCGCGCGTTAATGGCATCGCCTGCTCCCGTGACGAGGTGTCGCTCTGTGCCGGCCAAGACATATGGCGCTGCGTCTAAGACTCCGCCGTCAACAATGCGGCTGCCGCTCAGGAATGGGCTGATAACATCGAGAGGAATCGCAGGAATTGCCGGTCCCAGTTCTTCTACTCGGATATGCGGCGACAAGCGGTTGTCGCTGTTGGGCGACATTTTTACTGTGCCACCACAAGGGTTGGCGCGCGTGACATCCAGTTGAGGTTTGCCGTTGACGATGTTGAGATTGACGGTATCGCCAGGGTAGATCAGGTTAGGGTTGCAGATTTCAGGATTGACATGCCAAATTTTCGGCCATTCCCAAGGCTGCTGTAGGAACTTGCCGGAGATGTCCCACAGGGTGTCGCCTTTCTGCACCACATAGCTGTTGGGGTGGTTGGGGGCGAGCTTCACATCCTCTGCCGTAGCAGTGAAACTCAGCAGTAGCGCGCCGATTAGGCCGATAACATTCCACTTCAGAGTGTTAGTTTTTAGCATTGTTGTCATCCCATGATTAGGGGCACCGCGTCCGGCGCCCATGATGTAGCCTCGTGTATACTACGCCGTGAATTGTGGCAACTCAATATCTCAAGCCCGATATTATCTTAACTATCATCATGTTAGCGCTACAATCTGCCGTATTACTAGAAGTTCATCACAAAACTGCCAATTACTCGCGACAAGCCCGCACATCTTATGCCTCGATTGGAAATCCTAGAGTTCCCAGACCCCCGTCTACGCCAGCGCGCTAAGCCTGTGGCGATGGTAGATGATGCTATCCGCCGTTTGGCAGATGACATGCTGGAAACCATGTATCTGGCACCGGGTGTGGGCTTGGCGGCGACGCAGGTGAATGTGCATCAGCGCGTGGTGGTGATTGATGTCTCAGAAGATCAGTCGCAGCCGCTGGTATTTATCAATCCAGAAATTTCGGTGTTGGACGATGCGCAGTGTGAATACGACGAAGGCTGTTTGTCGGTGCCGGGTTTTTACGAAACGGTAGTGCGCCCAGAACATATTCGCGTCAAGGCATTAGATCGCGACGGCAACGCGTTTGAAATAACGCCATCCGGCTTGCTGGCGGTGTGCATTCAACACGAAGTCGATCACTTGAACGGCAAATTGTTTGTCGATCATATTTCCAGTTTGAAGCGCGACCGCATTCGCAAAAAATTGGAAAAAAAACATCGCGAGGCGGAATAACTTGCGGATAGTCTTTGCAGGCACTCCTGATTTCGCCGCCACACATTTGGCGACGTTGTTGAAGCATGGTGCACACGAAGTGGTGGCGGTGTATACGCAGCCTGATCGCCCTGCCGGTCGCGGAAAAAAACTTGCCGCCAGCCCAGTGAAACAATTGGCCGAACAGCACAGCATTTCTGTTTATCAGCCACTCAATTTTCGCGATGGGCAAGATCGCGCCGCGCTGGCGGCATTAAATCCCGATTTGATGATTGTGGTGGCGTATGGATTATTGTTGCCGCAAACCGTGTTAGATATTCCGCGCTTGGGTTGCATCAATGTGCACGCGTCACTGTTACCGCGTTGGCGCGGTGCGGCACCTATTCAGCGCGCGATTGAAGCGGGCGATGCAGAATCCGGCGTGTGCATTATGCAAATGGAAGCGGGTTTAGATACCGGCCCCGTGCTGTCGCGTGCGGTGTGTGCCATTTCTTCTGATGATACCGGCGGCACTCTGCATGATCGTTTAGCGGAGTTGGGCTCTCATACTTTGGTTGCGGTGTTGGATGAATTAGCGGCCGGAAAATTAATTGCAGAAAAACAAAATAATGTCTTGGCGACTTACGCAAGCAAATTGGGCAAAGAAGAAGCGCATCTCGATTTTTCGCGTTCGGCGCAAGTATTGGCGCAGCAGATTCGCGCGTTTAATCCATTTCCCGTGAGCTGGTGTGTGCTGCCGAATGGTGAACGCTTGCGTGTGTGGCATGCGCAGGCGGAATTGTCAGAAAAAAAACATGTCGCTGGCACGGTGTTGTCCTTGGATGTACATGGCTTGCGCGTCGCATGTGCTGAAGGCGCGCTGCTGTTGACGGAATTGCAATTGCCGAATAGAAACAAAATGGCGGTGCGTGATATCGTCAACGGCAATTTGTTGTCGCTGGTTGTCGGCGATCAACTCGCGTGAGTAAAAAAAATAAATTGGGCAATGTGCGCGTCAGCGCAGCGCAGGTGGTGGTGAATGTTGTCTATAAAGGCCGTTCACTGGCGGATGCGCTGCCTGCTGCACAAAAAACCATTGCTGAGCAAGATGCTGCGCTGTTGGCGGAGTTGTGTTACGGGACTCTGCGCTGTTTTTTTGAATTGGATGCACTGTCGGCGCGGTTGCTGCAAAAACCGCTGCGAGAAAAAGATGCCGATGTGCACGCACTGTTGCTGCTGAGTTTTTACCAGCTGCGTTATATGCGCAGCGCAGAGTATGCTGTGGTGAATTTGGCTGTTGAGGCTTGTCGCGCTTTGAATAAAGAGTGGGCAGGAAAACTGCTCAACGGCGTGCTGCGTAATTATTTGCGTCAGCGAGAAGCTTTGGATGCAGCGATAGCGCAGCACCACAACCATCCGGCTTGGTTGTTGCGCAATATTCAACAAGCGTGGCCAGCACAGGCGGCAGAGATTTTTGCGGCTAACAATGCGCGCGGCGGTATGAGTTTGCGCGTCAATCGTTTGCGCCACTCAGTTGATGGTTATCAAAGCATGCTGAGTGAAACGGGTGTGCTGAGTGAGCGCAGTGCCATTGCGCCAGACGCATTGCTATTGCAGCAGGCGATCAGTGTGAATGCGCTGCCCGATTTTTTTACGGGCGCGTGTTCGGTGCAGGATGTGGCCGCGCAATTGTGCGCGCCGTTATTGCGCCTGCAAGCAGGGCTGCGTGTGTTGGATGCCTGCTGCGCGCCTGGCGGAAAAACCGGCCATATTTTGGAGTGCGAACCTGCGCTTTCTGAATTGGTTGCCATCGACAGCGACGAAAAAAGATTGCAGCGCGTGCGCGATAACTTGCAGCGCTTGCAAGTAAACGCGACGGTCGTTTGCGCTGACGCCGCACAGTGGAAAAGCGAGCAGTTGTTTGATCGCATTTTGTTGGATGCGCCCTGTTCCGGCACGGGCGTTATTCGCCGCCATCCCGATATTAAGCATTTGCGGCGCGAGAGCGATATTGCTGCGCTGGCCGTTCGGCAACGAGAGTTGCTGGAAGCGATGTGGTTGTTGCTGGCAGAGGGCGGCGTATTGCTCTACACCACTTGCTCTATCTTGCCGCAGGAAAACGAACAGGTGGTTGCCGCGTTTTTGGCACAGCAAGCTGATGCGGAAATAGATCGTATAGATGTGGCTTGGGGTATTGAAACGCAAAGCGGCCGACAATTATTGCCGGCCGCTGAGCATGATGGTTTTTTCTTTGCGCGTCTGAAGAAGAAAACGCGCTAAATATCAAAACGCAAATTTATCTTCTGCAATCTCCATCACGCTGCTCGCGCCTGCCAAAGCTGCGGCGGCGTGCATGCCAGTGCGTGGCAACAGTCGATCAAAATAGAAGCGTGCGGTTGCCAATTTGCTGGCGTAGAAACCATCGCTGTCTGCGCCCGCCGCGATTTTTTCCAACGCCACTTTTGCCATTTGCGCCCACATGAAACCGAGTACGGCGTAGCCGGAGAACATGGTGAAATCAACCGATGCGGCACCCACTTCTTCCGCGTTTTGCATCGCGCGCTCACCAATTTTCATGGTGATCTCGCCCCACTGTGTATTGACAGCCGCTAACGCGGAACACAGTGCCGCCATCTCGGCGTTGTCTTTATTCGCTTCGCAGAATTTGTGGATCAGTTTGGTGACATTGCGCAATAGCGCGCCGCCAGAGCCCATCACTTTGCGACCGATTAAATCCAATGCTTGAATGCCGGTTGTGCCTTCGTAAATGGTGGAAATGCGCACATCGCGCACGATTTGTTCCATGCCGTGTTCGTGGATGTAACCGTGGCCGCCAAACACTTGCACGCCGAGGTTGCACACTTCAATGGCACTTTCGGTACAAAACGCTTTTGCAATTGGTGTGAGCAAACCAAGCAAATCATCGGCTTCTTTGCGTTGTTCTTCGCTGCCGTAATGTGTGCTATCCACCAACTGGCCACACCAATACAAGAAAGCGCGCTGACCTTCGACGATGGCTTTTTGCGTCATCAACATGCGGCGCACATCGGGGTGCACGATGATCGGATCTGCCTCGCCGTCTGGATTTTTCTTGCCGGTGAGCGATCGCATTTGCAATCGTTCGCGCGCGTATTTCAACGCGCCTTGGAACGAAGCTTCGCCGAGTGCCAAGCCCTGTTGTGCAGTGCCGAGGCGCGCTGTGTTCATCATGTTGAACATGATTTCCAAGCCTTTGTTTTCTTCACCGATAATGTGGCCAACGGCGCCATCAAAGTTCATCACGCAAGTGGCGGAACCTTTCAAGCCCATTTTCTTTTCGATGGAGCCGCAGCTTACGCTGTTGGCTGCGCCGAGTGAGCCATCGGCATTCACCAAAATTTTTTGGCACGATAAATAAAGAAATACCTTTGGTGCCTTTCGGTGCGCCTTCAATGCGCGCCAACACCGCGTGAACAATGTTGGTCGTCATATCGTGTTCGCCGGCCGAGATAAAAATTTTGGTGCCGGAAATTTTGTACAGGCCGTCGGCTTGTTTCACGGCTTTGGTGCGCAGTAAGCCGACATCCGAGCCGCAGTGCGCTTCGGTCAAGCACATGGTGCCGGCCCATTCGCCCGCGATGATTTTGGGGATGTAGAGCTGTTGTTGCTCGGGTGTGCCACCGTGCAGCAAACAAGTGGTCGGTGCGTGCGCGAGGCCTGGGTACATAGTCCACGCCCAGTTGGCTGCACCCATCATTTCGCCGATAGCGGTGCCGAGCGAGCTGGGCAGGCCTTGGCCGCCAAACTCGGTGGGCAGACCGAAACCCTGCCAGCCGTCGTCGCAGTATTGGTGGTAGGCCTCACCGAAACCGCGCGGCACCGTCACTTTGCCGTTGTCGAAGTGGCAGCCTTCTTCGTCACCCACTTTGTTTAGCGGTGCCAAGACTTCTTCCGCGAACTTGCCGGCGTTTTCCAGAATCATCGCCACTTCGTCTTCACCCAGCGCGCCGCAGCCTTCGAGGGTTTGGTAGTGGGTGATGTCGAGCAAGTCGTTCAGGACGAACTGGATGTCGCGTAGGGGTGGGTGGTAAGCGGGCATGCGGCAACCTCATAGGATTCGTGAGTCGAGCCGGCCATTATAGAGGCTGTAAGCCCTTACAATGGCGTCTATTGTTGTTGATGAAATGTGTTGCATGGCCGCCTCGCTACTGCCCGAAAAACCGTTGGTCATTTCACCGTCGCTCGCTGCTACCCTCGGCTTGGAGGAAGCGGTGTTGTTGACGGTATTGCACGAATTGTTTTTGCATCGCGCGCAAAACGGTTGGCTGCTGGTGAATGAACCTGCGCTCACGGCATTTCTGCCATTTTGGCAGCCGCAAGATGTGCAGCGCGTGGCGAGCAGTTTGTGCGACAAAGGTGTGCTGCATTTGCGCTCCGCGCCTTATCTCAGCAGCGGGGTGCTGGATTTTCATCTCGGTGATGAAGAGGTGGAACCCGCAACAACATTGCCAAAAGCAAAACCGAAAGCAGTCGCTACTGTCGCGCGCGCAGCATTGATGGCACCGAATTGGCAACCGGATGCCGAAGTGCAACGGCAGTTGCTGCAATTGGGTGTGGCAGAAACTTTTATCGCGCAACAAGTGCCAGAATTTGTGCGCTACTGGCACGAACGCGGCGAAGCGCATCACGCGTGGAGCAGTCGTTTTCTGAAACAAGTGCAACGCCTGTGGCGCGATCACGAATTGCATGCGGCGAAACTGCGCCAAAATACCGCAATGACGGATGGCTGGTTGCCGGGCGCCGATGTGGTGGAAATTTTATTGCGCGCCGGTGTGAGCGGCGAGTTTATTAACGACAGCGTGCCGGAGTTTGTGTTGTATTGGCGCGAGCGCGGTGAATTGTCGACCACTTGGGATAGCAAGTTTTTGCAACATGTGCGCCGACAGTGGACAATTTTTACCGCGAAATTGGTGAACGATCCCACGCCGCGTCCGATCAGCCCAGATTGGCAGCCCTCCGCCGATGTGTACGATATTTTGCAGATGGCGGCGATTGATGTGGATTTTGCGCGGCAACAAGTGAGTGAATTTGTGTTGTATTGGTTAGATAGCAAACAAGTGCACAGCAGTTGGAACAGTAATTTTTGCATCATGTGCGATATCGCTGGGCGCTCGCCATGAACAAAACTAGCAGGAGAAAACGATGGATTCATCGCTACCCACACCGACGGAGCTGGGCGAATGGCCTCCTGAACTTTCCACACACAATACAGCTACGCCATCCGGTGCGCCGCGCGAAGCGGTGATCGATGCTGTGAACCAAATGTTTGCGGAATTTGCGCTCGTGTATCACAACCAATATCAAAAAGCGTTTTCCGATAAAGAAAAATTGTCGCTGGCCAAACGCTTGTGGTTGTCGCATCTGGCGGCGTATTCGCCGGAGCAAATTCTGGCGGCGGCGCGGCGCGCGACACATGAGTCGGAATATCTGCCAACCGTGCGCGGTGTGTTGAAATATTTGGAAAGCAGCAGTGGGCTGCCCGATGCCTACGACGCTTATCGCGAAGCCTGTCTCGCGCCCTCGCCAAAAAATGAACAGCACTGGTCGCACCCCGCGGTGTATCTCGCAGGGCAGGAAACGGGCTGGTATTTTTTAGCGACACAAACCGAAAAAACATCGCGCCCGATTTATGAGCGCCACTATCGCGCGTTGTGTGAGCGCGTGGCGGCGGGTGAAAACTTGCAGATGCCGGAAGTGCTGCCACTGCCAGAGCCGGAACATCATCCGATGACGGCGGAAGAGCGCTTGGCGGCAGTGCGCGCGCTGCGCGAAAAAGTGGGGCTGTGATTCCACATTTCGCTTAGGTTGTTCTGCGTCTGTGGTCTGCGTGTGGCGCTGGCTATGATGCGTCGATTGTTTTGCTGAGGGTTGCGCCGTGGGTGCGTCTGAAACGGTAGAAGTGGATTTTTTGATCGTGGGCAGTGGTGCGGGCGCGCTGACCAGCGCTATTCGTGCGCACGATCTTGGTTTGAAGACCTTAATCGTGGAAAAGAGCAGTTACTACGGCGGCACTTCGGCGATGTCGGGGGGCAGTATCTGGATCCCCAACAACCATTTGATGCCGGCCGCCGGTGTGGCTGACAGCGATGAAGAAGCACTTACTTACTTGAAGACGCTGACAGAAGGTGAAGTCGAGGAGTCGCGTCTGCAGGCCTATATCAGCAAAGGGCGGGAGATGTTGGCGTATTTGGAGATGCGCGACGACCTGCACTGCGAGGCGCTGCCTGCCTACTGTGACTACTACCCCGATGTGCAGGGTGCCAAACCCGGCGCGCGCACTCTGGAGGCCAAACGCTTTAGCACGCTGAAATTGGGGTGGGATTTGCGCCAGCTGCGTCCACCACACCCCGCTTGCACCACTTTTGGCCTGCTGCACATGACTGCAAAAGAGGCGCAGCGCGCGGTGTACGGCCATTGGAGTGCCAGCCTGCAAATGCTTAAAAATCTGGCGCTGTATTTGCTCGGCTTGCCCTTGCGCTTGATCGCGCCGCGCAGCACACGGGTGACGCTGGGCAATGCCTTGGTCGGCGCGCTGCGTTTGGGGGTCAAACGGCGCGGCGTACCGCTGTGGCTGAACAGTCCAGCCAAAGAATTATTGGTCGAAGAGGGGCGCGTGGTGGGGGCCGTCGTGGAGCGCGAAGGCAAGCGCATCACCGTGAGCGCCAAAAAAGGCGTGCTGCTCGCCAGTGGTGGATTTGAGCACAACCCACTGTTGCGGCAGCAGCATCTACCGAATCCAACTTCGACCGATTGGTCTGCCGCCAACAAACACAACACCGGCGATGCGCTGGCAATGACCACTTCACTGCAACCCGCTTTGCATTTGATGGACGACGCATGGTGGTCGCCTGCCGCCTTGGTGCCCGGCTCTGCGCCGGCGCATGCGCTGGTGTTTGAAAAAAGCATGCCGCACAGTTTGTTTATCAATAGTCGCGGTGAGCGCTTTACCAACGAATCGGCACCGTACATCGATGTGGTGAACGGCATGTATGCCGATCATCAAAAAGACGATGAACACAGCAGCGTACCCTGTTGGATGATTTTCGATGCGCACTATCGCCGCAAAACAGCCGTGGCTGGTGCGATATATCCCGCTACCATGATGCCTGATAGTCGCGTGCCAAAACGCTACTGGAATCGTTTGCTATACAAAGGCGATACCTTGCCGGAATTGGCGCGCGCCATCGGTGTGGATTCACAGCGTTTGCAACAAACCATTTTGCGTTTTAATCGTTTTGCACAAACCGGTATCGACGAAGATTTTCTGCGCGGTGGCAATGCGTCCGATCGCTACTATTCTGATCCTGCGTGTCAGATGAACCCCAATCTCGGCGCGATGGTGGAAGGGCCTTTTTATGCCGTGCCAGTGGTGGCGGGCGATATCGGCACCAAAGGTGGTTTGCTCACCGATGCCGACGCGCGCGTATTGCGCGAAAATGGTTCCGCGATTGCGGGCTTGTTTGCCTGCGGCAATTGTTCGGCGGCGGTGATGGGGCGTTCGTATGCTGGCGCAGGTTCCACCTTGGGGCCGGCGATGGTGTTTGGTTTTATTGCGGCAGAAACAGCGGCGCAGTAGCTAGCGTCATTTTGTTGTTAATTTTTTATGCAGTACTTCGTGGAGACACTCGCATGACATTGCGCAAAAAAATACCGCTGGCCGCGTGTGTCAGCTTGTTGCTGAGTGCAAACGCAGCGTTGGCTGCGCCGCCCGGAACATTGGATCCAAACTTTAGCGGCGACGGTGTGGCCTTGGCTGACTTTAATCCGCTGGATGCCAGTGCTTTGGCGGTACTGCAGCAGGCGGATGGCAAAGTAGTCAGCGCCGGTTATTCGGCTCCAGTGGGTTCGCCGGATTCCACTTTGGTGTTAGCGCGCTACAACACCAATGGCTCGCTGGATACTTCATTTAGCAGCGACGGCGTTATGCAGGTGAATATGGCCGACGGCATACTCGCGGCGGCTGTGGATCAACTGAGCAATGGCAAGTTGGTGGCCGTTGGTTGGGTGCGAGAAGTGGGTAGCAGCGATGCGATGGCTATTGTGCGCACCAATAGTAATGGCAGCTTAGATACCAGTTTTAGTAGTGATGGCGTAGCCGTTATCACGGCGGGCAATGCCAGTGTGCGGGGCTATGCCATGACGACGCGTGCCGATAACTCTGTATTGGCTGCAGGCTGTACGAATCTAGGCGGCGCAACCAGCGATGATTTTTTGCTGGCGAATGTCAATAGCGTTGGTGTGCTGGATCTTAATTTTGGCAACGGTGGCAGCACGATTACGGATATCGGCGGCGGCACAGATTGTGCGTACGGCACGATCAAACAGAAAGATGGAAGAATTGTTTTGTTGGGTGAAGCGGATATTTTGCGCAATGGCGTCGCCAGTCGCGATTTTGGTGTGGTGCGCTATCAAAGCAATGGCGCTTTGGATAAAAGTTTTTCAGGTGATGCCAAAACCAACACCGAATTTCGCACCAATGACAATGCCGTGGCGCGCGCAGGCATGCAGCAAAAAGATGGCAGGTTAGTGATTGTCGGTTCCAGTGCGCCATCGCCGAACAGCAGCAATCGCGATTTTGCCGTCGCGCGTTTTCTGGCGGATGGTTCCTTAGATAGCAGTTTTGGTGGTGATGGGCGCGTGTTGACCGATATCGACGGCGGCTTCGATGTGGCAACCGGCGTTATCCAACAATGGGATGGAAAATTATTGGTCGCAGGCACTAGCGATGGTGACGGCGTATTGGTGCGCTATAACAGCAACGGCACACTGGATACTAGTTTTGGTGTGGGCGGTATTTTAATCACGAGTTTGTCGGGCGGTTTGATTGTCAACGGCATGGCTTTGCAGGGTGATGGGCAAGTGGTGGTCGCAGGCCATAGTTTTTCTTCCGGTCGTGAAATTATGGCGACGCTGCGCTACTTGTTTGATGACGATGACAATGATGGCATTGTGGATTCGGCGGATAACTGTCAATTTGTCGCCAACGCCGATCAAGAAAATCACGACACCGATGAATTCGGCGATGCCTGTGATGACGACGATGACAACGATGGCGTGCTCGATGTGAACGATGCATTCCCATTTGATCCAAATGAATCGGTCGATACCGATGGCGATGGCATAGGCAATAACGCAGATGACGATGATGATAATGATGGGGTGCTTGATGTTGATGACCCGTTTCCGTTAGATCCATTTTTGTTGGCGCGCGCGATTGGTGCAAAAGGCGATCGAGCAGGTTACAGCGTGGCGATGGTGGGCGATGTCAATGGCGATAGTTACGCCGATATTTTGGTTGGCATTCCCAAAGCGGATGTGGTGTTGCCGCCGCAAACCAAAAAATCACTGGATGTCGGTGTGGCGGTTTTGTTGTCAGGACAAGATTTTGAAACGCCGTTGAAAACATTTCCTGGCGCGGCGAAAGGCGATGAATTTGGTTCTGCTGTGGCGGCCTTGGGTGATGTCAATGGCGACAGCGTGCCTGATTTTGCCATCGGCGCACCAAAAACAGATGAAGTGGATTTGTTGACTGGGAAAATTGTGAAGAAAGATCGCGGCAGTGTGACGATTTATTCCGGCGCGGATTTCTCAGAAATATTTCCTTCACTGCATGGCGAAGCAGCGGGCGATAGTTTTGGCGCCGTGATTGCGGCGGCTGGCGATGTCGTGGCCAGCGATAGCCGCGCCGATTTTATTGTCGGCGCGCCGAGAGCGGATGGTGTGGATGCTGTTACCTTGAAGCCCATCAAAGATGCGGGTGCCGCGTATTTATACAGCGGTGCTGACGGCTTGCTGCAGCATAAATTTATGGATGCAATCACGATGGCGAAAAGTAATTACTTCGGCAGCAGTCTCGCCGTGGGCGCTGATCTCAATCACGACGGCGTAGCGGATATTGCTATCGGCGCGTATCGCCACGATCCATTGGACCCCATCACGCTGAAACCGAAAAAAGATGCAGGCAGTGTGTTTGTGTATAACAGTGCCGCACCTTACGCTTTGAGAAAGCAGCTCGACGGTGAAAAAGCGGGCGACCAGTTTGGCTATGCCTTGGCAGCGGTTAATGAAGGCGCAGATGCCTTCCGCGATTTATTGGTTGGATCGCCGCGCGCAGATATCACCGTCAGCGGAAAAAAATTAAAAGATGCAGGTCGCGTGCAGTTGTTTGCATCGGATAGCGGTCTTGCGTTGTACAGCGCACAAGCCGCTACGCCGCAGGCTGGTGCATTGTTTGGCGCGGCGATGGCTGTAGCGGGCGATGTTGACGCGACTGGCAACGAATCGTTTGTGGTCGGTGCGCCAAAAACCGATACGGTTGTTAACGGGAAAAAATTAAAAGATGCGGGGCGAGTGTTGGTGCGCAAAACAGCCGCTGCAGGTAGTGCTGTGTTTGTCGTGGATGGAAAAATTGCCGGCGCGCAGGCGGGGTTTGCTGTCGCCAGTGGCGAAGATTTCAATAATGACACCAATGACGATGTGCTGATCGGCTCGCCATTTGCGTTGTTCAATAAATTATCAAAAGCCGGTATTGCTGAAGTGATTTCTGGCAAAGAAGCGTCGGCAGCCGCAGGTCCATAAAGTGAGTGAAAAATGCAATATTGGTTGATGAAATCCGAGCCGGAAACATTCGGTATCGAGCATTTAAAAAAACGCCCCAAGCAAACTGAGCCATGGGATGGCGTGCGCAACTACCAAGCACGCAACATGATGCGTGATGAGATGAAAGTGGGTGATAAGGCGTTTTTTTATCACTCCAACTGTGCCGAACCGGGCATCGTCGGCATCGTTGATATTGTGAAAGCCGGTTATCCCGATGTGACGGCTCTGGATCCAGAAAGTGATTATTACGACCCCAAATCGACGCCAGACAATCCGCGCTGGTTTCGCGTGGATGTGAAATTTGAAAAACAGTTCGCACAAACCATTTCGCTGGCTACACTCAAGCAACACCCGCAGTTGGACGGCATGGCAGTGTTGGCGCGCGGCAGTCGTCTGTCGATCACGCCGGTGACGAAAGCGCAGTGGGATTTTATTGTGTCGCTGGCGTGAGTGGCGGCTGGTTGCCCCCAGCGAACGCTGTCCGTAGACTGCGCCTTCATTCTTTCATCCGTTTTGTTGCGCCATGCCCGCATCTATACCCGCTGACTCGGTTGGTATCGTCAGCCCTCAACAAATTGATTTTCCCGGCCCGATAGCGCTGCTGTCGGGGCGCACGCTGCCGAGCATTCGTCTGGTGTACGAAACTTACGGCACGCTGAATGCCGAGCGCAGCAACGCGGTGCTGATCTGTCACGCGCTGTCCGGCCATCACCACGCCGCGGGTTATCACAGCGCCGAGGATGAAAAACCGGGTTGGTGGGATTACTACATTGGCCCCGGCAAGCCTATCGATACCAACCGTTTTTTTGTGGTAAGCCTCAACAATATCGGCGGCTGCAATGGCAGCACCGGCCCTACCTCAATCAACCCAGACACCGGCAAACCGTGGGGCGCTGATTTCCCGCGTCTGCGCGTGCGCGATTGGGTGGTCACGCAAAAAATGCTGATGGATGCCTTGGGTATCGGTGTGTGGGCGGCGGTAGTCGGCGGCAGTCTCGGCGGCATGCAGGCGATGCGCTGGTGTACCAAATACCCTGATCGTTTGCGGCACTGTGTCGTCATCGCTTCGGCGATGAAGCTGACGGCGCAAAACATTGCTTTCAATGAAATTGCACGCCACGCGATCACCTCCGATCCCGATTTTCACGATGGGCATTATCTGGAGCACAACACTTCGCCGCGCAGCGGTTTGGCGATTGCGCGCATGGTGGGGCATGTCACCTATTTGTCGGGCGATGCCATGGGGCAAAAGTTTGGTCGCGATTTGCGCAGCGGCACATTTGATATCAGCAGCGATGACGGCGTGGAGTTTCAGGTCGGCAGTTATTTGCGCTATCAAGGGGAAAACTTTTCTGATCGCTTTGATGCCAACACCTATTTGTTGATGACGCAGGCGCTGGATTATTTTGATCTCGCGCGCGAGTTTGGCGATGATCCTGCGCGCGCCTTTGCTGATACACAGTGCAAGTTTTTAGTGATTTCTTTCACGACGGATTGGCGTTTCCCGCCGGAGCGTTCGCGCGAGTTGGCAAATGCCTTGATCAGCGCCAATAAAGCAGTGAGTTATGCGGAAATCGAATCGGAATATGGGCACGATGCGTTCTTGATTCCGATTGATCGCTATCGCCAAGTGTTCGCTGCGTACATGCAGAGTATTGAGGTGTGAGATGCGCATAGATCTCGATATTTTGCAGAGTTGGATAGCGCCGTCGTCGCGAGTGCTGGATCTCGGCTGCGGCAGTGGTGAATTGCTGGCTAAGCTGACGACAGAAAAAAAGATTACGGGTTATGGTATTGAAATCGATCATGAAAAAATTACGCGCTGTATAGAAAAACGCGTGAATGTGATTGAACAAAACTTGGACAATGGTTTAGAAAATTTTGCGAGTGCCAGTTTTGATACGGTGGTGATGTCGCAAACGCTGCAAGCTGTGCGCTATCCGCATCTGGTGTTGGATGAGATGTTGCGCGTCGGCCGTGAATGCATCGTTTCTTTCCCCAACTTCGGCCATTGGCGTTCGCGCTTTTATTTAACAGTGCGCGGCCATATGCCGGTGTCGGAGTTCATGCCTTACACATGGTATGACACGCCCAATATTCACTTCTGCACCATTGCGGATTTCGAAGACTTTTGTCGCGCAAGAAACATTCGCATCCTCAATCGGCGCTATGTCACCGGCGGGCGCGATGATGATGTGTTGTCGGTGCGCTGGCCCAATCTGTTGGCGGAAACCGCTGTGTATCGTCTCGCGCGCTGAAAGCTGTGAGCAACAATATGCAAAAAATGGTGTTGGCATCCAGCAATAAAAAAAAGCTCGCTGAGTTGCAGGTATTGCTGAATGATTTGGATTGGGAAGTTCTGGCGCAATCTGCGTTTGCAATTCCTGATGCCGTAGAAGACGGCTTGTCGTTTATTGAAAACGCCATTATTAAAGCGCGCCACGCGGCAAAGTTATCGGGCTTGCCGGCGATTGCGGATGATTCCGGTATTGCAGTCGATGCCTTGGGTGGCAAGCCCGGCATTTATTCCGCGCGTTTTGCCGGTGAACACGGCGACGATGCAGCAAACAATCGCCAATTATTGGTCGAGTTGGCACATGTGCCAGAAGAACAGCGCACTGCGCAATTTCACTGCGTGTTGGTGTTTGTGCGTCACGCGGAAGATCCAGTGCCGCTGGTGTGTCACGGCGTGTGGTCGGGCAGTATTTTATTCGCGCCGCGCGGCGACAATGGCTTTGGTTACGATCCGCTGTTTTGGGTGCCGACACACCAATGCAGTTCGGCGGAATTGCCGGCGGCTGAAAAAAATCGCATCAGCCATCGCGGGCAAGCGATGCAATTGCTACTGAACGCTTTGCGCGCCGTTGGCTAATATGTTGGCGCTGCCGCCGCTGGCGCTGTATATCCACATCCCGTGGTGTGTGCGCAAATGTCCGTACTGCGATTTCAATTCGCATGTAGAAAATGGCTTTCAAGAAACGGCGTATGTACAGCAGTTATTGCTGGACTTGGATCGCGATTTGCAGTGGGTGCAGGGTAGAGCGCTGCACAGTATTTTTTTTGGCGGCGGCACACCATCCATTTTTTCTTCCGAATCTATCGCAGCTATTTTGCAGGGTGTGCAGCAGCGCATTCCGTTTACTGACAATATTGAAATAACCCTAGAGGCTAACCCGGGAACAGCAGAAGCAGAAAAGTTCTCCGGGTTTCGTGCGGCAGGGGTTAACCGTTTGTCCATTGGCGTGCAAAGTTTTTCTGGCGAAAATTTGCAGGCGTTGGGTCGCATCCATAATGGCGATGAAGCAAAACGCGCCGTGACGCTGGCAAGCGATCTTGGTTTTGAGCGCATCAATATCGACCTGATGCACGGCTTGCCGCGGCAAACGGTAGAGGATGCGCTGGCCGATTTGCAGCAGGCGATAGATCTCGGTGTGTCGCATATTTCTTGGTATCAATTAACCATCGAACCCAACACCGTTTTTTATCGCCAGCCGCCGGCATTGCCGGTTGATGAGGTGTTGTGGGATATTCAGCAGGCAGGTTTGTCGTTGTTGCAGAAAAATGGTTTTGCGCAATACGAAGTGTCGGCGTTTGCGAAAGAAGTTGCTGGGGTGTCGCAAGCTTGTCGCCACAATCTCAACTATTGGCAGTTTGGTGATTATCTCGGTATTGGCGCCGGTGCGCACGGAAAGGTCACGCTGCCTGCCGAACATAAAATTCTGCGCTACAACAAAACGCGCATCCCCAAACATTATTTACAACATCAAGCAGATAAGTTGGCAGAGCAGCAAGTGCTACAAGCAAACGATTTGCCGTTCGAATTTATGCTCAATGCGCTGCGTTTGCGCGAAGGCGTGCCGTCGGCATTATTTTCTGAGCGCACGGGATTGCCGTTAGAAAAAATTGCGACTGTGCGCAAAAAACTGCGCGACCAAGGTCTGTTGGCAGATGACGAACAGCGCTTGGTCGCAACAGAACGCGGGTTTCTGTTTTTGAATGATGTGTTGACGGCGTTTATGCCGGATTAGCTGGCGCTTGCAGCAGCGCCGCGTGCAATTGGCGCAGCCACACTTTCAAGCGAGACACATTTTCCCAACCGCTGCGCAGCAATTGTTTTTGCGCGGCGGGCAGTGCTTCCAATTGTGGTTGTGCGTACACGAACAAACCTTTTTCATTTGGCACCAACACCGGCGCCTGTGACAGTTCAGGCGTGGCTTCCAGTTGTTGCAGCGCCTTGATCACCAGCGCGTGAAAATTGCCTTTCTCACCCAGCTCGGCGTAAGCCTTGTTCAACAGTGGGTAGTAACGGCGATACAGCTCGGCGCACTGTTGTGGATCCAGCGCGGTGATGAGTTCCACATACAAGTTGTAGCGCGCTTGGCTGGCGGCGGTTTCGGTCAAAGGCATGTTGCTGCTCACTGCAAAGCGGCCTTGCAGCGGCGTGAACAAGCCTACTTTGTGATCCACTTTGCCGCTGGCCAAGCTGTTCACGAAGGTGACAAAGCGGCGCACGAGCTGATCCTTAGCAAGCAGGCTGAGTGCCTGTGTCTGCCAGCCGCCCAGTGTGCCGAGGGCTTGGCGCACGCCGTCATCGGAAGTGTCCAGTGGCGGTAGGGATTCGGCGGCAGGCGCTGGTTCTGTCGCCGGTTCACTGGCAACAACAGCAGGGTCTACTTCGGGGGCGAGAGCTTCGGTAATTTGGCCGGAGACAACGGTTTGCGTTGGTTGATCTTGCGCTGGATTGACGATTTGTTTGAGTGCAGCCAGTTGCTCTGATTTTCCTGCGCCCTGCGTGAAGTAATAGCCCGCACCACCGATGCCGGCGGCGATGACCGCCAACAGTAAGTAGGTGGCAGCCGATGAGCGCGGCGCTGGCTGATCAATGATGCGGTCGTCGTCGGACAATTGCATGGCGTTCCTCTCGCAGAAAGCTAGTCACTGTCAGACCGCGCTGACCGCAAATAATTCCGCAGTCAGCACAACACCGCACCGCACCGATCAGCCCAAAGCGTGTACCGCTCGCACGGCGTCGCCGATGGCTTTTTTCAGCAGCCCAAAACCCGTGCAATCGCCGATGGTGACGATAGTAGGGCCGCAGCCGTCCAGCGTATCGGCCAGTGAAGTTTCTGCCTCGAACACGGGCGCGATCACCACGCTGTCGGCTTTCACCAAGCGCGGCGTGCCATCAATAACGATCCGTACGCCCTCGGCGGTAATGCGTTCAATCTGTGCGCCGGTGGTGAGTATCACGCCCGCTGCATCCAAGCGTTTGCATTCTTCGCCGCGCCGTTTTCTGCCCACTTCGCCGGCGAGGCGATGATCGCTGCTGATCAGCTTGGTATTTTTTCCAGCGCGCGCCAACCACTCTGCCATTTCCAATGCCAGTAAACCGGAGCCAATCACAACAACCGTTTTGCCGGCAATTTTTTCCGGTGCATTGTCAGCGAGCACTTGTTGCAGTGCATCGCCGTGTAACACTGTTGCGTCACTGCTGATGTTGAATGCAACGGGCGCAAGCGCCGCGCCGGTGGCGACGATCACGGTGTCGGGTTGTTGGCCGCACACAAAATCTGGCGTGACATTGGTGTTGAGATAAATGTCGATAGGCAGGCGCTGTACTTCGCTGCGCAGATATTCCAAAAAGCTGCGCTGCTCGCGGTGCATATTGGCGGCGAGTGCTAAACGCCCGCCGAGTTGTGCCGATTTTTCACACAGCGTGACTTTGTGTCCTTGCTCTGCTGCGGCACGCGCCGCTTCCATCCCTGCAGGGCCGCCGCCGATGACTAAAATATGTTGTTTCGATTTTGGCGCAGAAAAAGACAAAACATTTTCGCGGCCGGATTGCGGATTGAGTGCGCAAAAAGAACCGCTGCCTTTGCCAATAGTGTCTACACAATCTTCGCAACTATTGCAGGGACGAATTTCAGTTAACTTGCCGGCTCGCGCTTTGTTGGGCAATTCTGGATCGGTAAACAACGCGCGGCCAATCGCCACCATATCGGCTTTTTCTTCGCGCACTAATTGCTCGGCGAATTGCGGATCACCGCTACGGCCGACCACCATTACTGGCACATCCACCACTTGTTTCAAGGCGGCTGCCATTGCGGCGTTGTAACCAGAGCGATAATCACTGCCGGCAATTATTTGCGTGATGTTGCTGTCACTCACGCCGCCGCTGATGTGAAACGCATTCACACCGGCTGCCACTAAAATCGGTGCCATACGCTGCGTGTCGTTAATTTCACGACCGCCGCCGTCGCGTTCAAAACCGGAGAGGCGCAGCACGATAGGAAAATCTGCGCCGCATTTCGCGCGAATATCCGCCAGCACTTCCAATAAAAATTTCATGCGGCCTTCGAGTTTGCGGCCGGTGTAAGCGTCTGTGCGGTGGTTGCGCAGCGGCGATAAAAAAGAGCCCAGCAACATATAGCTGTGAGCTGCGTGCAATTCCACGCCGTCGTAGCCCGCTTTTTGTGCGCGCAAACAGGCATCGCCATACATCGCAACATATTTTGGAATTTCTTCAGTGGCGAGTTCTCGGCACACCTGCATGGTGGTGGGCGTGCGCACCACGGAAGGGCCGACGGCGGGAATGCCGCGATAAAAAATCGACAGCGATTCTGGGCCGGTGTGTGAAATTTGCGGAAAAATTTTCGCGCCGTGTGCGTGTACGGCATCCACCAGTTTTTTGTGCGGCTCGATCAGATGATCGGCGTATAAACCGAGAGAGTGCGCTTGGTAGCGATGTTCTTCATCGACGGTGCACACTTCCATCGTAATCAAGCCTACGCCGCCTTTGGCGCGTTCTGCGTAGTAGGCAAGGTGGCGTTCAGACGGTGTTTCGTCGTCGTTGGCGTAATCCACCGTCATCGGTGCCATCACGATGCGATTGGGCAATTCCAGTGAGCCAATTTTGATTGGTTGAAACAAATGCTCTAAAGCGGTCATAGCAAGCTTTCCTTTATAAATATTGCGCGTGATAGCGCAAATGGTTTTCAAAAAAAGTGCTGATGAAAAAATAACTGTGATCGTAACCTTCACGGTAGTTGAGCGTGAGTGCTGCGCCGGCGTGTTGACAAGCCGCTTCAAGCAGTTCGGGTTTTAATTGTGTGGCAAGAAAATTATCTGCCAGCCCTTGCTCAACGAGTATCGGTTTGTTGTAACCACGCGAGGCAATGAGCGAGCAAGTGTCGTGCTCTTTCCAAACGGCTTTGTCGTGACCTAAATAATGCGAGAAGGCTTTTTCACCCCACGCGCACTGCGTGGGCGCAACGATAGGTGAAAAGGCAGAAACCGATTGGTACTGTTCAGGATGACGAATTGCCAGCGTCAACGCGCCGTGGCCGCCCATGGAGTGACCGGAAATACTTTGCCGAGATACATCGATTTTTTCTGCGAAGTTTTTTGCAATTAACGCAGGTAATTCACTCTGCACATAATCGTACATGCGATAGTGTTTTGCCCACGGCCACTGCGTGGCGTTGATATAAAACCCTGCGCCGGAACCAAAGTCCCAGGCGTTTTCAGCATCGTCTGGTACATCGTCACCGCGCGGGCTGGTATCTGGCGCGATGATCGCAATGCCCAATTCGGCGGCAATGCGCTGTGAACCCGCCTTGGTAACAAAGTTTTGATCGTTGCAAGTTAAACCAGACAACCACCACAGCAGCGGGACTTTTTGTGCGCGCGCTTGCGGAGGAAAATAAATCGAAAAAATCATCTCGCAAGACAAGCTGTGCGCATAATGTTTGATGCGAAGTTGCTCGCCGCCGAAGCAGATATTTTTGTCGATAATTTCCATATCAATAAATCACAACCGAGCGAATGGCTTTGCCGTCGTGCATCAAATCAAACGCTTTGTTGATCTCGTCCAGTGGCATGGTGTAAGTCACCATTTCGTCGATTTTTATTTCGCCTTTCATGTAGCGTTCGACATAGTCTGGCAATTGTGTTCTGCCTTTGACGCCGCCGAACGCACTGCCGCGCCACACGCGACCGGTCACCAGTTGAAAAGGGCGCGTGCTGATTTCTTGACCGGCGCCGGCTACGCCGATGATGACCGATTCCCCCCAACCTTTGTGACAGCACTCCAGAGCGGAGCGCATTAAGTTCACATTGCCCACGCATTCAAAAGAATAATCCACGCCGCCTTCGGTTAAATCGACAATCACTTCTTGAATCGGTTTATCAAAGTTTTTTGGGTTGATGCAATCGGTGGCACCGAGCATTTTTGCCATTTCAAATTTGCTTTCGTTGATATCCACCGCGATGATGCGCGCCGCTTTCGCCATCACCGCACCTTGAATCACGGACAAACCGATGCCACCTAAGCCAAATACGGCAACCGTTGCGCCGGCTTCTACTTTGGCGGTGTTCAGTACAGCGCCAATGCCCGTGGTGATGCCGCAGCCGAGCAAACAGACTTTATCTAACGGTGCGGTTTGATTGATTTTTGCCACAGCAATTTCCGGCAACACGGTGTATTCCGCAAAAGTGGAAGTGCCCATGTAGTGATAAATCGGTTTGCCGTCTTTACTGAAACGCGTGGTGCCGTCTGGCATCAAGCCTTTGCCCTGTGTCGAGCGAATTGCCTGACACAAATTGGTTTTACCGGATAAACAAAATTTGCATTTGCCGCATTCGGGTGTGTAGAGCGGGATGACATGATCGCCCACCGCTACGCTGGTCACGCCTGCGCCCACTTGCACCACCACGCCCGCACCTTCGTGACCGAGGATACAGGGAAACACACCTTCGGAATCTTCGCCGCTTAAGGTGTAAGCATCGGTATGACACACGCCAGTCGCAGTGAGTTTTACCATCACTTCGCCCGCTTGCGGTTCTTGTAAATCTACTTCTTCAATCGTGAGTGGTTGGTTTGGGCCCCAAGCGACAGCGGCGCGTGTTTTCATTGTTGTTTCTCCAATTATTTAATTTTATCCATCACATCGTCTTTGAAGCGTTTCATGCAATCAATTTTGAATTGCAGATCGGATTTAAATTTTCCGCCGTACATAAACCACGGCATTACGCAGGCTTCGGTTACGCCGTTGTCAGCCAGTTTTGGTTGCCGGCGAGATCAAACACATCGGTGGCGACAGAAATAAATTCAAACGGTTTGTTGTCAGTGCCGTATTCTTTGCGGTACTGCGCAATTTTTGCGCCATTTCGATGATGTGATCGGCTTTGGTATTGGGTGAAGCAACCATCGGCGATGCGCGGCGCGTTTCAATACGATATCGGCGGTGCCGCCAATCACAATCGGCATCGGTGTTTTTGGTACCGGATTGATCGACATGTTGGATAGTTGTAGAACTTGCCTTTGTGCTCAAACATTTCGCCGGTTAAAGCTTTGCGCAAAATTCAATCATTTCTTCCGAGCGCGCGCCACGATCTTCCCAGTTGGTGCCGTTGATGGAAAAATCTTCCGGCCACGGTGACAGCCCCACGCCCAGCGTCATGCGGTCTTGGCAAAAATAAGAAGCGGTGCCAGCTTGTTTCGCTACCAGCATCGGTTGGCGCACGGGCAGTTTCAACACGCTGATTAGGAAGCGGATATTTTTGGTCAGCGCGCCCATGTGGGCGATGGCGCAGAACGGGTCGAGGAAGGCGGTGTTGGCGTTCCAGTAGCGTGCGCCGGAATCGGAGTAGGGGTAGTTGACCGAGGTTTCGTCGTAGAAAAACAGGCCATCGCCCAAATTCACCGAGTGGAAGCCCAGCTCGTCGGCGGCCACCGCCAGCGGCACTTGGTCATCGGCGGGGTTAAAGGTCAGGGTGAGTGGAAATTTCATGCGGGCTTCCTCTATTTAAGTGATGGCAGATTGGAGAGATAGCCAACAATAGGCAAGCGGCTTGACTGTTTCAATACGGATCGTTTCGTAATTGCTTTGAGGTTGTAGCGTTGTAACGCTAAAATGTTAAAGCGTCACAGAGGTGTTTTCTATGAGTGCATTATCCAAGCGGTCAACAGTCTACTTTGATCCATCTATTCACCAAGCCCTCCGGCTAAAGGCGGCTTCTACGCAGGTTTCACTCTCTGAATTGGTCGATGAAGCAGTGCGTCTGCTGATGCGTGAAGATCAAGAAGACTTCAGTGCATTTTCGGAAAGAATCAAAGAACCGAAATAAGTTATGAAGTTTTGCTCAATGATTTGAAGAAGCATGGCAAGCTATAAAATTTCGTTCAAAAAATCTGTGGCAAAAGATTTTCGCAGTATTCCAAATAAAGATGTTGCACGCATTTTGACGCGAATTGATGCGCTGGCTATCAACCCTAGAGGGGAAGGCTGTATTAAACTTTCAGGGCGAGAGTGTTATCGCGTACGCCAAGGAATTTACCGCATCATTTACGAAATTGTTGAAGATAAACTCGTTGTTTGCGTTGTAAAAGTGGTGCATCGTGGCAGTGTTTATCAATAAGATAACAATAAAAACTGCCCTAATTTTCAAATTCTGACCACCACACCTTGCTCCGCCATAAATTGTTTGGCCTGCGGGATGGTGTATTCGCCGAAGTGAAAAATGCTGGCGGCGAGCACGGCATCGGCGCCGCCCTGTTTCACGCCGTCCACCAAGTGTTGCAGGTTGCCCACGCCACCGGAGGCGATGACGGGAATATTCACCGCATCGGCAATGGCGCGCGTCACACCGAGATCAAAACCGTTTTTGGTGCCGTCGCGATCCATGCTGGTCAGCAAAATTTCGCCCGCGCCGTAATCGGCCATTTTTTTTGCCCACTCCACAGCGTTGATGCCGGTAGCATTGCGGCCGCCGTGCGTGAAAATTTCCCAGCGGTTAGGCTCGCCATCTTTGCTCACACGCTTGGCATCCAGCGCGACAACGATGCACTGCGAACCAAATCGTTCAGCCGCTTCGCGCACAAATTCGGGGTTGGTGATGGCAGCGGTGTTGATGCTCACTTTGTCAGCACCGGCGTTGAGCAGGCGGCGAATATCGTCCACGGTGCGCACACCGCCGCCAACGGTGAGGGGGATGAATACTTGGCTGGCCATGCGCTCCACGGTGTCGTAAGTGGTGGCGCGATTGCTGCTGCTGGCAGTGATGTCGAGAAAGGTGATTTCGTCCGCGCCTTGCTCGTTGTAGCGGCGCGCAATTTCTACCGGATCACCCGCATCGCGGATATCCACAAACTGCACACCTTTCACCACGCGACCGTTGTCGACATCGAGACAGGGGATGATGCGTTTGGCGAGTGTCATGGCGCGTTCCGGTCGAGAAAAATCGGGCGCTCATGGTAGCACTGTAGGGAAGCTTACTTCGGGCTCTGTATAACAGTGGTTTTAATGTGGAAAATCTTTGTGGCGTGTCAAATCGTTACAGTCCAATCTATTTGAAAAGCCGATGAAATGAGATAGTATTCAACGCAACCACTAGAAAGCTGGAGTGGTGTTGTTTATCACCGATATTTTTACAGGGATTCTATTATGAAATCTAAATGCGTTATTTTGGGGTTTGTCTTGTCTTGTCTTGGTAGCTTGTACGCTTCCCAAGCTGCGGCAGCAGCGCCCAACCCGTTTAAAAAAGAGTGCGCAGCCAAAACAAAGGCTAAATTTGCTGTTGCATATTGGCTTGGTGACTCAGGCAGTTGTTTGCTCGACGGCACTGCATTCGGCCCTTCTAAAAACCTAGCGGCATTCAGTCATCCATCAACAGGAGTTTACTGTTTCACACCATCCAAGGCTTCAGGCTTGTTGAAGCCTGAAGTACGAGGAGCATCTTACCCAACTGTGCAAGTTGAGTGGGGGTCATCCACGGGTTCTGATTTGTTAGCGCATGTTCTTAGAGGGACACTGGGTTGCCCTGCTGAGGCTATAGAAGTTAGGACATATAGACTTCCTGGAGGTGTCGCTACATTGTCTGATAATGTAGCCTTCTATTTGAAAGTCGATTGAAATAGAGCTTCTGTTTAACGAAAGGCACCTGATGGGTGCCTTTTTTTTGTAAGTCGTATAGCGTTTTTTGTTCTTGCCCACTGTGGCTCGCCGCAGTATCGCGGCGCGATGACTTTGCTATGCTGGCACGATATTTGTCTGGTGGAGATGGTGTGATGACAGATGAAAAAAATGCCGCGCGCGAGGCGTCGATTGCGCGCGTGATGGACGGTCGCAGTTGGGATGATTTTTGCGATGCGCTGAAAAAAATCGGACGCGATGTGGTGTTGGCAAACACAGCACCCACCGACCCGAATGAGCGTGCGGAAGGTTGGCGTTATTTAGCGCGTTTGACGCGCGGGGCGCTGGAATCTTTTTTAGAAGCAGCTGATACGCAAGCACCTGCATTCACCCGCGGTGTGCATGAAACCATCAAAATGGGTATGGATAATCCAGACAATATTTATCTCACCGCGCCCGTCAACGGCAATTACACTTATCGCATCACCGGCACGCGCGGCACCGTGCATTATTTAGGATTTGGTGCACAAGCCGGCGGTTACGGTAAAACGGCTTCACTGGATACATCCGGTTATCTGGAAGCAAAAGATATGCAAATTGCTGACGATGGTTCGTTTGAAATTATTGCATCCATTGAAAAACCACCAACCGGTAATTGGCTGCGCATGACACCGGAGACGCGCTTGCTGCAAGTGCGGCAAACGCGCATGCATCACAAAACAGAAATTCCAGCGCAAGTGAGCATCGAGCGCATTGATGGCGACAATCAGCCGCGCCATCTCTCGGCCGAGCGCGTCGATAAAGCGCTGCAAGGTGCTGCGTTTTTTGTCGCCGGTACAGCGGGTTTGTTTACTAAATGGACGGAAGGTTTTCGTGCGCATCCGAACGAGCTGCCGCGCTTTGACCCGAAAGTCGCGTTAGCGGCAGGCGGTGATCCAAACATCGCGTATTACCACGGCTATTTTCAGTTGGCCGATGATGAAGCGCTGCTGGTGGAGTTCACGCCGCCAGCGTGTGATTTTTGGAATTTGCAGTTAGCGAATTATTGGTTGGAAAGTTTGGATTACCGCTATTTTCCTGTGCATGTCAATAAAGGCACGGCGCAGTACAACACCGATGGCTCGGTGCGTATTGTGATCAGCAAACAAAAAATCGATGCGCCGAATTGGCTGGACACTTGCGGCAAAAACGAAGGCACGATGTGCTTGCGCTGGATACGCGCGGCCGAACATCCGCAGCCTGTTGTGCGCGTAGTAAAAATTAACGATTTATGAGGATGGAGTGATGAGTGAAGCAGCTTTTGATGTAAACACATTGCTGGCAGAAGCGCAGGCAGCGACAGGGTTGTCTGATTTCGGTGGCGAGGATTTCAAGCCTGGCCTGCAAAAATTGATCGACACCTACACGAGTAACGGGTTTGACGAGCGCGGCATCAAGCGCAATCGCAAACGGTTAGTAAAGTTATTGCAAGTGCGTTTGAAAACGGAAGCGGCGTGGAAACAACATCCAGAAATTCGAGAAGTAGATATAAAAGCGCCGATGTTTCTCACCGGTTTACCGCGCACCGGCACTTCCGCTCTGTTGAATTTATTGTCGCAAGATCCGGCGGCGCGCCCGCTAAAATTGTGGGAGGGCATGAGTCCTGATCCGCTGCCCGGCAATCCTGCCGAGCAAGACGATCCGCGCTACCAGCAGTTGAAAGCGTTTTACGAAGAAGCGCATCAGAAAAATCCCAACTTCGACAAAATTCATTTCACCAGCGCGGATACGCCAGAGGAGTGCATCCATTTGTTGAACCACACCTTTCAAGATGTGCAGTTCGGCGTGGAAACGATGATGGAGCCCTATGGCTCGTGGTTTCAGCAGCAAGATCATCTGCCCAGCTATCGCTACTACGCGGATATTTTGCGCATGCTGCAATGGCAGCGCCCCGGTGAGCGTTGGTTGTTAAAAACGCCGGCGCATTTGTGGGCGCTGGATTGTTTGGTGGCGTTGTTTCCCGATTGTTCGATAGTCATCACGCACCGCAATCCGCTGGAGTGTGTCACTTCGTATGCGAGCATGATGGAGTCGATGTTGATCGGGCGCGATTTTGACCGCAAACAATTTGGCGCGGTGGTGATGGAATATTTGGCGCGCAAAGTGGAAGCGAGTTTGCGTCAGCGCGAAAAAATTGATCCGGCGCGCATTATCGATGTGCAATTCAACGATTTCATTGCCGACGGTGTCGGCACTGTAAAACGCATCTATCAACATTTTCAGATGCCGATGAGCACGGCCGTCGAACAAAGTTTCCAGCGCTATGCTGATGCCCACCCGATGGGCAAACACGGCAAACACGATTACCGTTTGGAGGAATACGGTTTGAGCGAGCAGCAAATCCGCGAGCGTTTTGCTTTTTATATCGAGCGTTTTAAGATATGCACATAGCCTCCGATTTGGATTAAAGCCAATGAACTGTTTTGTGCGATATTTATTTGCCGCAATTTTGTTGTTTTCAATAAGATGTATGGCAGACACGGCATTCGATTCAACCCTGGTTCAGGCAAACAGAGGTGATGCAGTAGCACAAGAAAAAGTTGGTTTAATGTATTTTTATGGTGAGGGAGTTCAGCGGGACTATCAAAAAGCAGCTGAATATCTTATAAGAGTTGAAAATGAGGGATTAGTAGCTGGTCAGACTGCATTAGGATGGATGTATTTGTATGGCAAAGGAGTTCAGGCAGACCTAGGTAGGGGTGTATTGTTGCTATCAAATTCTGCCGAGCAAGGGCATGCCGCCGCTCAGTTTTTGCTGGGCGTTGCCTATGCTGATGGAATTGGAGTTGGACAAAACGACAAGCTAGCTTTTGATTGGCTCGTGAAAGCAGAAGACCAAGGATACGCTGATGCTACAGAAGTTCTTAATAGTCGGTATGGGGGAATAGTAAGAACAAAACAGCCAGAAAATTTAAACCTCCCTCCTCTGCCTCGCGTGGAGGAAAGTGTTCAAAAATTTGATGTATCAAACTTTTCGTACAATAGACGAGATGAGCCTAGAGATATTGCTGGGGAGGCGGAAAGGGCGAGGTTACTTAGCGAAGCAAATTCGCTACTACAAAACCCATATTCAAATGAGGATGTTCGACGAGGTCAAGAATTGGTGCGACAAGCACAAATGAGTAAGAGCCTCGGTTCATATTCGCAGGAGTATCAAGAGTACAAGTATGAAAAGGAGCGTTTGCTTGAAGAAGAAAAACAACGCCAATGGGAAGAACAACAAGCCAAGGAAAATGCTTTAAGACAACAGCAAATCGCGGATTCTAATAATCGTATAGCTAACGAGATAAATGATCTACGCAGGGAGGAGAGGTTTAGGGAGATACGGCGTGAACATAATGAACGCATGCGGCAGTTCAACCAGAGTTCTAAAACCTATAAATGTAACGGTCGAATTGACAGCTTCGGCAGAGTGGACGCTACTTGCAACTAGTCACACTTAAAATACAAGATGAGTGAGAGGAGATGGTTGGAGTGGCTATTTTTTGATGTCTTTAATTTTTTCTTTGCGTTACGGCTTGAAGTGCTCAAATTTCAGGGCTTCAATGGCGACAAAATGTTTGGTATTGCCGGTGAGTAGTGTGATCTGATGTTCAAGCGCAGTGGCGGCGATGAGCGCATCGGCTAACTGTAAGCCATGAGATAGCGCGTAACTATCAACCAGTGACATAGCACATTCAGAAATACTGGGTGTGATGGGAAAAATAATAGTTTGCATAACTTCCAGTCCTTGTTTGATGCGCGCTAGTTCCTGCTTGTTGCGGCAACCTTGCGCAAGCTCCAGATAAGTGATTGTGGAAATGCGCCATGGAGTAAGAAGACTTAATTGTTGGTGTGCCTTTTGATTTCCGCGCGTTAGCCAAATCAATACATCTGAGTCAATCAGCATCATAAAAACTAGAAACGGGGTGCGCGAATGTTATGCATATAGCCTTCTACATCAGCCATGTCTTCACGGTCACTCCACATACCAAACAAAGGATTGGTGACTGCATTTTTGACAGAATCGGTATTTTCTTCCTCAATGCGGATGGTGACATGCGCGTTGTTGGCTGCATGCAGTTGTGCCCGCCAAGACGCGGGGAGATCACTAACTTTTACATGTTCAATAATTAGTGCATGCATGGTTTACATTCCTGATCATTTTTTGCTCTGGCAGCTAATAAAGCATCTTGTGCTGTGGTGGTCAACCTGGCGCGTTGGCAGGTGCCGATGGGCTGAGTGGGAACCTTTCGCCACTTGTTGGTATCACAGTGCTACATCACCACAGGAGTAACGCCATGAAACAAAAAGCTGTTATTGCATCTGCATTGCTTGTGAGCCTGCTGGCAGTCGCCGGATGCAAGAAAGAGGGTGGGCAATCGCAAACCATCGAGTTGCCCGAGGGGCGGTTGCATCTGGGATCGCAGTGGGTCGACGGTCAGTTGTGGGTGGAAAGTTTTGATCCGCAAACACGCACTTGTTCGTTCAGCGAGTATCGCAAGGGTAAGCCTGTGGAGAGCAGCACGGTGACATTCACGAAGTGTCGTACTGGTTTGGGTGGCCCCGCGATGCGCCCCATGATGGACAGGCAGATGATGGAGCGCCGCATGGAGCAGGGCGGCATGATGCGCCCGAATATGCCGCCGCGTCCGGGTCGTGCGCGCCCCGATGCCGCACATCCGGCAGCCAGCCAAGCGCCTGTCGAGCAGCCCGCACCGGTTGCCCCGCCTCCGCAGGGCTAATATCCTGTGCAGCCTTTTTTGGCTGCCAGAGTTTTGCCTATGAATACGCCGGACGATATCCGCTATCTCGCCTCCCACCAGTGGGGGCGTTTGGAGGCTGATGGCAGCGTGACAGTCGGCATCACCGACTACGCGCAAGAGCAGCTGGGCGATGTGGTGTTTGTCGATCTGCCCGCCCTTGGTGCGCAGTTGGTGCATGCCGGTGAAGCGGGGGTGATCGAGTCGGTCAAAACGGCTTCGGATTTGTTTGCGCCAGTCTCAGGCGAAGTGATCGCTCACAACCCTGCCTTGGAAGACGCGCCGGAAACGGTCAATGACTCGCCTTACGACAAAGGCTGGCTGTTTCGCATCCAGCCCAGCAATGCTGCCGCTGAGTGGGAGCAGCTGCTGGATGCCGCGGGTTACTGTGCCGCGGTCGCCGCTGAGCAAGACGACGAATAAGCCCCCGTCATAGTGGAACTTCGCAGTAGCACCGCCCTCCAACAGCGGTGATAGACTTTGTTTCCCCTCGGAGGAACGCCATGAGTAGAGAACTAATTTCCGCCGCCGTACTGAGCCCCAATATGGGCCTGACCAGCTACGCGCAGGCAATTAGCGGCATCCCCATTTTGTCGGCAGACGAAGAGCGTCGCTTGGCAGAAGATTTGTACTACCGCGAAGATTTGGATGCAGCGCGCCAACTGGTTATGTCGCACCTGCGTTTTGTGATGCACATTGCGCGCAGTTACAACGGCTACGGTTTGCCACAGGCGGATTTGGTGCAAGAAGGCAACATTGGTTTGATGAAAGCGGTGAAACGCTTTAATCCAGAAAAAGGCGTGCGTTTGATTTCTTTTGCGGTGCATTGGATCAAAGCGGAAATTCACGAATACATTTTGCGCAACTGGCGCATCGTCAAAATTGCCACCACCAAACCGCAGCGCAAATTGTTTTTTAATCTGCGTGGTGCGAAAAAGAATTTGGCGTGGTTGTCGAATGACGAAGCGCATGCGGTGGCGAAAGATTTGGGCGTGTCCGTCAACGATGTGCGCGAAATGGAAAGCCGTTTGTCCGGTCACGATGCCTCCTTTGATATTGGTGTTGATGATGACGAAGACAAAGCCTACGCCGTGCCAGCCAATTATTTGGAAGCGGAAGACAGCGATCCATCCCTGCAATTAGAAAGCGCGAACTGGGACGAAGTGTCTACGCGTCAGTTGGCGCAAGCGATGACCACGCTGGACGAGCGCAGCCGCGCAATTTTGCAAAGACGCTGGCTGGATGAAGATAGCAAATCCACTCTGCATGATCTCGCCGCCGAGTACGGCGTATCCGCCGAGCGCATTCGCCAGTTGGAACAGAGCGCGATGAAAAAACTGCGCGCAGCGATGGTGTTGTAATCAGCATGCGGCAAAACCAAAAAGGCAGCGCGAGCTGCCTTTTTTATTGCTACTGACGCTACGCTGCCATTTCGTCAATTGCTTTCCGGATTGCTTCTTCCGATACGCCGTTATGGCGCAATGCTTCAACAAACCGCGCCATTGTTGTGTCTTCCAATTTTTCCAAATCGACGCGCAAGCCTTGGCCAATGTAGGTGCGCATCAGCGGTTGGTAGCCGGTGTAGCCGAGCAGTGGTGCTATGCGTTTCAGGTCGGTCAGTACATCGCTTGGCATGCGCAGCGTTACGGTCATCATTGGGCGATTCCGTTGCAGGCGCGTTTTCAGTTCAGTCATTTTCATAGCTATTCCGCTCCTGTCTAGTGGCTTTGCGGGCTGAAATCAGCCGTATGCGGTCATCTTCCTGAACAAGGTGAACAACAAAGAGCAGCCTACTTCCGGCATCCATGCCGATGATGGCATCGCGGGCTTCGTCTTCCCGGCTGGCATCCACCACTTTTAGGAACGGGTCGAAGAACGCTTCTGCTGCCTGTTCCAGACTGATACCGTGCTTTCTCTCGTTCGTTGTCATCTTTGCTCGGTTCGCCACAAAGGCAATTCCGCGCAACAGGAATTCCATATCCATCATCCGCTGCCATATCCTTATGTATTTACATTGTTAATACGAATATTGCCGGTGTCAAGGAGCTGTATCGAAGCCAGAGTTATAGCACTTGCAAAAACGCATCCGCCATTTTGATCGCCGCTTCGCGCTAACTTTGCCGAGCGTCTGCTTATCCTTTTAATCATCTTCTGTTTTTGGATGGATAAACCCGATCGGTCTTTTGTGTGGTGCTGGCTGTGTCATCAGTTGGCGTAGGGCGGTCATGATTTGTTCGATGGTTTCATCTTGTCTGTCGAGACGATATTCAAGTTGTTGCTCCAGTTCAGCAAGGCGTTGTTCCAGCTCCTTGTGGGAGGCAACCAGTGTGCGCAAGCGTACAAAAGCGCGCACGATCAATACTCCCATGCCGATTGCTTCAGGTGAATTGAGTACATTGGCTGCTTGGATGGCACCATGTTCCGTGAAGGCAAAAGGTGGCGCTTTCGAGAATTTCAGTGCGTTAAGGTGGTCACAATTTGTGACCACATCAGCTTTCTCCTCGACTGTCAGTTGGAACATGAAGTCCGAAGGGAAACGCTGGCGATTCCGTTTAACGGCTTGGTTCAGTACTTTGGTGGGTACGCCATAAAGCTGGGCCAGGTCGGCATCGATCATCACGCGCTGGCTGCGGATAAGCAGTATTCGTGAGGCAATCAATTCAAGAGGCTGCGGTTCCATCCGTCAGTTTCCGTGTGATATCCATTCGGCGGGTATGGTACAGGGATTTCTCGCGGCAATGGCTCTTGCATAGCCGCTGGCTAAGCGATGCACTGAGTCGCTGGCTGAGTGATTGCGCAGCAATCGTATCGAAGCCAGAGTTACATCGCCCGCATCAACGCATCCGCCATTTTGATCACTGCTTCGCGCTGTACCTTGCCAAGCGCTGGCCAGCTTGACATGCCCCCCCCCCCCCCGCATCCCTACACTGAAAAGCATCAGGGGCTTTATGTTGCTGCTGTAGTGGTCTGGCACCCCGCTTCCCTTGCTCGCTCGAACCTTCCGAGGATATGCCATGAAAAACACCAATAAATATCTGAGCTACACAGCAGCTTGGGCTCGTATCAAGCAAGCCAACGAGCAAGGTTTTCATTTCGAGGCGGTGACGATTTGCGAAAGCATTATTTCAGACCGCTTGCTGTCTTATCTGGCCGGAACCAAGCCGGGTTACAAGCCAAAGAAAAAAACATCGTTCGGAAAACTTATCGCCGAGTGGGGAAAATCCGATCCTGCCGGATTGCCAGCACCGGACAAGGATGGCTTGTCACTGCCGGAAGCCGTTGATCTGTGGCGGGGTGAAAGAAACAAAGTTGTGCATGGTCTGGTGAAATCTGAGCCAGGAAAGCCAACGGAAGATGTGCAGGATTTTCTCGCGCTGGCTGAAAAGACAGCGAAGGAGGGGGCATCGCTGGCTCGGAAGGTGTGTGACTGGCACAAGGCGCAACTGTGCGCTTCTAAAAAAATACTCTAATTTTCATAAAGGTTTTTCCATGAAATTATTAGGCGGTTATTTCATTTTGGTTTTTTTATTTTTGTCATTGCCTGTAGAGGCCGTGACGGTTAAAAAAATTGTCGGTGATGGTGACCATTACTGTGCTCTTACGACTGCTGGTGACATTATGTGTTGGGGCGACGCTCTTATGGGTGATGGTAATTACCCAGTAACTTACTATGTTAAGCCGCAGTTGTTGACGGCTCTAAATGAAAAAATGACGATGTTGCCACAGGGAGCGGCCACACATGCGTTATTACAGCTCGTGGAGGAGTCAAGTGCTGGGGTTACAATGGCGATGGTGTGGTTGGTGATGGCACAGCCTACAACAGAATGAGACCTGTATCTGTAGTTGGGGGGGATATAGGATTTCTTGGGGACATAAAAGCTATCTCGGCAAATTTTAGCAGTACCTGCGCGATTAATAATGGTGGCGGCGTGTTGTGCTGGGGTAATAATCGATATGGCCAAGCAGGCAATGGCACGCTGGATGTTATCAATCCTCCGTATGGAAAAGTTACACCTGTTCAGGTTGGCGGTCTTGAAAGTGGTGTTTCAGCAATAGCAGTGGGCGGAACCCATACTTGTGCTATCACGAGTGTCGGAGGGGTGATGTGTTGGGGTAGTAATTCTGTGGGTCAGCTCGGTGATGGCACTGTAGATAAAAATTCCCCATACGCAAAACTCGCACCGGTAGCTGTGAGCGGGCTCGGCAGTGGCGTTACGGCGGTCGCAGCAGGCTCCAACCATACATGCGCCATCACAAATGGAGGTTTTGTGAAGTGTTGGGGGGCGAATGGCGACGGTCAGCTTGGTAATAACAGTGAAACATCAAGTCCAGTGCCAGTAGCCGTGAATGGTCTCGGAGGAGGGGTTAAGGCAATATCGGCTGGTGGGAGTTATACCTGTGCAGTAACGAGTGCAGGGAGCGTTAAATGTTGGGGCAATAATTACTATGCCGAACTTGGCAACGGCACGAGAGGTCTTTACGGTCCTGAGCTAGTTCCAGTGGATGTCGTTGGTTTAAGTAGTGGTGTAAAAAATGTTTTGGCGTCAAGAGATGACGATAGTACTTGTGCGATTACTAATGGCGGGGGAGTTAAATGCTGGGGTTGGAACGGTAACGCTCAGCTAGGTAATGGAAAAAATAGCGACTCATTTGAGCTGACACCAGTGTGGGTAATTGGGCTGGAAGATTTCAGTTTTGATGCAGGTGACGGTGATGGTGTTGGCGATATATTGGACGCTTTTCCAAGCAATTCAGCCGCATCTGTAGATACTGATCTGGATGGAAAGCCTGATCAGTGGAATCAGGATTGTGATGCGATATGTCAGTCAAACTCTGGCTTGGTGCTAGACGAAGATGACGATAATGACGGCGTGGATGATACCAGTGATAACTGCCCCTTAATCGCCAACACCAACCAACTCGATTGGGATGATGACGGCAACGGCGACAAATGCGATGACCCTGTGCCGTTACCAGATGATCTTGCTGGCTTGTTGGGCAAGGACAAAGCCAGCACCTCCGTCGCCTTCGCTGGCGACTTCAACGCCGATGGTTACGGCGATTATGTCATCGGCATCCCTGGTTTTGATGTATCCACAAAAACAAAAGACGCTGGTCGTGCTGAAGTGATTTCCGGCAAGAATGGCACCGTACTCGCATCACTGAATGGTCTTGCTGCCAAAGACGCACTGGGCACGGCGGTGGCCAGTGGTGCCGATATCGACAACGACGGTTTTGATGATGTGGTGATCGGCGCGCCGAGAGCAGGCGCAACACACGCCGGCAGCGTGACGGTGTTGTACGGTCCGAACGGTGCGCGTAGTGAAGTGATCAGCAGCACAGTTGCCAACAGTGGTTTTGGCACGGCAGTGGCGCTGGGGAATGTGAACGGCGACAGCTACGCCGACATTCTGGTGGGCGCGCCGAAAGACGATAACTTGGCATTGAACCTGAAGGATGCTGGCAGTGTGACGGTGTATTCCGGCAATGGTTTGGGCGTGCTCGGCACGCCGTTTTACGGCGCAGCCGCGAAAGCGAATGCAGGAACCAGCGTGGCAGCGGGTGATGTGAACAATAACGGCGTGGCGGATATCGTGATCGGCGCGCCGAACGAAGGCGGGCTCGGCAGTGTGAAGGCTTACACGCTGGCCGGCACCAACTTGTTGCAAAAAACTGGCGAAACCGCGAAGGCGCAATTTGGTAAAGCCGTTGCTGTTGGCGATGTGAATGGCGATGGCTATGCCGATGTGCTGGTGGGCGCGCCGCTGGATGACAACACCGACGCCGCACTGAAAGACACTGGCAGCATCACGGTATTTTCCGGCAGTAATGGAGAAAAACTGACGAAAAAATACGGCGCTGTGGCTAAAGCCAATCTGGGCAATAGCGTGGCAGCGGGTGATGTGGATGGCGACAGCAAGGCGGACATCATCGCCGGCGCATGGAAAGACGACAAAGCAAGTAGCAACCCGAAAAAGCCGATAAAAGACGCTGGCAGTGTTTCCGTTTTTAATGGCAACGGCTATGCGCCGATCACCACGCTGTACGGTAATGCCGCGAAGGATTTTTACGGCTTTGCCGTGAGTGCTGGCGACATCAACAGCGATGGCAAAGCCGATCTCATCATCGGCATTCCTGGCTTCGATGCGCCTGCAGTAAAACCGATCAAGGATGCCGGCAAGGTGACGGTGGTGAGCGGCGCCGCGTTGTAAGTCTCACCCTGCGTAGTAGGGGGAGTACCGCGTAGCGGGGAGGGGGTATGTTTGCAAAATTCGGACCCCTCCGTCACTTCGTGACACCTCTCCTATTCCATAGGGGAGGACATGGGCGGTACCAGCGTTACATCAATCAGACTGCACAATTTATTCAGCGCGCCGCGATTGCTGTCAGCCACCGCTTTTGCTCGCTCGCCAGTGCTTGTGCGCAACGGTGCATCCGTCAGCCACTGCTGAATGTGCTGCGCCATGTCGTTGGCGTTTTTGGCAATCGTTAGCGCGTTGTTATCGCGCAATAAGGTTTCTACTTCAGAAAAATTAAAAAGATGCGGGCCGCTGATAATTGGGCAAGCCCATGCGGCGGGTTCGATCAAATTGTGTCCGCCCACGGGCACCAAACTGCCGCCAACAAAGGCGATATCGGCAGCGCCATAAAATGCCATTAGTTCGCCCATGGTGTCGCCAATAATGATGTCGGTGTCCATGTCTGGTGTTAGCTGTTGGCTGTGGCGCTGCACAGATAATCCAGTGCTTTCGCATTGCGCCGTCACAGTGCTAAAGCGTTCAGGGTGGCGCGGTACGATCACCAACAACAAGTCAGAAAATTGCTTTTTGAGTTGTGTGAATGTGTCGAGAATAACGCTGTCTTCGCCGAGGTGTGTGCTGGCAGCCAGCCACACGGGGCGCGTGTTGTGCTGTGACCACTGCGCTCGCAGCGCGGTGGTTTTTTTTTGTACGGCCTCGTCTAGGGTTAAATCAAATTTGATAGAGCCGGTGACGAACAGTTTTTCGCGCGGCAAACCCAATGCGACAAAGCGTTCGCCATCCGTGTGTTGTTGTGCCGCCACACAGTGGATTTCATGCAGCATGTTGCGGGTTAGCGTGGGAAATTTTGCATAACCGCGCGCAGATTTTTCTGACAGGCGCGCGTTGGCGATCACGACGGGAATGTTGCGCTGGCGGCAGCTGTGTATCGTGTTCGGCCACAGTTCGGTTTCCATCACAATCAGCAATGCCGGTGTTGTGCGTTGTAAAAAGGCGCGCAAAAAAATGGGCAAATCATAGGGCGCATAAACATGAAACACAGTGTCGCCAAACACGGCGCGCACGCGATCCGAGCCGGTGGGCGTGGTGGTGGTGATCACCCACTGCCAGTTGGGATGATCCTGCTGCAATTTTTTAATCAGCGGCACGGCGGCCAGTGTTTCACCGACAGAAACGGCGTGCAGCCAAATCACGGGCTTGCTGTGATCGAATGCCGGCGCAGGAAATAGACCAAAGCGTTCGCGCCAGCGCTGACGGTAAGCGGGTGCGAGCCGCGCACGCCACAGCAGCCGCAACAAAATAAACGGCAGCAACAAACTGTAGAGGATGGTGTAGAGCAGTCGCGACATGCTCGGCATTATAATGTGCGACTTCCTGTGCAGGAGAAATCCGTGCAAAGCATTCAAGTGGATATCGCCATTATCGGCGGCGGCATAGCGGGCTTGTGGCTGCTCGCCTGCGCGCGCAATGCTGGCTATAACGCGGTGTTGTTTGAGCGCGATGCCTTGGGCAGCGGGCAGACTGTTGCTTCGCAGGGCATGATCCACGGCGGCGTGAAATACACCTTGAGCGGCGCTTTGAGTGGCGCGTCGGAAGCGATTGCCGATATGCCCGCCCATTGGCGGCGCTGTATGCAGGGCGAAGGCGATGTGGATTTGCGCGGCACGCGCATACTCAGCGAACATTTTTATATGTGGTCGTCGCAGAGTGCGCTCTCGAAAGCGACGACTTTTTTAGCCAGCAAAGCGCTGCGTGGTCGTGTGGATGCGGTGAAAGCTAAAGATTATCCCGCCGCTTTTCAGCACAAAGATTTTCGCGGCTCAGTGTATCGTTTGGTGGATATGGTGATAGATGCACCATCGCTGCTGGAAACATTGCGCCAGCAAAATAGCGATCGTATTTTCAGTGTGGGTGATAAATCTTTAGTGGTGCAACGCAAAGAAAATGGCGCGGATATAGTTTTGCAGCATGGTGGCGAAACTTTTTGCATCAGCAGTCAGTTGTGCGTGTTGTCGGCAGGCAAAGGCAACGGCGAATTATTGCAGCAGTTGTCTGTAGAAAAACCGGCGATGCAGTTGCGCCCTTTGCGGCAGGTGATGGTGCGTCATCCACAATTATCTTCGCTGTATGCACATTGTGTCGGCAAAGATAGTAAACCGCGACTCACGATTTCTTCGCACGAAACTGAACAGGGAACAGTTTGGTATCTCGGCGGCCAGTTGGCGGAGGATGGCGTGGCTTTGTCGCAAGTGGAATTGCTAAACAATGCTAAGCAAGAAATGCAAATTTTATTTCCGCAAATAAATTGGAATACGGCGCAGTGGGCAACTGGTGCTGTAGAGCGCGCAGAGCCGCAGCAGCCTAGCATGTTGCGCCCTGATAATGCGTGGCTGTCGCCTTGCGGGGATTTGCAACACTGCGTGGTGGCGTGGCCCACTAAATTGACGCTGGTGCCGAATTTAGGAAAACAATTACTGGATTTTGTGTGCGAGAAAAAAATTATTCCGCAGCGTGTTGGTGCAATGCCAGTCGATTGGCCGCGCATGACACAAGTGGCGGCAACGCCATGGCAAACTGCACAGTGGCAGCAGGTATGACATGTTTTATCGCGCATTAGGCAGCACCGGCATGCAAGTCAGCGCACTGGGTTTTGGCACGGTAAAACTGGGGCGCACAGAAGGCGTGAAATACCCGCAGCCATTTGTGGTGCCGGACGATCGCGCCGCGCGTGCGCTGCTGGATGTCGCGCGTGATCTCGGCATCAACCTGCTCGATACCGCGCCCGCTTATGGCAATAGCGAAGAGCGCTTAGGGAAATTACTCAAAGCAGATCGCAAACAATGGTTGATCTGCAGCAAGGTGGGCGAGGAGTTTTCTGAAGGACAATCCGCATTCGATTTTTCAGCGGCGCACACGCGCATGAGCGTGGAGCGCAGCTTGCGGCGCTTGCAAACGGATTACATCGACATGGTGTTGGTGCATTCGGACGGCAATGATCTCGACATCATTCATCACAGCCAAGCGTTGCAGACATTGGCAGAACTAAAACAGCGCGGTTGGATTCGTGCATTCGGCATGTCCACCAAAACGGTGGAAGGCGGTTTGTTGGCGGCAGCGCAATCGGATGTGGTGATGGTGACTTACAACCTGAATGAGCAAGCCGATGTGGCGGTGTTGGATTATTGTCACGCGCACAAAAAAGGTGCGTTGATTAAAAAGGCGTTTGCCAGTGGCCATCGCTGTGATGGCGATGCGGTGACGGAAGCGTTAGAAATGATTTTTGCCCACGCAGGCAGTAGCGCAGCGATTGTCGGCACTATTAATCCAGCGCACTTGCGTGAGAATGCACAGAAACTGCCCAAGCGGGCATAAATCCCCTAGACTAGTCCATCATTTGAACAAGCAAAAAAAAAGGAGATCGTTATGTCAGACACTGTTAAATGGGATCACACCGTCGATGTTGTTGTTGTTGGCTCCGGTGGCGGTGCGATGGTGGCGGCGATTCGCGCAACCGATAATGGTGCCGATACTTTGATGATTGAAAAAACCGACAAATACGGCGGCAATACCGCGATGAGTGGCGGCGTCATTTGGATTCCGAACAGTCACTTAATGGCGGGTAAAGGTTTAAAAGATAGTGCAGAAAAAGGTTTCAATTATTTAAAGCATTTGATTGGCAACGCGGTGCCGGATGCGCGCATTCGCGCGTATGTGGAAAAAGCGCCAGAAATGTTGAAGTGGCTGCATGAAAAAACGGCGCTGCGTTTTGAATCTTTGGAGTTGTACCCTGACTACTATCCGGGTGCGCCGGGTTACATGGAAGGTGGTCGCAGTCACGACCCGAAAGCGTTTAATGCTGCAGCGCTGGGTGCGGATTTTGAATACTTGCGTGGCCAACATCCACAGACGCTGATTTGGAATATTTTCACCATGGAGACCATGGAGTTCCGTGCAGTATTCAAAAAGGAAAAAGGTTGGATTGGCGTTTTTGCGCGCGTATTTTTTGAATGGCTGTTTGATCTTGGCTATCGCTTGCAATTCAAAAAACGCAGCCGTCGTTTGACGCTGGGTAATTCTGTGATCGGCTCGTTGCGCAAGTCTATGCTCGACAGAAAAATTCCGCTGTGGCTCAACTGCGGTTTGAAAGATTTGATCGTGGAAGATGGCAAAGTGGTGGGCGTGTTGGCAGAGCGCAATGGCCAGCCGTTCCGTATTCGCGCGAAGAAAGGCGTGATTCTCGGCGCTGGCGGTTTTGAAAAAAATCAGCAAATGCGCGAACAGTATTTGCCAAATCCTACGCACACTTCATGGACCGCTGGCTCGCCGGGCAATACGGGCGATGCGCACCGCGCAGGTATGGCAGCGGGTGCGGATGTGAAATTTATGGACGATGCGTGGTGGGGCCCAACCGTGGTGGTGCCAGGCGAAGAGCAGGCGCGCATGATGATTGTGGAAAAATCATTGCCCGGTTGTGCTTTCGTAGATATGAACGGCAAGCGCTATACCGACGAGGCGGCACCTTACATCACAGTGGTGCAGGACATGTACAAACGCGAGCGCGAAGGTACGCAAGCTGTGCCGAGTTGGATGATTTTTGGTAAAGATTATCGCCACAAATATCCTTGCGGCCCTGTATTCCCTGGCGAAATGATGCCAGACAAACGCGTGCCGAAGGAGCTGTGGGATAGCTATATTTTCAAAGCGGATACCATCGAAGAGTTGGCGCACAAAACTGGCGTAGCCAATGTGGAAAACTTGAAGCAAACCATCGCCAATATGAACGAGTACGCAAAAACCGGTAAGGATTTGGAGTACGACAAAGGCGGCAACGAGTACGATTGTTTTTACGGCGACGATCAAACCGGTTTCCCCAATCCTTGTTTAATGCCGATCGAAGGGCCTTTCTATGCAGTGAAAGTGCACGCCGGTGAATTGGGTACCAAGGGCGGCTTGAATGCGGATGAAAAAGCGCGCGTGTTGGATAAAAACGGCGCAGTCATTCCTGGCTTGTATGTGATTGGCAATAACTCGGCCGCGTTGATGGGGCCAACTTATGCCGGCGCAGGTTCCACCATCGGTCCCGCAATGGCATTTGGTTTTGTCGCGGCGGACGATATCACTTCAGCCTGAGGTGATTTCTTCTAAGTATTGATCTTTCAGTTTGCGATAATTGTTCGCGCTGTAAGTGAAAAAAGATTTTTCTTTGTCGGTCAGCGCTCGCACTTGTTTGGCGGGGCTGCCGACATAGAGAAATCCGCTATCCAGTTTTTTTCCGGGCGGTACCAAACTGCCAGCGCCCACGACCACTTCATCTTCAATCACAACGCCATCCATCACGATCGCGCCGATGCCGATCAACACGCGGCTGCCGATGGTGCAGCCGTGTAACACCACGCGATGGCCGACGGTCACATCGTCCCCCAGTGTTAGCGGAAAGCCATCTGCCTCATAGGGGCCGGCGTGCGTAATGTGCAGCACGGAGTTGTCTTGCAGGCTGCAACGGGCACCGATGCGGATGCGGTGCATATCGCCGCGGATCAGGGTGTGGGGCCACACCGAGCAGTCGTCACCCAGCTGTACATCGCCGATCACGCAGGCCATGGGGTCGATATAGACCCTAGCGCCCAGTTGCGGTGTGCGACCTTGGTGCGGACGGAGACTGTGGCTCATGGTGAGTTCCTGGGTATTGGCGGTGTGCCGCTATAATAGAGCCGGACTTGATGCGGCGGCACCCACAATGACTTCAATCGACGAACAACCACTGCCGGATACTCGCAAACGCTTTGTGGCGGGCGCCAAGTGCCCGCAGTGCCAAGCGCTCGACAAAATTGTGATGTTTCGCAAGGCTGGAGTGCAGCATCAGGCGTGCGTTAGCTGCGGCTACCACGCTGAAATGGGCTTTGAGCAGAACTTTCGCGAGCTGGAGACGCGCGTCAATCGCACGGAAACCGACAAGGTGCGGGATGTCAGTCCGATCAAGTTTGTTTGATCCTGCGTAAATCGAACCGCCTGCTAGTGGTGTACTGTGACCAGCATTTTTTCCGCAGTAGATATTTACCCTGCCCAGTGTGGTGTCTATAATTCGCGCGCTTTGTCACCCTTGACTGTTCATTATTTGAGCAGACCATATTCATAATAAACGGAGAATGAGAGCATGCATTCCAGAACCAAAAGGCTGCTGACGCTCTTGCTCGGCCCTGTCTTATTGGCCACTGCCGCAGGTGCGTGGGCTGATCTTGCTGACCGTAGCAAAATCAATATGTCGCCAGGTGTCACCCTGTTGGGTAAAGACATCTATGACTTGCACATGCTATCTATCTGGATTTGTACGGCTATTGGTGTCGGCGTTTTTGCGGTGATGTTCTACTCCATCATCGCGCATCGCAAATCTCAGGGGCATCAAGCTGAGCATTGGCACGAGCATTTGGGTGCTGAATTGGCGTGGACGATCATTCCTTTTTTTATTCTGGGTTTTTTGGCTTGGCCGGCTATTCACGCACTGCTCAAGGTTTACGACACGGATGAGCCGGAGATCAATATTGTTGTTACGGGCTATCAGTGGAAATGGAAATACGATTACCGCGGCGAAGAGGGCGTGAGCTTCTTTTCAAATTTATCGACGCCAAAAGATGAAATTCACGGTAAAGCAGAAAAAAGTGAGTACTACTTGTTGGAAGTGGATGAGCCTATTCATATTCCAGTCAATACAAAGATCCGTTTTTTAATTACCGCTAACGATGTAATTCACTCGTGGTGGGTGCCGGCATTAGCGGTTAAAAAAGATGCAATCCCCGGTATTGTGAATGAAGCGTGGACTAAAGCAGAGAAAGTAGGTGTTTATCGCGGCCAGTGTGCTGAGTTGTGCGGTAAAGATCACGGCTTTATGCCGGTAGTGGTGGTAGTTGATACCAAAGAAGATTACGAGAAATGGCTGGCGAGTAAAAAAGCTGAAGCCAAGAAAGTGCGCGAATTGATGGCGCAAACCTTTACGCTGGAACAGCAAATCGAACGCGGTCAAAAGGTGTATGACACTAATTGCGCGGCTTGTCACGGCATGAAAGGTGAAGGTGGCGTTGGTAAAGCCATCGCGGGTAGTAAGTTTGCTATTGGTCCAATGGAAGAACATTTGGCATTGATAGTGAATGGTGTGCCAAGTACAGCGATGCAAGCGTTTGGCGGCACATTGAATGATTTAGATTTGGCTGCTGTTGTTACTTATCAGCGCAACGCTTTCGGCAACAACATGGGAGACAGTTTGCAGGCTGTCGATGTGTACAAGTTTAAGAGCAAGAAGTGAGGAGTAGACAACAATGGCACACGGTCCAGCGAAAGGTTTGAGCCGGTGGTTGTTTACCACCAACCACAAAGATATCGGCACGATGTATTTGTGGTTCAGTTTTGCAATGTTTTTATTGGGTGGCGCATTTGCGCTGGTAATCCGCGCTGAATTATTCAAGCCGGGTTTGCAATTGGTGGAACCTGAATTTTTCAACCAGATGATCACCATGCACGGCTTGGTGATGGTGTTTGGTGCCATCATGCCTTCGTTTGTCGGTTTGGCGAACTGGATGATTCCGATGATGGTCGGTGCACCCGATATGGCTCTGCCTAGAATGAATAACTTTTCATTCTGGTTGTTGCCGTTTGCGTTTCTGACACTGGCTTCTACTCTGTTTATGCAAGGCGGTGCGCCTAACTTCGGCTGGACTTTCTACGCGCCGTTGTCGACGACCTATGCGCCACCGTCAGTTACTTTCTTTATCTTTGCTATTCACATCATGGGTGCATCTTCCATCATGGGTTCAGTCAATATTGTTGCTACTGTATTGAACATGCGCGCACCGGGCATGACGCTGATGAAAATGCCAATGTTCTGCTGGACTTGGTTGATCACGGCATTCTTGTTGATCGCGGTAATGCCAGTATTGGCAGGCGCGGTCACCATGATGTTGATGGATATTCACTTTGGCACTTCGTTCTTTAGTGCTGCTGGTGGTGGTGATCCTGTGTTGTTCCAGCATGTGTTCTGGTTCTTCGGTCATCCTGAGGTTTACATCATCATCCTGCCGGCGTTCGGCGTGGTATCACAAATTATTCCTGCTTTCGCGCGCAAGCCTCTGTTTGGTTACAGCTCAATGGTTTACGCCACAGCTGCCATTGCATTTCTGTCTTTCATCGTGTGGGCGCACCACATGTTTGTGGTTGGTATTCCATTGGCGGGTGAAATGTACTTCATGATCGCCACTATGCTGATCGCTGTGCCAACGGGTGTGAAAGTGTTCAACTGGGTAGCCACTATGTTCCGTGGCTCTATCAGTTTTGAAACGCCGATGTTGTTTTGTATTGCGTTTCTGATTTTGTTTACTGTGGGTGGCTTCTCAGGTTTGATGTTGTCTTTGGCGCCGGTGGATTTCCAATATCACGATAGCTATTTCGTGGTTGCTCACTTCCACTATGTCATGGTGGCGGGTGCGTTGTTCTCTATGTCGGCAGCAGTTTACTACTGGTTGCCGAAGTGGACCGGTCGTATGTATTCAGAAACCATGGGTAAAACACATTTCTGGATTTCATTTATCGGCTTCAACTTGACCTTCTTCCCGCAACATTTTGTTGGTTTGGCAGGTATGCCGCGCCGCATTCCAGACTACAACCTAATTTTTGCTGATTGGAACATGGTGTCGTCTATTGGTGCGATGGTCTATGGTGCATCTCAAGTGCTGTTTTTGTTCAATGTTGTACGCACAATTGTTGCGGGCAAGCCAACTACAGAAGCAAAAACATGGGATGGTGCCGAAGGTTTAGAGTGGACGGTGCCTTCTCCGGCGCCGTATCACACCTTTAGTGTGCCTCCTGAGTTTAAATAGCTGCAGAATGCGTACGGAATAGATGGGGCAAATTGACAAGAAAGGCGACAAGTATATTGTCGCCAAATTGTTCGTCGGCGCAGTGGGTATGTTTGCATTTGCCCTGTTTGTCATGCCGCCGTTTTATAACTTGCTGTGTAGTTGGCTGGATGTTAATTCGCCACGCTTGAATGCCAAGCAGCCCTACATCGCAGAAGAAGTGAAGGTAGATAAATCTCGTTTGGTGAAGGTGCAGTTTGTCACGATCAACAACGCGGGAATGCCTTGGGAGTTTCAGCCTGAGGTAGTATCGGTAGATGTGCATCCGGGGGAGGCAACGCGAGCGGTATTTTATGCGCGCAATACCACGGATCGTAAAATGACTGCGCAGGCGGTGCCTAGCATTGTTCCCGAGCGCGCGGTTGAGTTTTTTCATAAAACAGAGTGTTTTTGTTTTACGCAACAAGCACTGGAAGCTGGTAAAGATATAGAAATGCCCGTTGTGTTTATCGTTGATCAGGCGCTGCCGGCAGCGGTACACACGATAACATTGAGTTACACGCTATTTGATGTCACAGCGACAATGCAGACAGCCGAAGTAGCAAAAACGAATTAGTTTTGAAATGAAAAAAGTGGGTTGTGAGTTTTTGGCAAAACCCGTGAGAAATAATGAAGTCATAGCTGGAGAACATTATGGCAAGTGAACACAGTCAGCAGACCTACTATGTTCCAGAACAGAGCAAATACCCGCTTTTTGCTTCGGTGGGCATCGGCATGATGCTAGTGGGGGTCTCAACTTGGCTGAACGATATTCGTGCAGCTAAAGAAAGCAGTCCAACACTGTTGATACTGGGTACATTGGTTCTCTGTGCAGTTTTGTTTCGTTGGTTTGGTACGGCAATCAAAGAGAACATTCAAGGACTGAACAGCCCTCAGTTGAAGCGCTCTTACCGTATCGGTATGCAGTGGTTTATTTTTTCTGAGGTGATGTTCTTTGCTACATTTTTTGGTGGCTTGTTCTATGTGCGTGCTCTGGTTGGTCCGTGGTTGTCGGGTGAAGGTGTAGGCACCTTTACTAATGAACTGTTATGGAAAGGATTTACTTATAGCTGGCCTCTACTGGAAACACCGCAGCAAGCCATTGGTGGTGTTGCCAACCAGATTGTTGCAAATACAGGTACTTTTATTGGTGCGCACAAAAGTATGTCGTGGCCTGGCGTGGCAGAAGCGGCGCACTGGTTGCCGCTGTGGAATACCCTCTTTTTAGTGACATCTTCTATCACTTGTGAGTTTGCTCATCATGCATTAAAGGCAGAAAAACGCGGCGCGTTTAAATTATGGCTGTTTGTTACCTTGGTCTTGGCATTTGCTTTTGTGTATTTGCAAATTGTTGAATATCACGAAGCGTACACTGAATACGGTTTGACACTGAAGACAGGTATTTATGGCACTACCTTTTTTATGTTGACAGGCTTTCACGGCTTCCATGTGTGCCTGGGTGCATTTATGTTGCTGGTGATGTTCTTGCGTGCATTAAAAGGCCATTTCAATAAAGACGACCATTTTGGTTTTGAAGCGGCCAGTTGGTATTGGCACTTTGTTGATGTGGTTTGGTTGTTCTTGGTGGCTGTGGTTTATGTATTCTGAGGAATACACACGGTCAAGGAAAAGGCCCGCTAAGCGGGCCTTTTGTATGTGATGGTTATAGAGCGGTTAGTTTTGTGTTGGTTGTTGGATAACTGCTGGGTTGTTCCAAGGCGCATGCGATTGCAGTTTGCCACTGTAGAAGCCGTAAACCATTGTAGAGAGCAGTGCAGTGGCTAAAGTGACGCGCACGATCAAGCTGTGAAATGTGCGTTTTGATTTTGGATCGCCGTTGTCTTTGAACAATACATACAAGCTCTGTGAGAGGCTGAGTGCCATGAGTAACAAAAGTACCAGTATGAGTATCTGTAGTTGCTGTGTGGACATATTGGCCTCGTGCATGAATAGCGTTGTTCGCGGATATTATAGCGTTCGCAATAGCATCGGTTGTGATGGATATGGCTCGCAAGTTTATATTTGATTGGCGTGCAGCGGTGTTGGTTTTGTTACTGTTGCCGTTGATGATCGGTTTGGGGTTTTGGCAGTTATATCGCGCGAACCACAATAAGATGTTGTTGTTGCAAGCCGAGCAGCAAAGATTAGCACCACCCATGCCTTTGGTTGAGTTATTGCAGAAGATGGCTGGCTCCGTAGACCAAAAACAAATGGTTGCGTGGCATTTACAGCCCGTGGTGTTGCGTGGTCGCTGGTCAGATAAAGTGTTTCTGTTGGAAAATCAGATTTATCAAGAGCGCAATGGTTATTATGTTTTTGGTGTGATGCAGCTTGATGGTGATGTTGGCTCGGTGTTGGTAAATCGTGGCTGGATTGCAGCGCCAGCCTTGCGTAGCGAGCTGCCCAGTATTCCGGTCGTTGCGGTGGATGATGAAATGGGTGAGCTTTATGTGTCGCCATTATTGGGAGAGGATAAGTCGCTGTTTGCTGAACAAGGTTGGCCAAAACGCATAGGCAGAATGAATATCCCCGGTGCTGAAGAAGAATTGCACACACCGTTGTTGCCTGTGGTGGTGCGGCTGAAAGAGGGCTCTCCTTCTGCATTGGCGGCGCAGTGGCCCATCGTGAATATTCAGCCGGAAAAAAATACGGCGTATGCCGTGCAGTGGTTCGCAATGGCGTTTGCGTTGTTGCTTTGTTACGGTTTTTACTCTTATAGAACTGAATCGATTAAATAGTGAGCGAAACTTTATGACAGAACATGCGAGCGTGAATCAAAAGCCATATATGTTATTAGTGTTGGTGCTGATTCCCATTTTTGTTGTTTTGGCGGCATTTTTTGTTTTTTATACAGGCATTGGCATGCCAAAAGACACACGCAATAAAGGCGTGTTGATTGCGCCGCCCCAGCAAATTAATGACATCCAGTCATTGGACATACAAGGTAAATCCTTTGTGTTCGAGAGAAAAAAAGAAGAGTCACGATGGACATTCTTAACGGCACACAGCGCGACATGCAGTGATGAATGTAAACAGCGTTTTTGGATGAAGCGTCAAACTCGCATCGCTTTGGGGCAATATCAAGAGAAAGTTCGCCGGGTGTGGTTGGTGACAGAAGGGAGGCTGGATGACGAAACTGAACGGTGGCTGCAAAAAGAACATGCCGATGTCGTGGTGTTGTATGGCGATAACGCGAAATGGCAACAGCTGCTTGGTCAGTCCAATTATCGTGTGACGGATGAAAATCAAACCAATTTCTTTTTGGTGGATCCTGATGGATTTGTGATGATGTATTACACCATGCAGAACACATACAAGGACATCATGACCGACATGAAGTTTCTAATTAAGGATGTGGATTGAGTGATGAGGCGTAGTCTGAGTTTTTATATTGCGAGTTTTGCACTCTGTGTTGCGGTAGTGGTTATTGTACTCGGCGCGTATACCCGCTTGGTGCACGCAGGTTTGGGCTGCCCTGACTGGCCGACATGCTATGGCCATTATTGGGTGCCGAATACACCAGAAGAAATTCATACAGCGAATCAAAATTTTTCTGCCACACCCGTTGAAGTGGATAAAACTTGGCCGGAGCAAATCCACCGCATTTTTGCATCCAGTTTGGGGTTGTTAATTATTGGCTTGCTGATTGCAGTGATAAAAAATCGCAAAGCGGGTAAGCAGCCCGTTAAGTTGGCCGCATTTACTTTGTGCTTTGTTATCCTGCAGGGATTGTTCGGCATGTGGACAGTCACGCTGCTGTTATGGCCGCAAGTCGTAACAGCACATTTGTTGGGCGGTTTCACTACGCTATCTCTGTTGTGGTTATTAGTGCAGCGTTTGGGGGGCTTCGCTTGGACATTGTCAAAAACTGCACAGCAAAAAATTGTCCGCTTGCGTGGATTGGCAGTGGCAAGTTTGTTAGCGGTGATTTTGCAAATCGCACTGGGTGGTTGGACGACTTCAAACTATGCAGCCTTAGCTTGTCCGGACTTGCCGACCTGTCACGGCGCATGGTTACCGGAAATGGATTTTTCTGCCGGCTTTAATGTGCTGCAACATATCGGCCCCAATTATTTGGGCGGCCAGTTAGATAACACGGCGCGCACAGCTATTCACTTTGCACACCGTGTGGGTGCGGTTGTGGTCACGCTGGTGTTGCTGTCATTGGTGACGCTGCTATGGCGCATCGGTATTGCAGAAAGTCGCAGAATGGCGGCTATTGTTTTATCGGTATTGCTGATGCAATTGGCATTGGGTATTAGCAATGTGTGGTTTGGTTTGCCGCTGCTGGTAGCCGTTTCGCATAATGCGGTGGGTGCATTATTGTTATTGGTGATGGTGACATTGAATCATCGTGTATTCTCTGTGCAATTCCACACAGCGGCTGAAGAAAAACAATATGAGTGAAACTGTTGTGCGAGAACGCGCATTGTGGCGTGACTATTTAGAGTTGTGTAAGCCGAATGTTGTGGCTTTGATGATTCTGACTTCCGTGATCGGTATGTTGTTGTCAGTGCCGGGAGCGGTGCCGTGGTCGGTGCTGATTTTTGGCAATCTCGGCATCGCGTTGTGTGCGGCAGCGGCAGCGGCGGTAAATCATATCGTTGATCAGCATATTGATCTGAAAATGGCGCGCACGCTCAACCGTCCCGTGGCACAGGGGCGTATCAATAGCCAGCAGGCGATGCTATTTGCCGCCGTGTTGGGTATTGCGGGCATGTTGGTGCTGAAAATTTTTACGAATAATCTGACGATGTGGCTGACCTTTGCGGCGCTTATTGGCTACGCTTTTGTCTACACGCGCTTTCTCAAACGCGCTACGCCGCAAAATATTGTGATCGGTGGTTTGGCGGGTGCTGTGCCGCCGTTGTTGGGTTGGACGGCCGTAACGAATCACATCCATCACGATGCCTTGTTATTGGTGTTGGTGATTTTTGCATGGACGCCGCCGCATTTTTGGGCCTTGGCCATTCATCGCCGCGATGAATATGCAAAAGCGGGTATTCCGATGATGCCGGTTACACACGGCATTAAATTAACGGCACTGCATGTCATTTTATATACCGTGATGTTAATCGTGATTACTTTGTTGCCGTTTGCAACCGGCATGTTCGGCTGGCTGTATTTGGTGAGTGCGGTGGTGTTGGGCGCAGGATTTTTGTATTGGTCAGTCCAGTTGTACTGCGAAAAACCCAAGGCGGGCATGGAGACCTTTAAGTATTCCATTATTTATTTAATGGCACTGTTTGTGGTCATGCTGTTGGATCATTATTTGTAATTAAGGTATCACATGAGTGAAAAACTAAAGATTCGCCTGACGGTTTTAGTCTTGGTACTTTTTATGGCCGGCTTAGTGGCTGGCTTTGTGCACCGCATGATGCAGCCTAATATTTTTAGCAAAGAGAAGATGGAAACATACGGCGGTTATTTTTTTGATAAGCCGCGCATTTTTCGCGATCCAGTTTTGATTGATCAAGAAGGCAAGGTTTTTGATCCAAAGTTTTTCCAAGGCAAATGGACGCTCATTTTTTTTGGCTTTACATCGTGCCCCGATATTTGCCCAACCACACTGGCGGTGTTGGATAAGTTTTATCGCGCGTTACAGGAAAAGCATGAGGCGGATGGCGTGCAAGTGGTGTTGCTCTCTGTCGACCCTGCTAGAGATACGCCGCAAAAACTGAAAGCGTATACGGCGTATTTTAATCCGACGTTTTATGGGATGACGGGCGAGCATTTGGATTTGGTGCGTTTTGCAACAGACTTGAGTGCAGGATTTACCAAAGCGCCGATAGATGGCGGCGGTTATTTAATGGAGCACAGCGGCAATTTGGCGGTGATCAATCCGCGCGGCCACTACCACGGTTTTTTCAAACCACCGTTTGATCCACAGAATTTGCACATGGCGTTTAACTCGGTGCGTGCGCAGTACGAAAGAGATTTTGGCGAATAAAATGCGTTACATGAAGCCCAGTTTTTTGAGTTGGGCTTCCATCTCCGCCCAGCTCCAAAATGCGCTCATACGCGTGATCTTTCCTTCATCGTTCACTTCGTAAATCGCCACCATTTCAACTTCCGTTTTTCCTTTGCCCATATCGTTGACGGCGGTTTGCAACACGGCGCAGGAGCGCTCGCCGCTGGGGATGCGCTTGTGAACATGGATGGTTAATTGCGATGGTCCGATCACCATATCCCAAAACTTAGCAATCGCCGCTTTGCCGCGATGTCCTGCTCCCGTCGCATCAAACGGTGAGATGCCTACAGGGTCTTGTACAACAGCGTCATCTGCATACAGCGCCAACCAGCCTTCGCGATCGCCTTGCGCAGCGAGCGCAACGGATTGCATATTGGCTTTGATGGCGAGGTGTTCGGTGTTTGTGCTCATGTGCGATGCTCTAAAAATTAAATGAGAAGAATTGAAAAACTAATCCAGTTTCAGTGATGACCACAGTGCATCGACGCGCTGCTTTACGCTGTCATCCATCGCTATCGGTTTTCCCCATTCGCGTTGTGTTTCGCCAGGCCATTTGTGTGTGGCATCCAGTCCCATTTTGGAGCCGAGACCGGAAATGGGAGACGCAAAATCCAAATAATCGATAGGCGTGTTGTCGACCAGTACCGTGTCGCGTATCGGATCCATGCGTGTAGTAATTGCCCACACCACATCTTTCCAATCGCGCGCGTTTACATCGTCGTCAGTCACGATAACAAATTTGGTATACATAAATTGACGCAAGAAAGACCACACACCCATCATTACGCGCTTGGCGTGGCCGGGATATTGTTTTTTCATGGTCACCACGGCGAGGCGGTATGAACAGCCTTCAGGCGGCAAATAAAAATCGGTAATTTCTGGAAATTGTTTTTGCAGCAGTGGCACAAACACTTCATTCAGGGCGACGCCGAGAATGGCTGGTTCATCGGGTGGACGGCCGGTGTAAGTGCTGTGATAAATCGGGTTATTGCGATGCGTGATGCGCTCCACCGTAAACACGGGAAGCGATCCACTTCGTTGTAATAGCCGGTGTGGTCGCCAAACGGTCCTTCATCAGCCATGTCGTCGAGATGGATCACGCCTTCTAAAATAATTTCTGCGGAAGCAGGGACTTGTAAATCATTGCCAATACTTTTGACGACTTCTGTTTTTTCACCGCGCAGTAAACCGGCGAACGCGTATTCCGACAGTGTGTCCGGCACGGGCGTAACAGCGCCCAAAATAGTGGCGGGATCTGCGCCCAGCGCGACCGAAACGGGAAACGGTTTACCTGGGTATTGTTGTTGCCATTCGCGAAAGTCGAGTGCGCCGCCGCGATGCGACAACCAACGCATGATCAAACGGTTTTTGCCGATCAATTGCATGCGGTAGATGCCGAGATTTTGTCGTTCTTTGTGTGGGCCGCGCGTGATCACGAGTGGCCAAGTGATTAGCGGTGCGGCATCGTCTGGCCAGCAAGTTTGTATGGGCAGTTGCTGTAAATCGACAGCATCGCCTTCCAAAATATTTTCTTGGCAGGGCGCGTGGCGCAACACTTTCGGCGCCATGTTCAGCACTTGTTTCAGTGTGGGCAGTTGGCCGATTAAATCGCGGAAGCCTTTCGGCGGTTCCGGTTCTTTCAGATATGCCAGTAATTTGCCGACATCGCGTAAATCATCCACCGACTCACGCCCCATGCCGAGCGCGACGCGTTTTTCTGTGCCGAATAAATTGGCCAGCACTGGCGTTTGGTAGCCTTTGGGATTTTCAAACAGCAGAGCAGGGCCGCCAGCGCGCAACACGCGATCGCAAATCTCGGTCATTTCTAAGTGTGGATCCACTTCGACAGAGATTCGCTTCAGTTCGCCGTGCTTTTCAAGGAAGGTGATAAATTCGCGCAGATCTTTGAATTTCATCGCGGTGCTTTTCCTTCCGGTGAGTCATTACTTCCGTTTCATCGACGCAAAGAATTCTTCGTTGGTTTTACAGTCTTTCAACTTGTCGACCAAGAATTCTGTCGCTGGCGTGTCTTCCATGTCATGCAGCAATTTGCGCAAAATCCATGCTTTTTGCATTTCATCTTCTGCCATCAACAATTCTTCGCGGCGTGTGCCAGAGCGGCGAATGTTGATCGCAGGGTAGACGCGTTTCTCGGCGATCTTGCGATCCAAATGCAGCTCCATGTTGCCGGTGCCTTTGAATTCTTCGTAGATCACTTCGTCCATTTTGGAGCCGGTGTCGATCAGCGAGGTGGCGATGATGGTGAGGCTGCCGCCGTGTTCGATATTGCGCGCGGCGCCGAAGAAACGCTTGGGGCGCTCCAGTGCGTTGGCATCCACGCCGCCGGTCAATACTTTGCCCGACGATGGCACCACGGTGTTGTAAGCGCGGGCGAGACGGGTGATGGAGTCCAGCAGGATGATGACATCTTGTTTGTGCTCGACCAGTCGTTTGGCGCGCTCGATCACCATTTCGGCCACTTGCACATGGCGCGTGGGTGGTTCATCAAAGGTGGAGGCGATGACTTCGCCGCGCACGGAGCGCTGCATTTCGGTCACTTCCTCTGGGCGCTCGTCGATCAGCAGCACGATCAAATGGCACTCAGGGTTGTTGCGCGTGATGGCCTGCGCGATGTTCTGCATCATGATGGTTTTGCCCGCTTTGGGCGGTGCAACGATCAAGCCGCGCTGACCTTTGCCGATAGGAGAGATGAGATCGATGATGCGGCCGGTCAAATCTTCTCGCGAGCCGTTGCCCGATTCCAGCTTCAGGCGCTGGTTGGGGAACAGCGGTGTTAAGTTTTCAAACAGGGCTTTGTTCTTGGTGCCTTCAGGGCGGTCGCCGTTGATGGTGTCGACTTTCAGCAGCGCAAAGTAGCGCTCGCCCTCTTTCGGTGGGCGAATTTTGCCAATGACCTCGTCGCCGGTACGCAAGTTGAAACGGCGAATCTGGCTGGGCGATACATAGATGTCATCGGGGCCGGCCAAGTAAGAGGAGCTGGCGGAGCGCAGAAAGCCGAAGCCGTCTTGCAGAATCTCCAATACGCCTTCGCCGCTGATCTCTTCGCCGCTTTTGGCGTGGCGCTTGAGGATAGTGAAGATCACATCCTGTTTGCGATTGCGCGCCATGTTTTCTAGGCCGATGCTCTCGGCAATTTGCAGCAATTCTTCGATGGGTTTGGCTTTCAGATCCGTTAGGTTCATAGGCTTTTTGTGGGCTTCACAATGAATGGAGGGGTAAATGGGACTTACAAGCGACAGATAGCAGTGCTACTGAGCGTTTTGAAGGATTGAGGAAAGATTTTTTTGTGCAGCGCTGTCGATTTGTTGGGAGGCGACTTATAGGGGCTGCTTCAAGACGGGTTAACTATATGACTCTTGGCTTGATCTTGTCCAGAGGGCAAAGAGAGGAAACCTCAGTGTTTCCTCTCCTGTGCCGACAGTTACAGATTGCTGTTGATGAACTCGATCAACTGCACTTTGGATAGCGCGCCCACCTTGGTGCCTTCCAAACTGCCATTTTTAAAAATCATCAGGGTAGGGATGCCGCGAATGCTGAACTTGGCCGGTGTTTCCTTATTGGCATCCACATCCATTTTGCAAATCTTCACTTTGCCTGCAAATTCTTTCGCCAGCTCGTCCAAAATGGGGGCGATCATTTTGCAGGGGCCGCACCACGCCGCCCAGAAATCTACCAATACAGGCGTGCCGGATTTCAAAACATCAGCGTCAAAGCTGGCATCGGTAACATGGACAATGGCATTGCTCATGGCGTTCTCCAGTGCGGTTAAGAGGGGCGGCAATCATAGCGCAAGCTAAACTCAGCTCCAAGATTGACTTGGTTTCCGTGGTAATTATTGCGCGTGCAGGCGTTGGCGCGTGGCACGGATGGCTTCGCTCTCCGGTGCCAATTTCAATCCCTGCTCCCAGATTTTTTTCGCTTCAGCTTGCTGTCCAGTGAGCCATAGTACTTCACCGAGATGGGCAGCAACTTCGTCGTCTGGTTGTAGGGCGTAGGATTTTTTCAAGCGCAGCACGGCTTCTTCATTTTGTCCGATGCGAAACAGCAGCCAGCCCATGCTGTCGAGGATGGCCGGGTCTTCAGGGCGTAAGGCGAGTGCGCGCTCCAATAATTTCTTGGCTTCGTCCAATTGGCGATTGTCGTCGGCCAGCAAATATCCGAGTGCATTCAGGGCGTCGACATTGTCGGGCTCGCGCGCAAGTACGATGCGTAAATCGGCTTCTGCTGCCGCGGTGTCGTTACTTTTTTGGTGGACCAGTGAGCGCGCCATGTAGAGGCTAGTTTGTTGCGGGTATTTGTCGATTGCCTCATTGAGTGCGGCCAAGCTGCGCGGTAAATCATTATTTCGGAACAGCGTATCGGCTTCGATTAGGTACAAGGCATACGCTTGCTCTGGATGTGCTTGGCGTTGTTCAGCCAGCCATTGTTGTCCTTCCAGGCGATGATTTTGTTGCATCATCAGGCTGAATACTTTGGTGGTGGCGGGCAAGTACTCGCTGCCACTTTCCACGCGTCGAAAGTGTTCCGATGCTTTATTGTTTTTTTGATCTATTTGGGCGATTTCACCGAGATAGAAGTGCGCCGTATCCGTATGTTTTTTAAGAAACAGCAGTTGTTCAAAAAACTCGCGTGCGAGTGCGTAATCTTTTAATTGGAAATTGACGCGCGCGCGCGCCAATAACAGGTTGGACTCCATGGAATTGCGTTGTGCCAAGTAATCAAATTGTTCGCGCGCTTTTTTTAGATCCTGCTCGCTCAACATGCGCGCGTATTCCATGCGCAGTTTGTCGTTGTCGGGCTGATCGTTGACGATATCCCCCATGTGCTTGATGGCGGTGTCTGGTCTTCCATTTTTGTACAGCACATCAATTTCAAGTAAGCGCGCGGCGAGATTCATTTTGTCTGCCGTCAGCGCTTTGTTGATCAGCGATAAGCTGTCTTCGTAGCGTGCGCCAGCCGATAGCAGTGCAGCATTGCCCAACAAAAGATCAATATTGTCAGGGTAATCTTCTAGCAGCTCAGCGTATTGCTGTGTGAGTTGTGGTAGGTGTTTGTCGTCAGTGGCAACAGGATTGGTGGCAATAGCGAGAAACAGTGAGCTGGCGCGTAGAGACAGCAGGCGTTTGGACTGCTGGAGGGCAGATTGCAAACTGCCATTGTCGAGAAAATATTGCCCAGCGATATAAATAGGTTCTGGATTTTCTGGCTCAAGGCTTGACCACAGTTGTGCGAGATCCAAAGCGGCTTGGTCGGCTTGCAGATAACCGGCCAGCATCGTGGCGCGGCGCGCAACGCCGGGGTCGCGCGTTGTATAGGCTTGTTGGTAATAGTTGGCGAGCGCAACATCCAGCTGCCCGCGATTGATGGCTACTTCAGCAACTAGCAGTGAGTAGAGTGCGCCTTCAGGAAAAGGGCGGCTGTCATGGCTTGTTGGCAGTGTGCTGCTGCTGTCCGGCGTGCTCGGTGATTGGTAGCCGCAACTGCCGAGTGTCAAAATGAGGCCGGCTGCTAATCCGCGCACAAAAGCCTGTCGTGTGAGCATGTATGCCACCTTGTCTGTAATCGCGTCGGCCATGATATAGAGAGACTGCGGATTACCCAACACGAGGCGGGCGGTATAATGCCGCCGATTCTTGCGGGTTGCTGCATGTCTTTATTAGTTCTCGGTATCAATCATAATTCTGCTGCATTGGCGTTGCGTGAACGCGTCAGCATTGCGCCTGCGCAGATGACAGAGGCGCTGTGTTCGCTGTCGGCGGCGATGGGCGGTGCGGACGCGGTCATTCTGTCCACCTGCAATCGCACCGAGCTGTATTTGGCGGTTGGAGCGGCAGTGCATGCGCATGATGTACTCGCTTGGCTGGCTGCATTTCACCATTTAGATATAGACGAATTGCGCCATTGCCATTACAGCCACAGCGGCGAAATAGCGGTGCGGCATTTGATGTTGGTGTCCTGCGGCTTGGATTCTTTAGTGCTGGGCGAGCCGCAAATTTTTGGGCAGATGAAGTCGGCGTTTGCGCAAGCAGAAGAAGCTGGCACCTTGAATGGTTCATTGCATCAAACTTTTCAGCAAGTGTTTGCGGTTTCGAAGCGTGTGCGTTCGGAAACGGCAATCGGCCACAACCCAGTTTCGGTGGCGTATGCAGCGGTGCGTTTAGCGCAGCGAATTTTTTCTGATTTGCGCAACAATACAGCCTTGTTAATTGGCGCAGGCAAAACCATCGAGTTGGTGGCGCGCCATTTGCGTGAGCAGGGCATCGATAACATTATTATTGCCAATCGCACGCTGGAGCGCGCACAAGAATTGGCGGAATCGATTCAGGCAGAAGCGATTTTATTGGGTGATATCCCGACGCGTTTGCATGAAGCCGATATTGTCATTTCATCTACCGCCAGTCAGTTGCCCGTCTTAGGAAAAGGCGCTGTAGAGCAAGCATTGAAACAGCGGCGACATCGGCCAATGTTTATGGTGGATATTGCCGTGCCGCGCGACATCGAATCGCAAGTGGCAGAATTGGACGATGTGTATTTGTATACCGTCGACGATCTGCGCGATGTGATCGATGAAAATTTGCGCGCGCGCGAGCAGGCGGCAGAAGATGCGCGTGTGATCGTCGAGGAAGGTGTTGCCGCGTATCGACAAGGAAAATTTGAGCAAGAAGCGGCGTCAAGCATCGTGGAGTATCGCCGCAAGGCAGAAACTTGGCGCGATGCTGAAGTTGAACGCGCGCTCAAAGCGGTGGCGCAAGGGCAGTCAATTGATGACGCGGTGAAAACCTTGGCGCGCAATTTAACCAATAAGTTATTGCATCACCCTACGGAGATGCTGAAGCGCCTGCCGGAACAGCGCTAGCATTTTTGTAGCGGTAAATGGTGTATTCGCCATCGACTTCTTCTGCCACTTCGTAGTTTATTTCAAGGAAAGAAAATAACTCGCGAAATTCTTTCAGTCGATTGCCGCCAGCTGGATGAAAAAAATTGTGAATATAGACAAAAAACGCAGGTGGATTCCTCGTCATGGTATCCAGAAATTCACGGCGAAATCCTTGTGTAACTGGTGAAGAGGGTTGTAAGTAGAGAGGGATGTCTTCGACAAAGCGTGTGGCGCTGGCCGCGCGCGCTAATAGCAGTGCGCCTTGGCCATCGCCGGAACCATCTAAGCTCTGCACCTTGTCATTTGGCTGCATGTTGGCAATCAAATAGCGCGCAATTTTTTGTGAGCGAATACCGTGATTTTCTGCAGAGTAATGTTTGGAGTAGAGGTTGCTGATGTCGTATTTGCCTATCGTGTAAACCGCCATGGTGAACAGGATGACAGGCAGTATAGCGATATATTTTTCTACTGGGTGTGAGCCGGTATTGGTAGGCGTGAGCAGCAAAGAAAAACAAAGGATGGCAAAGAAATAGGGCGGCAATAAATGCGCAAACCAAAACTTGCCAGCTATGATTTCATGCCAGCTGATTGCAAAAGTTGCGATAGCAATATAGCTGAGCCGTTTTAGCGTTTCTGGATTATTGCGGTGTTGCCGCCACGCCCAAAGCAATGCGGGGATAGATAGCAGACTCATTTTTAACAAATGAGCGCCTTGCATGCGAAGCAGTTCGAGTAATTGTTGTTGAGTGTTCTCGTAGTGATATAGATCGGAGCGCGTGGATACATAAAGTGGCGTATAGGTTTTATAGAGTTCGATTAACTCCTTGAAGTCAGCGTGTTGCATTCCCCAAACCAATGGCACTGCAAAAATAACTACAAACGCGCTTGCGATGGGCGGAAAAGTGATTGTTAAGCGCTGCCAATAGCTGCCCTGCATTTTAGAGAGTAGGATCCAAAAGAATGCCGGCGCAACAACCGCAAAATTGGGTTTCAGTGTGCAGGCGGCACCGCACAATGCGCCGATCCATGCGGCATCACGCACGGGTTTGACCGATGTGTTGCACAGTAGCGCCAAGACTGCCGCTAAAGGCAGTGTGGCAAGGTAGTCGCGTTGAAAAGCAGCAGTTGTGCCTCCTGCGATGTAAACCAGCGCGAACAGCATCGGTGCAAAAATAGCGCCTGGTTTTGAAATGGGTGCAATAATTTTCCAGCTGCAGAATGCCAGTGCGGCGAGCACAGCGGCATCAAGAAAACGAATGGGCAGCGCGCTGTAGCCGAACAGTTTTCCGATCATCGCGTGTAAAAAGAATGGCCCAGGCAAATTGTTTTCAAAAATATCGCGATACAGCAGGAATTGCTTTTCGTTAATCAGATAGGCGCTGTAGTGCAGCATCGCCAAGTCCATGTCGATGGGCTGGTAACGCGCCAGCCACAGGCAGACCAGCGTGGCGCAAGCTGCCAATGTGGCGCAGAGCCAGGCGGCGATGTAGGTGATTTTAGGCACGATATTTTCCGTGGTGATGTGCAAGCGGCACTATCATACCTGCCGGACAACAAACAACGATACAATGCCGCGCAATTAATGAGCGTGCCCCATGAAGCCTTCTATCCTCACCAAATTACAGCGATTGCTAGAGCGCCACGAGGAGTTGGCGGCTCTGTTGAGCGATGCGGAGGTGATTGCGAACCAAGAAAAGTTTCGCCTGTATTCGCGCGAATTTGCTGAGTTGGAGCCGGTGGTTGCCGCATATCGTCGTTATCAAACGGTGATGGACGACATCCAAACCGCCAAAGAATTGTTGCAAGACGGCGATGCGGAACTCAAAGCGATGGCTGAAGACGAGCTGCGCGATGCGGATGCTCGTCTGCAAACCGTCGAGGAAGAATTGCAGACTCTGTTGTTGCCGAAAGACCCCGACGATGGGCGCAATGTTTTTTTAGAAGTTCGCGCTGGCACAGGCGGTGATGAGGCAGCTATTTTTTCCGGTGATTTGTTTCGCATGTACAGCCGTTATGCCGATGAGCGCGGCTGGCGTGTGGAAATTATCAGTGAGCGCCCTGGCGAACATGGCGGCTACAAAGAAATTATTACTCGAGTGTCGGGTGCGGATGTGTACTCGCGTTTGAAATTTGAATCGGGCGCACATCGGGTGCAGCGCGTGCCGGCAACGGAGGCGCAAGGGCGCATTCATACTTCGGCGTGTACGGTCGCCATTCTTCCGGAATTGGATGAAGTGGAAGCGGTTAATATCGACAAAAATGAATTGCGTATTGATACCTTTCGTTCGTCGGGTGCTGGCGGTCAGCATGTCAACAAAACCGATTCTGCCATTCGCATCACGCATCTTCCTAGCGGCATTGTGGTGGAGTGTCAGGACGAACGCAGTCAGCACAAAAACCGCGCGCGGGCGATGGCGTTATTGGTAGCGAAATTGCACAGTAGTGCCGTGAGTCAGCAACAACAACAGCAGGCGGATGAACGCAGAAATTTAGTCGGCAGTGGTGATCGTTCTGAGCGCATCCGCACCTACAATTTTCCGCAAGGGCGCATGACCGATCACCGCATCAATCTCACGCTGTACGCCTTAGACGAAATCATGCAAGGAAAATTGGATGCCGTGATTCAACCGCTGATCAACGAGCATCAAGCGGATTTGTTGGCCGCCTTGGGTAACGAATAAAAAATGGCCGCGTTGCGAACTATCGAGAGCTGTCTCACACAGGCTGCGATAGCGTTGCAAAATATCAGTGATAGCCCGCGCTTGGATGCGGAGGTGCTGCTATCCAATGTATTGCACCGCAATCGAACTTATTTGTATGCGTACAGCGATTCACTCGTGGATGAGGCTGTCGAATTGGAATTTTTTCAGCAGGTGGCGCGCCGGAAATCTGGCGAGCCGGTGGCGCATATCACGGGCAGTCGTGAATTTTGGTCGCTGCCGTTGTCAGTCAATAACAGCACGCTTATTCCACGGCCTGATACTGAGCTGTTAGTGGAAACTGCATTGGCGATTTGTCAGCAAGATCAGGCGCGTGTTCTTGATCTGGGAACGGGAACAGGTGCGATCGCCTTGGCTTTGGCGAAAGAACAGCCGGCGTGGCGTATTGACGCTGTGGATAAGCAAGCGAATGCTGTGCAACTTGCGCGGCAGAATGCAGCGATGCTCGCACTAAACAATGTGCAGATTTATGAAAGCGATTGGTTTGCTGCCGTGCCGACGGATTCGTGTTTTGATTTGATTGTCAGCAATCCACCGTATATTGCAAAAGATGATCCGCATTTGTTAGAGGGTGATGTGCGATTTGAGCCGCGCAGTGCCCTAATCGCTGCTGATGACGGTTATGCCGATTTGTTTTTTTTAGCGCGCGAGGCAAAAAAGTTTTTGTGCGCGCAAGGTGTTTTATTGTTGGAGCACGGTTTTGCACAAGGTGAATCATTGCGCGCCTACTTGCGGCAGTGTGGCTACAGTGGTGTGAAAACGGTGCGTGATTACGGCGCTAACGAACGGGTGACATGTGCTGTTTGGTCGGGCGAGGTGATATATGGATGATCAACAATTGCTGCGCTATAGCCGTCACATCATGTTGGATGGTTTTGATGTGGAAGGGCAGGTGCGTGTCAATCAGGCGCGTGTATTGATTGTCGGTGCCGGCGGTCTCGGTTGTCCGGCTGCGTTGTATTTGGCATCGAGTGGTGTCGGTCATTTAGTGATTGCTGATGACGATGTGGTGGAGTTGAGTAATTTACAGCGTCAAATTGCTCATCGCGATAGCAATATCGGCAAAGAAAAAGTGTTGTCATTGGCAGAAACGCTGCGCGGGATTAATCCAACTGTCGTGGTTGATCCCTTGCTCGTGCGCTTGCAGGGAGAAGCCTTGTCGCAGCAGATTGCAAAAGCCGATGTGGTGTTGGATTGTTCAGATAATTTCACTACGCGTTTGGCGATCAATCACGCGTGTGTCTTGCATCAAAAGCCGCTGGTATCCGGTGCGGCCATTCGCAGTGAAGGGCAAGTTGCGGTATTTAATTTGCATGGCGCCAGCCCTTGTTATGCCTGCTTATATGGCGAACAGGATATGCAGGAGAATTTATCGTGCAGCGACAGCGGTGTGTTGGCGCCGTTGGTGGGCATTATCGGTGCTGTGCAAGCGACAGAGGCTTTAAAAATTCTTGCTGGATACGGAGAGCCGCTGGATGGTCGTGTATTGTTGTTGGATGCCTGCACGATGCAATGGCGCACACTGTCTCTGAAGAAAGACAGCGCCTGTGCGATCTGCGGAAAACAAACAGCTTAAAACTGCAAACTGCGCCCACCGTCGACGCGCAGTATTTGTCCGGTGATGTAGGGTGCATCGCGCAATAAAAACAATACTGTGCGAGCAATGTCCTCGATGTCACCTGTGCGTTGCAGTGGAATGCTGGCCAATATTTTTTCTTGTGTAGCAGCGTGAGAAATATTGTGTGATTCTGGCCACAGTATCGCGCCAGGCGCAATGCCATTTACGCGCACTTGTGGTGCCAGTTCCACGGCCAGTGATTGCGTGAGCATTGCATTGCCTGCTTTTGCCATGCAGTAAACCGTGTGCTTGGCCAACGGTTTTTCGGCGTAGATGTCGGCAATATTAATAATGCATCCTGTATGTTTTTTTAGCGTAGGCGCTAGTGCTTGCGCGAGAAAAAAGGGGGCTTTCATGTTGCTGGCGATGAGTGCGTCCCAGTCTGTTTCTGTTGTGCTGCCAATCGGTGTGGGATAAAACGCAGAAGCATTGTTGATCAGTGCATCCACTCGCCCCCAATGTGCTTCCGCTCGTTGCGCTAGGTGTTGTAGGGCTGGTGTGTCTTGTAAATCTGCAGCAAGACACACGGCGGATGCAGCGCGGCGTTGATTGAGTGTTTCAACGAGAGCGGTGGCATTGTCGGCGGAGTGTCGATAGTGGATGACAATGTTGTAGCCGGCGCCGTGTAATCGCTCGGCAATGGCAGCGCCGATGCGTTGTGCGGCGCCAGTGATCAGCGCGACAGGTGCTGTGTTATTGATTTCTGTATTCACGAAGCCGCCATATCAGGTTGTGCAATGGTTTTTAATGTTTGTATGCGCAAGCGACGCAATTCCTCGCCAAAGGCTTTGCCGGAAAACTTAGCGTGATCAATCTCTTTGCCCGTCACCGCGCAGCACAATGCAAAGGCTTCGCGCAAAAAAGCGGTAGGTTTGTAGTCGCACTGCTCAAACCCTGTGCGCCCTCGCGCATCGGCTTCACAGGCCATTAAAAAGGGTTCTAGCCGTTGTGGGCGGCGAAATAGATCTAAGTTTTCAAACAACTCAAGAAGCGTGGTAGCGCGCAGTGTCAATGCGCGGTGACAGTGTGTGTGATACACGGCTGTCAGCACGGCGAGATCGCGATACTCCGACGGTGCGCCTAAACGCTCGCACAGTGCAATCACGAGCGGCTTACTTTTGCTTTCATGGCCGATATGGCGCGGCAATACATCGGCAGGTGTGAGTGCTTTGCCTAAATCGTGGCAGAGCGTAGCGAAGCGTGCGAATGTATTGTCCGTCAATCTTGCACACTGTTCTAATGCCATCAGTGTGTGAATGCCGGTGTCAATTTCTGGGTGATGTTGTGGCGACTGCGGCACGCCAAACAGCGCATCCACTTCAGGAAAAATGACGGCCAGTGCTTTGCATTGCCGCAACACATCAAAAAAAACTTGTGGGTTTTTTTCGCCCAGCGCGCGTTCGCATTCACGCCATACGCGTTCTGCGGTTAGTGCAGATACTTCGCCGTTCTCTACCATGCTCTGCATCAGTGCGAGCGTTTCATCGGCAATGCGGAAACCTAAATGATGAAAACGAGCGGCGAAGCGCGCCAAACGCAAAATGCGCACGGGGTCTTCTACAAAGGCGGGAGAGACATGGCGCAGTATTTTATGTTGCAAATCTTTTTGGCCGCAGTAAGGGTCAAATAATTGTCCTGAGCTGTCTTGCGCGATAGCGTTGATGGTCAAGTCGCGGCGATACAAATCCTGCTCGAGTGTGACCGTGGGTTCTGCGTGAAAAATAAAGCCGTGATAGCCGGGCGCAGTTTTGCGTTCGGTGCGTGCCAGCGCATATTCCTCATGCGTTTCTGGATGCAAAAACACGGGGAAATCTTTGCCAACTGGCGTGTAGCCTTGCGCGAGCATTTGTTCAGGTGTGGCGTTAGTTACCACCCAGTCGCGTTCGTGTACAGGCAGACCGAGCAATTGGTCGCGCACCGCACCGCCCACCAAATAAGTTTCCATCGTCTTGTGTGTGAGGGTTAAAAATTAGTTGCGATAGCCTTCTTTCGACGGCACTACCCGACTTCCACGCGGATTTTCCATCAGTTTGACGCGTTGACCAACGCCAAACTGTTGTTCGCTGGTCGGCACCGCAATGGCAACGGTGCGACCGCTGTCGAGCTGTATGATCAGCTCCCAACCGTCGGCCTCGGTTATATTCTGTTGCGCCACACTGCCGACTAGTCCGCCGACAAGAATGCCGAGCATGGTGCCGAGACCTTTGTCCCATTGGCCTGACACAGCATTGCCAGCAATACCACCAATCACAGAGCCGGTAACTGCACCGACCCCATTGCTGTAGCCGCGCATATTGACGCGGCGCATTTCACGCACGGTGCCGTATTCGACATTCATGGACTGATTGGCGTCATAACGCGAGTAGGCGTCTTCTGATCGGTAGGTACAGCCGATAGTCAAGCTGGCGAGGCTGGCCGCGAGTGCAATAAAGATAATTTTTTTCATGCGACAGCCCTCGTGTTGATGTGCAGAGCATCAGACAACGAACGCAGTGGGAAAGTCAAACTCGTGTAAATCACCGTAAAAACTTTGATAATGTCGCCAGCTAGCAGAGAGCAAAGACATGAGCAAAACAATTCTGGTGACCGGTGGTGCAGGCTATATCGGCAGCCATGCCTGCGTGGCACTGTTGGCCGCAGGTTTTGAGGTGATAGTGCTGGACAACTTCAGCAATAGTCATCCGATAGCTTTGGAGCGCGTGCAACACATTGCGGGCAAGGCTGTGATTTTTCAGCATGGCGACTTGCGTGACCGTGCAGCGTTAGAACAGATTTTTCGTGCGCACGCCATTAGCGCGGTGATGCATTTTGCCGGTTTGAAAGCAGTAGGCGAGTCTTGCAGCAATCCATTGGCGTATTACGACAACAATGTGGTGGGCACGGTCAATTTGTTGCAGGTCATGCAAGCACACGGCGTGCAGCGTTTGATTTTTAGTTCGTCGGCCACGGTGTACCGTCCCAGCGCGGTGATGCCCTTAGATGAAGGCGCTGCTTTGGGGGCGACGAATCCCTATGGGCAAACCAAACAGATGATTGAACAAATACTGATGGATTGTTGCGCCTCAGCGCCGTGGCAAGTGGCGCTGCTACGCTATTTCAATCCGGTGGGCGCGCATGAGAGCGGTTTGATCGGTGAAGATCCCGCCGGCATTCCCAATAATTTGTTGCCGTTCGTGGCGCAAGTGGCAGCCGGCGTGCGCGAAGTGTTGCCGGTATTTGGCGATGATTACGACACACCCGATGGCACCGGTGTGCGCGATTTTATTCATGTGCAAGATTTGGTGGCCGGTCATTTGGCGGCATTGCGTTTGCTGTTGGCAAAAGACAAAGCGCAAGCATTTTGTCGCCCGTATAACTTGGGCGCCGGGCAGGGTTACAGTGTGTTGGAAATGGTGCGCGGATTTGAGCGCGTGAGTGGGCGTTCAGTACCGTATCGCGTTATGCCACGCCGCGACGGTGATGTGGCGACATGTTGGGCCAATGCACAGCGCGCGCAACAAGAGTTGGGTTGGGTGGCTGAAAAAAATCTCGACACCATGTTGGCGGATAGCTGGCGTTGGCAGTCAAACAATCCGCACGGCTATCGCAGTTAAATGGTAAACGCGCTTTAGCGTGCGTCAAACACCACCATGGTTTTGCCGCTGGCAGAAATTAAATTCTGCTCTTCCAGTGTTTTTAACACGCGGCCTACCATTTCGCGCGAGCAGCCGACAATGCGGCCAATTTCTTGGCGCGTGATGCGAATTTGCATGCCTTTCGGGTGTGTTACTGCGTCGGGTTCTTTGCATAAATCCAGTAAGGTGCGCGCAACGCGGCCAGTGACATCCATAAAGGCCAAGTCGCCCACTTTGCGCGTCGTAGAGCGCAAACGGTGCGCCAACTGTTTGCCCATCGCCAATAAAATTTCTGGATGTTTATCGCTAATTTCGTGAAATTTGGTGTAGCTGATCTCGCCGACTTCGCAAGGATTTTTTGCGCGTACCCACGCGCTGCGTGGGCTGTCGCCGTCTTCAAATAAACCCATTTCGCCAAAAAAGTCACCCGCATTGAGATAGGCGACAATCATCTCTCTGCCGTCGGCATCTTCAATGAGAACTGTCACTGAACCGCTGATGATGTAGTAGAGCGCATCGCTGGTATCACCTGCGTAGATGATGGTGCTTTTGGCGGGATAACGGCGGCGGTGACAGTGCGCAAGAAACGCATCGACATTGTGGATCTTGGGTGTGAGTGAGACAGAAACCAAGGCAACATCTCCTTTTTATTGTTGATGTCGTGCGTTGCAGCGGTGGGTTGGTGATAATGCGACTGTAAACAATACAGCAGGTGATTGGCAACGATGAAATCAGTAGTGAGATGGGTGGGCGAGGCGATGTTCCTCGCGGAATCAGGTAGCGGGCACTGCGTATTGATGGATGGGCCGCCTGATCACGGCGGTCGCAATCTCGGCCCGCGCCCGATGGAAATGTTGTTGATGGGCATGGGCGGCTGCGCGTCGTTCGATGTGGTGAGCATTCTGAAAAAATTGCGCCAAGCGGTTACAAACTGCGTAGCGCAGCTAGAGGCCGAGCGCGCCGATGAAATCCCCGCTGTGTTTACCCGCATCCACATTCATTTTGTGGTGAGCGGGAAGGATTTGAAGGAGGCGCAGGTCAAGCGAGCGGTGGACCTGTCAGCGGAGAAGTATTGCTCGGCTTCCATTATGTTTGGCAAGGCAGGCGTTGCTGTCAGTCACAGCTACGAAATTGCAGCGGAAGTTTGAGCGCCGGCGCCTCGGCGGGTTTACAGCCAGGGGTCACAAGGGCTAGAATTCGCGCCCCCCGCCTCTGGCTGGGGTTGTTGATCGAAATATCTATTTTTGGAAGAACACATGCCATCTGTACGTTTGAAAGAAAACGAGCCATTTGATGTTGCCCTGCGCCGTTTCAAGCGCTCTTGCGAAAAAGCCGGTGTATTGGCTGAAGTGCGTCGCCGCGAGTTCTATGAGAAGCCTACTTCTGTGCGCAAGCGCAAAGCCGCTGCTGCCGTGAAGCGCCACCTGAAGAAACTGTCGCGCGAAAATCGCCGTCAACAGCGTCTGTATTGATTGTCCAGCCCAGTGTGAGCTGGGCTTTTGTGTAAGAAGCTACTGAAAACCACGCATGGCTCCATGCGTGGTTTTTTGCGTTTGCAGTATCATGCGGCACCTTCGTGGGGTAAGAAACGGACTATATGGCAGGATTGATCCCCCAATCATTCATTGATGACTTGCTCGATCGCGCCGATATCGTAGAAGTGATCGACCGCCGTGTGCGCCTAAAAAAAAGCGGGCGCAACTACATGGCCTGCTGCCCGTTTCACGAAGAAAAAACTCCCTCGTTCAGCGTTAATCAAGAAAAACAGTTTTATCACTGCTTTGGCTGCGGTGCGAGCGGCAATGCCATCGGCTTCTTGATGGCGTTTGAAAATCTCGATTTTCCCCGTGCGGTAGAGAGCTTGGCACAGTTGCAGGGTGTGGAAGTGCCGCGCGAACAGCTGTCGGAGCAGGAGCAAAAATCACAGCGCAGCCAGCAAGATCTATGCGCCCTGCTGGAACAGGCGGCAGCGTGGTATCGCCGTCAATTGCAGCAGCACCCGCAGGCGGCAAAAGCGCGCGCTTACCTACAACAGCGCGGGTTGTCGGAAGCCATCATCGAACAATTTGAGATCGGCTACGCCCCGCCCGGCTGGGACAATCTCATGCAGCATTTGCTGCAAGCGGGCTGGCAGGAAGCGCAGCTGCTGGAGAGCGGCATGCTGGTGGATCGCGAAGAGACAGGTAAGCGCTACGACCGTTTCCGCGATCGCGTGATGTTCCCCATTCGCGATTTGCGCGGTCGTGTGATCGCCTTCGGCGGGCGCGTGCTCACCGACGAAAAACCTAAATACCTGAACTCGCCAGAGACGCCTGTATTTTCCAAAGGCCGCGAACTGTACGGTCTGTACGAAGCCAACCGCAGTAAAAATGCTGTGTCGCGCCTCGTGGTGGTGGAAGGCTACATGGATGTGGTGGCCTTGGCACAGTTTGGTCTGGTGGGTGCCGTGGCCACCTTGGGCACGGCAGCAGGTACGGCGCATCTCGAGAAAGCGTTTCGCTACGCCAGCGAAGTGGTGTTCTGTTTCGATGGCGACGAGGCCGGTCGCCGCGCCGCCGCCCGCGCTTTGGAAGTCTCCCTGCCTGCGCTGCGCGAACAGCGCCAAGTGCGGTTTTTGTTTTTGGGTGATGGCGAAGATCCGGACAGCTATGTGCGCCGTCGCGGGCTGGACGCGTTCACCGCGCTGCTGGAAAAGTCGCTGCCGCTGTCGGAATACTTGTTTGAGCAGACTAGTGCAGGCTTGCAGTTGGAGACTGCCGAAGGCCGTGCCGCTCTGGCTAGTCGCGCCGTGCCGCAATTGCAGCGCTTGCCGGAAGGTCCGTTCAAGCAGCAGCTGTTTATCGATTTGTCGCTGCGCACGCAGTTGGATGTGGCGTATTTACAGCAGATGGCGGGTGTTACAGCGGCGCCGTTGCGAGCGGCGTCCGAGCGCCCAGATGCACAGAAAGACAATCTAAATCAAAGGGATAGCGATGAATCAGCCAAGCCAGCATCCGCTGAGAGGGCGGCTGGTCGGCGCATCGTCCTCAGCTTGCCGGAGTCCATCTTGCACCTGCTCTTGCATTACCCGCACTTGCATCAGCACGCGCTGCCGCTGTTGCCGCGCTTGTTGCAGGGGCAGCAAACTGGCGAGTTGCTGTATTTGGTGCGCTTGATCACTTTGCTGCGCGATCACCCCGAAGCCAGTTGTAGTCGCTTGCTGGGGCTGTGGCACGGCCAATACGGCAGCGATGGCAGTGCTAAATTGTATGAGTTGGCAAACCGCGAAAAGCTGGTGGAGAGCGAGTTGACAGCGGCCGATCAGTTGCAGGATGCGCTGGCGCGTTTGCTGCTGTCGATTGAAAAGGATGATCCCCTGCGACAGCTGATAGCCAAATCGCGCAGCGGTGCACTCACTGAGTTGGAAAAGCATGAATTGCAGCGGTTGTTGCGTGAAAAACACTCGGCCACTTGAATGCAACTTGCCTTGCAATCTGGCGATGTGTCCCCACCATCCGGTATAATCCGCGCCCTTTAACGCCTTGAAAACACTCGATTGGATCGCCTCATGTCTGAGATCGCCAAACAACAATCCCGCCTGAAAGACCTGATTGCTCGCGGTAAGGAGCAGGGGTATTTGACCTACGCCGAGGTCAACGATCACCTGCCAGAAGATATTTCGGATCAGGATCAGATCGAAGACATCATCCACATGATCAACGACATGGGCATCCGTGTTTTTGAAACCGTGCCGGATGCTGAAACACTGTTAATGGCAGATGGCGAAGCGGCGATTGATGAAGCGGCAGCGGCAGAAGCGGCGGCGGCTTTGGTGGCCGTTGAAAGTGAAGTGGGCCGCACCACTGATCCCGTGCGCATGTATATGCGCGAAATGGGCACGGTGGAATTGTTGACGCGCGAAGGTGAAATTGTTATCGCTAAACGCATCGAAGAAGGCATTCGCGAAATGATGGCTGCGCTGTCATTTGTGCCGGGTTCGGTAGAAGCGATTTTGCAAGAATATGCGCTGGTTACCAGCGAAGAGCGCAAGCTGAGCGACATCATCAGTGGCTATTTGGATCCGATGGAAACCATGCCGGTTGCGCCGGGTGCGGCGAATAACAATAGCGATGAAGAATTGCCAGAACCTGCAGCTAAAGGCGCTAAAGCAAATGGCAAAGATGACGAAGAAGACGATAATAGCAGCGACGACGAAACAGAAGTCGATACTGGGCCAGATCCGGAAGAAGCGAGAATTCGTTTCACCGGATTGAAAAAGCAATTTGATAAGACACAAAAAGCACTGGCGAAGCACGGTCGCGACAGCAAACAAGCTGGCAAAGAAATGGATGCACTGGCCGAGGTGTTCAAGTTTTTCAAACTCACGCCGCGTCAGTTCGATCCTATCTTGAAAAACTCGCGCGATGTGTTGACGCAAATTCGTGCCGAAGAGCGCATGATCATGAATTTGTGCGTGCGTCGTGGCGGCATGGATCGCAAGCATTTCATCGAAGCATTTCCTGGCAATGAAACCAACGAAAAATGGCTGTCGGCGCAACAGCGCTTGAAGAAAAATCAGGCCATTACGGAGCGCTTGGATAACATTAAAGCCGATGTGCAGCGCAGCCAAAGAAAATTGGCGCAGATTGAAGTGCGTATGGATATGCCGCTGGCGACATTGAAAGAAATCAATCGCCGCTTGTCCTTGGGTGAGGCGCGTATGCGTCGAGCCAAACGCGAAATGGTGGAAGCCAACTTGCGCTTGGTTATTTCGATTGCCAAAAAATACACCAACCGTGGTTTGCAATTCCTCGATTTGATTCAGGAAGGCAATATCGGCTTGATGAAAGCGGTGGATAAATTTGAATACCGTCGTGGTTACAAGTTTTCTACTTACGCTACTTGGTGGATTCGTCAGGCAATTACGCGTTCGATTGCCGATCAGGCGCGCACGATTCGTATTCCTGTGCACATGATTGAAACCATCAACAAATTGAACCGCATTTCGCGTCAGATGTTGCAAGAGATGGGGGCGCGAACCCACGCCGGAAAGAATTGGGCGTGCGCATGGAAATGCCAGAAGACAAAGTGCGCAAAGTGTTAAGAATTGCCAAAGAACCGATCTCCATGAAACCCCTGTGGGCGACGATGAATTCGCATTTGGGCGATTTTATTGAAGACACCACTATTCAATCGCCTGTGGAAGCGGCCACTACAGAAGGCTTGAGCGAAGCCACACGCGAAGTGTTGTCCAGCCTCACCGCGCGCGAAGCGAAAGTGTTGCGCATGCGTTTTGGTATCGATATGAATACCGATCACACGCTGGAGGAAGTGGGCAAACAATTTGATGTAACGCGCGAGCGTATTCGTCAAATCGAAGCGAAAGCCTTGCGCAAACTGCGCCACCCCACGCGCTCCGATCACCTGCGCGGCTTCCTCGACGAATAAACTAAAAGTTTCGGGGCCTATAGCTCAGTTGGTCAGAGCAGTCGACTCATAATCGATTGGTCGTAGGTTCAAGTCCTACTGGGCCCACCACTTTTAAAATGCGTACGGCACAAACAAAAAATCCACCGTTTGGTGGATTTTTTATGTCTGGTTATTGCTGGCGGGTTAGTTTGCCAATGCTTGTTCCACTGATGCCAGTTTCACGCAAGTGGTGAAAATCGCCATACACAAATCCACTTCTTCCAATTTAGGAAAGCTAGGAGCCAAGCGAATATTTTTGTTGTCTGGATCTTTGCCGTAAGGAAACGTTGCGCCTGCAGGCGTGAGTTTTACGCCGGCTTCTGCAGCCAGCTTTACCACGGTAGTGGCTAAGCCGGCGCGCGTGTTGAAAGAAACAAAATAACCGCCGACAGGCGCTGTCCATTCGCCGAGATCGCTACCGGCAAATGCTGTTTGCAAATGTTGCAGCACGCAATCAAAACGCGGCTTCAAAATCGCCGCGTGTTTTTGCATGTGCTGTTGCACGGCGGCAGCATCTGGTAAAAACGCGAGGTGGCGCGCTTGGTTAATTTTGTCGGGGCCGATGGTGCAAATGCCGAGCTGCTTGCAAAACACGGCGATGTTTTCTTTCGACGCTCCCATAAAAGCTACGCCTGCGCCGGCGTGCGTAATTTTGGAAGTGGAAGTAAATTGCAGCACGCTGTGTTCGGTGCCGTGCGCGCGGCAGCGCTCCATGATGTTGGCGAGCGCGGGTGCGCTGTTTGTTAAATCGTGCACCACATACGCGTTATCCCAAAACACGCGAAAATTTGGCGCGGCAATTTTGCCGAGTGCGGCAATGCGATCCACTGTTTCGGCACTGTAAACGCAGCCGGTGGGGTTGCTGTATTTCGGCACACACCACATACCTTTGATGGATGCATCCGCTTTGATCAGCGCTTCCACTTGATCCATGTCGGGGCCGTTGTCCGTTAAACGCACGGCGATCATTTCAATGCCGAATTGTTCGCAAATAGCAAAGTGGCGGTCATAACCCGGTGATGGACACAAGAACTTCACTTGTTTTTCATTGCGCCATGCATTTTTGCCATCAGGTCCCAACATCCACGCGTATTGCATGGCTTGGTACATCATGGTGAGGCTGCTGTTGCCGCCGGCGATCACTTCGCTGCTGTCGAGACCGAGCAGAGCCGCGCCCAATTTGCGCGCAGAGGGTAAGCCTTCTAAGCCGCCGTAATTGCGCAGGTCGGTGTTATCCAGCGAGTAATTGCCGTGCAGGTTGCCGTCCAGCGCATCGGACAGCGCCAGTTGTTCGGCCGAAGGTTTGCCGCGCGTGAGATCCAAGGCCAGTTTGCGCTGCTGGAAATCCGCGTACTGCGCGCGCAATTCACGGCGCCAGTTTTCCAATTGTTCGCGGGAGGCTTGATTGATGTTCACGGGGTGTTCCTCAAGAAAAAAAGCGCGCAATTATAGGCACAAGCACGCGCTAACCGAAGGGCTTCTGGATCAAAAAGGCTTTAAGACGGCGAGCAGAACAATGGCGATCAATGCGATTACGGGCAGCTCGTTAAATACCCTGAAAAACACATGGCTGCGTGTGTTGCGGTCGGCAGCAAACTGGCACACGAAATAGCCGCAAAGCCCGTGATAAAGGATGAGCAGCAGGATCAATCCCAGTTTCACTTTTACCCAGCCCATGCTGAGCAACGCTGGGTTAATGTGTAGCATCCACAAACCAAAAACCAGCGTGGCAATGGCGGCGGGGGTCATGATGCCGCGGTATAACTTGCGCTCCATGATTTTGAAACGCTCACGACTGATGGTGTCGTCGCTCATCGCGTGATACACAAACAGGCGTGGCAGATAAAACAAACCGGCAAACCAACTGATCACCGCCATCAAATGAAAGGCTTTCAGCCATAAGAACAGCATGATATTTCTGCAACCTGAAGTGGGAACCGCTAAAATGATACCGGATTCCAGTGAAATACAGGTGTAATTGTGATCAAAGTGGGTATTGTCGGTGGCACAGGTTATACCGGTGTCGAGTTGTTGCGTTTGCTGGCGCAGCATCCGCAGGCCGATGTGCAAGTCATTACTTCGCGCGGTGAAGCGGGCACGCCGGTGGCGGCGCTGTTTCCCAACTTGCGCGGGCGGTTTGATTTGGCATTTACCGCGCCAGATATCGCGCGTTTGGGTGCTTGTGATGTGGTGTTCTTTGCAACGCCGCACGGTGTGGCGCAGGCCATGATGGCGGAGCTGATGCAGACCGGCACGCGGGTGATCGATCTGTCGGCTGATTTTCGTATCCGCGATATTGCTGTGTGGGAAAAATGGTACGGGCAAAAACACGCTTGTCCGGAGCTAGTGCAAGAAGCGGTGTACGGCTTGGCGGAAGTCAATCGCGAGGCCATCCGCAAGGCGCGTTTGGTGGCCTGCGCGGGTTGTTATCCGACGGTTATTCAACTCGGATTGCTGCCGCTGTTGGAAGCGAAGCTAGTGCAGCCGGATAGTTTGATCGCCAACGCGGTGTCCGGTGTGTCCGGCGCAGGGCGGCAGGCCAAGGTTGATATGCTGTTCTCCGAGCTCAGCGGCAGCTTCAAGGCCTACGCCAGTACGGGGCACCGCCACCTGCCGGAGATTGAGCAGGGCATCCACGCACTGCAACAAGCAGGCGAGCAACCTTACCAGCTGACTTTCGTGCCGCACTTGGTACCCATGGTGCGCGGTATGCACGCGACCATTTACGCGGATTTGCTCGATGAGTCGGTCGATCTGCAACAGCTCTACGAACAGTGTTACGCCAACGAGTATTTTGTCGATGTGCTGCCTGCGGGCTCTCATCCTGAAACCCGCAGCGTGAAAGGCGCCAATACCTGCCGCATCGCCGTGGCGCGGCCGCAAGGGCGTAAACGCGTGGTGGTGATGGCGGTGATCGATAATCTCACCAAAGGTGCATCCGGTCAGGGTGTGCAGATCATGAATATCATGCACGGGCTGCCGGAGCAGACGGGCTTGGAAAATCTGGCATTGATCCCATAACGGTTGCCCCCATAAACCACGGGTGTGCCGAGGAGTTTGAACCATGAGCGAAGAAGCAGTAGCAGAAGAAATCAGCGTCACCGCCAGCGCCGCCAATAAAGTGCGCCGTTTGGTGGATGAAGAGGCCAATCCCGATTTGAAACTGCGCGTTTTTGTGACGGGCGGCGGCTGCTCCGGATTTCAGTACGGCTTTACCTTCGATGAAATTGCCGCCGAAGACGATGCAGCGATCGAAAAAGACGGCATCACCGTGTTGGTTGACCCGCTGAGTTACCAGTATTTAGCGGGCGCGCAAGTAGATTACGAGGAAGGGCTGCAGGGCTCGAAATTTGTGATCCGCAATCCAAACGCACAAACCACCTGTGGTTGCGGTTCGTCGTTTTCTATCTGAGCGTTAGCTCGGCAGGTACACACCACCCAATACGCAGGGGCGGTTCGCACCCGTAACAGCCGGCGCATTGCCGGTTTTTCGCTCCAATCGCTGCTTGGCCAGCCAAGCAAAAGCCATGGCTTCTAGCCAGTCGGCGGGTGCGCCAAAATCCGTGGTGGTACCCAGCTGCGATTGAGGTAGCAGCGCAGCAATGCGCTCGCGCAGCAGAGTGTTGTGACTGCCGCCGCCACAGAGTAGGAGGCGATCTACAGTCGTCGACAGCGATTCGATGGCGAGGCTGATGCTGCGAGCTGTCAATTCCAACAGCGTGCGCTGTACATCCTCTGTTTTAATTTCGCCGATTTCAGCTAGTTGCTCCTCCAGCCAGGATAGGTGAAACATTTCCCGCCCCGTACTTTTCGGAGCAGGCAAAGAAAAATAGGGGTGACTGAGTAATTTATTGAGCAGGGCATCGTGACACAGGCCAGAGCGCGCCCAGTTGCCATCGGCATCGTGCGCAAGATTTTTATGCTTTTGGATCCAAGCATCCATCAACACATTGCCAGGGCCGGTATCAAAACCGCTGACCGGCAGCTCGCGTGCCAGTAGAGTGACATTGGCCATGCCGCCGATGTTGACGATGGCGCGATTCTCTTTTTCGCTGCGTAAAACAGCATCGTGAAAAGCGGGCACTAGCGGTGCGCCTTGACCGCCGGCGGCGATGTCCATGCGACGAAAATCAGCGACGGTGGTGATGCCGGTGCGAAATGCGATCGTGTTCGGGTCGCCGATCTGTAATGTAAAAGATGATGTACGAAACGGGTGGTGGCGAATAGTTTGCCCGTGACTGCCGATTGCGCCAATTTGTGCAGCAGAAATATTCGCTTCTTGCAGAGCAGCTAAAACAGCTTCGGCAAATAATTCGCCAATTTGAATATCCATTTCACCCGCGCGATTGATTTCATCGTCGCCGGGTTGACAAAGATTTTCAATTTGCACACGCAAGATACTGGGAATATTCCAGTTGCGTGCGTGTATCAGTTGAGGGGAGTTATTTTCCGCAAAAGAAACCAGCGCGACATCAATGGCGTCTAAGCTGGTGCCCGACATCAAACCGATGTAGATGTCGGGCGCTTGTGAGCTCACTGACGAGCAGTGCTAGAGCTATTCATGGCGAGATTTTGTGAAGGCTGGCTGTTGTTGCTCGCCAGTTGCTTCATTTGCGCCATCGTTGCAGAAAACTTGTTATTGAAATCTGCTTTTTCTGCTTTGGACAAAGGTTCGGCCATCGCGACATTCATGTTGGCCAATGGGTTAACCGCTGTGCCGTTGACATGAAATTCATAATGCAAGTGCGGGCCGGTCGCCAAACCAGTTTGCCCGACTGCGCCGATAACCTGTCCTTGAGAAACTTTGTCGCCGGTTTTAACACCAATTTTGCTCATGTGGCCGTACAGTGTGGTGTAAACGCCGCCGTGTTGAATGATCACGACTTTGCCAAAACCGTTGCGGACACCGGCAAAAGTAACCTTGCCGTTACCGGCGGCTTTAATAGGGGTGCCGGTAGGCGCGGAGTAATCAATGCCTTTATGTGCGCGAATTTTGTGCAGAACAGGGTGGTAGCGACCCGTGCTGAAGTACGATGACACGCGAGCGAAATCAATCGGTGTGCGCAAAAACTGTTTGCGCATGATGTTACCGTCTGGCGTGTAGTAACTTGTTGAGCCGTTTTTGTCGGTGTACTGAATGGCGCGATAAGTTTTACCTCGGTTAGTAAATTCGGCGGCGACGATACTGCCGTGACCGATCGATTTGCCATCCAAAAATAATTCTTCATACATAACAGAGAAACTATCGCCTTCCTGTATCTCTTGAAGAAAGTCGATATCGTAAGCAAAAATATCCGCCAGTTTCAGTGTCATTCTGTCATTCAGTCCGGCTTTTTTTCCGGCCATAAACAGTGAACTATCAATGGTGCCGTGTGCGTAGCTGTAGCGTACTTCTGGCACCAAAGTGACGCGCTTACTTTGATACGAATTGCCCACGCGTTTAATGGCAACACTCTCTAGTTTACTCTGGTGCAGGCGCAGCTCTTGCGCTTTGCCATCTTTCATCAAGATATCAAGCTGGTCATCAAGATTCAAAGATGCAAGTTTTTTTGCGTCTTTGCTGCTGTGCGTAATGTCGTGGATATCGTTTGATGACAAGCCTGCTTTTTGTAGCAAGCTGGAGAGAGTGTCGCCCTTGCGCACAGTTAAGTGCAGCCATGGATCGGTTTCGATAATTGGTTCTGCGCTCACTTCCTCGGTTGCAGCGGAAATTTCATCGGCAACAGAAGCGTTTTCTTTGGGTGTAACGGTTTCTGGCAGTAAACCATCGTGTGCACGATTGGCAACTACACTGTCTGGAAGCAGGATTAAGGATGTCGCAATGGCGAGAGAAATACCGCAAGCCGCCAACAAATGATGACGAGGAAAATAGTGCGTCCAAATGCTGCTGGTGTTGTGTCGTTCTTTAAATAACATAGTTTCTGTATGGTTATTGCCGAGTAAAGAGGCCGATTGTAGACATGCTTTTCCCTTGAGGGCAACCCTGGTGGTTTCGTTAAGGTCGCCCAGTTGTCTGATTATCTTGGTGTTTGAGGGTTGTTTCGGTAAGGTGTGCGCCTCTAGTGTTTTGGTGTTTTTGATAGTGAAGGGTGGCGGTGTGGTGGCGGTAAAAGATCTAATTTCAGAGCTGCAAGGCAGAGGCTTGGTTAACCAGATAACCAGTGGCGATGAACTGATTGCGCATTTGGCGACAGGCAGCCGCACGGTGTACTGTGGTTTCGACCCCACAGCAGATAGCCTTCATATTGGGAGTTTGGTGCCTTTGCTGGCGCTGCGACGATTCCAGCTGGCAGGCCATAGACCGGTGGCGCTCGTTGGAGGGGCCACTGGCTTGATCGGGGATCCCAGTTTTAAAACAGAAGAGCGCAAACTCAATACGCCGGATGTTGTTGCTGGCTGGGTAGATCGCATTCGGGCACAAGTGTCCCGTTTCGTGGATTTCGATTGCGGCGCCAACTCAGCGCAGGTCGTCAATAATTACGATTGGACGGCCAACCTCAATGTGCTCGATTTTCTGCGCGATACCGGCAAGCACTTTTCCGTTAATGCGATGATCAATAAGGAATCGGTGCGACAGCGTATAGAAAGAGAGGGCGAGGGAATTTCATTCACGGAATTCACCTATATGTTGCTGCAATCCATGGATTTTGCCGAGCTGTATAAAAGAATCGATTGCACTGTACAAATTGGGGGTTCCGACCAGTGGGGCAATATCACCGGTGGTATTGATCTGACGCGTCGCTTGCATCGCCAGCAGGTGTACGGGCTGACTCTGCCCTTGGTAACCAAGGCGGATGGCGCCAAGTTCGGCAAAACAGAAAGCGGCACAATTTGGCTGGATGCGACGCGGACATCGCCTTACGCCTTCTATCAGTTCTGGATGAATACTGCAGATGCGGATGTATACAGATTTCTGCGCTACTTCACCTTTCTCGATTTGGCGGCCATTGACGACATAGAGGCTGCCGATGCGCAAACCCAGGGACGGCGTTCGGCACAAGGAATTTTGGCGCGCGAGGTCACGACCTTGGTTCACGGTGATTCAGGCACGCAGGCAGCGGAGCGCATCAGTCAGGCTTTGTTTTCTGGCGATGTCAGCCAGCTGGCAGAAAGTGATTTTGCGCAACTGGCGCAGGACGGACTGCCAACACTGGTGGTTTCAGGCGGTGAGCGCGCGCTGGTTGATGTGTTGGTGGAATCGGGCTTGGCGGCCACACCGCGCGGTGAGGTGACGCTGGGTCAGGCGCGTAAGTTTGTGCAGGAAGGTGCTGTGCTGGTAAACGGAGTCAAGCAAGAAAATGTGGCTGCGCAATTGAGCGCGCAGACAGCTATTCACGGCAAATACCATTTACTGCGCCGTGGTAAAAAACAGTTTCATTTATTGGTTTGGAAGTAATTGCAAAGTTTTTGTAGATTTCTATTGCAACGGTTTTTTAGTTGCCTATAATGCGCGTCCGCACTGAGCGAGCCTCAGGCGGGTTGGTTAACAAAGAATCAGACAATGCGTGTGGGTACTTGTATTGGAAGCAGTATTATCAATACAAGACCTGACAATTCATATTGTGAAAGTTGAAGTATTGAGCCGAGTTTTGGATGGTTAGCGGGTAACTGCGAAATCATCCGCTCTTGCCCTTTCTCTTGTAGAAAACGGGGCAGAGTTAAAAGATTGAACTGAAGAGTTTGATCATGGCTCAGATTGAACGCTGGCGGCAGGCCTAACACATGCAAGTCGAGCGGATGAAAGGGGCTTGCTCCTGGATTCAGCGGCGGACGGGTGAGTAATACGCAGGAATCTACCTAGTAGTGGGGGATAACGTTTGAAAGGGGCGCTAATACCGCATACACGTTCTGAGGAAGAAAGCAGGGGACCTTCCGGGCCTTGCGCTATTAGATGAGCTTGCGTCCGATTAGCTAGTTGGTGGGGTAAAGGCCTACCAAGGCGACGATCGGTAACTGGTCTGAGAGGATGATCAGTCACACTGGAACTGAGACACGGTCCAGACTCCTACGGGAGGCAGCAGTAGGGGAATATTGGACAATGGGGGCAACCTGATCCAGCCATGCCGCGTGTGTGAAGAAGGCCTTCGGGTTGTAAGCACTTTAAGCGGGGAGGAAGGGCTTGAGGCTAATATCCTTGAGCATTGGCGTTACCCGCAGAATAAGCACCGGCAAACTTCGTGCCAGCAGCCGCAGTGTACAGAAGGGTGCGAGCGTTAATCGGAATTACTGGGCGTAAAGCGCGCGTAGGTGGTTGAGTAAGCGATCTGTGAAAGCCCCGGGCTTAACCTGGGAACTGCAGGTCGAACTGCTCGGCTAGAGTATGGTAGAGGGGTGGAATTTCCTGTGTGGCGGTGAAATGCGTAGATATAGGAAGGAACATCAGTGGCGAAGGCGACACCCTGGACCGATACTGACACTGAGGGCGCGAAAGCGTGGGTAGCGAACAGGATTAGATACCCTGGTAGTCCACGCCGTAAACGATGTCTGCTAGCCGTTGGGGGGCTTGTCCCTTCAGTGGCGGAGCTAACGCGATAAGCAGACCGCCTGGGGAGTACGGCCGCAAGGTTAAAACTCAAATGAATTGACGGGGGCCCGCACAAGCGGTGGAGTATGTGGTTTAATTCGACGCAACGCGAAGAACCTTACCCGGTCTTGACATCCTGGGAACCCTTTAGAGATAGAGGTGCCGCAAGGAGGCCAGAGACAGGTGCTGCATGGCTGTCGTCAGCTCGTGTCGTGAGATGTTGGGTTAAGTCCCGCAACGAGCGCAACCCCTGTCCCTAGTTGCCAGCATTTAGTTGGGCACTCTAGGGAGACTGCCGGTGACAAACCGGAGGAAGGTGGGGATGACGCTCAAGTCATCATGGCCCTTACGACCGGGGCTACACACGTACTACAATGGAGCGCACAGAGGGTTGCAATACCGCGAGGTGGAGCTAATCCCACAAAACGCTTTCGTAGTCCGGATCGGAGTCTGCAACTCGACTCCGTGAAGTCGGAATCGCTAGTAATCGCGAATCAGCATGTCGCGGTGAATACGTTCCCGGGCCTTGTACACACCGCCCGTCACACCATGGGAGTTTACTGCACCAGAAGCCGGTAGCTTAACCGCAAGGGGGGCGCCGTCCACGGTGTGGTCGATGACTGGGGTGAAGTCGTAACAAGGTAGCCGTAGGGGAACCTGCGGCTGGATCACCTCCTTAAACGAACACTGCCCAAACGAGTACTCACACTCATTGTCTGATCGTGAATATACACAGCGAACATGTCCGCGGGTGAAGAGTCGGCAGATTATCGCCGCTTGGTTGCAGGCATTAATTTAGGCCTGTAGCTCAGTTGGTTAGAGCGCACCCCTGATAAGGGTGAGGTCGGCAGTTCGAGTCTGCCCTGGCCTACCACTCTTAATGGAGAAAAGGGGCTATAGCTCAGCTGGGAGAGCGCCTGCTTTGCACGCAGGAGGTCAGCGGTTCGATCCCGCTTAGCTCCACCATTGTTTGGCTGTGTTGTCTGAGAGAAATCAGAACGGAGTGATGGGTGTCATCACTGTTTTCTGGTTTTTACGCCAGATGTTCTTTAAAGATAGAAACTGTAGTAATAAGTATGCTGAATCAAGCGCATGTTGTTGTGTCGCCTAGACGCAACGGCTGCAATCCGGCGAAAAAAGCAGAGACAGCCAGTCGATTGTTTCTGTTCCAGTCGTTTGTCTTATATGGTCAAGCGACTAAGCGCATACGGTGGATGCCTTGGCAACGAGAGGCGAAGAAAGACGTTGGAGCCTGCGATAAGCTTCGGGGAGGTGGCAACCGACCTTTGATCCGGAGATCTCTGAATGGGGAAACCCACCTGTCATAAGGCAGGTATCCTGCACTGAATACATAGGTGTAGGAGGCGAACCCGGCGAACTGAAACATCTAAGTAGCCGGAGGAAAAGAAATCAACCGAGATTCCCTAAGTAGTGGCGAGCGAACGGGGACCAGCCCTTAAGCACAGTGAGTTCTAGTGGAATGCTCTGGAAAGTGCAGCCATAGAGAGTGATAGCCTCGTACACGAAAGGGCTCATTGTGTGAAATCGAGTAGGACGGGACACGTGTTATCCTGTCTGAATATGGGGGGACCATCCTCCAAGGCTAAATACTCGTAATCGACCGATAGTGAACCAGTACCGTGAGGGAAAGGCGAAAAGAACCCCGGGAGGGGAGTGAAATAGATCCTGAAACCGCATGCATACAAACAGTGGGAGCCCTTCGGGGTGACTGCGTACCTTTGTATAATGGGTCAGCGACTTACTGTCAGTGGCAAGCTTAACCGAATAGGGGAGGCGTAGCGAAAGCGAGTCTGATAAGGGCGACTTAGTCGCTGGGCGTAGACCCGAAACCGGATGATCTATCCATGGCCAGGATGAAGGTGCCGTAACAGGTACTGGAGGTCCGAACCGGGATCTGTTGAAAAAGATTCGGATGACCTGTGGTTAGGGTGAAAGGCTAATCAAGCTCGGAGATAGCTGGTTCTCCTCGAAAGCTATTTAGGTAGCGCCTCGGACGAATACCACTGGGGGTAGAGCACTGTTAAGGCTAGGGGGTCATCGCGACTTACCAACCCTTTGCAAACTCCGAATACCAGTGAGTACTATCCGGGAGGCACACGGCGGGTGCAACGTCCGTCGTGAAAAGGGAAACAACCCAGACCGCCAGCTAAGGTCCCCAATCATGGCTAAGTGGGAAACGATGTGGGAAGGCACAGACAGCTAGGAGGTTGGCTTAGAAGCAGCCATCCTTTAAAGAAAGCGTAATAGCTCACTAGTCGAGTCGGCCTGCGCGGAAGATCCAACAGGGCTCAAGCCATGAACCGAAGCTGCGGATGCATCTATGATGCGTGGTAGGAGCGTTCTGTACGCCTGTGAAGCTCAATTGAGAAGTTGGGTGGAGGTATCAGAAGTGCGAATGCTGACATAAGTAACGACAAGGGGAGTGAAAACTCCCCGCCGGAAGACCAAGGGTTCCTGTCCAACGCTAATCGGGACAGGGTTAGTCGGCCCCTAAGGCGAGGGCGAAAGCCGTAGTCGATGGGAAACAGGTTAATATTCCTGTACTTTTTGGTACTGCGATGAGGGGACGGAGAAGGCTAGGCCAGCGCGGCGTTGGTTGTCCGCGTTTAAGGTGGTAGGCTGAGTTCTTAGGCAAATCCGGGAACTCAAGGCCGAGAGCTGATGACGAGTGTCTATGTGACGCGAAGTGGTTGATGCCATGCTTCCAGGAAAAGCCTCTAAGCTTCAGGTATCAAGGAACCGTACTCGAAACCGACACAGGTGGGCAGGGAGAGAATCCCAAGGCGCTTGAGAGAACTCGGGTGAAGGAACTAGGCAAAATAGCACCGTAACTTCGGGAGAAGGTGCGCCCTCTTTGGTGAAGGACTTGCTCCGTAAGCCGAGGGGAGTCGAAGTGACCAGGCCGCTGCGACTGTTTATCAAAAACACAGCACTCTGCAAACACGAAAGTGGACGTATAGGGTGTGACGCCTGCCCGGTGCCGGAAGGTTAATTGATGGGGTTAGCGCAAGCGAAGCTCTTGATCGAAGCCCCGGTAAACGGCGGCCGTAACTATAACGGTCCTAAGGTAGCGAAATTCCTTGTCGGGTAAGTTCCGACCTGCACGAATGGCGTAACGATGGCGGCGCTGTCTCCACCCGAGACTCAGTGAAATTGAAATCGCTGTGAAGATGCAGCGTTCCCGCGGCAAGACGGAAAGACCCGTGAACCTTTACTATAGCTTTGCACTGGACTTTGACACTATCTGTGTAGGATAGGTGGGAGGCTTTGAAGCGTGGACGCTAGTCTGCGTGGAGCCGACCTTGAAATACCACCCTGGTGTTGTTGAGGTTCTAACCCTGGCCCGTGTATCCGGGTCGGGGACAGTGTATGGTGGGTAGTTTGACTGGGGCGGTCTCCTCCCAAAGAGTAACGGAGGAGCACGAAGGTACCCTCAGCATGGTCGGAAATCATGCAATGAGCGCAATGGTAGAAGGGTGCTTAACTGCGAGACCCTGAAGTCGAGCAGGTACGAAAGTAGGTCATAGTGATCCGGTGGTTCTGTATGGAAGGGCCATCGCTCAACGGATAAAAGGTACTCTGGGGATAACAGGCTGATTCCGCCCAAGAGTTCACATCGACGGCGGAGTTTGGCACCTCGATGTCGGCTCATCACATCCTGGGGCTGAAGCCGGTCCCAAGGGTATGGCTGTTCGCCATTTAAAGTGGTACGCGAGCTGGGTTCAGAACGTCGTGAGACAGTTCGGTCCCTATCTGCCGTGGGCGTTGGAGATTTGAGGGGACCTGCTCCTAGTACGAGAGGACCGGAGTGGACGTACCTCTGGTGTTCGGGTTGTCATGCCAATGGCATTGCCCGGTAGCTATGTACGGAAGGGATAACCGCTGAAAGCATCTAAGCGGGAAGCCTCCCTCAAGATGAGACCTCCCCGGGGACTCAATCCCCCTGAAGGGTCGTTGAAGACCACGACGTTGATAGGCTGGGTGTGTAAGCGCGGCAACGCGTTGAGCTAACCCATACTAATTGCCCGTGAGGCTTGACCATATAATAGAAATGACTGGAAACACGCGGATTGCGTTGCTTGATCCAGCAACTACTACTACAGTATCTATCGCTTTATTCGGGTCCCTAGCGGCGCTCCAACAGGAGGTAAGCCCGTGATACCCCAACGAATTGCCTGATGACAATAGAGATCTGGAACCACCTGACCCCATGCCGAACTCAGAAGTGAAACAGATCATCGCCAATGGTAGTGTGGCGCTTCGCCATGTGAGAGTAGGTCATCGTCAGGCATCTAATTCAAACCCTTACCCGCTAAATGCAGGTAAGGGTTTTTTTTGAACTGAATTTTTGTATTTATGCCTGAAAAGCTTATTGATTGTCTTTCTGATGGAAAGGTGCACTCTGGTGTTGCACTAGGACAAGCGCTAGGCGTCACGCGATCTGCGGTTGCTAAACAGGTAGCAAAACTCAAAGAAATGGGATTTCAAGTCACTAGCGTGAAGGGTGTGGGCTATCGCTTGCATATGCCTTTTGATCTTTTGAGAGCGCCTGCGATCACAGATGCTATTTCTGTGTCGGAAATAGACTTCACACCCAAAGTGGAAGTGTTTTGGTCGCTAAACTCCACGAATGATTATCTTGCTGTTGGGATTAAGAATGGCCGCATAACAAGTTCTGGTTTTGTATGTTTGGCGGAGCACCAGAGTTCTGGTCGAGGCAGGAGAGGTAAAACTTGGGTTAGTCCGTTGGGTGGAGGGCTGTATTTGTCGCTTGCATGGCGTTTTGAGCAAGGTGCGGAATCATTAGAGGGGCTGAGTCTGTCTATCGCTATGGGGGTGATAGAAGTGTTGGAGCGAGATTTTTTTGTAAAAAATCTTAAAATTAAATGGCCTAATGATATTTATCTGCACGAAAAAAAATTAGGTGGAATATTGATAGATGTAATGGGTGAGGCAGGAGGGCCTTGTTGGGCTGTTATTGGAATTGGATTGAATGTTGGTGGAATGGGAACGGCTATGATAAATGTTGATCAGCCTTGGATAAGTCTATCCTCCGTGGTTGAAGTTATGATTTCTAGAAATGTACTTGCCGCATCAATTATTGAAAGTGTTATAAAAAAATTGCAGGCACATGAAGGTAGTGGATTTGATATAACAAATTCAGCGTGGAAGCAATATGATGCCTTCATCGGGAAAAAGGTTGTTGTGAAAAGTGGAGATGGCAATTTTTTTGTGGGTGTGTCAAGAGGGATTTCGAAGTCTGGTGCGTTGGTTGTTGATGTAGATGGTGCGCAGAGAGTGGTTCGTTCTGGTGAAGTGAGTTTACGCCGTGTCTGAAAATATTCTGGATTTAGACATCGGAAATTCAAGAATTAAGTGGCGGCTATCAGCTGGGCAATGTGGTGTAAGCGAAACCAAAGTGTTGGAAGATTTTTTTGCAATTGATTTTGGTGTGTTAGATAGAGTTAGGGTTTCTTGCGTGTCTAACAAGAGTACTCAAGACCGAGTCGTAGATTTTTTTTCACAGAAGTGTCTTCACGATCCAGAGGTTGCTGTGTCACAGAGTTATTGTTCTGGATTGAAAAACAATTATAAGAATCCTGAATCTTTAGGAGTTGATCGCTGGCTGGCTAGTCTTGCTGCATGGAAGAAAGCTGAGAAAAAAGCAGTTCTTGTTATTGATGCTGGTAGTGCGCTCACGATCGATACGGTTAGTGATAAAGCGGAGTATCTTGGTGGCTATATCATTCCCGGTTTGGAAATGATGCAAAAAGCGTTGGTGGGCAACACAGGGAAAATTGCATGTGCGATTGATGCGCGATTTTATAATGACGACAGACCGCCTGCCGACACACAAGAGGCGGTGCAGAGTGGCGCATGCTTTGCCACATTGGCAGCCGTTGAGCGTGCCGTGCGATTGTTTTTACAGCGCTGGCCTAATGGCAAAATATGGTTTACAGGTGGTTCGGGTGGTGCTCTTGCTTTGTCGCTTGCGATGCCGGAAGCCTATCACCCAGATTTGGTGTTGGATGGTTTGGCTATTGCGCTGCCATAGCGTGTGATAGTGTGGAAACAATATGAAATATAAGAACGGGGATTAATCGTGCGCTGGACTGTAATTGGATTGTTTTTATTGAATGTTGTGTTTGCTGTTTGGGGTTGGTTGGGCTACAGCTATACGCAAAATGTAGAGTCTTTAGGTGGCGCTGAAGTGACGGCCGGTGCAGAAAACATGCCGGGCACGAAACTGGTTTTGTTGCGCGAGCAGGCGGCAACGGCAAATGTTGCGGCGCAGCCGGCCTCAGCTGAGGCAGTTGTGTCTGTATCGCCCCAGCCGCATGTCGCCGAGCATCCCTCAATTGAAGCCCAGTTGTGTACTTTATTGGGGCCTGTGATGAAGCCAGAAGATGCCAAAGCGTTGCTCTCGAGGCTGAATGCGTTGCAGATTCAAGCAAAATATGTGGCGTTACAGGTGGACGGTAGTCCGGATTATTGGGTGTATCTGCGTCCAGAGCCCACCAAGGATTTGGCGATCGAAAAATTGAGGGAGCTGCAAGGTAAGCAAATTGATAGTTTCCTAATCCCGCAGGGAGATTTGGCTAACGGCATTTCGCTGGGAATTTTTGACAGTCAAGAAAATGCTGAAAAACATAGACAGACCATCACTCAGCTGGGTTACGACGCGCAGCTGAAGGTCAATCCTCGTGGTTACCTTGAAAATTGGATTGCGATTTACCCAGATCAGGTTGCGGGTTTTAGCCAAGAACTCTACAACCAGCTTCGGACGGAAAATTCCAAGCTAGATTTACGCAAGGATGAGTGCCGCAAGGTTGCTTCCACCATCGACATTCAATAGAATGCCGCGCTCTGTAATTGGGTGCCGAGAATAATTGCAGAAAATGCTGGCGTAGCTCAGTCGGTAGAGCAGCTGACTTGTAATCAGCCGGTCGGGGGTTCGACTCCTCTCGCCAGCTCCAAATTTATTAATCAGGCAAGGTATTCATTGACAAGTATTGGGGGCGTCAGGAAAATGGCCGACCCTTTTTTGGAGAGGTTCCCGAGCGGCCAAAGGGATCAGACTGTAAATCTGACGCGAAAGCTTCGCTGGTTCGAATCCAGCCCTCTCCACCAAGATTAGGCCGCTTTAAGGTTGGTTGGGTAAATGGTTTGGCGGGCATAGTTCAGTGGTAGAACCTCAGCCTTCCAAGCTGATGATGCGGGTTCGATTCCCGCTGCCCGCTCCAGATAGTGAAGTTGAAAGAGCTTAAGGGTTGCGGCTCATATAGCTCAGTTGGTAGAGCACTTCCTTGGTAAGGAAGAGGTCACCGGTTCAAATCCGGTTATGAGCTCCATTTCTACATGGCTAAATTGGATTTGTGTATTTAAAGCAAGTGTTTAAACGAGGAAAACGGCAATGGCAAAGGCAGCATTTGAGCGTAAAAAACCCCACGTAAGCGTTGGCACGATTGGCCACGTTGACCACGGCAAAACCACATTGACTGCAGCGCTGACGATTGTGTGCGCAGAAGTGTGGGGCGGTGAGAGAAAAGCGTACGATCAAATCGACGCAGCGCCAAGAAGAAAAAGCGCGCGGTATCACCATCAACACAGCCCGTGGAATACGAGTCTGCTGAGCGCCACTACGCGCATGTGGATTGCCCTGGACACGCTGACTATGTCAAAAACATGATCACCGGTGCTGCGCAGATGGACGGCGCGATTCTGGTTTGTTCAGCGGCTGATGGCCCGATGCCGCAAACACGCGAGCACATTCTGCTGTCGCGTCAGGTAGGCGTCCCCTTACATCGTGGTGTTCCTGAACAAAGCGGACATGGTTGACGATGCTGAATTGCTGGAATTGGTTGAAATGGAAGTCCGTGAACTGCTGAGCCAGTACAACTTCCCTGGCGACGATACGCCAATCATCATCGGCTCTGCGTTGATGGCGGTAGAGGGTAAAGACGACAACGGCTTCGGCACCTCTGCAGTAGAAAAACTGGTAGAGACTTTGGATAGCTACATTCCGATGCCAGAGCGCGCTATCGACAAGCCGTTCCTGATGCCTATCGAAGATGTATTCTCTATCGCAGGTCGCGGCACTGTAGTGACCGGTCGTGTCGAAGCGCGGTATTGTCAAATCCTGGTGAAGAAGTAGAAATCGTCGGCATCAAAGCCACCACCAAAACCACCGTGACTGGTGTTGAGATGTTCCGCAAATTGCTCGACGAAGGCCGTGCAGGTGAAAGCATCGGCGCCTTGTTGCGTGGCACCAAGCGTGAAGAAGTGGAGCGTGGTCAAGTGTTGGCTAAACCGGGCACTATCAAGCCGCACACCAAGTTTGAATCAAGAAATCTATGTTGTCGAAAGACGAAGGTGGTCGTCACACGCCATTCTTCAAAGGCTATCGTCCACAGTTCTATTTCCGTACTACTGATGTGACTGGCGAAATCCAGTTGGCTGAAGGCGTGGAAATGGTTATGCCTGGCGACAATGTACAGATGACGGTTACTTTGATCGCGCCGATTGCGATGGAAGACGGCTTGCGCTTCGCGATTCGTGAAGGCGGCCGTACCGTAGGTGCGGGTGTTGTTGCAAAAATTCTTGAGTAAGTAATGCGGGTTAAAGAAATAGAGCGTCTTTGCTGGCGCTCTATTTTTGTTTTTTTTGGATCGGGTTATAGGCCAGTAGTTCAATTGGTAGAGCACCGGTCTCCAAAACCGGGTGTTGGGGGTTCGAGTCCCTCCTGGCCTGCCAAAGTAGTTGATGGTCTGTTTTTTGTTGAATAAAGGCGTGAAATGAGTAGCAAAACTGAAGAGCGCAGCGCAAAAGAGCAGACGAATCACTTGGATGCAGTGAAGTGGGTTGTCGTCGGCTTGATAGTCGCGGGCGGCGTTTATGGTTACTACCACTTTGCCGGTAGTTATGCGGTTGCCTATCGCGCGTTGGCTTTAGTGCCGGTTGCGGCGGTTGCTGTGTATATCGCTGTGCTAACTACGCAAGGGCGGGCATTTTTTACTTTGCTGCGTGAAGCAGCGGTAGAATGCGTGTGTTGTGGCCGACGCGCCAAGAAGCGGTGCAGACAACTTTGGTAGTTATGGGTTTTGTGGTGTTGATGGCATTAGTTCTCTGGGGGCTAGATGCTGGATTTGCAAAACTTGTTTCTGTAGTGATCGGTTAGCAGAGGGAATGGATTATGACCAAGCGCTGGTACGTTGTTCATGCCTATTCAGGATTTGAGAAAAAAGTTGCAGCTTCCTTGAAGGAGCGCGTAGAGCGTGCGGGCATGCAGGAAATGTTTGGTGACATTCTTGTGCCGACCGAGGAAGTGGTAGAGATGCGTGCGGGCCAAAAGCGTAAAAGTGAAAGAAAATTCTTTCCTGGTTATGTTCTAGTGCACATGGAATTGAATGACGATTCATGGCACTTGGTGAAAGAAACGCCGAGAGTGATGGGTTTTATTGGCGGCAAGGCGGACAATCCTGCGCCAATAACTGATGCTGAAGCTGCGTTGATCCTGCGTCGCGTTGAAGCGGGCAGTGAGAAGCCTCGCCCTAAAACCATGTTTGAGCCAGGTGAAATGGTGCGTGTGGTTGACGGGCCATTTAATGATTTCAACGGCGTGGTAGAAGAAGTGAATTACGACAAAAACCGTTTGCGTGTTGCGGTATTGATTTTTGGCCGCTCAACGCCGGTTGAGTTGGATTTTAGTCAAGTCGAAAAGGCTTGATATTGCAGAATATGCGGCCTAAGTCGCATTAGGTGTAGTTGCAACATGGTGTTGTGGCTGCGGGGAGCCTGAGAAGGTTTGTCGAAGCAATTCGAAAAACTGGAGGCGCTAACACCCAATAGAGGGTTTATTCATGGCTAAGAAAGTACAGGCCTATATCAAGCTTCAAGTTAAAGCTGGTCAGGCAAATCCAAGTCCTCCGGTTGGTCCAGCCTTGGGTCAGCACGGCGTCAACATCATGGAATTTTGTAAGGCGTTTAACGCGGCAGCTCAGGGCTTAGAGCCAGGTCTGCCTACCCCGGTTGTGATCACGGTTTACTCGGATCGCAGCTTCACTTTTATCACCAAGACGCCGCCAGCTTCTGTGTTGTTGATGAAAGCTGCTGGTTTGAAAGGTGGCAGCGGCGTTCCCAATAAAAATAAAGTTGGGAAAGTAACGCGCGCGCAAGTAGAAGAAATTGCAAAGCAAAAAATGCCAGATTTGACTGCAGCCAATATGGAAGCAGCGGTGCGTACGATTGCGGGTAGTGCTCGCAGTGCTGGTATTGAAGTGGAGGGCATCTAATGGCCAAGATAAGCAAACGCGCTCAAGCCATTAGCGCAAAAATTCAATCTGGCAAGCAATACGCTATTGCAGATGCTGTGGCGCTGTTAAAAGAACTGTCAACAGTAAAATTCAATGAAACAGTTGATGTGTCTGTCAATCTGGGTATTGATGCGCGCAAATCTGATCAATCTGTGCGCGGTGCAACTACTCTGCCGCACGGCTCTGGTAAGGCGGTGCGTGTGGCTGTGTTCACGCAGGGTGCAGCAGCTGAAGCTGCTGGCAATTGCAGGGGATTCGTTGGTATGGATGAGTTGGCCGAACAAATTAAAGGCGGCCTGATGGATTTTGATGTGGTTATCGCCTCGCCAGACGCTATGCGTGTTGTGGGTGCCCTCGGCCAAGTGTTGGGCCCTCGCGGTTTGATGCCAAACCCCAAGACAGGCACCGTGACGCCAGATGTCGTGACAGCTGTAAAAAATGCGAAGCGGCCAAGTTCGCTTCCGTGCAGATAAAAACGGCATCATCCACGGCGGCATTGGCAAAATTGGTTTTGATGTCAACGCGCTCAAAGAAAATTTGGAAGCCGTAATCAATGACTTGAAAAAAGCCAAGCCAAGCACGGCAAAAGGTATTTACCTGAAGAAGATTACGCTATCGACAACGATGGGTCCGGGTCTTGTTATTGATCAGGCATCTTTGAACATTTAAAAGTTTTTAATTTGGGGTTTGGGTGAGAGTGCTTGTTGTCCTCTTACCTGAATTGTCAAAAATCGCAGGTGTTGGCATTGTCTTCTGATGTGTCGACTTAAAAAAGCAAGAGATGTGGTTGTTTAGTGTCTTGATGTGAAGCCCGCGTAGACGGTTAGCCCAATTCAGGTTTTTTGCGAAAGCAGTCTGGATTTGTGCGCCGAAAGGTTCGCGTTTCATGTATTGTGCGTAGATAGAAATTGCGGCATAAATAATTTCGATCATTGTATCGATCAAATCCAGGAGAAATGCTGTGGCATTAGCACTCGAAGACAAAAAGGCGATTGTTGCCGAAGTCCAGAATGCAGCTAAAGGCGCGCTGTCTGCAGTAATTGCCGATTCAAGAGGCGTTACGGTAGATAAGATGGATGCGCTGCGTAAGCAGGCTCGTGAAAACGGTGTGTGGCTGAGAGTTGTTCGCAACACTTTGGCCAAGCGCGCTTTTCAAGGCACCGATTACGAGTGTTTGGCTGACAGTTTGGTAGGCCCAAGTATTATCGCTTTCTCTAATGAGCACCCCGGTGCTGGCGCGCGCATTCTGCGCGATTTTGCTAAAGAGAACGATAAGTTTGAACTCAAAGCAGCGTGCTTTGAGGGCACTTTGGTGGATATCGGCATGTTGGCAACCTTGCCAACTTACGACGAAGCAATTTCTAAGTTGATGAGCGTTCTGAAAGAAATAGCTAACAAATTAAGTTTCGCACGATTGCTGCTGTTCGCGATCAAAAAGAACAACAAGCAGCGTAATAGCTAGCTGTTGTTTTACCTAATTGAGCTTGATTCAAAATTACTGAGGAAATGAAAATGGCACTGACTAAAGAAGATATCATCAATGCAATTTCAGAATGTCTGTAAAAGATGTTGTTGAATTGATTTCTGCAATGGAAGAAAAGTTTGGCGTTACTGCTGCGGCTGCTGCGGTTGCTGTTGCTGCTGGCCCTGCGGCGGCTGCGGAAGAGCAAACTGAATTCAACATCGTATTGACAAGCGCTGGTGAGAAGAAAGTTAACGTTATCAAAGTAGTGCGTGAACTGACTGGTTTGGGCTTGAAAGAAGCGAAAGACTTGGTAGACGGCGCGCCATCTACTGTTAAAGAAGGCGCTTCTAAGGCAGAAGCTGAAGATGCCAAGAAAAAACTGGAGGAAGCTGGCGCCGCTGTTGAACTCAAGTAATAACGCTTCGGGGTTATTCTTGCGAAACAAACGGTATTTGGCCTAGCACGACAGGGCTGGCGAGATCATTCTCGCTGGCCTTTTTGCGCTTCTGACTGATATGCGCTTGCAGTAAGAAAAGAAAGGCAAGGAAAGGAAAGCATCGCAAACAAATATTGTTGCGATTGATAAACAAACGATCATATTGGGGAATACAAATGGCTTACTCATACACAGAGAAGAAGCGTATTCGGAAAGATTTCGGCAAGTTGCCGCAGGTGATGGATATTCCATCGTTGCTGGCGATACAGCTGGAGTCTTACCAGAGTTTCACGCAAGAGCATGCGGTGAATGCTCGCGCGGATGTCGGCCTGCAGGCTGCATTTAATTCCGTATTCCCTATCACGAGCTATAACGGCAACGCTGCGCTGGAGTATGTGGATTACTCGCTCGGCAAGCCTCTATTTGATGTCAGTGAATCTAAGTTACGCGGTGTAACTTACGCGGCACCACTGCGTGTCAAAGTGCGTTTGGTCATTTACGATCGCGAGTCTAGCAACAAAGCAATTAAAGACATTAAAGAGCAAGAAGTTTACATGGGCGAAATTCCGCTCATGACGGAATACGGCACCTTCATTGTTAACGGCACTGAGCGTGTCGTGGTGTCACAGTTGCACCGTTCACCAGGTGTTTTCTTTGATCATGACAAAGGCAAAACGCACAGCTCCGGCAAGCTGCTATATAACGCCAGAATTATTCCTTACCGCGGCTCGTGGTTAGATTTTGAATTTGATCCCAAAGATTTGGTGTTCGTGCGTATCGACCGTCGCCGCAAACTGGCAGCGACAATTTTGTTGCGCGCTATCGGCTACAGCACCGAAGAAATGTTGGCCATGTTCTTTGAGAACGATCAGTTCCATGTGTTGGAAAGTGGTGGTTACCAGTTGAGCTTGGTGCCTTCGCGTTTGCGCGGTGATATCGCTGCATTTGATATTGTCGACAACAAAGGCAATGTCATTGTTGAAGAAGGTCGCCGTATTACTGCTAGACATATCAAGCAGTTGGAGAAAGCCAATGTTGATAAGCTGCAAGTGCCAGACACTTACTTGCATGGACATTCACTGGCAAAAGACATTGTGAATCCAAAAACTGGCGAAGTGCTGTTCGAGTGCAATACTGTTATTGCGGCCGATGTACTCAAAAAATTCAAGGATGCTGGTATCACAGAATTTGAAACCATTTATACCAATGATCTGGATTGCGGTGCATTTATTTCCGAGACTTTGCGCGTTGATCCTAGTCGCACACAGTTGGAAGCGTTGGTCGAAATCTATCGCATGATGCGCCCAGGCGAGCCGCCTACCAAAGAAGCCGCTGAAAACCTGTTCCAAAACTTGTTCTTCTCGCCAGAGCGCTATGAGCTGTCTGCAGTTGGTCGCATGAAGTTCAACCGTCGTTTGGGCCGTGAAGAAATCAAAGGTGAAGGCACTTTGTCGCGCGAAGACATCGTGGATGTACTGCGCTGTTTGATTGATATTCGCAATGGTAAAGGCATAGTGGATGACATTGACCACTTGGGTAACCGCCGTGTGCGTTCCGTGGGAGAGATGGCTGAAAACCAATTCCGTATCGGTTTGGTGCGCGTTGAGCGAGCGGTGAAAGAGCGTTTGTCTGTTGCTGAAAGCGAAGGTTTGATGCCGCAAGATTTGATCAACGCCAAGCCGGTTGCCGCTGCTGTGAAAGAGTTTTTTGGTTCTTCGCAGTTGTCGCAGTTCATGGATCAAAACAACCCGCTGTCTGAAATTACGCATAAGCGTCGTGTTTCTGCGTTGGGCCCCGGCGGCTTGACGCGTGAACGCGCAGGCTTTGAGGTGCGCGATGTGCACCCAACGCATTACGGTCGCGTGTGTCCTATTGAGACACCAGAAGGTCCGAACATTGGTCTGATTAACTCGTTGGCAACTTACGCGCGCACGAATGATTACGGTTTTATCGAAACGCCGTATCGCAAAGTAATTGATGGCAAGGTGACCGATCAAATCGAATACTTGTCAGCAATTAATGAAGCGGAATGTGTTATCGCGCAGGCTTCGGCAAAAATTGAAAAGGGTAAATTGGTTGAAGACTTGGTCGCAGTGCGCCATCTCAACGAATTTACAGTGAAGCCGCCGCAAGATGTTCAGTACATGGATGTCTCACCACGCCAAGTGGTTTCTGTTGCTGCATCATTGATTCCTTTCTTGGAACACGATGACGCGAACCGCGCCTTGATGGGTTCGAACATGCAACGCCAAGCGGTACCGACACTGCGCGCGCAAAAGCCGCTGGTAGGTACTGGCATGGAGCGTGTGGTCGCAACCGATTCTGGTGTGTGCGTAGTTGCGCGTCGCGGCGGTGTAATCGACAGCATTGATGCGGGCAGAATTGTTGTGCGCGTCAACGAAGACGAAGTGGCGAAAGGTGATGCAGGTGTTGATATCTACAACCTGATCAAATATACGCGTTCCAACCAAAACACTTGCATCAATCAGCGTCCAATCGTGCGCCCTGGTGATGTGATTGCCTGCGGCGATGTATTGGCAGATGGCGTTTCTGTTGACTTGGGTGATTTGGCTTTAGGCCAAAACATGCGCATCGCATTCATGCCGTGGAATGGGTACAACTTCGAAGACTCCATTTTGATTTCTGAGCGCGTGGTGAAAGAAGATCGTTTTACTTCTATTCACATTCAAGAGCTGACTTGTATCGCGCGTGATACCAAGTTGGGTGCAGAAGAAATTACTGCGGATATCCCGAATGTTGGTGAAGGCGCATTGGGTAAGCTGGATGATTCCGGTATTGTCTATGTTGGTGCCGAAGTAAAAGCGGGCGACATTCTGGTTGGTAAAGTGACGCCAAAAGGTGAAACTCAACTGACACCGGAAGAAAAATTGCTGCGCGCGATTTTTGGTGAGAAAGCGTCCGATGTAAAAGACACTTCGCTGCGTGTTCCTTCCAGCACCAAAGGCACCGTTATTGATGTGCAAGTATTCACCCGTGATGGCTTGAAAAAAGATCAGCGCGCGCTGGATATTGAAAAAAATCAGTTGGATCAATATCGCAAAGACCTCAATGAAGAATATCGCATCATGGAAGACGCGGTACTTGAGCGTCTGCATGCAGCATTGCTGTCTAGCAAAGTTAGCGGTGGTGCTGGCCTGAAAAAAGGCACGGTGCTGACGCAAGAATTGCTGGCAGGTTTAGAGCGTGCTGATTGGTTCAAATTGCGTATGGATGACAGCGCGTTGAATGATCAGATTGAAAAAGCTGAGCAGGGTCTTGCTGAGCGCAAGAAATTGCACGAAGACATGTTTGAAGACAAGCGCAGAAAAATTCAGGGCGGCGATAACCTCGCCCCTGGCGTGCTGAAAGTAGTTAAAGTTTATTTGGCGGTAAAACGCCGCGTGCAGCCCGGAGACAAAATGGCCGGCCGTCACGGCAACAAAGGAGTGGTGTCGGTCATCATGCCGGTTGAAGATATGCCATACGACCAAAACGGCGAACCCGTGGATGTGGTGTTGAATCCGTTGGGCGTACCGTCGCGTATGAATGTCGGCCAGATTTTGGAAACGCATTTGGGTCTTGCAGCAAAAGGTCTCGGTGAAAAAATCGATGCCATGTTGAAAGAGCAACGCAAAACGGCAGAAGTGCGTAAGTTCCTCGACAGCATTTATTCATCAGGCGAAGGTCGTTCCGAAAACATCGCCTCGTTAAGCGATGTGGAAGTGCTGACTTTGGCGGGTAATTTGCGTGCGGGTGTGCCGATGGCAACGCCGGTGTTCAACGGTGCGCAAGAGTCAGAAATTAAAGCACTGTTGAAATTGGCCGATATGCCAGAGTCTGGACAGATGACTTTGTACGATGGTCGTACAGGCGATGCCTTTGAGCGCCCTGTTACGGTTGGCTATATGTACATGTTGAAACTCAACCACTTGGTTGACGACAAAATGCACGCGCGTTCTACCGGTTCTTACTCGTTGGTTACACAGCAGCCGCTGGGTGGTAAAGCGCAGTTCGGTGGTCAGCGTTTTGGTGAGATGGAAGTATGGGCGCTGGAAGCATACGGTGCAGCTTACACCTTGCAAGAAATGCTGACAGTGAAATCGGATGATGTTGCCGGTCGTACCAAAATGTACAAAAACATTGTGGATGGTGACTACCGCATGGAGCCTGGCATGCCAGAATCATTCAATGTGTTGGTAAAAGAAATTCGCTCACTCGGTATTGATATCGAGCTTGAGTCAGACAACTGAGAGCGGAGGATTAGGACATGAAAGATTTGATGAGTTTGTTGAAATCCTCGCAAGAGCATGCGGTTGAGTTTGATAGCATCCGCATCGGCCTTGCTTCACCCGAAATGATTCGTTCATGGTCGTTTGGTGAAGTAAAAAAACCAGAAACCATTAACTACCGCACTTTCAAGCCTGAGCGGGACGGTTTGTTTTGCGCCAAGATTTTTGGTCCGATCAAGGATTACGAATGTCTTTGCGGCAAGTACAAGCGCTTAAAACATCGCGGCGTGATTTGCGAAAAATGCGGCGTGGAAGTGGCGTTGGCTAAAGTGCGCCGCGAGCGCATGGGTCACATTGAGTTGGCTTCGCCGGTTGCGCATATTTGGTTCTTGAAATCCCTGCCTAGCCGTATCGGTATGTTGCTGGATATGACGCTGCGTGATATCGAGCGCGTGTTGTATTTCGAATCCTTTGTTGTTATCGACCCAGGCATGACCACTCTGGAAAAAGGTCAGCTGTTGGGTGACGAAGAGTATTACCAATGCATGGAAGAATTTGGTGATGACTTTGAAGCAAAAATGGGTGCGGAAGCTATCCAAGCGCTATTGCGTGATATTGATATCGATAGCGAAGTGATTCGTTTGCGTGAAGAAATTCAACAAACGACTGCTGAAACAAAACTCAAGAAACAATCCAAACGCTTAAAGTTGCTGGAAGGTTTTCAGGCATCGAAGAACAAGCCTGAGTGGATGGTGTTGGAAGCACTGCCTGTGCTGCCACCAGATTTGCGCCCATTGGTGCCGTTGGATGGCGGTCGTTTTGCCACTTCCGATCTCAATGATTTGTATCGTCGCGTAATCAACCGTAACAACCGTTTGAAGCGTCTATTAGATCTCAATGCGCCAGACATTATCGTGCGCAACGAAAAGCGCATGCTGCAAGAGTCAGTGGATGCGCTGCTGGATAACGGCCGTCGCGGCCGCGCCATCACCGGTAGCAACAAACGACCGCTGAAATCTTTGGCTGACATGATCAAAGGTAAGCAGGGTCGCTTCCGTCAAAACTTGCTTGGTAAGCGTGTTGATTATTCCGGTCGTTCTGTAATCGTAGTAGGCCCAACGCTGAAGCTGCATCAATGCGGTCTGCCGAAAAAAATGGCATTGGAATTATTCAAGCCGTTTATTTTTGGCAAATTAGAATTGCGTGGTTTGGCGACAACCATCAAGGCTGCCAAAAAAATGGTGGAGCGTGAAACGGCAGAAGTGTGGGATATTCTCGCGGAAGTTATTCGCGAACACCCGGTGTTGTTGAACCGTGCGCCGACGCTGCACCGTTTAGGTATTCAGGCGTTTGAACCGGTGTTGATTGAAGGTAAAGCCATTCAATTGCACCCACTGGTGTGTTCAGCGTTTAACGCTGACTTCGACGGCGACCAAATGGCGGTGCATGTGCCGTTGACGCTGGAAGCGCAGTTAGAAGCGCGTGCGTTGATGATGTCGACCAACAATATTTTGTCGCCAGCAAACGGCGAACCTATCATCGTGCCTTCGCAGGATGTGGTGTTGGGTTTGTACTGGATGACGCGCGAGCGCGTGAATGCAAAAGGCGAAGGTCGTTCATTTGCGGATATCAAAGAGGTGAGCCGTGCTTACTACGGCAAGCAACTGGATCTGCAAGCCAAAATTAAAGTGCGTATTCGCGAAGTGTTGTTCGATGAAGATACCGGCGCGCGTACTGAAACAGTCAAACTCCACGATACTACAGCGGGTCGTGCATTGTTGTGGGATGTAGTGCCTGAAGGTCTGGCGTTTGATTTAATCAATCGTCCGATGGTGAAAAAAGCCATTTCGCGCGTAATCAATCAGTGCTATCGCAGCGTGGGTTTGAAAGCGACCGTTATTTTTGCCGATAAATTGATGTACACCGGTTATGACTTTTCTACTAAATCTGGTGCATCGATTGGTGTGAATGACTTTGCGATTCCGCAAGAAAAAGCAGCCATCATCAAAAAAGCTGACGCAGAAGTAACGGAAATCGAACAGCAATTTGCTTCCGGTTTGGTAACGCAGGGCGAGAAGTACAACAAAGTCATCGATATTTGGTCGCGCGCAAACGATCAGGTTGCCAATGAAATGATGAAGAACTTGTCGAAAGAAGTAGTCGTTAACAGCAAGGGCGAACAGGTTCAGCAAGATTCGTTCAACTCGGTTTACATCATGGCGGATTCTGGCGCGCGGGGTTCTGCAGCACAGATTCGTCAGTTGGCCGGTATGCGTGGTTTGATGGCGCGTCCTGACGGCTCGATCATTGAAACGCCGATTACAGCGAACTTCCGTGAAGGTTTGAATGTATTGCAGTACTTCATTTCTACGCACGGTGCGCGCAAAGGTTTGGCGGATACGGCACTGAAAACGGCGAACTCCGGTTACCTCACGCGCCGTTTGGTGGATGTGGCGCAAGATTTGGTTGTCACGGAGGTGGATTGTGGCACTGATGAAGGTTTGACCATGACGCCGGTTATCGAAGGCGGCGACATCATCGAATCACTCGGTGACCGCATCTTGGGTCGCGTGGCCGCAGTTGATGTGTTGGTGCCGGGCAAAAAAGAAACGGCAATTGCTGCCGGTACGATGATCGACGAAAAAATGGTTATCGAAATCGAGCGCATGGGTATCGACGAAGTGTTGGTGCGTTCGCCGATCACTTGTAAAACGCGCTTTGGTATTTGCTCAACTTGCTACGGTCGCGACCTCGCGCGTGGGCACTTGGTAAATGTCGGGGAAGCAGCCGGCGTTATGGCGGCGCAGTCCATCGGTGAGCCGGGCACGCAGTTGACGATGCGTACCTTCCACATCGGTGGTGCAGCATCGCGAGCGTCTGCTGTCGATAGCGTGCAAGTGAAGAAAGGTGGTGTTGTGCGTCTGCATAACATCAAAGTGGTAGAGCGTGCGACAGGCGAATTGGTTGCAGTATCGCGTTCTGGTCAGTTGGCCGTGGCCGATGAAAACGGCCGTGAGCGCGAGCGTTACAAACTGCCTTACGGTGCGGTCATTTCTGTGAAGGATGGTGCCACCGTTGAAGCGGGTGCTGTGGTTGCCAAATGGGAACCGCACACGCATCCAATCATCTCGGAAGTGGCAGGTAAAGTGCGCTTCTCGGATATGGAAGACAACCTCAGCATTCGCCGTCAGACGGACGAATTGACCGGCTTGTCCAACATTCAGGTTATCGACCCGAACGAGCGTCCTGCGGCAGGTAAAGATTTGAAGCCTGCAGTCACGCTGGTGGATGCCAAGGGCAAAGAAGTGTGCCTGCCAAATACTACGGTACCCGCACACTACATGTTGCCTTCCAATGCGATCGTGGCTTTGACTGATGGCGGCATGGCTGGCATCGGTGAAGTGGTGGCGCGTATTCCACAAGAAGGTCAAAAAACGCGAGACATCACCGGTGGTCTGCCACGCGTTGCCGATTTGTTCGAAGCGCGTAAACCCAAAGAGCCAGCAATCCTCGCGGAAGTGTCTGGTATTGTCAGCTTCGGTAAAGAAACCAAAGGCAAGCGCCGCTTGGTTATTACGCCAACCGACGGACAAGTCTTGGCTGATGGCAGCACAAACTGGGAATTGCTGATTCCTAAGCAGCGCCAGTTGTCAGTGTTTGAAGGTGAATCGGTAGAGCGTGGTGAAGTGGTTGCCGAAGGCCCACCAAATCCGCACGATATTTTGCGCCTGAAAGGCATTGAAGAGTTGGCGCGTTATGTCGTTAACGAGGTGCAAGAGGTTTATCGCCTCCAAGGCGTAAAAATCAACGACAAACACATCGAAGTCATTGTTCGTCAGATGTTGCGTAAGGTAGAAATCCAAGAAATGGGTGACTCCTCTTATGTTAAAGGTGAGCAGGCAGAGTTCAGTAATATTCAGGAAATCAACGAGCAGCTAGAAGCGGCCGGTAAATTCCCTGCGCGTTTCGAGCGTACTTTGCTGGGTATTACCAAAGCGTCTCTGGCGACCGATTCGTTTGTGTCGGCGGCTTCGTTCCAAGAAACCACGCGCGTACTGACAGAAGCAGCGGTGACAGGTAAATACGATCCGTTGCGCGGCCTGAAAGAAAATGTTGTGGTGGGTCGCTTGATCCCTGCGGGTACCGGTTTGGCATACCACAGCGAGCGCCGCAGAAAACGCCTGCAAGAAGATATGGGTGTGTCGGCTGAAGATGTTGAAGCAGCATTGACAGAGGCGCTGCAATCCAGTGCTTCTTGATAGTGTTGTTCAGTGAACAACAAAAAAGCCCAGCAATGCTGGGCTTTTTTGTGTGCGTCGTAATAAAAAATAAAAAAGTAAGCTGTCGAAATCAGCGGTGTTAGAGAGAGAAGTCTTGCCCTAAGTACACATCTCGTACGCGCGCGTTGTTGAGCACTTCATGGGCGGTGCCTTCGGCAATGATTTGCCCTTCGCCAACGATGTAAGCGCGCTGGCAAATGGACAGTGTTTCTCGCACATTGTGATCGGTGATCAGCACGCCAATATTTTTTGATTGCAGGTGATGCACGATGTGTTTGATATCGGCAACAGAAATAGGGTCTACGCCTGCAAACGGTTCATCCAACAAAATAAAGCGCGGCTCACTGGCGAGTGCGCGCGCAATTTCAACGCGGCGTCTTTCGCCGCCAGATAAACTCATGCCCAGTGAATCGGCAATGTGGGTAATGTGTAATTCACTTAGTAATTCATCGGCCTTTGCGAGGCGTTGTGATGAAGTTAGGTCTTTGCGTGTTTCAAGTATTGCCAAAATATTGTTGCGCACACTGAGCTTGCGAAATACGGACGCTTCCTGTGGGAGATAACCTAGGCCACGGCGTGCGCGATTGTGTACGGACAGGTGGGTGATGTTTTCCTCATCCAGAAAAATTTCACCTTTGTCGGCTGGGATCAATCCCACCATCATGTAGAAGCAAGTTGTTTTGCCCGCGCCGTTGGGGCCGAGTAGCCCAACGATTTCACCGCTGGAAACTTGCAGTGATACATCATTTACCACGGCGCGTTTTTTGTAGGATTTTCCGAGATTAAGTGCTCGGAGCGTGTTGCTAGTTGCCACAGTTCATTACTCAGATTTGTTTTTGGTTTTACTGTTAGAAGAGGCTTCATCGCTGGTCGATGGTGGAATGATGACAGTGACACGACGGCTGTTGTCATTGCCGCCTGCACGCGATGATTGTGCTTTGACGCGCTCGGCTTTTGTGTCGTATTCGATGCGGTCGCCTTTGATGCTGCCGCTATTTTGTTTGAGGCTCGCACTGTCTTGCAGGGTGATTACATTTTTGGCGACATCAAAATAAATATTGAGCGCTTGTGCGTCGACAACATCGTTGGGGCCGGTCAACTGTTGGTGGTAAGTAGCTGGGCTGCCAATGGCATGGATTTTTGTTAATTTATCGTTTGCACTATTGAGCACGACTTTACTGGCGACAATGTGAATACTGCCTTGTTGCACATCTACATTGCCGGTGTAAGTGGTGATGCCGGTTTTTGCATCGCGCTCTGCACTGTCGGCCTGAATTTCTATCGGCTTACTGCGGTCATTAGGCAATGCAACAACGCTGTTGCAGACAAGTGCCAATCCAAGAACAGTGAGGCTAGCGAGGTGCTTCATGAATCTCCTTGACGCGCGAAGGCAGTTGCAAATAGTCGCGAGCTAAATCAGCGCGCATGCCAATTGCCTGCGATACGCTGTTGCGGATATGTATGTTAACAGCTTTGTCTGTGTGGGCGAGTTCGCGCTCGGTGTTGACATGTAAGTATTCGCTGACAATGCGCATCGGCCCGTTGGGTGCGGTATTGCTGAACAAGGTAGCATTGCCGTACAAATCAATGATGTTGCTGGCTTGATAGGCTATTGCCCTGTCAGCGGTTACTTCCCACGGCGTTTCACTTTTTTTGTCATCGCTAAGGCGAAGCACATACAGGTGTGGAGTTTCGATTAAGCTGCGTTTGTCCGCATCGAAATAGGAGATGCGCTTGCCATTCAGTTGGCGCACTTTGCGGCCGGTTTCGTCGAAAGAATCCAGTTGTGCATTGTCGATGACTGTGGTGGGTGATGGTTCTGAACTTGTCGATGTCGCGTCGGCTGATTTTTTTGTTAACACTTTGTCGCTGTCGTTCCAACTCAAGCCAATGACGGCGAGCAAAATCAGTACGGCTGCAACAATCACATGACGCATCGTGCCAGTGAGAAGGGTTGCTTGGATTTGCGAAAGCTTAGTCATAGGCGTCAGTGTTGGCTGTAGCGCGCGTGTATGGCATCTAGCTGCCCTTGCGCGGCGAGAATGAATTCTGCGGCTTCCCTGACGGCGCCGTGCCCGCCCGTTGCTGCAGTCACAAGGTTGGCATGCTGACGCACTATGCTGACGGCATTGGCGGGTGCGATGCCCAATCCTGCTTGCAAAATCGCAGCTAGATCAGGCAGATCGTCGCCCATGTAGGCCACGGCATCGGGTGTGACAGGCAGTTGTTGGATAGCTTCGTGCATTGCTGCCGCTTTGTCTTCGCGGCCTTGGATCAGCAGCTCAATACCAAGCTCGCGGGCGCGGCGCTCTACCATCGGGCTAACGCGACCGGTGATGATGCCGACTTGAATATTGTGCTGTTGCAGCAGCTTGATGCCCAAGCCGTCATGGATGTGAAAGCGCTTTGACTCGCGTCCATCGCTATCGTAGACAATGCCGCCGTCTGACAGCACGCCGTCTACATCCAGCAACAGCAGTCGAATCGCTTGGGCGCGCTGTTGGGCTTCTGTCGTCGTCATCAGGCCACGCCTGCCTTGAGGATGTCGTGCAGGTGCACAATGCCCTCGACGCGCTGATGGGCGTCTACTACCACAAGAGCAGTAATGTTTTTTTGCTCCATGATGGCTACAGCTTCTGCAGCGAGCATGTGCTTACTAACTGTTTTGCCATGGCGTGTCATCACACTTTCAATACTGGTATGCAGTAGATCTGTGGTATTGCCCTGCAGGGCGCGGCGCAAGTCGCCATCGGTGAATATGCCGAGCAGGCGGCCTTGGTGGTCGCATACTGTCGTTAGCCCTAAACCCTTGGCATTCATCACCAGCAGCGCTTCAGCTAGGACTGTGCTGGGAGGCACAGCGGGGATGCGCTCGCCGCTGTGCATAATGTCTTCCACCTTCAGCAGCAGCTTGCGGCCCAGCGCGCCACCCGGGTGAGAAAAAGCAAAATCCTCAGCGGTAAAGCCGCGCGCTTCCAGCAGGGCGATGGCGAGAGCGTCGCCCATCACCAATGCCACCGTGGTGCTGGCGGTGGGAGCTAGGTCGAGCGGACAGGCCTCCGATTCCACGCTGGCATCCAAGTGCACATCGGAGGCTTGCGCCAAGACGGATTGCGCGTTCCCGGTCATGCTGATTAGCGGCACGCCCATACGCTTGATCAGCGGCAACAGGGTCACCACCTCGGCGGTAGAGCCGGAGTTAGAGAGCGCAATGACAACATCGCGCTTGGTGATCATGCCCATATCGCCGTGGCTGGCTTCGCCAGGATGCACAAAGAAAGCTGGGCTGCCGGTGCTGGCTAGCGTGGCGGCGATTTTGCGGCCGATGTGTCCAGATTTGCCCATGCCGGTCACGATAATGCGCCCTTCACAGAGCAGGAGCAGTTCGCAGGCGCGTGCAAAATCCGCGTTGATAGCGCGCTGCAATCGCTCAACTGCGGCAGCTTCCACGCGCACGGTGCGCAGGCCAGAGGCGAGAAAATCCTGTGAGTTGTGTTGAGTGTTCATCGTGTGCAGAGCGTGAATCCGTTGGCGCGCTTGATGCGGTCTGTCGTGCCGCGTTGTGTGCGCAAATGGTATAGTGCCGGCACTAAAAAGTCATGGTGAAAAGAGAGTTTTGTAGTATGAGCATCCATATCGATCAGTGGATTGAGCAAGTGTTAACAGATGCGTTATCAGCCGAACAAGTGCTAGTGGGAGGCGATGGTCGCCATTTCGAAATCACCGTGGTTAGCGCGCAGTTTGAAGGGCAGCGCCCTGTAAAAAAACAACAAATGGTTTATGCGGCATTGAATGAAAAAATTGCCGACGGCACCATTCATGCAGTGATGATGCAAACTTTGACGCCAGCTGAGTGGCAAGCGCGTTAACTTCCGCACTATATATTTTTCTTGTTTAAGGTTTTCTGATGGACAAATTGATTATCACCGGCGGCAAACCGTTGTCTGGCGAAATTTACATTTCCGGTTCAAAAAACTCTGCACTGCCGATTTTGGCGGCGACTTTGTTGTGCGAAGAGCCGGTGGTGCTGGGCAATCTGCCGCATTTACATGACATTACCACCATGATTGAACTGCTCGGTTGCATGGGTGTGAATGTAGTGGTGGACGAAAAAATGCGTGTGGAAGTGGATGCCAGTCAAGTGCAAGCATTTACTGCGCCGTACGAATTGGTAAAAACCATGCGTGCATCTATTTTGGTACTGGGGCCGATGTTGGGGCGTTTTGGGCGTGCGCAAGTATCTTTTCCGGGCGGCTGTGCCATCGGATCGCGCCCGGTGGATTTGCATCTGCGCGGCATGGAAGCTTTAGGGGCGACTATCGAAGTGGACGGCGGTTACATCAATGCGTCCTGTAATGGCCGTTTGAAAGGCGCGAAAATTTTTCTGGAAACTGTCACCGTTGGTGGCACGGAAAATATTCTGATGGCTGCGGTATTAGCTGAAGGGCAGACCGTGATTCAAAACGCTGCGTTGGAGCCAGAAATTGTCGATCTCGCTAATTGTTTGATTGCGATGGGTGCGGATATTAGCGGTCACGGCACCGATACCATCGTGATCAACGGCGTGGAGAAGTTGCACGGTTGTTCCTACGATGTGATGGCGGACCGCATTGAAACCGGCACTTATTTGGTCGCAGCGGCGGCAACTGCAGGTCGCGTTAAATTGAAAAATACACAGGCGGATTCGCTAGAGGCGGTGTTGGCGAAATTGCGTGAGGCGGGCGCAGAAATCACCGTTGAAAAAAATACCATTACGCTGGATATGAGAGGTAAGCGCCCCAAGGCTGTGAGTGTGCGTACGGCGCCCTATCCTGCATTTCCTACCGATATGCAGGCGCAAATTACTGCGATGAATGCGGTGGCGGAAGGTGTGGGTACGGTGACTGAAACAATTTTTGAAAACCGTTTGATTCAAGCACATGAAATGAATCGCATGGGCGCAAAAATTGCCATTGATGGCAATCACGCGGTGGTAACTGGCGTTGAGCGTCTCAAAGGTGCGCCTGTGATGGCAACCGATTTGCGCGCTTCAGCCAGTTTGGTGATTGCAGGTTTGGTAGCAGATGGTCAAACCGTGATTGATCGCATTTACCACATTGACCGCGGTTATGAATGTATTGAAGAAAAAATGATGCAGCTCGGCGCCAATATTCGCCGTGTGCCGGATTGATTCCATGTCACAAAAAATTACTATCGCCTTAACCAAAGGAAGATTGTTGCAAGAAACACTGCCGCTGTTGGCGCAAGCGGGCATCGAGCCTTTGGAGGACTTACAGGCTTCGCGTAAATTAATTTTTGCTACAACGCACGATGGCGTGCAGTTGGTCGTGCTGCGCGGTTCTGATGTGCCAACTTATGTGCAGTTTGGTATTGCAGATATTGGAGTGTCTGGCAAAGATGTCATTCTTGAACATGGCGGCGAAGGTTTTTATGAACCGTTAGATTTGGGAATTGCTCGCTGTCGTTTGATGACCGCCGGTGTTGTCGGTGCGCCGTTGAGGGAAGGGCGCATTCGTGTGGCGACAAAATTTATCAACATCGCGCGCCGCTATTATGCTGAGCAAGGGCAGCAAGTGGATGTGGTCAAACTGTACGGTGCAATGGAGTTGGCGCCGTTGATGGGGTTGGCCGATGAAATTGTGGATATTGTGGATACCGGCAATACTTTGCGTGCCAATGGCTTAGAGGCGCGCGCAACGATTGCGCATATCACATCGCGTTTAATTGTGAATAAAGCCGCACTGAAAACAAAACACGCCTCTATACAGTCGATTATCGATGCTGTGGCGGCTGCGGTTGCCGCAAAAGGTGCTGCGTGAATATTCAGCGCGTCGTTTATGCTAGCTTAGAAAAATTTCGTTCTGTTTGGCAGGCTGTGTCTGGCTGGGAACTGGAACAAGACAAAGGTGTGCGCAACACAGTATTAGAAATTATTGCTGCTGTTGTGCGAGAGCAAGATACCGCGCTATTGCAGTACACGCGGCAATTTGATGGTCGTGATGTGCAATCCATTGCTGAATTGTGTGTCAGTCATGATCGTCTGCAACAAGCATTAAAAAATATCAGCGCCGAACAGCGCGCAGCTTTGGAAACGGCAGCGCAGCGCATCCGTGAGTTTCATCAGCGGCAGCAGGCAGAATCGTGGTCGTACACCGAAGCAGACGGCACGGTGTTGGGTCAGCGCATTACGCCGTTGGATCGCGTGGGTTTGTATGTGCCAGGTGGAAAAGCGTCGTATCCCTCGTCAGTGTTGATGAATGCGATTCCAGCAAAAGTGGCGGGTGTCGCCGAAGTGGTGATGGTAGTGCCTGCACCGCGCGGTGAATTGAACGAGATGGTGTTGGCGGCAGCGGCCATTGCCAGCGTCGATAAAGTCTTCACCATCGGTGGCGCGCAAGCCATAGCTGCTTTGGCGTATGGCACAGAAACGGTACCGCGCGTCGATAAAATTGTAGGCCCCGGCAATATTTATGTCGCCACAGCAAAACGCGAAGTGTTTGGGCAAGTGGGTATTGACATGATTGCGGGGCCTTCAGAAATTTTGGTGGTCTGTGATGGGCAAACCAATCCTGACTGGATTGCGATGGATTTATTTTCGCAAGCAGAACATGACGAAGATGCGCAGGCTATTTTAATTTCACCGGATAAAGATTTTCTGGATGCCGTGCAAGCCAGCTGCGAGCGTTTGCTGGCAAGTTTGGAGCGTCAAAATATTGTTCGTGCAGCCATGGAAAAACGCAGTCTGTTTATTCAGGTAAACGATTTGGACGCAGCAGCAGAGCTGTGCAATTTTATTGCACCAGAGCATTTGGAGTTGTCTGTCGCCGAGCCGGAGTTGCTAGCAGAAAAAATTCGTCACGCCGGCGCGATCTTTTTAGGTCGTCATACGCCGGAAGCCTTGGGAGATTACTGTGCCGGTCCCAATCATGTATTGCCCACTTCGGGCACAGCGCGGTTTTCATCACCTTTAGGCGTTTACGATTTTCAAAAGCGCACCTCCATGATCAATGTCTCGGCGCAGGGCGCGGAAACATTGGGGCGCGTGGCATCGGTATTGGCGCGCGGCGAAGGGCTAACAGCGCACGCTTACTCTGCAGAATATCGATTAAAAAAGTGAGTGTGGTATGAGCCGCTACTGGAGCCGTTTTGTTCACAGCTTGGTGCCGTATGTTCCGGGTGAACAGCCAAAAATTGCCAACTTGGTGAAGCTAAATACCAATGAAAACCCGTATGGACCATCGCCAAAAGCGGTAGCGGCAATGCAAGCGGAAGTGGGTGATGATCTGCGTCTTTACCCCGATCCAGATTCGACAAAACTTAAACAGGCGATTGCGCGTTATTACAATGTCGATGTAACTAATGTGTTTGTCGGCAATGGTTCAGATGAAGTTTTGGCGCACATTTTTTACGGCTTGTTGCAACAGGATGCACCGGTTTTATTTCCCGATATCACATACAGTTTTTATCCGGTGTACTGCGGGTTGTACAACATCGTTTTTCATCAAATCCCCTTGCGCGACGATTTTTCTATTGCGGTGGATGATTATGCGCAGCCCAATGGCGGCATTATTTTCCCCAATCCCAATGCGCCAACGAGCGTTTTATTGCCACTGGCTGCCATTGAACAATTACTGCAGCGCAACACCGAGTCGGTCGTAATTGTCGATGAAGCGTATATCGATTTTGGCGGTGAAAGTGCTATCTCACTGGTCAAGCAATACCCCAATTTGTTGGTAACGCAGACGCTGTCGAAGTCGCGCTCCTTGGCAGGCTTGCGCGTGGGTTTGGCGGTGGGTCACGCTGATTTAATTGCGGGATTGGAGCGCATTAAAAACAGTTTTAATTCATATCCGCTGAGCCGCATTGCGATTGCCGGCGCGGCGGCGGCGTTCGATGATCGTGAATACTTTGAGAACACTACGCAACAAGTGATCAGCAGCCGCGAGCAAGTTGTGGCTGCTTTGCAGGCGTTGGACTTTGCGGTGTTGCCGTCAGCAGCTAATTTTATTTTTGCGCGCCATGCACAATGGAGCGGCGAAAAACTGGCGCAAGCCTTGCGCGAGCGCGCGGTGCTGGTGCGTCATTTCAAAGGTGCGCGCACAGGTGACTATTTGCGCATCACGGTAGGTTCGGAATCGCAGAATCAGGCGCTGCTGTCGGCGCTGGCTGAGATCCTGTGTTGAGATGTGTTTTCTTGTATTGCCAGAAAGTAAAGCCCTGCGTCTCCCAGATTTTTTCGTAATGATCTTCTAAAAACTGTTTAATCCCAGGCACTTCTTTGATTGTGTTTGGGCCGGATGGTTTCGTGTAATCACTCATAACAAGAAATAGGGCGGGCGGCGCCGTTTGCAGGCGCTGCAGAAAATCTTGTTGTGCGCGCTGTACATACGCTTGTTCTGTGTGATGCAGAAACATGAAGCTGCCGAGATAGGGTGTTGCTAAAGTGGCTTCAGCTTGAAGCAAATAGTTTGTTGCGGGGCCGCCCTGCTCAATGACTTGCACTCTTTCACCAGGCTGGAGATGTTGTTTGATAAACGCCGCGACTTGGTGATCGAATGCTTGGTTAATCGCGATGTTAGGAAAGCGCTGTAGTTGGTCGCGATAGCCAGCCCACGGCAAATATTGGCTGCCTAATACATAAAAGAAATAACCCAGCAGTGCTGTCGGTAGCAGCTGGTTGCGCCAACCCTGTTTGTGCACAGGTATCAGCAAAAGAGAAGTGCTTAGTACGCAGAAGTAGGAGTAGGGAATCCAGTGGTAGTCCCAAAACTTTCCTGCAATCAGCGGGTACAAGTTGTAGCTGATGGCCAAGCCAACGAGGGCGAGCATCAATGTGCGTTGCTGAGATGAGTGCTCGCTGTTGCGCCAGCCGTGCAAAAGACCAACGGCGATTGCGTAAGGCCAGATCCATAGGAAGTATCGCCACCAATGCAATGTGTTCTGCCAGCGTTCAGCGGGCGTCGTAATTTGGTGTGCGCCGTTGAAAGATTGGTAGAGCGGTAGATAGTGCAGTGTCATGTCGATGAACGCCGCCAAGCCGCCGCGCCACCATAGCCAAAGTAGGCCTGCGCCAAATATGGCTGTGCCGCCCGCGCCACAGCAGGCAATCATGCGCCAGATAGATTTCCCGCTTCCTGCTTGCGAATACAGGAGAGCGAGGACGACAGGTAGACCAATCACAGCATGAGGTTTAATGGTGGCAGCGGCGCCAAAACAGGCGCCAATCAGAACCGCTCTACGATAAACACTCCATTGGATTTGCAGAGCAATCAAAATCGACAAGGCTATTGGCAGCAGCAGTACATAGTCTCGTTGTAGCGTGTTGGCTGCGCCGTAGTGCAAGTACATCAATCCAGCGCTGAGTGCACCCAGCCATGCAAGCCAGCTGTCAAAGCGGTTCAGTATGCGTCCTGTGATTAGCAACAATGCTGTCAGATAAAACAAGTCGGCGTAGCGGAACCCGCTAGCACTGTACCCAAACAGTTTGCCGATGGCGCTATGAAATATAAAAGTGCCAAACCAACTGGTTTCTAGCACATCGCGGTAGGGCGCAAAATTGTGTTCGTTAATGAGATAGGTGATGTAGTGCAGCGCGTGGGCTTCGCGCAACATTGGCCATTGCAGAGACAGATAACCGTATAAACAGAGCAACCCTGCTAATGCTGCGATAACAACAATTAGCAGGGCGCGAATAGCGAAGGGGCGAACGGACTGCTTCAAAAACCTTCCAGCGTGGCATAGCGATCATAATGAAAACGCGCGCTGCCCAAGAGTTCAGCAGAAACGCGCGCGCGCTTGAGGAACAGGCCGATATCCAGTTCGTCCGTCACGCCGATACCGCCGTGCATTTGTGTGGCCTCGTTGCTGATCAGCTCGTAAGTGTCGCTGAGTTTGGCTTTAGCGCCGCTGATCAGCTGCGGTGCGTTGTCAGCATTTTTTTCCAGTGCGTCGAGCGCGAGCATTAAAATAGATTTGCACATTTCAATTTCGGTAAACATGTGCGCAGCGCGGTGTTGCAGTGCTTGGAAGGTGCCGATCAAGGTGCCGAATTGTTTGCGCTCTTTCAAATATTGTACGGTGCGCTCAAAAATTTCTTGCATGCCGCCAAACATTTCTGCGGCGAGATAGATGCGGCCGTAGTCCAGCGCTTTATCCAGTGCTGAGAAGCCATTGTTCACTTCGCCAATTAAATGTGAATCAGGAATACAGACATTATCCAGTGTCAGCCGTGCATAACGCTGTGAATCGACCAGCGTAGCAGCGTCACGCTGCAGGCCGCTGGTGTTGGCGTCCACCAGAAAAAGGCTAATGCCCTGTGTGTCGCCGGCATTGCCGCTGGTGCGTGCTGCTACCACAAATAGATCAGCAGACACACCATTGATAACGCGTGTTTTGCTGCCATTGAGAATAAAAGTGTGGCCTTCGCGTACGGCAGAAGCAGCGATATTTTTTGGCTGATGGTGATGGCCTTCATCGCAAGCGAGAGCCACCAATTTTTCACCGCTGATAATTTGCGGCAGCAGCGTTTGTTTTTGCTCTTCGCTGCCGGCGTGAAGAATGGCAGAGCCTGATAATACAGAGGCCAACAGAGGAGATGCGACCAAGTTGCGTCCGAGTTCTTCCATGCAGCCAGCCAAGCCGGTGCTGCCAAATTCAAAACCGCCGTAGGCTTCTGGGAATAATGCACCCGACAAGCCCAGTTCGATCATGGCTTGCCAAACGGTGTTATCGAAGCCTGCGCCATCCGTTTGGCTACGCAGCGCGCGGAACGCTTCGATCGGGGATTGGTCTTTGGCAAAATTGCGCACGCTATCTTTCAGCGCGCGTTGTTCTTCATTAAAAGCGAGAGACATGGTGTGATTTCCTCAGATGCAATCAGCTCAACACGCCGGGCAAGCCCAGTGCGCGTTTGGCAATGATGTTGAGCTGAATTTCAGTAGTGCCACCGGCGATGGTATGCGTTTTAGCGCCCATCCATTCCAGCGTGGTGTTCAGTTCTTTTTCGCTGAAATGCGCGGTGTCGCGCCAGCCGAGTGCCTGCTCTCCCATGATTTTTAGTAACAATTCAAATTTGCGTTTTTCTTCTTCGGTGCCGCAGTATTTAAAGATCAGCGCGGTGTTCATATTGCCAGCGCCGTTGGTAAATTCGTCGATCATGCGCTGCTGTGTAACATCGAAAGCGCGTTTTTGAATTTCATGGCGGGCAATGGTGTCGCGCACAATTGGGTCATCAATTTCATGGCGAGCATTTTGGCCGATGTAATTCAGTGCCGCTTCGCGCGGTTCAATGCCGCTGCCGGTTTCGCCGCCGAGATCTGACATCATGTTGCGTTCAAATTCGAGCACGCGTTTAGCAACGGTCCAACCCTTGTTGATTTCGCCGAGTACATTTTTCTTAGGTACGCGCACATTGTCGAAAAAGGTTTGACAGAAATGGCGATCGCCGGTGATCAGTTCAATGGGTTTGGCTTCAACGCCAGCCGTGGCCATGTCAAACAATAAGAATGTTATGCCGTCGCGTTTTGGCGCGTCGGGATCGGTGCGCACCAAACAATAAATCCAATCGGATTCATCGGCGTATGAAGTCCAAATTTTTGATCCGTTGATAATAAAATCATCGCCGTCTTCAACGGCGCGTGTTTGTAAACCGGCGAGATCCGAGCCTGCGCCAGGTTCGGAATAGCCTTGGCACCAGCGAATTTCACCGCGCGCAATTTTGGGTAAATGTTCCAGTTTTTGTTCTTCCGTGCCGAATTCCAAAATAGCAGGGCCGGCCATCCAGATGCCGAGGTTCACTTGCGGTGCGCGACAGCCCAACTTGCGCATTTCAGATTTGAAAATGCGCGTCTGCTCGGCATCAAAACCGGCGCCGCCGTATTGCGTTGGCCAATCGGGTACGCAGTAGCCTTTCTCAACGCAGCGATCAAACCAGAGCTTGGCATCTGGTGTGGGGAAATGAATGTTGCGTGCTCCCCACACTTGTTCTTCTTGCTTGGCAGGTGTACGCAAAGAGGCGGGGCAGTTGGCATCCAGCCATGTTCTGATTTCCTGACGAAAGGCTTTGTAATCCACGAACAGGTTACCTCGGGCAATGTAGAAAAAAGGCGATATGCACGGCTTTATGCCGTCAAACTTTAGAAACTGCTACCTATGGGTGGCGCATTTTAAAGGGGTGTCTTTGTTTATGCGAAGTGGCAATTACTTATAAAAAAGGCTGCCAATTGGCAGCCTTGTACGGCAAAACACATTAAGTCGATGCGGTTTTTTCCTCAGCAGACTCTTCTGCTTTGGCCTGTTGCGCAGCTTCTTTGTTTTTGCGTGCGGCAGTAATTTCTGCCTTGGTCTTGTGCTTGATCAGCTTGCCTTTTTTGAGTGCAGCGGCTTTCAATTCCGCCAAGGATTTTTCTAAGCACTCACGGTAGAAGCTGGGATCCGGCATGCTCTCGCGGTCGCCAAGAATGCTGATGGTCACAGTGCCGTAATAGCTCATCACCAAATGGAAAAGACCGACACCGGGGGTCAGCAGACCGACGCCGTGGTACTGCACCAGTTTTGCACCGCAGCAGTACAGCGGAAACGGAGGTCCTGGCACATTGGAAACCACAGAACAGAAGTTAATCGGCAAATTGCCGGTCAATTGGTTGTCGATGTAGAGATGCACCAAGCTTTTGGTGAGGCGCGGCGAGAAAACGCCCGCCAATTTCAACGCATCTACCAACGGTGTTTGTTCGCCGAACTCTTTAGCTTCACAGGTGCTTTTGTGGATGGCGTGCAAGCGTTCTACTGGGTCTTCAATATCGGAATGGATATTGGCAAAAATCGAACCGATTTGATTGTGCTCGTCGGTTTCACCGCGACGGCTGCGCATATCCACTGGCATGGTGACGCAGAGCGCGTCTTGTGGCAGCTCATTGTGATGTTGCAGGTAGCGACGGATGCCGCCCGATACAACCGCCAGCGCCACATCGTTCACTTTGACATCGGTGGCATTTTTTATCGCTTTGAAGTCTTCCAAATCAAACAATGCCGCTTCAAAGACGCGGTAAGGCCCTACGGGATTATTGAAGCGCGTTTTGGGTGCGCGAATTTCTGGCATTGGAATATTGCCGCGCCGCACATCAAGTAAATTTTTGCCGATCGCAAAGCCGGTTTTGTATAGACCTTTCACGAGGTCAATGCTGTTGCGGGCGGTATTGAAGGCACCGCGTGACAGCATATTGATGGCTGAAGGGGAACCTCTGCCAAGTGCTGGGCGCTTCATCTTCCTCCACGCCGGAAGGATGGGCTCAAGGTCGCAAGTGCCGCCATGAAGGAGGAGCCGCCCGCGCCATCCACGAGTGAGTGGTGCATTTTGGTGTACACCGCAAAGCAGTTTTTGGGCAGATGTGGAATGTTGTCTGTTTTCAATGATGTACGCCCTTCCCACAACGGACGCGACATATCGATAGGGCGAGCGTGCAGACGCGCACCTGATACAGCTGACGCCAGCCGCCGGGGCTTGGGCAGGGGCGATATGGCGCAGGTGTGGAACTCCATGTCGAAGTTGTCGTCTTTGATCCAATACGGACGGTCGTAGCCACCGGGCACTTGCACAAGGCGTGTGCGAAAAATGGGCAGCTTTTTCAGCTTGCGTTCAAAGCTGGCGATCACTTCTTTGAAGCGCACCGTGCCATCGGGCGCGGTGGATTGATCGAGGACTAAGCCCGCCGATGTGCTGCGGCGTGCTAGGGTGTTCGGAGATTGATAAAGGCGGAATCGAGTACGCTTAACTGCTTCATTGGTGGGCCTGTCTATCCGTGAGGGTGAACGGTCAATTATCAGATAAATGTCGTAGGTTGGCTAGGGTTTAGCCAAGGCTTATTTAAGGAGTATTGGAGTGCGTTGTCGATTGCGATGTTTGTGGTATGTGCCGCTGACGCTATTGGCTGTGTTTCTAGTTTGTGAGCTGGCGCTGCAACTGGGCGCGGTGTGGGTGCATGGGCAGTCGCGTTTGGTGCCGGAACAGTGGCGAGGAGCTGGACCACACGCGTATTGGCATTGGGAGACTCCAATACTTACGGTTTGTATTTAAAAGCAGAAGAAGCGTGGCCGGCACAATTAGAACAATCTTGGAATAGCGCGCATCCGCAATCGCCTATCGAAGTATTAAATTTAGGTTTTCCGGCAACCAATTCTTTTCGTGTGCTCGATAATTTGCCGGTGCTGCTGGATAAATTGTCGCCCGACATTGTGCTCTATTATGGTGGGCTTCAACAGGATTTTTGCGACGCCAGTAGAAACATTGTCTTCAGCAGCGCAGCTATCTGAAACCGCCGTTGCTTGGAGCTGGTTGAAAAATCACAGTCGTTTGTATCGGTTGTATTTGATTTGGTCGCGCAGTTCTATTACACAACAAGATATGACTTTTGGTTCGCCGCGCGATATTACGCAGTTGGACTTAAATAAGCGCGATACTCACTTGGTGAAAACGAAAGATGGCACTGAGTTTTTTCTTGGTGTTTTATCGGGTGATCCATCACGCCATCGCGATGAATTAGCAAAAAATCTGCAGTCTATGGTTGAGATGATAAAAAACCGTGGCAAAACAGTTTATTTGATGACCTATCCGTCGAATTGGGGTTTCTACCCTGGGGCCAATAAGCGTATTGGTGAAGTGGCGTTGCAACAAAATTATCCACTCATTGATATTGCGCCGTTGTTTGCTGCGCGCTGTGCAAGCGGTCCTGCTTCCTGTGGGGATTTACTGTTTCATGACGGGCATGCGAACGAGCAGGGCAATGCACTGGTGGCAGAAGCTGTGCGCTCTGCGCTGTTGGCAGAATTAACACACTAAAAAAATTAGCGTTTGCCGCCGCGCAATTTATCTTGTAGCAACGCTTCCTGCACCAGTTCACGCAGGATAGCTTCTAAACGAGGCATGGCGCTGCGTACGACATCATCCACTAGTTTTTCTCGGCTGCGCGTGGTGGATAGCAGAGTGTGTGTGGTGGCGGGAAGATTGTTATCGCTGTGATGCTTGTTTTTTTTGGCGCGCCGCAATGGATTATTGTGATGGCGGTGCTCTGACCCAAGCGTGGGAATACTGTCGTCTGGAAGGAGTACCGGAATATGACCCACTGCGGCGTTATGTTCTTCGTTGTGTGTGGATATATGTGTATCGCCATCCAATAGGCTGCGAATAGATTCCAGTTCGTCGAGCAAGTCGTTGCGGCTTTTGGAGTTGGTCGCAGGTTGTAGAGGTGTTTTCTTATTATCGATGCTCATGCGTTTTTCTTCATGTCATTGATTTTGATGTCATAGCCGCGCTCTTGGTAAAAGCGAAAGCGTTTGCGACTGAGATCCAACTGTATTTCATCTTGCGTGACTATCTCGGCCACGCGCGCAAAACGGCTAAAAAAAGGTTGGATGTCGTCGCATAAATTGATTAGAAGGTCGTGATGCGGCGACGATTCTTCCTGCCAGCCAATATGCACAGGTGTGTGTTGGCTGGCAGGAAGGATGGCGTGTGGTAGAAAACTATCGGTTTTGAACGACCATAGTAGCGCGTTGAGTTCACTGCCTGTTTCATTGCTAGTAGTTTGCACTAGGATGCGATTGCCTAATTGCCATGCTTTGTCAGCTAAACGGCAAGCAAATAACTGACGCGACTGTTCGTCGCGTTGTGGCAATAGATAAAAATCAATACGCGTCATTTTTAAGCTTTTTGATTTTTGTTGTAGTCGATTAAAAAACGCACCAACAGAGGAACCGGTCTCCCGGTTGCTCCTTTCTGGGCGCCTGCGCTATTCCAAGCGGTGCCGGCAATATCCAAATGCGCCCATGCATAATTTTCTGCAAAGCGCGCCAGAAAACAGGCTGCAGTCACTGAGCCCGCATTGCGCCCCCCGACATTGGCTACATCGGCATACGGGCTTTTCAGTTGCTGTTGATATTCTTCCCACAGGGGCATGCGCCACGCTTTGTCTTCGGCATGCATGCCAGCGGCAAATAATTGCTCGCCCAATTTTTCGTCATTGCTGTAGAGGCCGCTAGCGTGATTGCCAAGGGCAATGACACAGGCGCCGGTGAGCGTGGCGATATCAATAACAGCGGCAGGTTTGAAGCGCTCAACATAGGTCAGCGCATCGCACAACACCAATCTGCCCTCTGCGTCGGTATTGATGACTTCAATGGTTTTACCGCTCATGCTGGTGACGATATCGCCGGGTTTGGTGGCGCAACCGCTGGGCATATTTTCTGCGCAGGCTAAAACGCCAATCACATTGAGGGGTAGCTGCAGCGCGCTGATCGCCTGCATAGTGCCGAGCACACTCGCCGCGCCGCACATATCAAATTTCATTTCCTCCATACCTGCGCCGGGCTTCAAGCTGATGCCGCCGGTATCAAAGGTGATGCCCTTGCCCACCAGCACAACTGGCTGCGCATTTTTTTTGCCGCCGCGATATTCCATGACCACCAATTTGGCAGGTTGATCGCTGCCGGCAGACACGGACAACAGGGAGCCCATTTTCAATGCGCGCATCTGCTTCTCATCTAGCACGCTGACCGAAAGGTTTTTCTGCTGTTTGGCTAATTTTTGCGCTTGGTTGGCTAAGTAGGTAGGCGTGCAGACATTGCCGGGGAGGTTGCCCAACTCGCGCGCCAATGCCATGCCGGAGGCAATAGCGGCGCCAGTGTCTAGAGCTTGATTCACCACTTTTTGTTGCGGTCTGTTGTGCCAGATCAGCTTTTTCAGGGCGGTCGGTTTTTTGTCTTTTTTCAGACTGTTGAAGTGGTAGGTGCTGTTGCTCAGCTGCTGTGCGGCCAGCTCGGCACACCAAATAGCATCACGATCCTCGACACCGATTTCATCCAACAGCAAAACAGCGTCTTTGGCTTTTGTTTTCTGCAAGTAATCAGCAATTTGGTTGAGTAAGGCGAGGAATTGTGAGCGCGTGAGTGGTTTGCCTTCCCCCGCACCCACCAGCAGTACGCGCTCGGCAGCAACGGCTTCAATATGGGGTAGCAGCAGCGCTTCGCCGGTTTTGCCCGTGATGTCGCCGCGTTTCTTTAATTGAGTAACAAGTGTATTCAATGTTCCAGTGGTGTGCGTTGATGCTGTGTTGCCGCTAAAGACGGGTAATACCAAACAGTCGGTTTTGCAGGTAAGCGGTTTGGCTGGCTGGTTGCTGACGGTCAGCATAGTGTTGGATGCTCCGGTGAAGTGTAGATTCTTGGCTCGCATAAAGCCGTGCTGGTATAGTCTACCTCAGTGGCGCGGCCTTCAAGTTGGGCGGTGCTTTGGTGCGCTCTTTTTCTATTGGATCCTTGCTGTGATGCTGCCCCGCTTTATTTTGGCGCGATATTTCGCGCGAGAAATTTTGCAAACGACCTTCGCTGTTACATTGATTTTATTGTTGATATTTCTTTCAGGTCGATTTGCCGGTTATTTAGCAGATGCTGCCAGCGGCAAAATTTCCGCTGAAGTCATTGCATACCTACTGCTGTATCGTGCGCCCAGTATTTTGCAGCGCATTCTTCCGCTGGGTTTGTTTCTCGGCATCTTGTTGGTGTTCGGGCGCATGTATGTTGAGAATGAAATCACGGCGCTGCACTCTGCGGGCATCAGCGTGGTGCGTTTGCTGGTGTTGAGCAGTCTGGCAGTAGTGCCGGTAGCGGCACTCACAGGCTGGTTGGCAATCTATGTGAGTCCAGAAGGTTTTCAGCGCGCAGAACAACTTTTAAACGGCGAGAGAAAGCGCAGTGATTTAGAGTTGATCGAGCCAGGAAAGTTTTTGGATTTGCGTACTTGGCGCGGCGTGTTGTATACCGGCAACATCAGCGATGATCGTAAGACGATGGAAGATGTGTTTGCCGTTGAGCAACATAGTGATGGTGCTTGGACGATATTCCGTTCTGCCCGCGGTTCGCAGCATTACGATGAAAATCAGGATGCGCGTTACACCACATTAAATGACGGTGTGCGCTACTCCCTGCGGCCTGGTGAAGTGGGCGGAGAGCGCTTGCGTTTTTCTGCATTAACACAACACATGAGTCCATCCAATAATGTGCACGATGTGCGCAGGCTTAAAGAGGACGCGCTGTCGCTGTCGTATTTGCTGAAAGAAATTAAAAGTCCGTCATTAGAGACGCCTGCTTGGCGCTGGACGCTCATTGCCACTGTGCAATGGCGTTTTTCTTTGATTGTGTTGGTATTGTCAGTAGCGGTGTTGGCGGTGGCGATGAGCCGCACCACGCCGCGGCAAGGTCGCTACATTAAGTTGTTGCCGGCGATGTTGTTGTACTTTGCGTACATGACGACATTGGATACATTTCGACTAAAAATAGGTGAGGGCGATATTGGGGTGATGCCAGGGATGTTGACAGCGCATATCTTATTTTTGGCAGTGGCGTTGCTGTTGTTGTTCAGTGATCGACTGTTGCAGTGGAGAAAGCGCACATGAAACAGTTGAATCGATACATCGCAAAGCATGTAGTAGCGGCGATCTTGCTAGTTATTGTCATGTTGGTGGGTTTGTTCTCGGTTTCTCTTTTTGCAGAGGAAATGTCAGAAGCGCCGAAACACTATAGTTTGGTTAATGTTCTGATTTATGTACTGTTCAGCGTGCCGGGCATGGTGGCGAAAAACTCTACCTTTGCCATGCTGATCGGCAGCTTGCTGGGCTTGGGGGTTTTGGCAAGTCAAAGTGAGTTGACGGTCATGCGTGCCAGCGGCGTATCGGTCTTGCGCATCGTGTGGATGGTGGCGAAGCCTGCGTTGGTGATTGTGTTGTTGATTGGTTTAATTCGCGAATACATCGTTCCGATATCTGATCGTTATGCCAACACCTTTCGTGCGCAAAAAATTGAAGAGGATCAGGCGTATAACCTGATACGCAGTGAGCGCGGCTTGTGGCTGCGCGAAGGCAATCAGTTTATCCATCTCAATTATGTCAGTGCGCAGGGAGAAATTTTTGGTTTTGCGCGTTTTGCCTTTGATAACAAAGGGGAGCTGCAATTTGCCCAGTACGCACCGCATGCGGTACATGTTAGCGATGCTGCCCAACACGGTTGGAAATTAGAAAAACCCAAGACGACAGTGTTTGGTGAAAATCAAGTCACCGCTGGTGCACAAGAGGATTTTTGGCAGAGTGAGCTGGTGCCTAATTTGTTGTCGGTAGTAGCCATCGATCCCGATGAAATGAGCTTGCGTGAACTGCACTCCTACATTAATTATCTGGATGAGCAGAGTCAGGACGCGCGTGTTTTTAAATTGTCATATTGGAAAAGGGCGCTGCAGCCGCTGGCAATGATTGGTTTGGTATTGATAGCAGTGTCTTTTATTTTTGGATCGCTGCGTGAAACCACGATGGGCTATCGTTTGTTTTTTGGTGTGATGCTGGGTATGGCATTTCGCTTTAGCCAGAGCATCTTGGGCCCGACGAGCATTGTCTACGGATTTGCGCCGTGGCTTGCTATCGCGCTGCCAATAATCATTTGTTGGGGCTTGGGTTTTTTCTTGTTGTCGCGCGTTAAATAAAAGATTTAACGCTGTAACAGTTACTTCCTTTTTTCATGCACCACGACTCGTGTGCCCGATAATTTGTCGTGCCATGTTTCGTGCGTGGGTAACAAACACCACAAAAAACCAAGCCCGCCGCAGGCGAATGAAAGTGCGCCTGTGCACCAGCGCATGAGGCAGTGTTTGAGTGTCAGCGGCGAGCCGTCTACGGTTTCCAGTTGTAAGCGCCACGCCTGCATGCCCAATGTCTGTTTGTTTTGCAGCCAAAAAACACAATAGAACGCGCAAACAACCAACAGCATGCCCACAAAAACCAATGGATTGCCACCCGCTGTAGATGAAGTTTCCACATGATTTTTTCCGAACAACCAGCTTTCAATGCCGACTGAAATGCCGCCGAATAACATCAGCAGACCGAACAGCAAAAAGCTGTCATAAATGAGTGCGCCGAGGCGGCGCCAGAGAGAGGCGTTGGGCAGCATGGATGCTGAGTCTCATGTTTGGATTGGCAGCCAGTATAAGCGACAGGCGCTATAATGACCGATCGTCTATCGCTTGGCAGTGCAATGAAATCCATTCAAATTCGCGGTGCGCGCACCCACAACTTAAAAAATATTAATCTCGATATTCCGCGCGATAAATTGGTGGTGCTGACAGGCTTATCCGGTTCAGGAAAATCTTCCTTGGCTTTTGACACTTTGTACGCCGAAGGGCAGCGTCGCTATGTGGAATCGCTATCGACTTACGCGCGACAGTTTTTGTCGATGATGGATAAGCCGGATGTCGATCACATTGACGGTTTGTCGCCCGCGATTTCTATCGAGCAGAAATCGACATCGCACAACCCTCGCTCTACCGTCGGTACGATTACCGAGATTTACGATTACTTGCGCCTGTTGTTTGCGCGCGCCGGCGAGCCGCGCTGCCCAGAGCACGATAAACCATTGGCGGCACAGACCGTGAGCCAAATGGTGGACGCGGTGTTGGCGATGCCAGAAAACACAAAGTTGATGTTGCTCGCGCCAGTGATCCGCGATCGCAAGGGCGAGCACGCGCATATTATTGAAAAATTAAAAAGCCAAGGTTTCGTGCGCGCGCGCATTGACGGCGTGGTGTGCGATTTAGACGATGCGCCCAAGTTGGCAAAAAATATCAAGCACACCATAGAAGTGGTGGTAGACCGTTTCAGTGTGCGTGCGGATATTCAATTGCGTTTGGCGGAATCATTTGAAACGGCGTTGAAGCTTTCCGAAGGGATTGCGCAAATTGCGCACATGGATAATGAGAAGCAGCCAGAACAAATATTTTCTGCCAAGTTTTCCTGCCCATTGTGCGACTACAGCATCAACGAGTTGGAGCCGCGCATGTTCTCCTTTAACAATCCTGCTGGCGCTTGCCCAGGTTGTGACGGTTTAGGCGTGAAACAGTTTTTTGATCCCGATCGCATCGTGCAGTTTCCAGAAGCCTCCATCAGCGAAGGTGCTATTCGCGGTTGGGATAGAAGAAACTTCTATTATTTTCAGATGCTGACTTCACTGGCCGATCACTACGGTTTTGATGTGGATACGGCGTGGGAGAAGCTGAAAAAAACGCAGCGGAATATCTTGCTGTATGGCTCTGGTGATGAAGACATCGTGTTCACCTACTCCAATGATCGCGGTGATGTCTATCAGCGTCAGCATCCGTTTGAAGGCATTGTGAACAATATGGAGCGCCGCTACCGTGAAACGGAATCCAATAGCGTGCGTGAAGATTTGGCGAAATACATCAGCAATCAATCTTGCCCAGACTGCGGCGGTACGCGCTTGCGCAAAGAATCGCGCCATGTGTATGTGGATAACCATACGCTGTCTGAATTAACGGAACTGCCAGTGGGTGAAGGCTTTCGCTATTTCTCTCAATTGGAGCTGCAAGGCCGGCAGGGAAAAATTGCGGAGAAAATCCTGAAAGAAATTCAGGAGCGTCTGCGCTTTTTGGTGGATGTAGGCCTGAATTATTTAACGCTGAATCGCAGCGCAGAAACGCTGTCGGGTGGAGAAGCGCAGCGTATTCGCTTGGCCTCGCAAATTGGTGCCGGGCTTGTTGGTGTGATGTATATCTTGGATGAGCCATCGATCGGCCTGCATCAGCGTGATAACGAGCGTCTGTTGTCGACGCTGACTCGCTTGCGCGACCTCGGCAATACGGTGATCGTTGTTGAACACGATGAAGATGCCATCAAGGCGGCAGATTTTATTGTGGATATCGGGCCTGGTGCCGGCGTACACGGTGGTGAAATTGTCGCGAGTGGTTTGCTGCCAGATATCAACGGCAATAAAAAATCTCTAACGGGCGATTATTTGTCTGGCAGAAAAAGTATTGCCGTGCCTAAAAAACGCCTGTTGTTGAATCCAGAAAAAATGCTGGTGTTAGAAGGTGCGACGGGCAATAACTTGCAAAATGTTTCCTTGGAAATCCCGTTGGGTTTATTCACTTGTGTGACTGGAGTTTCCGGCTCTGGCAAGTCGACTCTGATCAATCACACGCTGTACCCCATTTTGGCGGAGCAGTTAAATGGCGCGAGCACTTTGAAGCCTGCGCCGTATGAGGCGATTCACGGTTTGGCGCTGATGGACAAATGTATCGACATCGACCAAAGCCCGATTGGGCGCACGCCGCGTTCAAATCCGGCGACATACACGGGCATGTTCACTGCGATTCGCGATTTGTTTGCCGGCACGCAAGAAGCGCGTTCGCGCGGCTATCAGCCGGGACGGTTTAGTTTCAATGTCAAAGGTGGGCGCTGTGAGGCTTGTGAAGGCGATGGTGTTACCAAAGTTGAAATGCATTTTTTGCCGGATGTGTATGTGGCCTGTGATGTCTGTCACGGCAAACGCTACAACCGCGAAACATTGGAGGTGTTGTACAAGGGCAAAAATATTCACGATGTGTTGGATATGACGGTCGAAGCTGCGTTTGAGTTTTTCAAAGCGGTGCCGGTGATTGCCAATAAATTGCAAACGCTATTGGATGTGGGGCTTTCGTATGTGCGCTTGGGGCAAAATGCGACCACGCTTTCCGGCGGCGAAGCGCAGCGGGTGAAACTGGCGAAAGAGTTGTCCAAACGCAGCACGGGGCAGACGATCTACATTCTCGATGAGCCGACGACGGGTTTGCACTTTCACGATATTGCGCAGCTGCTAACGGTGTTGATGCGCTTGCGCGATCAAGGCAATACCGTGGTGGTGATTGAACACAATTTGGATGTGATTAAAACCGCGGATTGGATTGTCGATCTCGGTCCGGAAGGTGGTTCCGGCGGCGGGCAAATCATTGCCATGGGCACGCCGGAAGATGTGGCGCAGAACCCACAGTCACATACGGGGCGTTTCTTGCGGGCATTACTGCACTGATCGGGCGCTAAACAATGGGCGGGTCGGTATAATGATCCGCTCATTTTGTGCGAGGTTCCCATGACTGAACGCAAGGCCAGTGTCCAGCGCGATACGCTGGAAACCCAGATTCAAGTCGCTATCAATCTTGATGGCACCGGTAAAACCCATTTTGAAACCCCAGTGCCGTTTCTTGAGCACATGCTGGATCAAATTGCCCGCCACGGCTTGATTGATCTTGATGTTGTCGCCAAAGGGGATGTGCACATTGACGACCACCACACGGTGGAAGATGTCGGCATCACGCTGGGGCAGGCATTTGCGCGCGCCGTGGGCGACAAGAAAGGCATTTGTCGTTACGGCCATGCTTATGTGCCGCTGGATGAGGCGCTGTCGCGCGTGGTGATCGATTTTTCTGGTCGTCCTGGCTTAGAGATGCATGTTGATTTTACGCGCGGTCGCGTGGGTAATTTCGATGTCGATTTGTTCTATGAGTTTTTCCAAGGCTTCGTCAACCACGCTGGCGTGACTTTGCATATCGACAATTTGCGCGGCGCCAATACGCATCACCAGATCGAAACTATTTTTAAAGCCTTTGGTCGCGCGTTGCGCATGGCGCTTACGCCTGATCCGCGCATGTCAGGGCAGATGCCTTCAACTAAAGGCACGCTGTAACCATGACATCTTGTGTCGCCGTAATTGATTACGGTATGGGCAATTTGCACTCCGTTGCCAAGGCGCTGGAACATGTTGTTCCAGATGCCAGCATTGTGATTACGAACAATCCCGCGGAGATTCGTGCTGCGGATCGCGTGGTGTTCCCTGGTGTCGGCGCGATGCGCGACTGCATGGCGGGCATTCGGCAGTTGGGCGTGGATATGTTGGTGCAAGAAGCCATCACACAAAAACCAGTGTTGGCAATTTGTGTGGGTATGCAGGCATTGATGACACACAGCGAAGAAAATGGCGGCGTGGATTGCCTAAATTTTTTACCGGGCTCGGTAAAGTTTTTTGGCAGCGATTTGCGCGATGACGATGGCCAGCGTTTGAAAGTGCCACACATGGGTTGGAATGAAGTGGCGCAAACGCAGCCGCACGCTATGTGGGCGAACATTCCACAAAACAGCCGATTTTATTTTGTCCACAGCTACTTTGTGACAGCGCAAGATCGCAGCGTGGTAGCGGCGTGCGGGCAGTATGGCGTGTCGTTTGATGCAGCGCTGCTCAGCAAAAACCTTTTTGCGGTGCAATTTCATCCAGAAAAAAGCCACACCGCTGGCTTACAGTTATTGAAAAATTTTATGTCTTGGGACGGGTGTTGTTAGTCATGTTGATTATTCCTGCGATTGATTTGAAAGACGGTCAGTGTGTGCGCTTGAAGCAGGGCCGCATGGATAATTCAACGGTGTTTGGCTCGGATCCTGTGGCGATGGCGAAACGCTGGGTGGATGCCGGTGCGCGGCGTTTGCATTTAGTGGATTTGAACGGCGCATTTGCCGGTCAGCCGGTGAATGGCGAAGCCGTGAAAGCAATTGCGCGCGCCAACCCTGCGTTGCCAATACAAATTGGCGGCGGCATTCGCAACGCGGATATTATCGAAGCATATCTTTCTGCCGGCGTGAGCTATGTGATCATCGGCACGAAAGCAGTAAAAGAGCCACAGTTTGTCGCTGAAATGTGTAAGCAGTTTGCCGGAAAAATTATTGTCGGCATCGATGCACAAGATGGCATGGTGGCCACCGATGGTTGGGCAGAAATCAGCGCCGTGAAAGCGGTAGATTTGGCAAAACAATTTGCCGATGCCGGCGTGTCTTCCATTGTTTATACCGATATTGCACGCGATGGCATGATGCAAGGCGTGAATGTTGAAGCCACAGCGCAATTGGCAGAGGCTTGCGGTATTCCCGTGATCGCCTCCGGTGGCGTGACGAATATGGATGACATTCACGCATTGAAAGCGGTGGCAGCGCGCGGTGTGTTGGGCGCAATTACAGGGCGGGCTATTTACGAAGGCACGCTAGACCTCGCTGAAGCGCAGCGATTTTGTTTGGCGTAGAGCATTTTTATGTCGCAGAACTCGTTATTGAATCGAACACTGCGCCAAGTGCGGCGTGTATGGTCGGATCTCAATACGACGCTGCGCGGTGAAGATCAGTACCGCGTTGATCCCGCATTAAGTGATCGCGATGTCGATTACTTTCGCCAGCAGATTAAAAATTGTCTCGCCGCACCCGGCGGTGAATGGGCGAAGCGCGCGCAGGCGGCATACATCGGCCATGCGTACATGGCGCTTAACAAACAGGGGCGCATGCGTTTTTTGCGTCTGTTGGCCGGTGATTTTGATGTCGATGAAAGCGGTGTTCAGCAGGCCATTGATGCCTATGTACAGGCTATGCACGCCGATGAAAAACCCAAGTTGCGCCACAAGCTGAGCAAGGCACTGGTTGCGCCGCGCGTGCAATTGCTGACCTTGTTTAATGCAATGCCGAGCGGCATTAAGTTTCTGGTCGATATGCGCAGTGAATTACTGGAGATGGAGGCCAGTAAAGATGCTGAATTGCGTGAAGTTGAAAAAGATTTAAAACATTTATTAACAACTTGGTTTGATATCGGCTTTCTGCAATTGCAACAACTGACTTGGGATTCACCCGCGGCGTTGTTGGAAAAATTGATTGAGTACGAAGCAGTACACGAAATTACTAGCTGGGTGGATTTGAAAAATCGCATGGCAGCAGATCGCCGGCTGTTTGCGTTTATTCATCCCAATATGGAAGACGAACCGTTGATTTTCGTGCAGGTGGCGCTGTGCAATGGTTTGGCGGCGAATGTCCAAACATTACTGGATACGCATACGCGCACTTACGATATTGAAGGTGCGAATACGGCTATTTTTTATTCCATTTCTAACGCGCAAAAAGGTTTGTCTGGGATTAGTTTCGGCAATTTTCTAATTAAGCGCGTTGTGACCAATTTGAAAAAAGAATTTCCACAGCTGAAGCGCTTTGCCACTTTGTCACCGGTGCCTGGCTTTATGCGCTGGCTGTCTGAGCAAATGGAGCAGACAGGAAGTGCGGCGCTCAGTTCACAAGAAAAAACAGCGTTGAAAAACTTGGCGGCGCAGCTTGGCCTGGGAGCTGAACTAAAAGATATTTTGGCTGTATTGGCGTGGCATCAAAATCAAATGATTTGCGCTGTGCTGAAGCCGATGTTGCTGCGCTTGTGTGCGGAGTATTTGACGGGGTTACAGGAAGGCAAACAGCGTGCGCGCGATGGCGTGGCGCATTTTCATCTGGGTAACGGTGCAACGCTGCAGCAAGTGAACTGGATGGCCGATGTGTCGCCCAAAGGTATTCGCCAGTCTGGCGGCATGATGGTGAATTATTTGTACGACCCAGACGCGATAGACCGCAACAGTGAAAACTATATGCAGTCTGGAGTCATTGCTGCGTCTACCGATGTGTTGGAGCTGCGCGAGATCAATCGTTAAGCGAGATGTTGATTGATAACTTGCAGCACGAGCTTAAAGCATTTGGGGTTGCCGCAGACAATATTGCCCGTTTCTAAGTATTGATGGCCGCCTTGAAAATCGCTGATCAAACCGCCTGCTTCTTGAATCAGCAAAATACCGGCGGCGATATCCCACGGTTTTAAGCCCATTTCCCAGAATGCATCGAAACGACCGGCAGCGATATACGCCAAATCGAGTGCGGCGGAACCGGCGCGGCGAATTCCCGCTGTTTGTGGCGCCAACTCTTCCAGTACTTTGATGTAGCCAGGCAATTTTTCACTTTGATGGCTGCGGAAAGGAATGCCGGTACCCAATAGCGCGCCATCGAGTGTAGTGCGTGTGGTTACACGAATCCGACGACCATTTAATTGCGCGCCGCGACCGCGGCTGGCGGTGAATTCTTCACGCGTCACAGGGTTGTACACCACGGCGTGCTCAATTTTTCCTTGGTATTGGCAGGCGATAGAAACCGCGTAGTGAGGAATGCCGCGCACAAAATTGGTGGTGCCGTCCAGTGGGTCAATGATCCAGATGTAATCGGCATCTGGGTTGGTGCTGCCACTTTCTTCAGCGAGAAAACCGTGATCGGGATAGGTCTTTTGCAGCAGACGAATGATGATGTCCTCGGCAGCGCGATCCACTTCGGTCACATAATCGTTGCTGCCTTTTTCGGAAACAGGAATTAGATCAAGACGATCGGAGGCGCGTACGATGTGTTCACCAGCCTGGCGCGCAGCACGCAAGGCAATATTCAGCATGGGCTGCATGTGTAAGACCGCGAAGTTCAACAAGGGAAGGGGCGGCATTGTAGCAGCCGACTGCAAATGGATAAATGAATTGCTTTGGCGCTGTGGCTAAATCAGGCACAATGTCGCCCTTCATTTTGATGTGCGGCGTGTGACAGGTTCTGTATGGCAGTGGGCTCGAAATCGGCAGTAGTGTTGGATGGCGCGAAAGTGGCGCAGGAAACAGAAGCGCAGATTCGCGCGCGCGTAGAGAAGCTCAAAACGCTGTCCGGCATCACCCCTATTTTGGCGACTATTCTCGTCGGCGACGATCCTTCTTCGGCCACTTATGTCCGTATGAAAGGCAATGCCTGCCGTCGCGTTGGCATGGATTCCATGGCGATAGAAATGCCGCAATCCACGACTACTGAACAGCTGTTGGCTAAAATTCACGAGTTGAACGCCAACCCCGCCGTGCACGGAGTTTTGCTACAGCATCCTGTGCCGGCACAAATTGACGAAAGAGCATGTTTTGACGCAATTGCCCTAGATAAAGATGTCGATGGTGTGACTTGCTTGGGATTTGGTCGCATGGCGATGGGTGAGCTTGCCTACGGTTCCGCTACACCTGCCGGCGTGATGCGTTTGCTGGCGGCATACGATATTCCTTTGGCGGGCAAGCATGCTGTGGTGCTGGGTCGCAGCCCAATTCTGGGTAAGCCTATGGCTGCCATGCTGCTGAATGCGGATTGCACGGTAACGATCTGCCATTCGCGCACCCAGAACTTGCGCGAGTTTGTAGAGCGGGCCGATATAGTGGTGGCGGCGGTAGGTCGTCCTGCTTTCATTCCTGGTGAGTGGATAAAAGATGGCGCGGTAGTCGTGGACGCGGGTTACCATGAAGGTGGTGTGGGTGATGTCGAGCTGGCCTCTGTTATTGGGCGGGCCAGCGCTTACACGCCAGTGCCTGGTGGAGTGGGGCCCATGACGATCAATACGCTAATCCTACAAACCCTCCAAGCGGGCGAATGTAAGCTGGGCGCGAAAGCTTCGTGAGTCATACATTGCTGCAGCGCTGCCATCTGCTGATCCACGACTGGATTTACGGCAATCGTTTTCGCGTCAAACCTGGCAACACCATCAACATTGCATACGCAGAGCGGCTGCGTATGAAGAAAGTGGATGTGCTGATCAAGGGCAGCCATAACAGTCTTGCAATAGGTCGCGGCAGCATGGTGGCTAAGTGCAAAATTCGCATCGATGGCAGCCATCAAAAAGTTGAAATTGGAGAAGATTGCCTGTATCACGCTGGCAAAATCTACCTACGCTATAACAGCAACCAGCACATCAAAATTGGCGATCAAACCACGATTGAAGACGCTTATTTGCTGACGGATGAAGATGCCAGCATCACGATAGGTCGCGACTGCATGTTTTCCAAGTTCGTCCATTTGCGGGCAGGTGATGGGCATTCGGTGCTAGATGTTGCCACGGGTGCGCGCATCAACCGCGCTAGAGATATTGTTATTGGCGATCATGTTTGGGTGGGGCGTTCGGCCTGTATTCTCAAAGGCGCTGGCATTCCTGAGCGCAGTGTTGTCGGTGCCCATGCGGTTGTAACAAGAAAATTTGACCAGCCTGGCTCAGCCATTGCGGGCAATCCAGCCGCCGTGGTGAGGTCTGGTTTGGATTGGGACAGGCGTATGCTGTAATTGTATAAAATAAATGCAGTTCCTTGTTGACTTGCCTTTTTCTCGCCTATAGAATTGCGCCTCTTTTTCGCCTAGCCCCAAAAAAACACTGGGATTTGGCGGTAAAACCAGAAGTAACTTATTGATTTATTGAGGTTTTCTGTTCATGCAGAACCAGAGAATTCGAATTCGCTTGAAGGCATTTGATCATCGCCTCATCGATACTTCGACACCAGAAATTGTAGAGACGGCTAAAAGAACTGGCGCTCAGGTGAGAGGCCCGATTCCTTTGCCGACACGCAAAGAGCGTTTCACGGTATTGATTTCTCCGCACGCCAATAAAGATGCGCGCGACCAGTATGAGATCCGTACGCACAAAAGAATGCTGGATATTGTTGAGCCAACCGATAAGACGGTCGATGCTTTGATGAAGCTGGATCTGGCGGCTGGTGTAGAAGTTCAAATCAGCCTCGGCTGATGAATGCGCTGGCTCCGGCTGGCGGGTTTTTGTTAGTAGTAAGTTAAGAAGTCGCATAGGCAACAGCAGAATAAAGTAGAAGTTTCTGTTTTGCGTGCAACTCCTTGGTGTAACGCCTGTTAGGGCGGCCATAGCGGGTAAAGCCCCGTACACGAGAGGTGAAAAATGGTTAGTGGTCTAGTCGGTCGCAAATGCGGCATGACGCGTGTATTTACAGAAGATGGTGTTTCGATTCCTGTGACGGTAATCGAAGTTGAGCCGAATCGCGTCACTCAAATCAAATCTCTTGATAGCGACGGTTACACTGCGGTGCAGGTAACTGTTGGTACGCGTCGTCAGTCGCGTGTAACGAAAGCTGCTGCAGGTCATTTTGCTAAAGCGGGCGTTGGTGCTGGTCGTGGCTTGTGGGAATTGGCTAGCGATGGCACTGATATGCCGGCAGTTGGTTCTGAGTTGACGGTGTCTGCTTTCTCTGACGGTCAGTTTGTTGATGTGACTGGCCAATCTCGCGGTAAGGGTTTCCAGGGTGTTATCAAGCGCTGGAACTTTAGTGCGCAAGATGCGACGCATGGTAACTCCTTGTCTCACCGTGCGCCGGGCTCGATTGGACAAAACCAATCCCCGGGTCGCGTATTTAAAGGTAAAAAAATGGCAGGCCACATGGGTGACGAGCAAGTCACCGTGCAGAACTTGCAAGTGGTTCGTGTGGATGTAGAGCGCAATCTGTTGTTAGTTCGCGGTGCGGTGCCTGGTGCGCCGGGCGGCGATTTGATTGTTCGTCCTGCGGTTAAGGCTTCCTAAGAGGGGAATGTTGTGGAATTGAATATAGCAACACTCGAAGGTGGTAGCGCCGGCAAGGTTCAGGTATCTGATACTGCTTTTGGGCGCGCATACAACGAGGATTTGGTGCATCAAGCAGTTACTGCGTATCTGTCTGGTGGTCGTCAGGGTTCGCGCGCGCAGAAAAATCGCTCAGAAGTTAGCGGTGGCGGCAAAAAACCATGGAAACAAAAAGGTTCTGGTCGTGCGCGTGCAGGCAGTACTCGCAGCCCGATTTGGCGCACTGGTGGCGTAACATTTGCTGCGCGTCCACAAGATCACAGCCAAAAACTAAATCGCAAAATGTATCGTGCTGCTTTGCAGAGCATTTTGTCAGAGTTGGCGCGCCAAGATCGTTTGGTTGTAATTGAAAAAATTGAATTAGATCAGCCAAAAACCAAGCTGTTGCAGCAGAAGCTAGATGCGTTGAAGCTCAGCAATGTTTTGATTGTTTCTGATGAGGTGAGTGAAAACTTGTACTTGTCAGCGCGCAATCTGCCGAATGTTGATGTGCGTGATGTGAATGCAGCAGATCCAGTCAGTTTGGTGCGTTTTGATAAAGTGCTGATCACCGTCCCCGCCGTGAAGAAGTTTGATGAGGTGTTGGCATGAATCAGGAGCGGATTTACAAGGTTCTGGTTGGGCCGCAGATTTCTGAGAAGTCCACCATGGTATCAGGCGATAGCAATCAAGTTGTTTTCAAAGTTGCTTTGGATGCGAATAAGCTGGAAATCAAACACGCGATTGAAAAGCTGTTTAATGTGAAAGTGGCAGCTGTGCGTGTTTTGCGTATGAAAGGTAAAGTTAAGCGTAATCGCTTTGGTGATGTTCGTCGTAGCGATTGGAAAAAAGCCTATATCCGCCTGGAGCAAGGTCATGATATTGACTTTGCCAGCATGTAACGGTGGGGAGTAAAGTTTTATGCCAATAGTAAAAAGAAAACCTACCTCGCCCGGTCGTCGCTTTGTTATCAGTGTTGTTAATCCTGATTTGCACAAGGGTGCGCCGCATGCCGCTTTGGTAGAAAAGAAAAGCAAGCGTGGTGGGCGTAACAATAACGGCCGTATCACAGTGCGTCATCAAGGTGGCGGCCATAAGCAGCATTACCGTATTGTTGACTTCAAGCGCGACAAAGATGGCATTGCAGCTACTGTTGAGCGTTTAGAATACGATCCAAACCGCAGTGCTAACATTGCGCTGGTTTGCTACGCGGATGGCGAAAGACGCTATATCGTTGCGCCCAAAGGGCTAAAAGTTGGCGATAAAGTGCAGTCGGGTGCAGCATCTCCTATCTCAGTTGGAAATGCGTTGCCACTGCGCAATATTCCTATCGGTTCTAATGTGCATTGCATTGAAATGAAGCCTGGTAAAGGTGCGCAGGTTGCGCGTTCTGCAGGTGCTTCTGCGCAATTAGTCGCTCGTGAGGGCGCGTATGCCACCCTGCGTTTGCGCAGTGGCGAGATGCGAAAAATTTTAGCTGATTGCAAAGCTACTCTTGGTGAAGTGTCAAACAGTGAGCACAACTTGCGCTCATTAGGTAAAGCGGGTGCAAGCCGTTGGCGCGGTGTTCGTCCTACGGTTCGTGGTGTGGTAATGAACCCGGTTGATCACCCGCACGGTGGTGGTGAAGGTAGAACTTCTGGTGGTCGTCATCCGGTTTCTCCATGGGGTACACCAACCAAAGGCTATAAGACTCGTAAAAATAAGCGGACGGATGACCTGATTGTTCGTCATCGCAACAAGAAGTAAGAATTTAAGAGGATAGATTTGTGCCGCGTTCATTGAAAAAAGGCCCGTTCATAGATCTGCATCTTGTTAAAAAGGTGGAGACGGCGCTGGAAAAGAATGACAAACGCCCCATCAAAACATGGTCGCGTCGTTCCATGATCATGCCGGAAATGGTTGGTCTCACCATCGCGGTACACAACGGTCGCGCACATGTGCCGGTATATGTGACTGAAGAAATGGTTGGTCATAAACTTGGCGAATTTTCTGTTACGCGTACTTACAAAGGTCACGCAGCAGATAAAAAAGCCAAGCCTGGCAAGAAGTAAGAGGTAAGGGTGATGCAAGAGATTTCAGCAACAATGCGCGGTGCTCGCGGTTCTGCGCAGAAAGTTCGACTGGTCGTTGATCAAATTCGCGGCCAGCATGTTGAAAAAGCATTGGATATTTTGTCGTTTAGCAACAAAAAAGCGGCTGTATTGGTTAAGAAAGTTCTTGAGTCTGCTATTGCTAATGCAGAGCACAATCAAGGTCTTGATGTAGATGAATTGCATGTGTCTACAGCATTTGTTGATGAAGGTATGGTGATGAAGCGCATCAAGCCTCGCGCCAAAGGGCGTGCGGATAGAATCTTGAAGCGCACTTGTCACATCACTGTCAAAGTTGCCGCTAAATAACAGCGGTAAATTAGGAGATCGCAATGGGTCAAAAAGTACATCCAACAGGCATTCGCCTAGGCATCATTAAGAAGCATACTTCTGTTTGGTATGCGAGCAGTGCTACCTACGCAGAAAAGTTGTTGGCAGATATCAAAGCGCGTACTTTTATCCAAAAGAAATTGGCTAGTGCGTCAGTGAGCCGTGTAGACATTGAGCGTCCATCTCAGTCGGCGCGCGTGACGATTCACTCTGCTCGCCCTGGTATCGTGATTGGTAAAAAAGGTGAAGATGTTGAGAAATTGCGTGGCGAAGTAGCTCAAATTTTGGGTGTGCCCGTACATATTAATATCGAAGAAATTCGCAAGCCAGACATTGACGCTGTTTTGGTGGCGCAAGGTGTGGCTCAGCAGTTAGAGCGCCGAGTTATGTTTCGTCGCGCAATGAAGCGCGCTGTACAGAACGCAATGCGCCAAGGTGCGTTGGGTATCAAAATTATGGTATCCGGCCGTTTGGGCGGCACTGATATTGCCCGCACTGAGTGGTATCGCGAAGGTCGTGTGCCTTTGCATACGCTGCGCGCAGACATTGATTACGCAACAGCAGAAGCTTTGACAACTTATGGAATTATCGGCGTGAAGGTCTGGATCTTCAAAGGCGAGATTCTTGATGCTGCGGAACAAGCTGAAGCAGTAACCGGCAGAAAGAAGACATCTAATCAGGGGTAAGACGCGCCATGTTACAACCTAAGCGCACAAAATTTCGCAAGCAGTTCAAAGGGCGAAACCGCGGACTTGCTCAGCGTGGCAGTAAAGTAAGTTTTGGTGAGTTCGGTCTGAAAGCAACCATGCGTGGTCGCATTACAGCCAGACAAATTGAAGCTGCAAGAAGGGCGTTGACGCGCCGTTTGAAGCGTGGTGGACGAGTGTTTATCAGAATTTTTCCTGATAAGCCGATTACCCAGAAGCCTCTTGAGGTGCGTCAAGGTAAAGGTAAAGGTAGTGTTGAATACTGGGTTGCCCAAATTCAACCAGGTAAAGTTTTATACGAAGTAGAAGGCGTATCGGAAGAGTTGGCGCGTGAGGCATTGACACTCGCTGCTGCAAAACTTCCTTTGACTACAACATTTGTTAAACGGCAGATCATGTAATGAAAGTGGCAGATCTTCGCAAAAAATCTATTGCTGAATTGCAAGTTGAGTTGGATAAGCAGCTTGGTGAGCAATTTAAGCAAAAAATGCAGCTGAGTACTGGACAGTTGTCGCAGACCCATTTGCTCAAAGCGGCAAGACGTCGTATTGCGCAAATCAAAACGCTGTTGAACCAAAAGGCTGGTGAATGACATGACGAACAAAGAGCAAACTGCTCGTACCAAAACGGGTCGCGTTGTTAGCAATAAAATGGACAAAACGATTACTGTGCTGATTGAGCGTCGTGTGAAGCATGAGCTGTATGGAAAATACTTGGTGAAATCGTCGAAATTGAAAGCGCATGACGAAAATAATGAATGCGCAATTGGTGATATCGTAACGGTAAAAGAAACCCGTCCTCTTTCCAAGGATAAAACTTGGGCATTGGTTAAAGTCGAGGAAAAAGCAACTATCGTTTGATGGTTGACTTTGATAGCGTTAGTCTTTGGAGTGTAGTGCATGATACAAACTCAAACATTTTTGGATGTGGCAGACAATAGCGGTGCCCGCAGAGTTATGTGTATCAAAGTATTGGGTGGTTCACATCGCCGCTATGCCGGTGTGGGCGACATTATTAAAGTTAGTGTTAAAGATGCCATTCCGCGCGGCAAAGTCAAAAAAGGACAGGTAATGACGGCGGTTGTTGTGCGCACCAAAAAAGGCGTGCGTCGCACAGATGGTTCTTTGATTAAATTTGATGACAATGCTGCTGTTTTGTTGAATAACCAACAAGCTCCAATCGGTACGCGTATATTTGGACCTGTGACGCGGGAGCTGCGTGGCGAAAAGTTCATGAAAATAATTTCTCTGGCACCGGAAGTGCTTTGATCTAGGCTGGAGTGAGGTTTGGGTATGAATAAAATTAAGAAAGACGATCAAGTGGTAGTGACCACTGGTAAAGATAAAGGTAAGCGTGGATCCGTACAAAAAGTGCTGGATAACGGCCGTGTAGTAGTGGCCGGCGTTAATCTGCTGAAAAAGCATACCAAGCCTAATCCGCAGCTCGGCGTTCAGGGTGGGATTGTTGAGCGCGAAGCTTCAATAGATATTTCTAATATCGCAATCTATAACCCAAAGACCAACAAAAGAGATCGCGTTGGTTTCAAAGATGTAGATGGCAAAAAAGTGCGAATCTACAAGTCGAATGGCGAAGTGATTGGCGCTTAAGTTAAAGGTGAAATTGTAATGGCCAGACTGCAACAGGTTTATAAGAGCGAAATACTGCCTAAGTTGAAAGATGAGTTGGGCGTAAAGAGCGTAATGGAAGTGCCTAAGATCACTAAAATCACCGTCAATATGGGTGTTGGTGAAGCATTGGCTGATAAGAAAATTCTTGAAAACGCTGTGCGTGATCTTGAACAAATTACAGGTCAAAAGGCCGTTATTACCAAGGCGAGAAAGTCAATTGCTGCATTTAAAGTGCGTGAAGGTTGGCCTATTGGTTGCAAGGTAACTTTGCGTAATGATCGTATGTATGAATTTTTGGATCGTTTGATCACTGTGGCAATTCCGCGTATCCGTGATTTTCGCGGCATAAGCCCTAAGCAGTTTGATGGTCGCGGCAATTTCTCCATGGGCGTCTCTGAGCAAATTATTTTCCCAGAGATTGATTACGACAAAATTGATGCATTGCGTGGTCTTGATATCGCAATAACTACTACAGCAAAAACGGATGAAGAAGGCAGAGCACTGCTCAAAGCTTTCAACTTTCCTTTTAAAGCTTGATACCTTATCTACGAGGATAGCCCTTCACATGGCAAAACTTTCGATGATTGAGCGCGAAAAGAAACGCGCAAAAACAGTCGCAAAATATGCGGAAAAGCGCGCTCGTCTCAAGGCTTTGATCGCAAATCCTAAGACATCTGATGAAGAGCGTTGGGATGCTCAGGTGCAACTGCAGAAGTTGCCGCGCAATGCTAATCCCGTGCGCATGCAAACCCGATGTCAGTTGACTGGTCGTCCACATGCGGTGTATCGCAAATTTGGCCTTTCGCGCATTAAGCTCAGAGAGCATGCAATGAAAGGTGATGTGCCTGGCTTGGTCAAGGCTAGCTGGTAAGTTTCGGGAGTTATTAGTATGAGTATGCAAGATCCCTTGGCGGACATGATTGCAAGAATTCGAAATGCGCAGTTAGCGCAACTTGCAACAACTTCTATGCCTTCGTCAAAAATTAAAGTAGCCGTTGCGGAGGTATTGAAAGCCGAGGGTTACATTGAAAGTTTGTCTGTTAGTGCTGGCGTGAAACCAGAGCTGACCTTGGTTCTGAAGTATTACCAAGGCAAGCCTGTTATTGATGGTATCAAAAGAGTTAGCCGTCCTGGTCTGCGGAATTATCGCGGTAAGGATGAGTTGCCAACGGTAGCCAATAATTTGGGTGTCGCTATTATTTCAACCAGCCAAGGTGTAATGACCGATCGCGCTGCTCGCAAAGCCAATATCGGCGGCGAGATCTTGTGTACCGTATTCTAGGAATTTGAAAAATGTCCAGAGTTGCCAAGAATCCCGTTAATTTGCCTGCAGGCGTAACTATTACAATCGCCCCAACGGCAATTAGCGTTAAAGGTGGGAAAGGTGAGCTTTCCATGTCGTTGAATTCGGCGGTTGATGTATCGCAAGACGCTGGTCAAGTAACATTTAGTGCGCGCAATGGAGCAAGAGAAGCTTGGATGATGGCCGGCACTACGCGAGCCTTAGTTGCCAATATGGTAAAAGGCGTCAGCACTGGTTTTGAGCGTAAGCTCGAGTTAGTTGGCGTGGGTTACCGTGCAAAAGCTAACGGCAATGTTTTGAATTTGACGCTCGGCTACTCGCACCCAATCGATTATCAGTTGCCAGCGGGTGTAACTGCTGAAACGCCAAGCCAGACTGAAATTATTTTGAAGAGCATTGATAAGCAGTTATTGGGTCAGGTTGCTGCGGTAATTCGTTCTTATCGTGAGCCTGAGCCATATAAAGGCAAAGGTGTTCGTTATTCGGATGAAGTTGTCCGTCGTAAAGAAGCGAAGAAAAAGTAAGGTATAGGTGTATGAATTCTAAAAAAGCAGGACGTTTGCGTAGAGCAAAGTCAACACGGATGAAGATTCGTGAGCAAGGCGCATATCGCTTGAGCGTGCATCGTACTCCTAGGCATATTTATGCTCAGGTAACTTCACCTGACGGTTCAAAAGTTTTGGCTCAAGCCTCTACTTTAGAAGCTGCTCTCTCATCTGGCACGACAGGCAATGCAAAAGCAGCTGAAAGCGTTGGTGCATTAGTGGCAGAAAGAGCTAAAGCTGCAGGCGTAGTAAAAGTTGCATTTGATCGCAGCGGTTTTAAATACCATGGTCGCGTTAAAGCATTGGCAGATGCGGCGCGTTCAGCTGGCCTCGAGTTCTAATAGGTGTAAAAATGGCGCTTCAAGAACAGAAAGAAAAAGATAAAAATTCAGACGGCCTGTTGGAAAAACTGGTTCAAGTAAACCGTGTTGCCAAAGTAGTTAAAGGTGGTCGCACTTTCTCATTTACCGCTCTGACCGTAGTTGGCGATGGTAATGGGAAGGTTGGTTTTGGTCGCGGTAAGGCGCGTGAAGTCCCTGTAGCTATTCAAAAAGCTATGGAAGCTGCACGCCGCAATATGATTGCTGTTGACTTAAATGGCAATACTATTTTTTATCCAGTAAAAGCGCGTCATGGTGCTGCAAATATTTATATGCAGCCAGCTTCTGAAGGTACCGGTGTTATTGCAGGTGGCGCTATGCGCTCTGTACTTGAATTGGCCGGTGTACAGAATGTATTGGCAAAGTGCTATGGTTCAACAAATCCTGTGAATGTAGTGCGTGCAACAATTCGTGGTTTGAAAGAGATGCGCTCACCAGAAGAGATTGCTGCAAAACGCGGTAAGACAGTCGAAGAAATTCGCGGCTAGTTTAACTTGGTAGCTGACCGATATATCAAGGTTTTTAATTATGGCAAATACAATCAAAGTAACGCAGATTCGCAGTACAGCAGGCAGGTTGAAAGCTCACAAGTGCTGCATTAAAGGCTTGGGCTTGCGTCGCATTGGACATACCGTTGAAGTGCAAGACTCTCCGTCTGTGCGCGGCATGATTAACAAAGTTAGCTATATGCTGAAAGTGGAGTGCTGAGATGCATTTGAACAGTCTGAGTCCAGCTCCTGGGCATAAAACACCAAAGCTGCGTGTAGGTCGCGGCATTGGTTCTGGTTTGGGTAAAACTTGTGGTCGCGGCCATAAAGGTCAAAAGGCGCGCAAGAGCGGCAATGTGCGTCCTGGTTTTGAGGGTGGTCAAATGCCTTTACAAAAACGCTTGCCAAAATACGGCTTCGTCTCTCGTATCAGTTTGACTACTGCGCAGGTCCGTTTAGCCGAATTAAGCAAAGTAGAAGGCGATGTGGTGTCTTTGGAAACGCTGAAGGCAGCTAATGTGTTGAACGAAAATATCAAACGCGCCAAGATTTTTCTTTCTGGAGAAATCACAAAGTCTTTTGTTGTGAAAGGTTTGACGGTGACTAAAGGTGCGCGCCAGGCAATTGAAGCAGCTGGTGGAAAGGTCGAGGAATAATTGTAGTGGCTACTACTCCAGCGGCAATGGCTAACCAAAAGGGTTTGGGCGAGCTATGGGTTCGTCTAAAGTTTCTTTTATTGGCAATTATTGTCTATCGAGTTGGTAGTCATATACCTGTTCCAGGCATTGATCCTGCAAGACTTGAAAGTATTTTTAACCAAACCCAGAACACCATTTTTGGCATGGCCAATATGTTTTCCGGCGGTGCTTTGGAGCGCATGAGCGTATTGGCGTTAGGCGTAATGCCTTATATTTCTGCCTCCATTATCATCCAATTGCTGTCGTCGGTAATACCACAGCTTGAGCAGTTGAAAAAAGAAGGCGAGCAAGGTCGCAGAAAAATTAGTCAATATACGCGATATGGCACTGTCATACTTGCGACCGTTCAAGCTTTTGGCATGGTTAGCAGCTTGGCAGGCCAGAACGCTTTATATTCGGTGGGCATGAGTGTTTATATTTTAGCTGCTGTTTCGCTGATCACTGGCTCAATGTTTATGATGTGGCTTGGTGAGCAGATTACCGAAAGAGGTATTGGCAACGGCGTATCGATGTTGATTTTTGCCGGCATTGTTGCAGGTCTTCCGGCTGCAGTTGGACAGGCACTGGAGCAAGCTCGACAGGGTGATTTGAATGTCGTGTTGCTATTAGGGATTGCTGTTGGTGTGCCTGCATTAATATACGCAATCGTTTTTATCGAAAGAGGTCAGCGCAGGTTAACGGTGAATTATGCGCGCAGACAAGTTGGTCGTAAGGTTTACCAAGGTCAAAGCACGCACTTGCCATTAAAAGTAAATATGTCCGGTGTAATTCCAGCTATTTTTGCAAGCAGCTTGTTGTTGTTCCCTGCAACGATTGCACAGATGTTTGGTCAGCGCGCTGGCATGGAGTGGTTGCAAGATGTCGCATTATGGATTGGCCCTGGTCAGCCATTAAATATTTTGCTTTTTACAATTTTGATTGTGTTCTTTTGTTTCTTTTATACCGCATTGATGTTTAATCCAAGAGAAGTGGCCGACAACCTGAAAAAAGGTGGCGCGTATGTTCCCGGTATCAGGCCCGGTGAGTACACAGCTAAATATATTGACAATGTGCTCACGCGCTTAACGATTGTCGGTGCAGTTTATATGACGGTTGTTTGTCTTATTCCGCAGGGTTTAGTGATGGCATTTAATGTCCCATTTTATTTGGGTGGCACATCCTTGTTGATCGTGGTTGTGGTGGTAATGGACTTTATGGCGCAGGTGCAATCGCATTTGATGTCAGCGCAATATGATTCATTACTGAAAAAAGCCAACCTAAAGAACTATGGTAATAGTTAGGTCTTCAGTACATCAGGCCTAAACTCGAGAGGAGATAAGTTGTGAAAGTTAGAGCATCAGTAAAGAAAGTTTGTCGTGGCTGTAAGTTGGTTCGTCGCAAAGGCGTAATTCGCGTAATTTGCAATGTCGAGCCTCGCCATAAACAAAGACAAGGTTGATTTGGTCGCTCACCAAGAGTACCCTAGCGCCCCTTTCGGGCTGGGCTGTTCTCTGTTCGAGCAAATTATTTTTTAGTTGATTGAATTTATTGGAGTTTTCTTGTAATGGCGCGTATTGCTGGTGTCAACATACCTGATAACAAACACACGGTGATTGCACTGACTTATATCTATGGCATAGGGCGCACCCGCGCTCAGGAGCTTTGTGCGGCGTCAGGCATCGCTGAGTCAGTCAAAATGGGTAGCCTTAGCGAAGCGCAGGTTGATTCATTGAGAGCCGAAGTCGCCAAGCTTACGGTTGAGGGCGATTTGCGTCGTGAAGTGAGTATGAGTATTAAGCGCCTCATGGACTTAGGCTGCTATCGCGGTCTGCGTCACCGTAAAGGGTTGCCGGTTCGCGGTCAGCGCACAAAAACCAATGCCCGCACTAGAAAAGGCCCGCGTAAGGCAATCAAAAAGTAATCATTTTTAAAGCGTAACCCCGTTAGACGAGAGAGATATGGCAAAGCCATCAGCAGCAGCAAAAACGCGTAAAAAAGTTAAAAAAACCGTCGTGGATGGTATTGCGCATATTTATGCGTCATTTAATAACACCATCGTGACCATTACTGATCGTCAGGGAAATGCCTTGAGCTGGGCAACTTCTGGTGGTTCAGGTTTCCGTGGTTCGCGTAAGAGTACTCCGTTTGCTGCGCAGGTTGCTGCTGAGCGCGCCGGTATTGCAGCGCAAGAATACGGTTTGAAAAATTTGGATGTTGAGGTAAAGGGGCCTGGTCCCGGTAGAGAATCAGCGGTTCGAGCGTTAAACAACTGCGGATACAAAATTGGCAGCATTGTTGATGTTACTCCAATTCCACATAACGGCTGCCGTCCACCGAAAAGACGCCGCGTTTAATTGTTGAGCTTGTAAGAGAATTTGAGAGGCTGTTTGAATGGCAAGATATATTGGACCTAAGTGTAAGCTGTCCCGCCGTGAAGGAACGGATTTGATGCTGAAAAGCGGCGTGAAGCCCTTAGATGCAAAGTGCAAAGTTGAGACAGCACCAGGTCAACACGGTCAGCGTCGTGGTCGTCTTTCTGATTACGGCGTACAGTTGCGTGAAAAACAAAAAGTTCGCCGTATCTACGGTGTTCTTGAGAAGCAATTTCGCGGTTATTACGCTGAAGCTGCTCGCCGCAAAGGTAACACAGGTGAAAACCTGCTCCGTCTCTTAGAGTGCAGATTGGACAATGTTGTTTATCGTATGGGCTTTGGTTCCACTAGAGCAGAAGCGCGTCAGCTAGTTTCACACAAGGCTATTGTTGTAAACGGCAGCACTGTAAACATTCCTTCTTATCAAGTTCAGCCTGGCAGTGTTGTTGCTGTTCGTGAAAAAAGCAAAAATCAGCTTCGCATTCAGTCTTCCATGAATATTGCCGCTCAGCGTGGGCAGTCAGAGTGGATTGAACTGAACGCTGCAAAAATGGAAGGCCAGTTTAAGCGTGTACCAGATCGCAGTGATCTTTCTTCAGAAATCAACGAAAGCTTGATCATCGAACTTTACTCGAAATAATTTCCGGGAATACTGCATGCAAAGCTCAACCACCGAACTGTTGACGCCAAGACACATCGATGTTCAACAAATTTCTTCTACTCGAGCAAAGGTAGTTCTTGAGCCATTAGAGCGTGGCTTTGGTCATACTTTGGGTAATGCGCTGCGCCGAATTTTGCTGTCTTCAATGCCAGGTTGTGCGATTGTTGAAGTGGAGATGGATGGCGTACTGCATGAATTCAGCACGATCGCTGGCATTCAGGAAGATGTTATCGAGATATTGTTGAACCTCAAGGGTGTTGCAGTCGTTATGCACGGCAATAAAGATCGTGCAGTTATCACTCTCAACAAAAAAGGTACTGGCGTTGTTACAGCGGCAGACATCCAAGTGGATTCTGATGTCGAAATCAAGAATCCAGAACATGTCATCTGCCATATTAACAATGCTTCTGCTGGAGTAAGTATGCGCCTGATTGTTGCGCGCGGCATAGGTTATCAACCTGCCGATAGCCACGCTGCCGGTGAAGATGAAAACCGCACTATCGGTCGTCTTCAGTTAGACGCTTCATTTAGTCCTGTGGTAAGAATTGCGTATACAGTAGAGAGCGCGCGTGTTGAGCAGCGTACAGATCTTGATAAATTAATTATTGATATGGAAACCAATGGGACGATCAACCCAGAGGAAGCCATTCGCCGCGCGGCTACTATTTTGCAACAGCAGCTAGCAGTTTTCGTTGACTTGGAAAGCGAAAGGATGGCGCGCCCAGCGAAGCAGCAAGACGATGTTGATCCTGTGTTGCTGCGTCCAGTTGATGATTTGGAGCTGACTGTTCGCTCCGCTAACTGCCTCAAAGCAGAAAACATTTATTACATCGGTGATTTGATTCAGCGCACAGAAGTGGAGCTGCTTAAAACACCCAATTTGGGCAAAAAGTCACTCACTGAAATCAAAGATATTTTGGCTTCTCGTGGCTTGTCGCTGGGCATGCGTCTCGAAAACTGGCCACCTTCAGGTCTTCGTGGTGAAGACAGAGCAACAGCCTAAAACTTATTTGACTAGATAGTACTGCGCAATAAAAGGTAATCATCATGCGTCACAGACTCAGCGGCAGACAACTTAATCGCACGAGCTCTCATCGTTCGGCCATGTTTCGTAACATGGCAGCATCATTGTTGGAACACGAAATCATCAAGACTACATTGCCAAAAGCTAAAGAACTGCGCCGTGTTGCAGAGCCTTTGATCACTCTTGGCAAACAAGACAGCGTTGCCAATCGCCGTTTGGCATTTAGTCGTTTGCGCAGCAAGGCGGTGGTTGGCAAATTGTTTACTGAGATTGGTCCTCGCTACAGTGCGCGCCCAGGTGGTTACTTGCGCATCGTGAAATGCGGTTTTCGTACCGGCGACAAAGCGCCAATGGCTTATGTTGAACTGGTAAATCGCCCTGAAAAAGTAAAGGCTAGCGAAATCGTAAATACAGAAGACGCTGCAGAATAATCTTCACTTTTTATCTGCCTCAAACTCCGGTTTTCTGAAGTCGCCTGGGAGGTGCTTGCCATGAAATCTTTTCATCCACCGGTAAGAACACTCTTGGGCCCCGGCCCCTCTGATGTCGATCCTCGTGTACTCGAGGCTTTGGCTAGACCGACAATTGGCCACCTCGACCCTGCTTTCATCCACTTGATGGATGAGATTAAGCACTTAATGCAGTATGCCATGCAGACAAAAAATCGTCTGACTTTGCCGATTTCTGCCCCGGGTTCTGCGGGTATGGAAGCTGCGTTTGTGAATCTTGTGCAGCCAGGTGACAAAGTTATTGTTTGTCAGAACGGCGTGTTTGGCGGCCGTATGAAAGAAAATGTTGAGCGTTGCGGCGGCACAGCTGTGATGGTCATGGATACATGGGGACGCGCTGTCGATCCTCAGAAATTAGAAGATGCACTGAAAGCCAATCCGGATACTAAAGTTGTCGCATTTGTTCACGCGGAAACATCGACTGGCGTTATGTCGGATGCCAAAACATTGTGCGAAATTGCCAGAAAATACGGCTGTTTGACGATTGTAGATGCGGTGACTTCGCTGGGTGGCAGTGAACTGCGTGTCGACGATTGGGGTATTGATGCGATTTATTCCGGTTCGCAAAAATGCTTGTCTTGCACGCCTGGTATTTCTCCTGTCAGTTTTAGCGATCGCGCCGTTGATGTAATCGGCAAGCGCAGCAGCAAAGTGCAAAGCTGGTTTCTCGATATGAATTTGGTGATGGGCTATTGGGGGGCGGGCGTTAAGCGCGCTTACCACCACACTGCGCCAATCAACGCCCTGTATGCACTGCATGAGTCTTTGGTTATTTTGAAAGAAGAAGGCTTAGAGAATGCTTGGGCTCGCCACAATCAGCATCACAATGCGTTGGTTGCGGGTGCGGAAGCGATGGGTCTGCAGTTAATTGTGCCTGTCAGCGAACGCCTGCCGCAATTGAATGTAATCACTGTGCCAGAAGGCGTAGATGAAGCAGCAGTGCGCAAGGCGCTGCTGGATGCTTACAGCATGGAAATTGGCGCAGGTTTGGGTGATTTGGCTGGGAAGGTCTGGCGCGTTGGTTTGATGGGCTTTGGCTGTAACCAGAAAAATGTATTGTCAGTTTTGGGTGCATTGGATGCGGTATTGTCATCCATGAATGCTCCCATCAATTCTGGCAAAGCAGTTGCTGCAGCCATGGCGGCGTACGCTTAACAAGGCATAGAAAACTTCGATCAAACAGTAATCTGATAGCGATAAAAAAGGCACCTCGTGGTGCCTTTTTTATGTTTGGATGCTTTAGGTGTTGCCGTATGGATTGGGGGCAGCGATGTTTTCAGTTGAATCATCTTTTAGACCGTAAGCTTCGCTCAGTGTATTATTTTTTTGCGGTGAATAATCCAGAGGTGGATTGATAACAACGCCCTGCCCAAGAATGGGTGCTGACTTGTTGTCGTTGAGCAAAATAGGTTGGATATCAAGATTGCCCAGTTGTTGCGCGCTGGAGGCAAGGTAGTCGTGCAGATCGCGGTAGTTGCGCGTCAAGTTGCTGACGAGTACAGCCGTGTGTGAAAAATGCTCGGCAATTTGTGCATTTTTCTGCTGCAGTTTTTGTTCGATTTCTTGCAGTTGTGTTTCGGCTTGTCGCTGACTGCTAGGACGAAACAAGCGCGCAGCCAGTACACCAATCACAATGCCGAAAACACCGCTGCACAAGGCGATCAAAACGGTATCGGTCATTTGAGTGTCCATTGTGTAACTCCAAGATAATTAGTTATAAAAAAGCGTCTGTGTCGGTGAGGATAATGGAATCGCGCGCGGCTCGCAAAGCGAGCTGCATGATGCGCTTACTGTTGCTGCACAGATTCTCGCAAAACGCGTATCGGCGGCGTGTTGACAACGCGATAGCAAAATAACGAACCGATGCATCCGATCAGCAATATTGCAGTCGTTGGAGTGATGAGCCACAACCACGGGTGCACAACAAAGTCCATTTTGAAAAGGTAGGTCTGCAACGCCCATGCAGTGAGCTCTGCGCCAGCTGCCGCGAGCAGACCTGCAATGCCGCCGACGACGGCGAACTCCACCATGAGGCTGCCCAAAATCAGCTTTTGCTTTGCGCCCAGTGTGCGCAGTAGAGCACTTTCATGCAGTTTTTGATCGATGCCGGCACGCAGGCAGGCGAGCAGCACGAGAAAGCCCGCGCTTAACACCAACAGCAGAATAATTTCTACAGCAAGACTGACGCGCTGCACGATGGTTTGTACGCGCGCCAATAAATCATCAACGGGATAGGCGGTGACGGCTGGATATTGGCGCAGCACATGGCTGAGAGCGGCTTCCTGTGTTTCGCTGCGATACAAGCTGGTCATCCATGTGGCGTTGTACTGTGTGGCGTCATCCAAGATTTGTGGTGGAAAGAGGAAGTAAAAATTGGGCGTCATGCGATCCCAATCGACGGAGCGAATACTAGAAACAAAAGCAAGCACAGTTTTGCTGCCGATGGTGAAGCTCAATGTATCGCCTAGTTGCAAGTGCAATTTTTTGGCGAGCCCTTGTTCTACGGAAACGGGCGCGGCGTGTTCGTGGTTCACAGCGCTGGGCCAAGTGCCGCTGACAATGGCGTTATTGGCTGGCAGCATGTCACTCCAGCTGAGGTTTAAATCGCGGTACACCGCGTTGACGCTCTCGTCAAACAAATCTGTGGCGCGTTGGCCGTTGATGGCGGTCAGTCGTCCACGCACCATGGGGAATAGCTCAGCAGGCGATAGCTGGATATGGGCGAGTGCTGTGCGCAGCGGTTCTACCTCATCTGGCGCAATGTTGATCAGGAACACATTGGGCGCATCTGCAGGCACCTGCATACGCCATTCGTTAAGGAGTGAACTGCGTATCAGCACCATCACAGACAACAGCATAAAACCGATGCCGAAGACGCTGATTTGTAGCAGCGACAGCCAGCGCTGGCGCAGAATATTGGCAATGCCCAAACGCCAAATACTGCCCGCGTAGTGGCTGAAATGGCGACTGCCGCGCAGCAGCAACCAACTGATCAGCCCGACCAAAACCATCAACATCAGTGCGCCACCCGCCAACAGCGCGGCTAATGAAACGCTACGGCTGTACAGCACGAGCAACAGGGCAATGCCTGGGATGGCCGGCCACAGGGTGCGGAAGTGGGTATTGCTGTCCACATCGCTGCGCAAGGCGCGCCAAGGCGGTGTGTCGACCAAACGCAGGAAGGATGGGTAGGTGAAGGTCAGTAGGCAGATGAGGCTGGTTACAGCACCCATGGCAAAGGGTTGCCAGCCAGATGGCGGCAAATCGATTGGTATCCAGTCGCCCATCGCGCCGAAAAAAGCTTGCTGCAGTAACCAAGCGGGGATAAAGCCAACGGTAGTCGCGAGCAGCCACAGCGCGCCCAGTTGCCAGCGCTGTAGGGACAGAATTTGCCGGCGAGTAGCGCCGAGGGTTTTGAGAACGGCCACCGCGTCGGTGTGGCGGTGGCAGTAGCGCTGCGCGGAGAACGCCGTGGCGAGTGCAGCGAGAAGTACGCCTAAGCTGCCGGCGAGTCGCAAAAACAAAGCGGCTTTGTCGAGGGCGCTGGCGATGCCGGGTTGGCTATCTTGCAGCGTGACTACGCGGGCATTTTGCGGCAGCTGGGGCTTGAGTTGCGCAAAGTAGGCGTCCAGCTGTTGCGTATCGCCGGCGAACAGATAGCGATACTCCGCGCGGCTGCCAGGAATGAGCAAGCCGGTGGCGGGCAGGTCGGCAGCGTTGATCATCACCCGCATGCCCATGCCGTAAAAACTGCTGCCCGCATCGCCCTCGCGCGTGAGTACGCCGCTGATCACCAGTTGGCGGTTGCCGATGTCTAGCGAGGAGCCAATGGTCACATCCAGCTGGTTGAGAATATTGGCATCGACCCATGTGGTACCCGTGGCGGGTCCGTGCTGGAGGGTGGCGGTATTGCCCTGTGCGTCGCGCACTTCTAGCGCGCCTCGCAGCGGGTAGTTCGTTGATACGGCTTTGAGCGAAACCAAGCTGGATCTGTCGCCCTGACTGGCGTAAGCCATGGTGGGAAACATAATTGTTTCAGCTACTTGCAGCGCATTGGCGCGCGCGTTGGCGAGCTCCGATGCAGGCAGTGGATCGCTGAGTTGAACAACGCGATCAGCCCCTAAATAAACGCTGGCTTCGCCTGCTAGAGCTCGTTGTAGGCGATCGGCAAAGAGATCGATACCCGTCACGATCGTCACGCCGAGCACCAGCGCTGCAAACAGCAAACCCAGCTCGCCGCTGCGCCACTCGCGTCGTATCGTGCGCCATGCGAGTGCGCTGTTCACGGCTGTGGCATTCATGGCTGCGCTGCCGTGGCTAAGCGACCGCCTTCCATGCGCCACTGGTGCTGGCAGCGAGCGGCGAGTCGTTCGTCGTGGGTAACGAGAATCAGCGTCGTGCCGCCGTCTTGATTGAGGGCGAACAACAGATCGGCGATTTGATGAGCCGTTTTGCTGTCGAGGTTGCCGGTGGGTTCATCGGCAAACAGAATGGCCGGTTCGCCGGCGAAGGCGCGCGCGAGTGCCACGCGCTGCTGCTCGCCGCCGGAGAGTGTGCGCGGGTAGTGATGCAGGCGCGGCGACAAACCGACGCGATCAAGAAAATGTTTGGCCTGTTGTTCGCAGTGGGCGTGCGTGTCTGTGCCGCGCAATTCCAGTGGCAGCATCACATTTTCCAGCGCTGTCAGTGATGGCAGCAATTGAAAGTTCTGGAACACAAAGCCGACTTTTTCAGCGCGCAGTACCGCTTTTTCCTCTTCGTTGAGTGAGAGCAGGGAGCGACCGTCTAAATGAATATCGCCGCTGGTTGGCGCGTCTAAACCCGCCAATAAACCGAGCAGAGTGGATTTGCCGGAGCCGGAAGTGCCGACGATGGCCACGCTTTCACCTGAGGTTACCGTGAGGTTGATGTCGTGCAGCAGCACCAGTTCTTCATTGGGCATAGAGACGGTTTTGCCGAGGTGTGTGGCTTGCAAAATAGGCTGAGGCATGATGATCAAGATCTGTGTGATGGGTGGAGGCTTAGGTCGCGAGAAAGCAGTAGGGTACTATAGGCGCGCTTGATTGAGTGTCCATTAGGTAATTGTCGTGTTGAAGAAATTTTCCGTACGCGGGCAACTGTTTTTTTGCTGTTTATTTTTTCTTTTGGCGACAGCGCCAGCGCATGCAGCAACTGTGCTGGTGTTTGGCGATAGCCTGAGCGCGGCTTACGGCATGAAGCAAGAAGAGGGTTGGGTTACCCTGCTGCAAAATACTTTGCCAGAACATCAATTCGCCAACGAATCCATCAGTGGTGAAATCAGTGCGAACGGTTTGAAGCGATTGCCCGATGCATTGAAAAAACATAAGCCAGATGTGTTGATTTTAGAGTTGGGCGCCAACGATGGCTTGCGCGGTATGCCTTTGTCAGTGTTGCAGAATAATTTGCAGTTGATGATTAGCATGGGCAAGCAAGCGGGTTGCCGTATTTTGTTATTGGGTGTGCAGTTGCCACCTAATTACGGGGTGCGCTATGGGCGAGAGTTTGCAGAAATTTATCCGCGTTTGGCGCAGCAAAATCGCATCGCGGTCATTCCATTTTTTCTGCAAGATATTTCCGGAGATATTGCCCATTTTCAGCCAGATCAGCTGCACCCAACCGCTAAAGCACAGTCGGACATTATGGCAACCGTGCGTCCAGTATTGTTGTCGCTGTTGAGTGAAAAGCAGTGATCGATATTGCAGCAATCTTAGATTTGGATAAACAGCATATCTGGCATCCGTATGCTGGCGTAGATAACAGCGTGCCTGTGTATGCCGTGCAATCTGCGCAAGGTTGTGTGTTGCACTTGGCCGATGGCCGCGAACTGCTTGATGGCATGTCTTCTTGGTGGAGTGCTATCCACGGCTACAACCATCCTGTGCTGAATGCGGCACTGGTCGAGCAAACACAGGCAATGGCGCATGTGATGTTCGGCGGTTTGACGCATGCGCCTGCGGTTAGCTTGGCAAAAACGCTGGTGGATATTTCGCCAGCGCCGTTGCAACGCGTATTTTTTTCGGATTCCGGATCGGTCGCTGTTGAAGTGGCGATGAAAATGGCATTGCAGTATTGGGGTGGTAGGCGCACAAAGTTTGTGAGTTTGTGCGGCGGTTATCACGGCGATACTTTTGCCGCCATGAGTGTGTGTGATCCTGTTACCGGTATGCACCATTTGTTTTCAAAAGCGTTGGCACAGCAGCATTTTGTGCCAAGACCTGCTTGCCGATTTGGTGAAGCGTGTTCCGAAGTGGACATAGCGCCACTAAAAAAATTGCTGAAGCAGGAAGGGGCAAATATTGCTGCGGTGATAGTGGAGCCTATCGCGCAAGGTGCGGGCGGCATGTGGTTCTACTCGGCGGATTACTTGCAGCGCGTGCGTTCATTGTGCGACGAACACGGCGTGCTGTTGATCGCCGATGAAATTGCTACTGGGTTTGGACGCACGGGAAAAATGTTTGCCTGCGAACACGCAGAAATTGCACCGGATATTTTATGTCTTGGTAAGGCGTTGACGGGCGGCTACATGACGCTCGCTGCTACCCTCACTACGGATGCTGTGGCAAAACAAATTTGTGCCGGTGAAAGTGGTGTGTTGATGCACGGCCCCACTTTCATGGCTAATCCACTGGCGTGCAGTGTTGCCAATGCCAGTATCAGTTTGTTGCTATCGCAAGATTGGCGTACTGAAATTCTGCGTATCGAAAAGCAGTTGCAAAATGGTTTATCTGCTTTGCGTGGAAAAAAGGGTGTGGCTGATGTGCGCGTGTTAGGTGCTATCGGCGTGGTGGAATTGGGTGAAGCTGTGGATATGCAAAAAATTCAGCCGATGTTTGTCGACAAGGGTGTGTGGATTAGGCCGTTTGGTAAATTGGTCTATATCATGCCGCCTTACATTATCAATAACGAAAGTTTAGAAACACTAATCCTGAAAATGATGGCAGTAATTGAGGAGTATTTGCATGGCTGAGTTGTATTTGATGTTGAAACAGGCGCACATGTTGTTTGCGGCAGTTTCTCTAGTTTCTTTTTTGGTGCGCAGCTGCTTGAAGTTCGCTGGCTCGTCGCTACTGAACAAGAAACCGGTAAAAGTATTGCCACATATCAATGACAGTTTGTTGCTGGCGTGTGGTGTCGCGCTGGCGGTGATTGCCGGCTACAACCCGTTGGTACAGCACTGGCTGTTGGCGAAGTTAGTGCTGTTAGTGGCTTATATCGGCAGTGGTTTGTATGTGATGAAGTGGAGCAGAAACAACACAGCGCGCGCGGTGGGCGTGCTGGCCGCGCTATTGTGTTTTATGGGCATGGGTTTTCTCGCTGCTGTTAAACCGTTTTAGTGGAGACGATCATGCAAAAACAGCAGTTAATTGAGAGCGTTGTGCGTGAAAAATTGGCACCAGACTATGTCGAGTTAGTTAACGAAAGCCATATGCACAGCGTGCCGCCCGGCAGTGAATCGCACTTTAAGTTGGTGTTGGTCACGGAGCAGTTTGCCGGCTTGCGTGCGGTGGCGCGACATCAAAAAGTTTACGCCGCCCTAGGTGAAGTGATGCAGCAAATTCACGCGCTGGCCCTGCACACCTATACGCCGGCAGAGTGGCAGGCACAGGGCATGGCGCCTGCCTCACCGCAGTGCATGGGTGGCAGTAAGCACGACCAACATTAATTCTGCGCTATCACCTAGCGGTTTTTACCCAAGCGGCTAACGGTTTTTGCGGGTAGTTTTGCGTGGGTGTTCTGCAATGATGCGTCTTCGTTTTTCTGCTCTGTTTATTTGTCGATGCGTATTGTTCTGCCTCTGTTGTGTCTGGCTTTAATCCTCGCGGGTGCCGCGTGGTGGTTGGTCCAGCGCGATGCCAACTCCAATGCCGCTGCGCATGCGCAGTCGCTCGAAAATGCATTACAGGCTGTGGAGTGGTACACCAACGAATCCGTCAACAAAGCCTTGCGAGCAGAAGCAGAAGGCGATTTCACGAATGCGCGTTTATTCGGTGACAAAGCCATTGAATCCGATGGCAAAGCACAGGGTCTGCGCAATGAAACGGCGACAGCTTGGCAAGCTGCTGGAAAGCTAGATCGCGCTCGAGACACTTGGCGTCGTGCGGCCACAATGGCTGAGGTGCGCGCGCGTATGCTGGCTGGTCGTCCACCCTTGTTGCAGAAAGCCTTGGAGACAGCCCGCAGCGACAATCCGTCTGCTGTGTTTGAAGCGGAAGTTGCTTATTTGCAATCGTTGATCTACGCCGCAGAACAGTGGGCGCTCGTGGTTCAGTTTTCAGTGGCAGCAGCAGATAGCAAGCAAGTGCTCGCAGGCAGGCAGGCTTTGGCAACAGTGTTGTTGCCTATGCAACAGGATGGTTTAGTCGCTCGGCTGTCTAGTGAGCCGCGTGTTGCCAGCGAGCTTGAAAAAATCCAACAGTGGCAGCAGTTGTCGGCAACCCCATCGCGCTAGTTTGGCGCATCTGCACTTTTTCATTTCTCGCCACTGCTCGATACGCTACAGTGCGCCGTATTCAAGAACGGCGTTTTTGGTATGGCTCAACAAGATAATGCTCCCGATGTCATAGCGGCTTTGTGCAGTCGGGTGTCTGTGGGTGAATTGGTGGAGCCGGCGCCATCGCCGTGGCAGCGCGAGAAAATTTTTCGTGCCGCGCTGCGCGCACCTGATCACGGTCAGTTGCGCCCTTGGCGTTTCTTGTGGGTGGAAGGCGAAGCGCGTCAGTGCGTTGGCCACATCATTGCCGAAGTGGAGGCGCAGTGTTATGGCGAGCTGAGTGCGGCGCAACACCAAAAATCAGCCAACCGGTTGCTGCGGGCGCCCTTGGTACTACTGGTGGTGGCGCATATTACAGCACACGCTAAGGTGCCGGAGATTGAGCAAGTCATGTCCACGGCGGCGGCGGTGCAAAATATGTTGAACGCGGCGCACGCTCTGGGTGTGGGTGTCATGTGGCGCAGCGGTTTGGTCACTTACGAGCCTTTGTTGGCAGAAAAACTGGGCTTGGCTGCAAACGAGCGCTTGCTCGGCTTTCTCTATTTGGGCACGCCTGCCGGTACGGTCAAACAAACGCCTGTATTGGAAGTTGATCAATTTTTTTCTGCTTGGACGCCACAGTGAGTCAAGAACCAAACAACCACTCACAGCCTGAGAAACCAGTCACCACACGACACCTGTTTCGCTCCAGTTTCATGGTGAGTGTGATGACGCAGATCTCGCGTGTGCTGGGTATGGCGCGCGACATCGTGCTGGCGAATGCTATTGGTGCCGGTCACACGCCGGGTGCGGATGCTTTTTTTCTCGCTTTTCGCATCCCGCAATTTTTGCGGCGTTTGTTTGCGGAGGGCGCTTTTCAACAGGCATTTGTGCCGGTGTTGGCGGAGTACCGTGCGCGCGGCGATCAACGCGCCGTACGCGATCTCATCAATCATGTGGCCGGTGTACTCGGCGGCACATCCTTGATGGTGAGTATGCTGGTTGTGCTCGCTTCACCGTGGTTTACCGTGTTGTTTGCGCCTGGATTTTGGCTGCACGATCCCGAGCGCTTTGGTTTAACGAGTGAGCTGTTGCGCATCACTTTTCCGTATTTGTTTTTAATTACGATGACGGGTTTTGCGAGTTCGGTACTCAATGCCTACGATCGTTTTGCGATAGCGGCGGCGACACCTATTTTGATGAATGTCACCTTGATATTGGCGGCCGTGGTGGCGGTGCCATGGTTTGAGCAGCCCGTGTTTGCGATGGCGTGGGGTGTATTGATTTGCGGTGTGGTGCAGTTGGTATTTCAGTTGCCATCCATGCAGCGTTTGCATTTGATGCCGATCCCGCGCTGGAATTGGCATCACGAAGGTGTGCAACGCATTATGAAATTGATGGTGCCGGCGCTGTTTGGTGTTTCAGTCAGTCAAATCAATTTGATGATGGATTCTATTCTCGCTTCGTTTTTGCCGACTGGCAGTGTGGCGTGGTTGTATTACTCGGAGCGCGTGGCTGAATTGCCGCTGGGGATTTTTGGTGTGGCGATTGCCACGGTAATTTTGCCGAGTTTATCGCGCAGCTACATCACTGATTCGCCGCGCGAGTTCTCGGCAACCTTGGATTGGGCGATTCGTTTGAATGTGTTGATTGGTTTGCCCGCTGCGCTGGCATTGATCGTATTGGCAACGCCGATACTCAGCACGCTGTTTGAGCACGGTGAAACCACGGCGCGCGACATCGCCATGTCGGCTTGGGCGATGCGCGCTTACGCTGTGGGTTTGATTGGTTTCATGATGATCAAGATTCTCGCTCCTGGTTTTTATTCGCGACAGGATATGAAAACACCGGTGCGCATTGCAGTGATTTCTGTGGTGGCAGCGCAGGTGATGAATGTCAGCTTTATGTTGGTGTTTCACAAAGTATGGAGCATGGGGCATTTAGGTTTGGCGTTGGCGACGGCATTGGCAGCGTATATCAACTCTGGTTTGTTGTTTCGCGCGCTGCGCAAACAAGGGATTTACCACTACGCTCGCGGATGGGGGCGTTTTGTGGTGCAGGTGTTGGTGGCGAACGGTGCCATGGTGCTGTTGTTGTGTGCGCTACTGCGCGTGTGGCCGGATTGGTCTAATTACACATGGCAATACCGTTCTCTGTATTTGACAGTCATGTGTGTTGCCGGTGTCGCCGTGTATTTTTTAATGCTGCTGCTCACGGGTATGCGCACGCGTCACTTGCGCTTACAGCTGTAAAACGCGAAGTTTAGCCTGATGAATGTGCAGCGCCTCCTATCAATTCTCTGGTTTTGCCTGCTAGCAGTTTTTCTCTCGGTTACGGTTTACTACATTGCTTTTCATCATGTCGCGCCGCTGTCGCGCGACCAGTGGCATATGTACGATGCGCTGTTTCAACAAGGTCTGTGGCAGACCTCTATCACGACGGTTTCCGGTCACCGACATATTCTCGCCTTTCTGTTGTATGACATTGACCTCAATGTATTTGGCGGTAGCAACCACTTTTTGATTGTCGTCGACTGGTTGTTGAATATCAGTTTGATCGCCGTCTTGTGTTGGCAAATCAAACAATGCATTGCTGACGCTGCGTTGCGATTTTTTTTGATTGGCTGGACAGTGCTGCTGCTGTGTTGGCTGATCAATATTGCCCTGCTGGGTTGGGGATTCAACGGCATCAACAATTACCTGTCTATTCTCAGCACCATATTGGCGGTTGTTGTTTTATATAAATCGTTGCAACAGGAAAAGGCCTTACATTATTTATTGCTAGCGCTGTGCTTGGGAGGCTTGGCTACCTTCAGTTTTGGCAACGGTATTTTGGTGTGGCCCATCGCGTGGTTAATGCTGTGGTGTTGTCGCGCGCCGCGCAAGTATCAGCATGTTTTGGTAGCGGCGACGGCTTTGTTTTTTGCGCTGTATCTCTTGCTGCCCGGCGGCAATGCAGTGGGCAGTGCGCTGCATCTCAATGGTTGGAAGTCGCTGACCTTTCCTATCACGCTGATGGGCGGCCCCGCTTACCATTTGCTGCGAGCATGGCATGTATTGCCAGAGAATTTTCTGACCGGCATAGCAACGGGTGTTGGTCTGCTGGTGTGTGTGTTTTCTGTGCTGGCACTAACGCGCGTTTGGTGGCGGCGAGAAAAAAATGATGCGCTGAATATGGTGGCTGCAGCGTGCATTTTGATTGGCTTTGGCACCGTAATTTTGTTGATGTTGACGCGTGTCGAGGGAGTATTAGATCCCACGGTAGACCGTTTTCAAATTTGGGCGTTGCTGGTGTGGATTGGCGTGAGTTTGTTGCTGTGTCGCCACCTCACAGTCAGCGGCAGACAATATTGGCAGTTATTTTTTTTGCTATTTCCCGTGTTGGCCCTGCCGTCTCAATTGGATTGGGGTGCGCGCTTGGCGGAATACCGCGTGCGTGTCGATAACGCACTGCTGTCGTATCAAGTGTATTTGCCGGTGGCAGCCGATGCGGAAAAGGCTTTGCACTGGAATTGGCAGGGCAAGTTGCCGCATTTATTTCCGGTGCTAGAAAACCTGCGCGCCTCGCAGCGCAATATATTTGCCAACGGTGCGGCCAACTGGTTGGGTAGGCCTCTGCCGGTTGTGGATGTGCCCGCTTGTCATTGGCGCGTGCTGCGCACTGAGTTGTTCCATGCATCTGATGTGTTGGATGTCAGCGCCTATCCTGATTCGGCACCTTACCGTGTAGCTGCACAAGCGCCGGAGCAAGAAATTGGACGGGCGTGGTATGCACAGCTGGATGAGGCTGCGTGGGATTTCGGTGTGATTGCTGATGGCACAGGCATCGTGCGCGGTTTGCTGCAGCCTGTGCGTGCCAGTGTATTGCCGCGTGCCAGTGGCGTGCGTTATAGCGGCGGCAATGCGTATGGCGTTGTGCGCAGTGAGCATGCGGTAAAGCTGTTGCTGATCAAGGACGAAAAACCCGTGTGTGCGGTGCTGCTGCGCTGAGCGTTTTGGTGGCGTAGGTGGCTGATTTGTGCGATATTTTGCGCCCCTTACGCAGTGTGGTTCCATCATGATTGGCACAGTTCTCAAGAAGGCTTTTGGCAGCAAAAACGAGCGCACATTGAAGCGTCTTCGCAAAGTCGTCGCCAAGGTCAATGCATTCGAGCCCACACTGGAAAAACTCTCCGATAGCGAATTGCAAAACAAGACGATTGAATTTCGTGAGCGTTTGCAAAAAGGCGAAACGCTGGACCAATTACTGCCAGAAGCGTTTGCGTGTGTGCGCGAAGCGGCGCGCCGTACCTTGGGGTTGCGCCATTTCGATGTGCAGATGATCGGTGGCATGGTGTTGCACGAAGGCAAGATCGCCGAGATGCGTACCGGTGAAGGTAAAACGCTGGTGGCAACCTTGCCGGTATACCTCAATGCGCTGCCTGGCAAAGGCGTGCATGTGGTAACGGTCAACGATTATCTCGCCAATCGCGATGGCAATTGGATGCGTGCCGTGTATGAAAAATTGGGCATGACACTCGGCATTATTCTCTCTGGGCAAAGCCAAGAAGAAAAACGCACAGCATACGCAGCTGATATTACTTACGGCACCAATAACGAATACGGGTTTGACTATTTGCGCGACAACATGGCGCCGAGCCTAGAAGACAAAGTGCAGCGCGGTTTGACATTCGCCATCGTGGATGAGGTGGATTCCATTTTGATCGACGAGGCGCGCACGCCGCTGATTATTTCTGGAGCCGCAGAAAATAGTTCTGAATTGTATAAACGCATCAATGCTCTGATGCCGCGTTTACAAGCGCAGACAGAAGAGTCACCTGGCCACTATGTGTTAGATGAAAAGCAGCGGCAGGCAGACCTCACAGAAGAAGGTCATCAGTTGGTGGAGCAGTTGCTGATTCGCGACGGCATTTTGGACGCCAATGACAGCTTGTATGCCGTCACCAACTTAAGTTTGTTGCACCACATTCACGCGGCATTGCGCGCGCACACGCTGTTCCACCGCGATGTGCAATACATCGTGCAAGACAATCAAGTGGTTTTGATTGACGAGCATACAGGGCGCACCATGCACGGTCGTCGTTTATCCGAAGGCTTGCATCAGGCTTTAGAAGCGAAAGAAGGCGTGGCAATACAAAGTGAAAGTCAGACCATGGCCTCTACAACTTTCCAAAATTATTTCCGCATGTATGAAAAACTCGGCGGCATGACCGGCACAGCCGATACCGAGGCGCCTGAGTTTATGCAAATTTATGGTTTGGATGTGGTGGTGATTCCCACCAATCGCCCGCTGTTGCGTAAAGATCTCAATGATCTTGTTTACATCAGCAAAGAAGAAAAATACGAAGCGATCATCGAAGATGTGAAGCGTTTTGTGGAGCAGGGCGCACCGGTATTGGTGGGCACGGCTTCTGTAGAAACTTCAGAAGAAATGTCGAACCGCTTGCAAGCGGCCAATATCCCGCATCGCGTATTGAACGCCAAATTTCACGCACAAGAGGCGGAAATTATTGCGCAAGCAGGTCGTCCTTCGACGGTGACGATTGCTACCAACATGGCAGGTCGCGGTACCGATATTGTGTTGGGTGGCAAATGGGAGGCAGAGGTAGCTGCTTTAGAAAATCCATCGTCAGCAAATATTGATGCAATCAAAGCGGAATGGCAGCAACGCCACGAGCAAGTGTTGGCGGCGGGTGGATTGCATATTCTCGGCACTGAGCGCCATGAATCGCGTCGCATCGACAACCAGTTGCGCGGTCGCGCCGGCCGTCAGGGCGATCCAGGTTTGTCGCGTTTTTATCTCTCGCTAGAAGACGATTTGATGCGAATTTTTGCGTCTGATCGTGTGAAAAGCATCATGCAGGCGTTAGGCATGCAGCGCGGCGAAGCGATTGAACACAAAATGGTGACAGGCTCGATAGAAAAAGCGCAGCGCAAAGTAGAAGGCCGCAACTTTGATATCCGCAAGCAGTTGTTGGAATACGACAATGTGGCGAGCGATCAACGCAAAGTGATCTATCAGCAGCGCAACGAGATTCTGGAAGCGGAAGATGTTTCTGAAATTATTTCGGCAATCTGTAACGATGTGATCGGCGATGTGGTGACGCAATACATTCCGCTGCAAAGTTTTCCAGAGCAGTGGGATGTGCCTGGCTTGGAGCAAGCTTTTGAAACAGATTTTGGCTTGCAAGTGCCTGTCAGCGAATGGATGAAACAGGATGTCAATCTAACGGAAGATGCCATTCGTGAGCGTGCACAACAGATGGCCGCTAATTTTTATAGCAAAAAATGCGAGGGTTCTGAGCATCTGATGCGGCAGGTGGAAAAGCAGATCATGCTGCAAGTGCTGGATAATTTGTGGAAAGATCATTTGGCCAGCATGGATCATCTGCGTCAGGGCATTAACTTGCGTGCGTATGCTCAGAAAGATCCTAAGCAAGAATTCAAGCGCGAATCGTTTGAATTGTTCCGTATGTTGCTGGACAACATCAAAGCCGAAGTGGTGCGCGTGTTGTTTCATGTGCGGATTGCTTCGCGCGAAGAAATAGAAGCGATGGAAGAGCAGCGTCGTCGTGAGCAAGAAAATATTCAGCTGCAACATGCGCAGTCTTCTGCTTTGCAGAGCGAAGATGAACATGCCGCAGGCGGTGAGCCGAAAAAACCTGCTGCCGCGCCGTTTGTGCGCAGCAATGAAAAAGTGGGGCGCAATGATCCTTGTCCTTGCGGCTCTGGCAAAAAATACAAGCAGTGTCACGGTCGCTTGGCGTAATCATTTTTTGAGAGACAAAAACCATGGCGGTTGGCAGCGGTACCATTCCTGAGATATTTCCTGTTGCCGGCGTGCGTATCGGTGTGGCAGAGGCGGGAATTCGCAAACAACAGCGCAAAGATCTCGTCGTGTTTGAATTGGCAGAAACAACGCGTGTCGCGGCAGTTTTTACGACGAATGCGTTTTGTGCGGCGCCTGTTCATGTCGCAAAAAAACATCTTGCTGAGTCTGCTTGTCGTTACTGGTTGATCAATACCGGCTGTGCCAATGCCGGTACGGGCGAGCAGGGTATGCAGGATGCACAGCGCAGTTGTGCCGCCTTGGCAAAAATAACTGGCGTAGCTGCTGAAAATATTCTGCCATTTTCTACCGGCGTGATCGGTGAATTGTTGCCGATGGACAAGCTGGAAGCTGGTTTAACGCCCGCACTGGAGAACTTGGCGAGTGAACATTGGTTGCGCGCCGCCGAAGGCATCATGACCACGGATACGCGTCCCAAAATTGCGTCGAAGAAAATCGTACTCAACGGCAAAGCGGTGACGATCACTGGCATCAGCAAAGGTGCCGGCATGATCAAGCCCAATATGGCGACGATGTTGGGTTTTGTCGCGACAGATGCTCAGGTTGCACAAAAAGATTTGCAGGATTTGCTGACACAAGTGGCCAATAAATCCTTCAACCGCATCACAATTGATGGCGACACTTCTACCAATGATGCTTGCATGTTAGCGGCGACAAGTTGCTCTGGTGTGGCCTTGACGCCGCAGTCTACCGATTGGATAAGTTTTGCCAATGCAATAGAAGCTGTGTTTGTGGAATTGGCGCAAGCGATAGTGCGCGACGGTGAAGGTGCTACAAAATTTATTTCAGTGGTGATTAACGGCGGCAATAGCAGTGATGAATGTTTGCGCGCAGCGTATGCCATCGCGGAATCGCCCTTGGTCAAGACGGCACTGTTTGCTTCGGATCCCAACTGGGGGCGTATATTGGCGGCGATTGGTCGCAGCGGAATCGTCGATCTCGACACCTCACGCATCAACATATTTTTGAATGGCGTGCAGATTGTCGCCAATGGTGGTCGTGCAGCTTCTTATACAGAAGAGCAAGGTGTGGCTGCGATGGCGCCGGAAGAAATTGAAATTCGTGTGGAGTTGCAGCGCGGCGCAATGAGTGAAACGGTGTGGACCTGCGATTTCTCGCACGACTATGTCACCATCAACGCGGAATACCGCACTTAGAAACAACAGCGCATGAAAACGGTGCATGTTGCGGTAGCAGTCATAGAAAACACTGCCGGCGAATTTTTGATCGCACGCCGCGCAGATCATCAACACATGGGCGGTTGTTGGGAGTTTCCTGGCGGCAAAGTCGAGGCTGGTGAAAGTGTTTTTGCCGCGCTACAACGCGAAATTCGTGAAGAAGTGGCGTTAGCCATACACAGTGCACAGCCCATGCTAAAAATTCCTTTTAGCTATCCCGATAAACGCGTGTTGTTGGATGTGTGGCGTGTGGCTGATTTTTCTGGCTCGGCACGCGGTTGCGAAGGTCAGGTAGTGCGTTGGGTTCCATGCTCTGCTTTGCACCAGTATGCGTTTCCACCGGCCAACCGCGCCATTTTGACGGCCCTGTCTATGCCGCAGCGTTTGTTGATCACAGGTGCGTTTCATAGTTCTGCGGAGTGTCTGCAACGCACTGAGCGTGCGCTGATGCAAAAGAATATTCGCGCGGTGATATTGCGCGCCCACCATCTTGCGGCGCATGAATTTGGTGTGTTGGCCGAAGCGATGGCGCAACTCTGCCATACGCATCACGCAAAATTGCTGCTGAATGCCGATGTTGATTGTGATTTGGGTGCGGCGGATGGCTTGCACTTGTCAGCGGCACGGCTGTTAGCGTGTTCAGAGCGACCCGTTGTCGCGCAACAGCTGTTGGGCGCTTCTTGCCACAATGCACAAGAAATACAGCACGCAATTGCTGTGGGCGCCGACTACATCACGCTGTCGCCTGTGCTGCCGACCGCCAGTCACCCTGAGCAGGCGAGTATGGGGTGGGATGCCTTCACGCAACACTTATCACAGTGTTCGTTGCCGGCATTTGCGCTGGGCGGTGTCAGCGATGAGTATTTAGCGGCAGCAACAGCGGCTGGTGCTTGGGGTGTCGCCAGTATTTCGGCTTGGTGGTAATCGTGTTGATTTTTATGTTAATGAGAATTATTATCATAAACCATGAGAGTTGAGCATACAGTAGTCGTTCCAGCAGGCATGGCGGTGTCTGTTTTCTTGCATTTGGCAGCAGTTGTCTGGTGGTTTAGTCATTCCGTAGTGGCGCCTGTCGCATTAGGAGCATCGGTTGTAACGGTAGATTTAGTCACGCCTAACCCTTTGCCTATTGTGCAGCCGGTAACACCGCCTCCATCGCCAGTTCAGCAACCAGAGCCCGAGGTGTTGAAAGATGACGAGATGGCAGTGCAGCGCAAGATGGTGAAGAAAAAACTGAAGCCCAAGACTGTGGCGCAGCCACCCGTAATGCAGCCACAGCCTGTGCAACAGCAAGCAGCATCTCCGGCAGCTGCTGCACAGACGCAGCAAAATTCGATGACGGAAGCGCGGTTTGATGCGAATTACCTCAGTGCGCCAGCCACATATCCATCGTTGTCGCAGCGTTTGGGGGAAGAAGGACGCGTTTTGCTGCGAGTTGATGTATCAGCAGACGGCCGTCCTTTGACGGTTGCTTTGAAAATGTCGTCGGGCTTTGTTCGGCTGGATGAGGCGGCTATTAAGGCAGTGGCGCGTTGGCAGTTTAAGCCGGCACGGCAAAATGGTCGCGCTGTTGCCAGCAAAGTAGATGTGCCAATTTTATTTAAATTGAAAAAAACACGATGAGGAAAAGTAATGAAGTTTGATTTGGATTTGGTGAGTTTTTGGCAGCAAGGCGATTCCATTTCGCACGCTGTATTATTTTTATTGTTGGCGATGTCCATCACCAGTTGGGCCATCATTATCAGCAAGAGTGTGCAGTTGGCTTGGTGGCAGCATGCCAGTCATCACGCGTTGGAGAATTTTTGGCAGGCAGAAAATGTCGCTGTGGGAGCGAAAGCGTTAGAGCGCATGTTGCCCTTTCGCTTGTTGGTTGAATCTGGCAGCAAAGCGGCTGCGCATTATCAAAGTCATCAACAGGGTGAACGAGGCCATCTTGACGCACAGTTGTCACTCACGGAATTGGTGACGCGCGCACTGCGACAAGCGCTCAATCGTGCCACTGCCGATCTTGAACGCGGGCAAGTGTTTTTAGCATCGATTGGTTCTGTGGCACCGTTTGTGGGTTTGTTTGGTACGGTGTGGGGGATTTATCACGCGTTGGCAGCGATCGGCACTTCAGGACAGGCGAGCTTGGATAAAGTGGCCGGCCCTGTCGGTGAGGCATTGATCATGACGGCAATTGGTTTGTTTGCCGCTATTCCTGCGGTATTGGCGTATAACGCGTTCAACCGCGTGCAGCGTTTGATCATTGCGGATCTCGATGGTTTTGCACACGATTTGCTGATGTATTTCACCATGGGTGCGCCCAACAAAACGAAAGGAATTAAGTAATGGCTTTTGGCGGCTTTGAGTCCGGCTCTGCGCAGCCAATGTCGGAAATCAACACCACGCCTTTGGTGGATGTGATGTTGGTGTTGCTGATTATTTTTATGATTTGCGCACCTTTGATGACGCAATCCATCACAGTGAATTTGCCAAAAGCGGTTGGCACAACCACGGAACAAAAACCCGAGGCGGTGAATGTATCGATCAATGCGCAGGGGCAGGTGAAGTGGGGTGATACGGCATTGGCGGATGATGCGCTACTGCAGCAGCAATTGCTGCAAGTTGCTGCTAAACAACCGCAGCCGGAATTGCATTTGCTGGCTGATAAAGAAGTGCGCTATGAACGCGTGGCGCAGGTGATGGCGATGGTGCGCGAAGCCGGCGTAACGCGCATGGGATTTGTCATGTTGCCAGGAGCAGAACATGCAAAATAATGCACAAGCACTCGCTCAGTTGGTAGAAATAGAAGCGATCAAGCAACTCAAATATCAATATCTGCGCCATGTGGATTTGAAGGAGTGGGATGCTGTAGCGGCTTTATTTACAGCAGATGTGGTCAGTGCCTATGCAGACGGTAAGTACAGTTATCAAGGCCGTGAAGCGGTCGTGGGGTTTTTATCGCAATCACTCAGCCATAAACGCGTGGTGACTACGCATCAAGTGCACCACCCGCAAATTACCCTCGGTGAAGATTTAACCACTGCGCAGGGTGTTTGGTATCTCACCGATACCGTGATCAATACCGTCAGTCGCGACTCAGCAAAACATTTTTGTATTTCTGGTGCGGGTTTTTATGATGAGCGCTATGTGAAAACGGCAGACGGTTGGAAGATCGCCTCGATTGGCTACCGCCGCGTGTATGAAGAAACCACCGCGCGTCCTGCGCATTTGGTGTTGGAATACAAAAGTCGTTTTTTAGGTGATTTTGAATAATTGAGCAAATTATTTTTTGCTCTGTGCCATCAGAAATACCATCAGTGCTTTTTGCACATGCAGTCTATTTTCTGCCTCATCCCACACGACAGAGCGTGGATCATCCAGCATGTCTTCACTGACTTCTTCGCCGCGGTGTGCGGGCAGGCAGTGCATAAACAGTGCGTCAGACTTGGCTAAATTCATTAATTTTGGATTGACCTGATAGCCGCGAAAACGCTGCATGCGTTCGCGCTGCTCATCTTCCTGCCCCATGGATGCCCAGACATCGGTAGTGACCAAGTCGGCGTCACGCACGGCATCTTCGATATCGTGCCCAAGCGAAACGCAATGCCCGTGTTGTTGCAACAAAATATTGTTGGGTTCAAAACCGGGAGGGCAGGCAATGCGTAATTGAAAGCCGAATTGTGCGGCAGCTTGCATCCATGTTTGGCACATATTGTTGCCGTCACCAATCCATGCCACTGTTTTGCCTGCAACTTCACCGCGATACTCGATCCAAGTTTGCACATCAGCGAGCACTTGGCAGGGGTGAAAATCATCGGTCAATGCGTTGATGACAGGTACGCGCGAATACTGAGAAAATTTTTCCACGGTATCGTGCGCAAAGGTGCGAATCATGATGATATCAACCATGCGCGACAAAATGCGTGCAGAGTCTTCCACCGGCTCGCCGCGCCCCAACTGGGTGTCGCGCGGCGATAAAAACATGGCGTGACCACCGAGCTGAGCCATCCCCGCTTCAAAGGAAACACGCGTACGCGTGGACGATTTTTCAAAAATCATCCCCAATACTTTGTTGCGGAAAATCTGCGGGTCATTGCCTGCCGCGTGCTCGGCTTTCATGGCGATGGAGCTGTCGATCACCGCACGCAATTCTGCAGGTGAAAAATCCATCAGTGTCAGGAAATGGCGAGTCGTCATGCAAAAAAATCTCTTAAACGGGATCGCGCAGCAATTCGTGCAGTGTTTTTATCAGCAGCGAGATTTCGTCGTCGGTAATCACCAGTGTTGGCAATAAACGAATCACTTTGCCGGCAGTGACATTGATCAGGATGCCTTTTTCTGCGGCGCGTGCGACTAAGTCCGGTGCGTCCTGTTGCAGCTCAATGCCTAGCATCAAACCCAAGCCGCGCACGGTCACCACTTGCGGGCAATCTGCCAAAGTGGTTTTTAAATCCGCTAACAGTTTTTTGCCAATGGTGGCGGCGCGTTCAACCAGCTGCTCTTGTACCAGCGTGTCGACGACGGCTTGTGCAGTGGCACAGGCCAATGCGCTGCCGCCGAAAGTTGAGCCGTGATTGCCCGCTTGAAATAATTCTGCCGCTGCGCCTTTTGCTAAACACGCACCAATTGGAAAGCCGTTGCCTAAACCTTTAGCGGTAGTCACTACATCGGGAAAAATATTGTTGTGTTGATACGCAAAATATTTTCCAGTACGACCGTTGCCGGTTTGCACTTCGTCCAACATCAACAACCATTGACGCGCATCGCAAATCTGCCGCAGTTGATTCAAATAATCCGGTGCAGGAATGTTCACGCCGCCTTCGCCTTGCACGGGTTCGGCGAGTATCGCAACGACATTCGGATTGTTGGCGGCAATCATTTTCAAGGCTTCGATGTCGCCGTACGGAGCGCGCACAAAACCTTGCACCAGCGGCTCAAAACCTGCTTGCACTTTGCGATTGCCAGTGGCGGTTAATGTGGCGAGTGTTCTGCCGTGGAAAGATTTTTCCATCACCACAATCACGGGGCAGTCGATGCCTTTTTTGTGGCCGTATAAACGCGCCAGTTTGATCGCGCACTCGTTGGCTTCTGCGCCGGAATTGCCAAAAAATACTTTGTCCATGCCAGCGAGCTTGCACAGTTGAGTGCCGAGCTTTTGTTGCTGCGGAATGTTGTACAAATTGGAGGTGTGCACCAGCGTTGCGGCTTGCTGTGTAATGGCTTTTGCCACACCTGCATGTGCGTGACCCAATCCGCACACGGCAATGCCGCTGATGGCATCGAGATAGCGTTTGCCATCGTCTGCAATCAACCAGCTGCCTTCACCGCGCACGAAGGTCAGTGCGCGCGTACCGTAGGTGTTCATCAATGCGTGGGACATGGTCTTACCGTTTTATCTCAGGGTTACAAAAATAGAGCTGTAAAAAGTGGTGCACCAGAAACGCAAACAGGCAGCTCGCGCTGCCTGATCGTCCAAACAGGGCGCAATCCTATAACGAAGGGGTAGGCCTGACAACTTTTGGTAACGCCAGCCTATAATGGTTTTCACGCAGTCTTCTCTGCGTTTTTCTCATCTGTGGTGTGTCTCATGAATACTTCTCCGGTCGCTCAGGCGACAAGCAGCCGCGTCTCATTTGGCATCCTCGGTGCCATCAGTGTTACGCACTTCATCAACGATATGATGCAGTCGGTGCTGTTGGCGCTCTACCCTGTTTTACAAGGCAAATTTCACCTGAGCTTTGCACAGGTGGGTTTTATCACAGTGGCTTTCCAGTTTTCTGCCTCGCTCATGCAGCCTGTGGTGGGGCGTTTTACCGATCGGCGACCGATGCCTTACTCACTGCCTATCGGCATGGGCTTCACGCTATGTGGCTTACTGCTGCTGTCGCAGGCGTGGAATTTCCCTTGTGTATTGGTAGCAGCCATCTTGATCGGCATGGGCTCATCCGTGTTTCACCCTGAATCTTCGCGCGTGGCGCGCATGGCTTCTGCGGGGCAGCACGGTTTGGCGCAATCCATTTTTCAGGTGGGTGGTAATGCTGGCACGGCGATTGGTCCGTTGCTGGCCGCAGCGTTCATTGTGCCGATGGGACAGCCAAGTGTGGCTTGGGTGGCGCTGGCTGCTTTGGTGGGCATGCTGATTTTGTATCGCGTCAGCCGTTGGTATGCAGTGAACCTGACGGGTGTGCGTGGTCGTGCCAGTCTCGGTCATCGCGAAACGGGGCTGTCGCCGAGAAAAGTGAAAGTGGCGCTCGCTATTTTATTGGTTTTGCTGTTTTCGAAATTCGTTTATATGTCGAGCTTGAACAGTTACTTCACGTTTTATCTGATTCATCATTTTGGTCTGGATATTCAAAGTGCGCAGTACTGCTTGTTTATCTTTTTATTAGGTGCGGCAATAGGCACGATTATTGGTGGACCGATTGGAGATCGTATCGGCAGAAAAAATATCATTCTCGGCTCGATTCTCGGCGCTGCACCGTTTGCTCTTGCGTTGCCATTTGTGAATCTCACCACCACATTGGTATTGGTATTTTTTATCGGTGTGATTATTGCGTCAGCTTTTCCTGCCATCGTGGTTTACGGTCAGGAATTGATGCCGGGTAAAACCGGCACTATCTCCGGTCTGTTTTTTGGCTTGGCTTTTGGTATTGCCGGTATCGCTGCTGCTGCGCTCGGCGTGTTGGCTGATCGCTATAACATTGAATTGGTGTATCAGCTCTGCGCGTTCCTGCCGTTGCTGGGTGTGGTGGCATTTTTGCTACCGGAAATGCGTGAAAAAAAGTAAAACGTATTGCTTTAACCGGGAATGTTTAGCCCACGAATCACGGCAGGTCTTGCGCAGAACATATCCAGCACGCGTTTGACCTGCGTGAAATTCTGAAAGCCAACGAGTTCGCCTGCATCATAAAAACCGATCAAATTGCGCACCCATGGAAAGATAGCAATATCGGCAATAGTGTAGTCATCGCCCATTACCCATTGTTTGTGCGCGAGGTGTGTATCCAGCACCGTAAGTAAGCGTCTTGCTTCGGCAACGTAGCGATCACGCGGGCGTTTATCTTCAAAATCTTTTCCGGAAAATTTGTGAAAGAAGCCCACCTGACCGAACATGGGACCGATGCCACCCATTTGAAACATCAGCCATTGAATAGTGTGATAGCGCGCTACTGGTGTTTGGGGTAACAGTTGACCGGTTTTTTCGGCGAGATAAATCAGAATGGCGCCAGATTCAAACAGTGGTAACGGTTTTCCATTCACACCGTTCGGGTCGATGATAGCGGGAATTTTGTTGTTGGGATTGAGTGACAAAAATTCAGGTGATAGTTGATCGTTACTGCTGAAATCCACTTTGTGTACTTCATAAGGCAGGCCGATTTCTTCCAGCATGATCGAGATTTTTACACCGTTGGGTGTTGCCAATGAATACAGTTGCAGGCGATCAGGATATTGTGCTGGCCATTTTTGCGTGACGGGGAAATCAGTTAACACATTCATGCGGGTTCTCCACCAAGACGCTATGTAAGTTTAGTGATGTGTGTCATTGCGGCGAATGAGGCAGTCGTTTACTCTGAAAGAGCTGATAAATAAATGAGAACAGCTAATATGAACTCTCTGAATAACAAGAAGCATTATCATCTGCTGATTATTGTACTGCACTGGCTCACCTTGCTGTTGTTGGTAGCTGTGTATGCGCTGATGGAATTTCGTGATATTTACCCAAAAGGCAGTGAGCCGCGCGAGGTGATGAAGATGTGGCACTTCATGCTCGGTTTGTCTGTGTTGGCGGTGACGATTATTCGCCTGATTGCGCGTTTCCTGATTCCTGCACCTGCAATCACACCCATGCCTCCTGCTTGGCAATTGATGTTGGCGCGACTGGTACATTTGGCTCTGTACGGTTTTCTGGTGGCGATGCCGGTGCTGGGTTGGTTGGTGTTAAGTGCGGCAGGTAAACCGGTTCCGTTTTTTGGACTGGAATTACCAGCGTTGGTGGGTGTCAACAAAGAGCTGGCAAGTCAGATTAAGGAGGTGCATGAACTCATTGCTACGCTGGGTTATTTTTTAATTGGTTTACATGCGGCGGCAGCCATTTTTCATCACCATTTCATGAAAGACGATACCTTGCTGCGAATGTTGCCGTTTTGTCGTCGATGAAGTATCCGTCGTCGTAATCTCCGTCATCGTCATGATCATCGTCATGGTGTGTGAATATTTCTCTCATGGCGGTGACTGCGACTGGTAAATCAATATCACTCAAATCATTTGCCAGAATGTGCAGATACTCCCGCATCGATTCTGGAGATTCGTTCGCATCAACGAGGTAAGTTGATGTTTCGGCTTCTGAGCGTGCCAGGTAGTAAGCAAAGAGCATAACGACAGCGATGCCACCAAGTAAGTCAAGATGAGATAACAGAGCATCAATCATTTTCAATCCTCCTTATGGATACGCTGATTTCATAAATCTTCTTGCCGTCGCGAGCAAACACTGCCATCACCCGGGATGTCCATCCACACGAGCTTTTAACAACATCGGCCCGTAGACAATGATGAATTGCAGGAAAGCCAAACACCACGCCAGTGTGGCAAGCCACAGCGCTGTCTGGTAGAAAAAAGATGTGCCGATCACGCGCAGCAATGTCGAAACATTCAGCAAAATAAAAGCGATAACAAATCCTTTCGGCAATTCCAATGTTCTGCCAGTGTGACCAAGGGAAACGCGTGCCACCATAGCCAGAATCATACCGCCGATGCAGCCGACTGTGAGCGCGTGCAATGCTTGTCCTGGCGGCATATCCATGCCGAACTGCCACAATGCAAGTCCGACACAACCCAGAATCAGCCACGCATAAGCGAAATACAACGACCACAACAGTGGTACACGCAACAAGCCTGCATCAAACCAGCGCACTATTCGAATGCTGTGCCCAACCGCCAGTATCAGCAGCAACAAGCCACCTGCCATTTGCGGTGTTTGCAGTAGTAAGCCAATCGCTGTGAGTACACTGGCCAGCATGGCGCCAATAAGCAGCAACCAGTCCAGCCACGGCCACGCAGTCACCTGCTCGGTTTTGCCCACACCGCGAAAGGTGAAGAAAGGAATCACGCGTCCACCGATCAGCGTGATCATCGCCAGCACTAGCCACACGGCGGCCAGACTGCCTTGACGTTCCCACGCGTCATTGCTGTGCACCACGCCGCACAGCGTCAGTACATCGATAGTGATTAGCAGCAGTAGCACCGCCACAATCGGATAATTGCGATTCTGGCGCACCGCCCACAATAGTCGCGCCATGGCAAACGTCACCGCCAGTAAAAACAGCACATTGATGCCCAGTAAGATGTAAGCAGATGGCTGCCACCATGCCAGTCGCGCCAGTAACCATAGCGCCACTAACGCGCCCAGTGGTTTACCAGAGAGGCTTGGTTGCCCTGTCCACGTTTGCCCGGCAGTGAGCAAAAAACCGGCAATGATCGCACCGGCAAAACCGAACACCATTTCGTGCCGATGCCATGCCAGCCAACCGCCCAACGGAGCAGGCAATGCCCAGCCGCCTAGAAAAGTACCCATCCACAATAGTGCAGCAAAAATGGCTAATACAGAGCCGAGCAAAAAAAACGGGCGAAAAGCCAAACGCAACACAGGAAGAATTGCCATGGCTTTGCGTTTATCGATGACTTGCATGGAGGCTCCATCCGCGAGCTGGATAAAAGGTGTATCCATTCTACGACTTTGATGGTGAAGGCTGGAGATTGTGTTACGTGCTGTTCCAGAAACAAAAAAGGCCAACCGGTGAAGGTTGACCTAACTTGCTGTTTTATATGGTGGCCAGACACAGAATCGAACTGTGGACACAGGGATTTTCAATCCCTTGCTCTACCGACTGAGCTATCTGGCCATTTCGGAGGTGCGTATTAGACCCGCTGCGCGGTGAGAGGTCAAGCAAACTTACTGGCTGGGCGGCACATAACCTTCAGCTTGGTCGAAGGCAGCGCCGCTGAGAAACAAATCGCGTTGCTCGGCGAGATAAGTGCGCGCGGTCATGTCCATCATGTTTAATTTTTTTTCATTGATCAGCATGGTCTGGTGTGCGATCCATTCCTGCCATGCTTGTTTGGAGACGGATGCAAACAGCTCCTGTCCTTTGGCGCCAGGGAAGGGCGGTTTGTCCATGCCCTCCAACTCTTTTTGGTATTTGCGGCAGAAAACAGTACGAGACACAGAGAATATTCCTGATAAGCAATGTTCAAATTTTAACACGCCGCCAGTTGCGCTAGCAGTTTGACGGTGGGTGCAGGCATACCCAGTGTTGCAGCGTTCACAGGGTTTATCCAGCGCAGATTGGGTTCGGCAATTTTTGTATCGCGCGCGTTGACGGACAACAGTATCGGCGTGATGTCGAGATGAAAATGACTAAAGCTGTGTTTCCAACTCGACCAAGTTTCTGTGCTGTGCGGTGTGTGCGCGCAGAGTGTGCGACAAGCGTCAAGAATATTATTTTCGACAGACACCTCGGGCAAACACCATAAGCCTCCCCATAAACCGGTGGGTGCACGCTGCTGCAGTAATACTTCACCTGCGGTGTTGCGAATCATCAGCATGTTGATGAATTTGATAGGCAGTATTTTTTTAGGTTTTTTTTCAGGATACAGGGCGACGCTATCTTCACGATGCGCCGCGCAATGTTGTTGCAGTGGGCATTGCGAGCAGCGCGGTTTGTTGAGCGTACAAACCGTGGCGCCGAGATCCATTATCGCTTGCGTGTAATCACCTGTGTGCTGTTTAGGCGTGTGTGCTTCTGCGTGCTGCCATAGTTTTTTTTGCGTACTTAAATCGCCGGGCCAACCAGAAACGGTGTGAAAGCGCGCTAATACGCGTTTGACATTGCCATCGAGAATGGCGGCATGTTTTTGGTAAGCGATAGAAACAATGGCTGCGGCCGTGGAGCGGCCAATGCCGGGTAAATCACTCAATGCGTCAACGGTGTCGGGGAAAATACCGTGATGTTGTTCGTAGATTATTTTTGCTGCGCGATGCAGGTTTCGCGCCCGCGAGTAATAACCTAACCCCGTCCATAAAGCCAAAACATCATCTTGCTCAGCACGAGCGAGTGACTGAATGTCAGGGTATTGGGTAACAAACTTTTCAAAGTAGGGAATAACAGTGTTGACTTGCGTCTGCTGCAGCATGATTTCGGACAACCACACGCGATACGGTGTGATATTTTGCTGCCAAGGAAGGTGTTTGCGTCCTGCGTGATCAAACCAAGCGAGCACAGATTTCGAAAATTGAAAGGTGCTCGCCACGGTGATGAGGGTGAATAAATTTTATTGTGCTGTTTTGGTGGCTACACCCAGCGTTGCAGCCAGCTCTTTGGCTGGCATATACCCTGGCAGTAACTCACCGTTAGGAGTGAATAAGGCAGGTGTTCCACTGATGCCCAGCTCGTTGCCCAGTTGGTATTGGGTGGCAATTGCATTGCTGGCGCAAGTTTGCGTAGGTAGCGTAGAGCCGTTTTTCATCTTTGTTAGCGCGTCTTGGCGATCTTTTGCGCACCAGACGGTGGTAAGTTTTTCCGAAGAAGGTGAAGGAACGCCGCTGCGTGGATAGGCGAGGTAGCGCACCTCAATGCCCATGGCATTTAGTTGTGGCACTTCTTGGTGTAATTTTCTGCAGAAACCGCAATCAATATCGGTGAAAACGGTGACATAAGATTTTGGTTTGCCTTGTGGTGAAAAAATTACCATGTCTTCTTTTTTAACGGCAGCCAGTTTTTGTACGCGCATCGGTTGCATGCGCTCATCGGCAATGTTGACGAATTTTTTGTTTTCAACACGATACATAGTGCCGGTGATCAAATATTTTCCGTCAGCGGACATGTACACAGTGTCTTTGCCGCCGAGATCCACTTCAAACAACCCTGGCACGGTTGAGCTGCGAATTTCGCCGATAGACATCCCTGGGCGCGCTTTTTGCACGGCTGTTTTTAAGGTATTCGCCTGTTCAGGGGAAACCGGTGCGCCGGCGTAAGCAAGCGAAGTCAGAACAGCAGAGGTCATCAGAGTAGCCAGTAATTTTTTCATGTGTCACCTTGAGTGGATTTATTCAGCCGCGAGGATGATGTTGCGCATGCAAGTCCTGCATGCGCGCCCTTGCGATGTGAGTATAGATTTGCGTGGTGGACAAGTCACTGTGTCCGAGCAAAAGTTGTACCACGCGCAAATCAGCGCCGTGGTTGAGTAAGTGTGTAGCAAATGCGTGACGCAGGGTGTGAGGTGAGAGGGCCGTGCGTATATCGGCTTTCATGGCGTGCTGTTTGATGCGGTGCCAGAAGGTTTGGCGCGTCATGGGCTGCGCACGGTTGCTGGGGAATAAAATCTCTAGCGGCTGGTTGGCTAGCAGTGCTGGTCTTGCTTCATGCATATAGCGCTCCAGCCAATGCGTGGCTTCCTCGCCAATCGGCACTAAGCGTTCTTTGTTGCCTTTGCCGGTTACACGCACCACACCTTGGCGCAAGTTGACGGAGCCGACGGTGAGTCCGGTCAATTCCGATACACGCAGGCCGCAGGCATACAGTATTTCCAACATTGCTTTGTCGCGCAGTCCGATTGCCTCGTTGATGTCAGGCGCATTCAGCAGTGCCTCTACTTCACTTTCGGTAATAAATTTTGGCAGTGGGCGGCCGAGTTTTGGGCTTTGAATGTCGAGTGTGGGGTCTTTGTCGATCAATTTTTCGCGCAGCAAAAATCGGTAAAAACCACGGATGCAAGAGAGAAAGCGTGCTGCTGTGCGTGCAGTTGCGCCTGTCGTTAATAAATGCGCGAGATAGGTTTGAATGTCGGCAGTGGCTACATCGGTCAGCGTGGTGTGGTTTTTTTCTAGGTGTACTGCAAACAAAGTGATGTCGCTGCGATACGCCGACAAGGAGTGCCTGCTCAAACCTTTCTCTAGCCACACGCTATCAAGATAGGTTTGGATAATGGGGAGCGTTGTGCGTTGTGTATTCATCGCCAAGGCATATCGCAAAAAAGATAAAGGCGACCGAAGTCGCCTTTATACAGAACGGAGTGGTAACTCAGTTCAATTTTTCTTTGATACGCGCTGCCTTGCCGCTCAAATCGCGCAAGTAGTACAGCTTGGCTTGGCGTACAGCGCCGCGACGCTTCAGTTCAACACTGGCAATCAATGGGCTGTGCGATTGGAAAGTTCTTTCCACGCCCACGCCATGTGAAATTTTGCGCACGGTGAAAGCCGAGTGCAGACCTCGGTTGCGCTTGGCAATCACTACACCTTCAAACGCCTGTACGCGCTCACGGTTACCTTCTTTTACTTTGACATTGACGATTACGGTGTCGCCCTGTGCAAAAGCGGGTAGTTCGCGGGTCGCTTGTTCAGCTTCAATTTGCGCGATGATGGTGCTGTTGCTCATGTTCTTCTCCTAGTGCAAAAATCTTTGGTGGTAAAAACTAATCGTTGTTGATCGGTGTGTTGAGCAAAATATTTTCTTCTTTGTTCAACGGTTTGTTTGCTAACAATTCTGGTCTTCTTTCACGCGTGCGGTGCAGTGCTTGTTGCAGCCGCCAGCGGCGTATCTGTTCGTGGTGGCCGCTCAACAAAACGCGCGGCACCGGTACTCCTTCGTAAACTTCAGGTCGTGCGTACTGAGGAAAATCCAGCAAGCCCGAACTAAAAGAATCCTGCTTGGCAGACTCAGCATGGCCGAGTGCGTTGGGCAGAACCCGAATCATTGCATCGATAAGCACCATTGCAGGCAATTCACCGCCGGACAAAACATAGTCGCCGATGGACCATTCCTCATCGACTTCCAACGCCAGCAGGCGCTCATCAACACCTTCGTATCGACCGCAGAGCAGAATCAGTTCTTCGCGTGCTGCAAAACTTTCTACAGCGTGCTGATCCAGCGTCCTGCCTTGCGGCGACAGGTAAATCACTTTTGCCTTCGGCAATGCAGCGCGTGCAGCGTGCAACGCATCTCGCAATGGCTCGGCCATCATCACCATGCCGGGGCCGCCGCCGTAAGGTCGGCTGTCCACTGTTTGGTGTACATCTGTCGTAAAGCTGCGCGGGTTCCAGCATTCTAGCGAGAGCAAATTATTGTCAAATGCTCTACTGCTGATGCCGTATCCGCTTATCGCAGTGAACATGTCTGGAAACAGTGTCACTACACCCAGCTTCACGGGTTATTCCTCTTTAAAAATCAGGATCCCAGTCAACCAGCATTTGCTTGTTTTCAAGATCCACTTGCAAAATGTAAACATCCACATAGGGCAGCAAGCGTTCGCGCTGATCTATGCTGCCAGTGCAGGGCGAAACGACAATGACATCATTTGCGCCTGTTTCCAGCATGCTGGAAATTTCTCCCAGCAAAACGGTTTTTGTGTCGCTCGCATAGTTGCTGACAACGCGCAAACCGATCAATTGTTGCCAGTAGTACTCGCCTTCCGGCAATTCCGGTAAAGCATCTGCACTTACTGTAATCACTCGCTGGCAAATGGTTTCAGCTGCCGTGCGATCGTCTATACCTTTAATGTGTGCAACAAACCCTTTGCCGTGTTGACGGTATTCATCAACAGTAATTTCAGTGGCTGCTCGTGTTGTTGCATTGCTTTCCAGTGACCAGTGATCAAACTGAAAAATTTTTTCAGCGGGATCGGTATAAGAGTGAATTTTTACCCAACCTTTCACGCCGTAGGCAGAAGTGATTTTGCCTACAATGGTTTGTTTTTGCAGAAAATTACGCCGCTTTTTGTTTCAGTAAGCTGGCAACGCGCTCAGACAATTGCGCGCCTTTGCTTACCCAATAAGCAACGCGTTCTTGATCTACACGCACGCGCTCTTCTTGGCCTCTGGCAACTGGATTGAAGAAGCCAACATGCTCAATGAAGCTGCCGTCACGCGCATTGCGTGAATCGGTTACTGTCAGGTGATAGAAGGGGCGTTTTTTAGCACCGCTGCGTGACAGACGAATAGTTACCATGTTCTCGTTCCTGCTTTAAATAAGGTCTGGCTCAAGGGGTCGATCAACTCCATCGGACTCCCAAGGTGCCGAGGGGCGGGCATTGTATGTCAGATGCCCGCTGTATGGAACACCCTTGCCGACTGTTCGACAGGGCAATCAAGGATGGAAAGCTGGTAGTATCCTGCCTGAATCAATTCCTCGTTTTGCGAGGCCCCACAAGGAGAAGGTTATGTCGTTTGCTCAGCTAGTGCCATGGTTATTGGGCGGTTTCGCCGTATACATCGTCAAACTCGGGGTGCGCTTTGTGCCGCAGGGGTTTGAGTGGACGGTGGAGCGCTTTGGTCGCTATACCCATACCTTGACTCCTGGGTTGAATTTCATTATCCCTTTTATTGATCGTATTGGTCAGCAAGTGAGCGTGATGGAGCAGGTGTTGGACATCCCGTCGCAAGAGGTAATCAGTGCGGATAACGCGATGGTGAGAATTGATGCCATCTGTTTTTATCAAATAATTAACGCGGCACAGGCTTCTTATGAAGTGGTTGATTTGCAGAACGCTGTGCGCAATTTGACCATGACCAATATTCGTACGGTGCTCGGCTCCCTGGAGCTGGATGAGATGTTATCCAAGCGTGATGAGATAAATGAGCGCTTACTTCGTATTGTGGATCAGGCGACTCATCCGTGGGGAATCAAGGTCACTCGCATTGAAATCAAAGACATTACGCCACCGCGCGATCTTGTCGATGCCATGGCTAATCAGATGAAGGCTGAGCGGGAGAAACGGGCAGCAGTCTTGGAAGCTGAAGGTCGCAAGCAGGCGGAAATTCTTGAAGCTGACGGCTTGAAGCAGGCGCAAATCTTGAAGGCAGAGGGTGATCGTCAAGCGGCGTTCCTGCAGGCTGAGGCGCGTGAGCGTGCAGCCGAAGCGGAAGCGAAAGCGACACACATGGTGTCGCAAGCTATCGCAAAGGGAGATATTCAAGCGGTCAACTACTTTGTGGCGCAGAAATATATTGAGGCCTTGAGCAGTGTGGCGTCAGCGAACAATAGCAAGGTAATTTTGATGCCGTTGGAAGCTTCGCAAGTCATTGGTTCCGTGGGTGGTATCGCGGAGCTGTTTAAAGCAGCTGGTGAGCAGCCCAAAACAGTAGCGCCACCGCAATTACCTAAAGGTCAGTAAAGCGATGATTGCAGGACTGCTGGATCACTGGCTCTGGTTTGCACTGGCGCTGGTGTTGCTGATTGTTGAAATGGTGGGTGCCGGCGGCTATTTGCTGTGGTTGGGGATGGCGGCTGGCTTGACAGGGGGGCTCGTTTTTTTGCTTCCCGATTTGGCATGGCAAGTGCAGATATTAGTGTTTTCGAGTTCGAGCGTATTGTGCGCACTCGGGTGGTGGCAATATCAGCAGCGCTGCCCGAAAATAGCCGCCGAGCCCTTACTCAATAAGCGCACAGAGCAGTACATCGGACGCGTCCTAGTGTTGGCCGATGCGGTTGAAAACGGGCGCGGCAGAGCGAAAGTGGACGATAGCGTCTGGAGTGTGTCAGCGGCTGAAGACATGCCGGCGGGTACGCGTGTGAAAGTGCTGTCGTTACAAGCAGATCATTTGCTGTTTGTTGAAAAGCTGTCCGAGCCTTGAATTTTAGTAGCGCTGTTGTGCTGGCGAATGTCGGCAGTCGCGCGGAAACTCATTTCTAGTTGCTGATTTTTTTATGCCTCTTGTTTTTCTGGCGCGATGCCTAGCTTTTCTACCGGCGAGCGTGCTGTTTCTTTTTTCAAATGCGCTGGCGTTTATCTTGGAGCGTGCGGTGCGTTATCGTCATAAGGCAGTGGCAAAAAATTTGGCACTGGCATTTCCTGAAAAAAGCGTCGAAGAAAGAGCTGTAATAGCACATAAGTTTTATCGATATTTGGCGGATGTGGTTGTCGAAATCATCATGCTGTCGCGGATGAGTCACGAGGATTTGCTGCGGCGTTTTGAGATTCAAGGTTTAGAGGAAGTAAAGCGTTTAATGCAAGAAGGGCGATCGGTAATTTTGTTGTCTGCCCATCAAGGAAATTGGGAGTGGATGTTGGCAGCAGTGGCAGTTGCCCTGCCATACCCGCTCGATGCACTGTATCGCCCCTTGCACAATTCGGCTGCCGATCGTTTTTTTATGGATATCAGAACGCGGTTTCGCTCACAGATGATTCCTGCTGATAAGGCAGCAAAAATCATTCTGAAACTGCGCAAGCAAACGAGGGCTTTTGGTATTTTGGGTGATCAAAATCCGCGGCGGCGCGATAGCAAATACTGGACAACTTTCATGGGGGTGGAAACACCTGTTGTGATTGGGCCAGAGCGCATTGCAAAAATGACGAGCTACCCATTGTTTTATGTGGCGACAGAAAAGTTGGGGCGCGGCCGATATCGCTGCCGAATAGAACCCTTGGCGCAGCCACCGTACAGTGGCGATGGCGAAGTTTCGCAGCAGTATATGAATGCTGTAGAGGCGCATATTCGCCGGCAGCCGGAGTGTTGGATGTGGTCGCACCACCGCTGGCGTTACGAGAAAAAAGATTGCCCAGAATTTTTGGGTATTAAGTGAATTTTGCAGAAAGATTTTTGAAGCGAGTGATTGTTTATGTTTGAAAATTTAACCGACCGTTTATCTGGCACCTTGCGCAATATCAGCGGCAAAGCTCGCTTAACCGATGACAATATCCAAGATGCGTTGCGCGAGGTGCGAAAAGCATTGCTAGAGGCGGATGTTGCACTGCCGGTGGCTAAAGATTTTGTCGAGGCAGTAAGAAAGCGCGCCATTGGTCAAGAGGTAAGCCGCAGCCTTAGTCCTGGGCAGCAATTCGTCAAAATTGTGCAAGATGAATTGATCGCTGTGATGGGAACAGCAAACGAAGAATTAAATCTTGCTGTAAAACCGCCGGCTATTATTTTGATGGCAGGTTTACAGGGTGCAGGTAAAACAACCAGCGTCGCTAAGTTAGCCAAGCACTTAAAAAGTCGATTGAAAAAAAATGTGATGGTGGTGAGTGTGGATGTGTATCGTCCGGCCGCCATCAAGCAATTAGAAACCCTTGCCGGCGAAGTGGGTGTGCGGTTTTTCATGGGCGAATCGCAGAAGCCGGTTGAAATCGCCAAAGAGGCGGTGGAAGCAGCCAGGCGTCAACTCGCCGATGTGTTGATTGTGGATACGGCGGGTCGTTTGCATGTCGACGATGCCCTGATGGACGAAATCAAAGCGTTGCATGCAGCATTGAACCCAGTTGAAACGCTGTTTGTCATTGATGCCATGATTGGTCAAGACGCCGTGAACACCGCGAGTGCATTCAACAATGCGCTGCCGTTGACCGGTGTGGTGTTAACTAAAATGGATGGCGATGCGCGCGGCGGTGCGGCGCTGTCAGTACGGCAGGTTACGGGTAAGCCCGTCAAATTTATCGGTGTAGGTGAGAAAACTGATGCGCTGGAGCCATTTCATCCTGATCGTATCGCCTCGCGAATTTTAGGGATGGGGGATGTGCTGTCTCTCATCGAAGAAGCGCAGCAGAAAATTGACCATAAAAAAGCCGAGAAGCTCGCGCTCAAGGTACAGAAAGGGCAGCGCTTTGATCTGGAAGACCTGCGCGACCAGCTGCAACAAATGCAAAACATGGGCGGCATGGCGGGATTGTTAGATAAGCTGCCCGGCATGGGGCAGATGGCGCAAATTGCACAACAGGACGAAACGGTTAAGCAATTCAAGCGCATGGAAGCGGTGATTAACTCCATGACGCCGATGGAGCGCCGCAACCCTGATGTCTTGAATGGATCGCGCAAGCGCCGTATCACACAGGGGTCGGGTACCGATCTACAGGATTTGAATCGTCTGCTCAAGCAGCACAAGCAGATGGCTAAAATGATGAAAAAGTTTAAAGGCGGTAAAGGCTTGGCCAATATGATGCGCGGTGTCGCGGGTCAGTTGCCTGCTGGTCTCGGCGGTGGCATGAAGCTGCCGGGGCGGTTTCATTAAGGCGATCAAGTATTCTTGACGCTGTTGGGGCGCTTCTATATGATGCCGCCTCTTTTTCGGCTCTGTCGCTAGGGTAGTCTATGGCTGCTCGGAGCATAGGGTTGTAACGAGATACTTTTAGAACGCATTGCGGAGTTTTTTCGATGGCAACAATCAATCAGTTGGTGCGTCAGCCCAGACAGCGTAAAGCTGTAAAAAGCGATGTTCCAGCCCTGCAACAGTGCCCACAGCGTCGTGGCGTTTGCACTCGTGTTTACACCACCACGCCTAAGAAGCCTAACTCGGCTTTGCGGAAAGTGTGCCGTGTTCGTTTGACCAACGGCTTCGAAGTGTCTTCCTACATCGGTGGTGAAGGCCACAACCTGCAGGAGCACAGCGTGGTGCTGATCCGCGGCGGTCGTGTAAAAGACTTGCCAGGTGTGCGTTATCACACTGTGCGCGGCAGCTTGGATACTTCCGGTGTGAAAGACCGTAAGCAGCGTCGTTCGAAATACGGTGCGAAGCGTCCTAAGTAAGGTCGCTCTATTTTTTTAAGCAACGCCAGTAAGGCCGAGCAGCATTAGCGTCTCGGATACCCTGAAACCAGAGGAAATAGTTATGCCAAGAAGAAGAGTGGCAGCCAAACGCGAAGTGCTGCCTGATCCAAAATTCGGAAGCACTCTGCTTGCCAAATTCGTTAACCATGTCATGGAAAGCGGCAAAAAATCCGTAGCCGAAAGAATTGTTTATGGCGCATTGGATATCGTCAAGGAAAAGCTCGGTAAAGAGCCAGTTGAAATTTTTGAACAAGCTATGGAAAACATCGCACCAATGGTGGAGGTAAAAGCTCGCCGTGTGGGTGGTGCTACTTATCAAGTTCCTGTTGAAGTGCGCCCTTCTCGCCGCAATGCTTTGGCAATGCGTTGGATGGTGGAGTACTCACGCAAGCGCGGTGAAAAATCCATGCGTCAGCGTCTGGCTGGTGAGATGATGGATGCTGCGCAAGGCAAAGGCGCGGCGGTGAAAAAGCGTGAAGATGTTCACCGTATGGCGGAAGCAAACAAGGCGTTCTCGCACTACCGTTTTTAATTTCCTAGAGGCTGCTTTGACGGCCTCTTGTTTTTTATTTCGAGGATACACACCGTGGCACGTACCACTCCTATCAATCTTTATCGCAATATCGGTATTTGCGCGCATGTTGATGCGGGTAAAACCACGACTACTGAGCGCGTTTTGTTTTACACCGGTTTGTCACACAAGATTGGTGAAGTGCATGACGGCGCAGCAACAACTGACTGGATGGTGCAAGAGCAAGAGCGCGGCATCACTATCACTTCCGCGGCAGTTACTGCTTTTTGGTCTGGCACTAAAAAGCAATATCAAAACCATCGCGTCAATGTTATCGACACGCCTGGGCACGTTGACTTCACTATCGAAGTAGAGCGTTCACTGCGCGTACTCGATGGCGCGGTAGTGGTGTTCTGTGGCACTTCCGGTGTAGAGCCGCAGTCTGAAACCGTTTGGCGTCAAGCGAACAAGTACGGTGTTCCCCGTATCGTTTATGTCAACAAAATGGATCGCCAAGGCGCAAATTTTTTGCGTGTCGTTGAGCAGATCAAAAAGCGTCTCGGTCACACGCCGGTGCCTTTGCAGTTGGCGATTGGCGCGGAAGAAAATTTCCAGGGTCAAATTGATTTGATGTCGATGAAAGCCATTTATTGGAATGACGACGATAAAGGCACAGTGCCGCGTGAAGAAGAGATTCCAGCAGATTTGCGTGCGCAAGCAGAAGAATATCGCAACTTTATGGTGGAAGCTGCGGCAGAAGCTAACGAAGAGTTGATGAATAAATATCTCGAAGAAGGCGACTTGAGTGTTGAAGACATCAAGCTAGGTTTGCGCTTGCGCACTATCGCTTGTGAAATCGTGCCGGCGGTGTGCGGTTCTTCATTCAAGAACAAAGGCGTGCCTTTGGTTCTGGATGCAGTTATTGATTACTTGCCAGCGCCAACCGATATTCCTGCGATCAAAGGCTCGCATCCTGATGACGAAGAAAAGTTGGATGAGCGCGCTGCATCGGATGATGCGCCGTTTGCTGCCTTGGCATTCAAAATTGCTACCGATCCTTTCGTGGGCACGCTGACTTTTGCACGCGTCTACTCTGGCGTGTTGACATCAGGTGACAGCGTTATCAATTCGGTGAAAGGCAAGAGGGAGCGCGTGGGGCGTATGGTGCAAATGCACGCCAACCAGCGCGAAGAAATTAAAGAAGTGCGTGCTGGTGACATTGCTGCCTTGATCGGTATGAAAGATGTGACTACAGGCGACACCCTGTGCAACGAAGATCAGCCTATCGTACTGGAGCGCATGGATTTTCCTGAGCCTGTAATTTCTGTGGCGGTGGAGCCAAAAGCCAAACCCGATCAAGAAAAAATGGGTATTGCGTTGTCAAAACTGGCGCAAGAAGATCCTTCTTTCCGCGTGCATACAGACGAAGAAACAGGTCAAACTATCATCGCAGGTATGGGCGAGTTGCACCTCGACATCATCGTTGACCGTATGCGTCGCGAGTTTAAAGTTGAATGTAGCGTTGGTAAGCCGCAGGTGGCGTACCGCGAGCGCATCAGCAAGAAAGTGGAAATTGAAGGCAAGTTTGTGCGTCAGTCTGGTGGTCGCGGTCAGTACGGCCATTGCTGGATTCGTTTTGAGCCAGCAGAAGATCAAAACGCCGAGCAGTTGGAATTTGTCAACGAAGTCGTTGGCGGTGTGGTTCCAAAAGAATACATTCCAGCTATTCAGAAAGGGATTGCCGAGCAGATGAAAAACGGCGTGTTGGCCGGCTATCCTCTATTGGGTTTGAAAGCGACCGTGTTCGATGGTTCGTATCACGACGTCGACTCTAACGAGATGGCGTTTAAAGTTGCTGCATCGATGGCGACCAAAGAACTGTCATTCAAAGGCGGCGCTGCGTTGTTAGAGCCAATCATGAAGGTCGAAGTAGTAACACCAGAAGATTACATGGGCGATGTGGTTGGCGATTTGAACCGTCGCCGCGGCATGATTCTTGGTATGGATGAAAATCCATCGGGCAAAGTTATCAATGCTGAAGTGCCATTGGCAGAAATGTTTGGCTACGCAACTGATGTGCGCTCTATGTCACAAGGTCGCGCCAGCTACTCGATGGAATTCTTGAAATATTCTGAAGCGCCGAACAATATCGCTCAGGGTATTATCGAGAAAAACAAACGCTAATTTCTTCGGAAAATTTCCAAATTAATAGAGGTATTTCATCATGGCAAAGGCAGCATTTGAGCGTAAAAAACCCCACGTAAACGTTGGCACGATTGGCCACGTTGACCACGGCAAAACCACATTGACTGCAGCGCTGACGATTGTGTGCGCAGAAGTGTGGGGCGGTGAGAGAAAAGCGTACGATCAAATCGACGCAGCGCCAGAAGAAAAAGCGCGCGGTATCACCATCAACACAGCCCACGTGGAATACGAGTCTGCTGAGCGCCACTACGCGCATGTGGATTGCCCTGGACACGCTGACTATGTCAAAAACATGATCACCGGTGCTGCGCAGATGGACGGCGCGATTCTGGTTTGTTCAGCGGCTGATGGCCCGATGCCGCAAACACGCGAGCACATTCTGCTGTCGCGTCAGGTAGGCGTCCCTTACATCGTGGTGTTCCTGAACAAAGCGGACATGGTTGACGATGCTGAATTGCTGGAATTGGTTGAAATGGAAGTCCGTGAACTGCTGAGCCAGTACAACTTCCCTGGCGACGATACGCCAATCATCATCGGCTCTGCGTTGATGGCGGTAGAGGGTAAAGACGACAACGGCTACGGCACCTCTGCGGTGAAAAAACTGGTAGAGACTTTGGATAGCTACATTCCGATGCCAGAGCGCGCTATCGACAAGCCATTCCTGATGCCTATCGAAGATGTGTTCTCTATCGCAGGTCGCGGCACTGTAGTGACCGGTCGTGTCGAGCGCGGTATTGTCAAATCTGGTGAAGAAGTAGAAATCGTCGGCATCAAAGCCACCACCAAAACCACCGTGACTGGTGTTGAGATGTTCCGCAAATTGCTCGACGAAGGCCGTGCAGGTGAAAACATCGGCGCCTTGTTGCGTGGCACCAAGCGTGAAGAAGTGGAGCGTGGTCAAGTGTTGGCTAAACCGGGCACTATCAAGCCGCACACCAAGTTTGAATCAGAAATCTATGTGTTGTCGAAAGACGAAGGTGGTCGTCACACGCCATTCTTCAAAGGCTATCGTCCACAGTTCTATTTCCGTACTACTGATGTGACTGGCGAAATCCAGTTGGCTGAAGGCGTGGAAATGGTTATGCCTGGCGACAATGTACAGATGACGGTTACTTTGATCGCGCCGATTGCGATGGAAGACGGCTTGCGCTTCGCGATTCGTGAAGGCGGCCGTACCGTAGGTGCGGGTGTTGTTGCAAAAATTCTTGAGTGATTTTTGCAGAGATTGAAAAAACCCTGTCAGAAGTGGCAGGGTTTTTTTTTGAGGAAAACAAATTAATTGGGATTGGATAAATGAAAACTGATAATCAATTTGCCGATCAAATCCCATTTAGTGAGCATATAAAGGCTCACATAATTATTTGGTTTTATAGGGTGCTGTCGTTGCTGTCTTTGCGCGCTATTCAGCGAGTTGGTATTGGGCTGGGTAAGTTACTCTGGGCTACCCGCTCCCGTATGGCAAAAACAACAGTGACTAATTTACGGCTGTGTTTTCCAGAGCTTTCAGCAGCAGAGATCAATTCGTTAGCGCAAAATAGCCTGATTGAAACAGGAAAAACGATTGTCGAAACCGGCGCGTGTTGGAATTGGACTTTAGAAAAATGCCGCTCTGTAATTCGTTATGTCGAGGGCGAGGGGTTATTCGCTGATTGCTGCAAGGATGAGCGCGGCTTGATTTTATTGATGCCACATTTGAGTACTTGGGAGATCCTGCACCCTGTGTTGACTCAACACACCCATTTCACTGCCATGTACAAACCGCCAAAAATTCGGCCCTTAGATAGTTGGATGCAAGCGGTGCGCAATCGAGCTAGCGCTACGATGGTGCCAGCCAATCGAAAGGGTGTTAGTGAGCTGATGAAAGCTTTAAAGTCTGGCGGTTGCATTGTGGTGCTACCCGATCAAGAGCCGGAGCGTGAAAGTGGCGCCTTTGCGCCATTTTTTGGTATAGAAACGCTGACCATGACCTTGGTGCATGGTTTGGCGACAAAAACAGGTGCACAACTGCTGGAAGTGAACGCCAAGCGTTTACCCAATGCAGAGGGCTTTGATGTGATATTCCGCGATGCCAACGCAGTCAATACAGAGGATGCACGCATTGCGCTGACTGCTATGAATGCTGTGATAGAAGCAGCTGTACGAGAGGTTCCTGAGCAGTACCAATGGGAGTACAAACGGTTTAAGCGGCGTCCTGAAGGGAAAGCCGATTTTTACTAGCCCGCCAAATAAAAAATGAGAATAAGTTAACAAATACAAAGAGATAGCTGATATTGCCGCCGTGCTTGGGGTTTGCCCCTCGCCCGCCCTCTGGTAACATGCAGAAGCATCTTTATCCCTGAATTCCAGCAGTTTCCAGCGGTACCTGTTTTAATGATTCGTCAACGCACTCTCAAGAACACCATTCGAGCTACTGGCGTCGGTCTACACACGGGCGACAAAATCTATCTGACGCTCAAGCCGGCACCCATTGATACGGGCATTGTATTTCGTCGTGTGGATTTGAATCCTCCAGTTGAAATTGCAGCTCGTGCAGAAAATGTGGGTGATACCACGCTGTCCACTACTCTTATAAGAGGCGATGTGCGTGTATCAACCGTGGAGCACTTGTTGTCAGCCATGGCTGGCCTAGGTATCGACAATGCCTATGTTGAGTTGAGCGCCGCTGAAGTGCCCATCATGGACGGCAGCGCTGGTCCTTTTGTTTTTTTGTTGCAATCAGCTGGCATTGATGAACAGGATGCACCGAAACGCTTTATCCGTATTAAGAAAAAAGTAGAAGTCAGCACTGGAGATAAACAGGCAAGCTTTGAACCTTTCGAAGGATTCAAAGTGTCTTTCTCGATTGAATTTAATCATCCGGCATTTAATGGTCGCGATTTAACGGCTGAAATTGATTTTTCTAGTACTTCTTTTGTAAAAGATGTCAGTCGCGCGCGCACATTTGGTTTTATGCATGAGATTGAATATCTGCGCGGACAAGGTTTGGCGCAAGGTGGCAGTGTCGATAATGCTATTGTGATTGATGAGAGTGGCGTGTTGAATGAAGACGGGCTGCGTTATGACGACGAATTTGTAAAACACAAAGTGCTCGATGCCATTGGTGACTTGTACTTGTTGGGCAATAGCCTGATCGGCGAATTCAAAGCCCACAAATCTGGACATGCGCTGAACAATCAGTTGTTGCGTAAATTGATCGAGCAGCGTGATGCTTGGGAAGTGGTGACATTTGAAGACGATGATGCATCGGCGCCTATTTCTTACATCAAGCCCGTGCTTGCGGGTTCGTAATACACGGCATTAAGCACACATAACTATTTTTATCTCGCGGAAGCTCCGTCATGCCAGATAAGCTGACTCCAATTACATTGGCAATGACAGGCGCATCAGGCGCTGCCTATGGTTTGCGTTTGCTCGAGTGTTTGCTGAAAGCTCAGCGTCGCGTGTATTTCATGATTTCGGATGCTGCGCGCACGGTTGTAAAAATGGAAATGGGTTTGGAATTGCCCGCTGATGTATCAGTACTAGAAAGTTTTCTGTTGCAGCGGTTTGCAGCTAAATCCGATCAACTCAAAGTGTTCGGCAATATGGATTGGTTGGCGCCGCCGGCATCGGGAACCGGAGGGAAAATTCCAATGGTAATTTGCCCAGCATCTGGCGGTGTGATTTCAGCCATTGCCACCGGTGCCAGTACGAATCTGGTGCAGCGTGCAGCAGATGTGGCGATCAAAGAAAAACGCCCATTGATTGTTGTGCCGCGAGAAATGCCTGCTTCGGCAATTCATTTGGAAAACCAACTCAAGTTGGCGCATTTGGGTGCAACCATCATGCCGGCTAGTCCAGGGTTTTATCAGACCCCGCGTTCGTTGGATGACATCATCGATTTCGTCGTTGCACGCATACTGGATCAATTAGATATCGCACACGATTTGTTGCCGCGTTGGGGAACAACCCCCTAATGATCTGTCTCGCTCCCTCGCGAGAATATTCTTATTGGCAAAGCATATTGTTGCGCCATTGGGCACTGTTTTTATTTCTGCTTGTTGCGGCGCTAACAACAATTACCTCAAAAGATGTGCGGCAGAGTATCAATGTTCAGCTGCCGCTGTTGGCGGGATTGTTTTTCTATGTTTTGTTAGTTGACACGGTTAATACGACTAAAAAAATAGGGATTGTGATGCTGGTATTTGTGCTGACAATGTTTGCACAGGTGACAGCATCTTTGCATGCTTTGTTGTTGATGGCTGATGATGAACCGCTAAAAGCCGTTAGGGCAATAGATAGTTTGCTGTTGATAGTGCCCAACGACATTCTGGTGTTGTCAGTGGCGATGCCATTGTTATTGGGGATGGCATGGACAGGGTCGTGCTGGCTACGCGTGTTGTATGTGTGTTGTTTTGTTGTGGCGTTAATCGTCAGCGAAAAACTGCAGAGCCGGCAGGCAGTTGTGTTGTTGTTGGTCGGGCAATTACTGGTTGTGGTCATGATAGGTCGACGCTGGGTCGTGCCGGTGGCTTTGCTACTGTTGGTTGTTGGCGTGGTGCTGGATGGGCTATCTGGCTGGTGGTTGGCAAAGAAAATAATTTTATTTTCTCGCGCGTATGTGTGGCATACCGCTTGGGTGATGTTCCTTGATCGTCCGTGGACGGGGCAGGGTCCTGGTTTATTTGGTGATATTTATTTCGCGTTTCTTGCCAAGGCAGGTTATGTATTAGATACGATGCCGGACAGGAGGCCGATGTACTGGACGCACAACTTATACTTGGAGCAGTTGGCTGAGCGTGGGATTGGCGGTTTGCTGAGTTTGTTCAGCTTGCTGAGTGCGTCGCTGTTTTACGCATGGCGAGCGTGTCGCCGCGCGCGCGCTACATCAGTGCTGCACGGTTTGTCCGCTGGTATTTTTGCTGCTCTAGTTATGCTGATTGCATCAGGCATCGCTGAAGCCAGTTTGTCTCGTTTGTGGGTTGCGGTATCACTGATGCTGTTAGCGGCATTTGCGGTTACAGCAGACAACATCAGCAATCAAACCGTTACAGAGATTTCCGCGCCTGCCACCACTGCTTTAAACGCTCGGGAATAATCATCAACAGTGGTGTGATAACCAGCGTCAAAATGGTGGCGAAAGTGAGGCCGTACACCAAGGAGGCTGCCAGCGGTTTCCAATAATTGGCTACCATGCCGCGTGTGGTGATGTCGCGGCTGACAAGATCAATACTGACGCCCAAAGCCAAGGGCACTAAGCCCAAGCCTGCCGTGATGACGGTGAGACAAACAGGGCGTAGACGCTGTGCCCCGGTGCGCACGGCGAGTTCAATTAAAGAAAGTTCTGGTTGGTTGCGGCGCAGGTGGTTGTAGGTGTCCAACAAAATAATATTGTTGTGCACGATTACACCTGCCAAGGCCACGATGCCAACGCCACCAAGAATAATGCTGAATGGTTGCCGAAAAATCATATGCCCCAGCAGTACACCGGCCGTCGACATGGCAACCGAGGACAATACCAAGAATGTTTGATAGAAGCTGTTGAACTGCGCCACCATCATGGCCAACATCAGCAGCATCGCCAGTAAAAATGCGATGCCAAGAAATTGCACAGATTTTTCTTCATTTTCTTTTGCGCCGCGAAAACGCCATGTGACTTGTGGATTGAGTTTGGCATCAGTTTCTAGCCAATGACGAATTTCAGCGATCTTATCGTTAGGTAAAACACCAAGTGCGGCGTTGGCATATACAGATACGACGCCAGAGCCGTTGAGCCTTTGCAGTTTGTTGACGCGTGGCTTAGCAATGCGATCCACGAAGTTGCTAAGTGGCACAGCGCCTTGTTGTGTGGTCACGGTCAGTGCGTCCAAGGCTTCAATATTGCGTTCTTTGACAGGGTAACGCACGCGAATATCCACTTCGTTTTCTGCGTCATCAGGACGGTATTTTCCAACCAATACGCCGTTGGTGATTAATTGCACCGCCAAGCCGGCAATGCCTACACTGGCGCCGTAGAGCGCAGCTTGTTGGCGGTCGACTTGAATTTCCCACTCAATGCCAGGCAGCGGCATGGTGTCATCAATATCAACGAGATCTTTAACGTTTTTTTCTAAGTGTTGTCGTATGCGCGCAGCTTCAGCTTGCAAGATTTCTTGATTGTCTGAACGCATCTCGATTTGGATATCTTTTGCGACAGGCGGGCCGCCTTTGAGCTTGTCTGCAAAGATACGAATACCGGAAAGGTGTGTAGTTTTTTCGCGCACTTCCCAAAAAATTTCACTGGCAGAGCGTTTGCGCGTATGTGTGGATTCCAGTGTCACCAGCATGTGGCCAATCTCGTCTTCCGACGCATTGCGGCGACCTTGTGCTGTGCCTGGTGGATATGCGCTGGTGTAAACCGAAACGACACCGTCGATATTTCTAACAATGTTTTCAACTTCCGTCACCAATGCGGCGGATTCTTGCGCGGATAAGTTTCCGCGCGCGCTGACATTCACTTCCCCGTGTTCAGTTTCAGACTCGGTGAAATACACAGTGCCGACACTGAAGTGCTCGTAAGCTACAAAAATAGCAAACAAGCTCAGCAGGGAAAAAACAATGGAGAGAATGGGCTTGCGCAAAACCTGTTCGATCAATTTAGCGTACAGACCAGTGATGCCGCCCAGTTTGCGCGGGTCGTCATGCTCCAGTGTGCGTAGCTCTTGTATGCTTTTTTCATCAAGTTCGGCTTTACCGAACAATGCACCTAGCACTGGCAGAAAAACCAGCGCAAAAGTGATGGACCACGCCAATACGGCAAACACAGTGACGGGGAGAATGCGCATAAACGCGCCGTCGATGCCTGGCCAAAACATCAATGGCAAAAAAGCACACAGCGTTGTCAGCATCGATGCAGTGGCGGGTGCAAACATACGCACCGAAGCGGCGATGTAGGCTTCGCGCGGCGACAAACCATCTGCCATTTTGCAGTCTGCGTATTCGGCAATCACGATGGCGCCATCCACAATCATGCCAATCGCAAGCAACAATCCAAATAGCACCATAAAGTTAAAGGAATAACCGAGAAAATAAATCACGGCAATGCCGCCCAGTGATGCTATCGGCACACCCAAACTCACCAGCAGAGCAGAGCGTGTGCCCAGTGCAGCAACTACTACCACCAATACCAATACCAACGCGGCAAGAATATTGCCCTGCAATTCAGAAACCATTTGCAAGGAAAATGGCGTTTGATCAAAAGTGGTGACCAATTCAATACCGGCTGGCAGATGTTGTTGCTCTGCAGCAATTAGCGCACGCACGGCATTGGCAACTTCTATCATATTGGCGCCGGCGCGTTTATTTACTTCAATCGAGATTGCCGGTTTTCCGTCCACGCGCGTAATGGTGGAAGCGTCTTTGAAAGTGCGACGCACATCAGCGACATCGCCCAATTTAATGACACCATCGGATGTGGCGCGCAGCGGCAAGTTGTAAAGGTCTTGATAGTTTTCAATCAAGCCAGGCAATTTTACAGAAAAGCGACCGCGACCGGTATCCACTTCACCTGCGGGCACCAATAAGTTGTTGGCGTTGACGGCGTTGATTAACTCAGAGCTGCTGATGCCGTAAGTTTCTAATTTATTGCGATCAATTACGGCTTCTAATACTTCTTCGCGGTGTCCGACTAGTTTGGCTTCTAATACATTGGGAATCGTTTGAATTTTTCTTTTTAGAGACTGTGCATTGTTGTAGAGCACACGCTCTTGTGCATTTTTTCCAACCAAGCTCAGTACGATGGCGGGAAATTCATCGGAGGTAATTTCTTTGATGATGGGCTCTTTCGCATCGTCGGGAAATTCACCGCGCGCGCGGTCAACAGCGGCGCGTACATCCGCCATGGCGGCATCGGTATTGATGTCGTTATTAAATTCAATAACCACATTGACCATGTTCTCCATGGCGCGCGCGGTAATTTCCTTGACGCCGTCGATGCTGCGCAACTCGACTTCCATGGGTTTGATCAGCAGGCGTACACCGTCTTGGGGCGATACGCCTTCTAATACCACGGTGGTTGACACATACGGCGTAGCGATATTGGGTGTTACTTCAACTGGCAAATGACGGTAGGAATAAATACCTACAATCATCATCAATACGAGCAAGCTAAGCGTTGTGCGGCTTCTATCAATAATGAAATTTAGAAAAGTATTCATTATTTAGCCTTGAATGAGTTATCTGGTGTAGTTTCGACTTTGTCGCCATCGGCCACCATTTCTTGGCCGACAGTAATCAGCTCAATTTCGTTGGGCAAGCCGGCAATCCAAATGCCGTCTTTGCTTTCGCGTATAACACTGACATGGTGAAATTCAACGCGCTGCTCAGCATTAATAATACGCACGCCGACTTTACCTGCGTCATCGAGTGCGAGAACCGCTGGTGTAATGCGATGCGCCATAACTTCTTGTTGTGGAATCGTGATTTGTGCCGTGATGCCATCGCGCAAATGCGTTCCAGCGTCTAATGTGGCTTCCACGCGATAGGTGCGCGTTTGTGGATCTGCCGCGCGGCCAATAAAACTAATTTTTCCGTTGACGATGTTGCCGCCAGTTGTTTGCACCACGACAGGCTGTTCCAAAGAGAGTGTTGTCACTTCGCGTTCGGATGCCTGTCCGGTTGCCAACAGCGATGACTCATCAAACAAACGCGCACAAATGGAGCTGCGCTCTAATAACGCGCCAATTTCTGCAGGGCGATCTTCCACAAAGCCGTCAAACGGCGCACGCATTTGGATGTGTTCGACATCCAACTCCGCTGTGCGCAGTGCAGCGCGAGCGCTTTCCATTGCAGATTTACTGGCGGCGAGCGATGTGGCGGATAGCAAGCCATCTTTTTGCAAACGCTGTGCGCCTTCGAAATCAATATTGGCCTTGGCTTGTGCAGCGCGCGCTTGCGCTAAGCGTTCATTGCGACCGTCATTCGCCAATTCACACAAAATATCGCCTTTTTTGACGCGCTGTCCTTTTTCAACGGGAACCGCAATAACGCGACCGCCTGTTTCGGCTTTTATTTCAACAATGCGTTTTGCTTCTGTCCGGCCGCGCAGCACAATTTCTACGCGCTGTTTTTCTGCAGTGAGATGAGAGACGCGAACGCGCGCTACATCGTGTTGCGGTTTGTTCTCTGTCTCGGCCGCCGTTTCGCTAGTTGTATCGTGTGGGGTGCTGGTTTTGAAAACACCGGTGAACATCCAGAGAGATACGAGCGCGATAATTAGGCCGGCTATGAGATATGTTTTTTTCAAGAGAGGAGCTCCGTCGGGCGTACAGTATGGTGCGCTGGTGGCATAGCGCTGTCATTCGTGGTTATTATTAGCTGCTTGCTTTCGTGCCACTATCTGCAATTTCCGCACCAGTCTTTGCGATATTGCGCTGGTCACGAAAAGCGATGAAATTTTGTTGTGTGATCTATTTCACACTAAAAGGTCATAGGAGGCCGTTGTGGGCACTTTCTTTATCTGCGTGTTGTTGACGATCATCGCCGTGTTGTTGTGGCTCAATTATCAAACACTGGATGGTTTCAACGAGGATCTCAAGCAGCTGCGTTTGTTAGTGGCGCACATTGAACGCCGCGTATCAGGCGAGCCGGTATTGCCTATTCATGGCCCGTCTTCTGAAGAGAATCCGTAAGGACGGCTGTGAATTGGCAGAAGGAGCTTAGAGTCCTTTTGCCAAGGACGGATTAAAGTCTGTTTCTGTAGTGTCGGCTGACAACGCGCCGAATTCACTGTTCCAATCCTTGAGCACTTCCGCCAGTGCGACAGCTTGTTCGTGTAGGGCGACTAGCTCCTCTTTACCGCCTTTGGCTCCCATGTACATCTTGATAGCGCGACCTTTCGCCACCAGTGCGTGGTTCGGGTGCTGCATTTTGTAGACTTCCAGTTTCCAGCGTACACCGTGCACCATGCTGCGGTAGAACATCAGCTTGGTGTTGAGGCTGATGCCGCCGATCTCATCCAATTTGCCAAAGACAGAAAAATCGGTGCCGAACAGAGAGATCTCTTTGCTGGCGCGATCTGCAGCTACGGTGGCATTTCGTTTGCCATCGGCCAGAATGGCCAAATCGCCAAACAATTCGCCGGGGGTGATGAAGTTAATGGGGAGGGCGCTGTCGCTGGCTTCATCGGCGTAGACGGCCAGTTTGCCCTTCAGCACAAAGTACATCCAAGTATCGACGCTGCCTTTTTTCATCACGACTTCGCCGGGATCCAATTCCACGATGCGCGAGTGACGCAGCAGGATGTCGTACTGCCACGGTTCGGATTTGGAGACATCGCGATAGAAGGGAATGCTGGCCAGCAGCTTGTCTACTTTGTCGCGCGGTAGGCTGTTAATGGGTTTAATTTGCATGATGAAAGAATCGTTACCGCTGCTGAAGCTGCTGCCTGTTTAAGTGTACACCAGCGCGGCGATGTTTTAAGTGCGCACTGGGCAAATATCCTAGGAAATTGCGGGCTCAAGCCAAGTCATCCAGTGGGTTGAATGCGGCTGGTAGTTGAAAATGTTTATCGATGTAAGCAGCTGGTACATCGGCAATATCGGCAAAGCGCCAGCGCGGTTGTTTGTCTTTATCCACCAGGTGTGCGCGTACGCCCTCGGGAAAATCGGCATGTCGACAGCATTGCACGGACATGCACCACTCCATGCGAAAAACATCCGCGAGTGACAGCTTCTGCCCGCGCTGCAGTTGCTGCTCGACGAGGCGAGCTGTAACGGAGCAACCGTGGCGGAGGTTGTGCAGTGCGGTTTGAAACCACGGTTCAGCAATATTCAGTGCAGGTAGGTCGGTGCTGGCCGTTTGCAAGTCATTACAGGCGGTGCGGATGCGTTCGCTGTGCAGCGTGAGGCTGGGAGGAATGTGACTCGTGGGCAGGGTGTGTAAAACAGTGGTGAGTTGAGCGTGATTGTTGGCCGCATCGTCTGACCACGCTGCTGTGGTCAGTAGGGCAGGTAGTTGTGCTGCCTCGGTGTCTTCCGTTACAAAATGCGCCATGCCCAATGCGATGGCATCAGCGGCATTCCATTCGCAGCCGGTGATCCCTAAAAACAGTCCCAGCCCAGCGGGCAGTTGATTAAGAAAATGGCTGGCACCGACATCGGGGTAGAGGCCGATATTGATTTCTGGCATCGCCATGCGCGTGGAAGTCGTCACTACGCGATGTGAACACGCCATAAACAACCCCAGGCCGCCGCCCATCACGATACCGTGACCCCACACCAAGACGGGTTTTGGATAGCGGTGCAGGGCATAGTCGAGACGATACTCCTGCTCAAAAAAATGCTCGCAGTAGCCACTGTCATCTAGGATGCCTTGGCGCATCTGTCGCACATCGCCGCCGGCGCAAAAGGCGCGCCCTTCACCATTGAGCACCACACAGACAATGTCGCGGCGGTCCGCCCACCGTTGCAGTTGCTGCAAGGCGGAGACCGCCATGTCCAGCGTCAGTGCATTCAGTGTGCGCGGTAGGGCGAGTGTGAGCCAGCCGATAGTGAAGCCGCCGGCGAGCTTTTGTTCGTGTGCTGTAATCATGCTGTGATGGTGCGAGTGTGGGTGCGTGGCTACAATAGCACTTTGTTTACTAACGACGGATGTACCATGAATTTTATGAACCATACTCGGCAATTACTTCAGTATTTTTCGCTCGCGCTGGTGTTTGTTGTAGCGCATGCAGCGACGGCGGCGGAGCCCGTACCGGCGGCACCTGAGTTCAATGCAAAAGCGTGGTTGTTGATGGATGCCGCCAGCGGCCAAGTGTTGTTGGAGCGCAATGCCGATGAGCGCATCCCACCAGCAAGTCTCACCAAATTGATGACGAGCTATGTGTTGTCTGCTGAAGTGGATTCTGGTCGCGTGCGCAATGAAGATATTGTGCCAGTGAGTCTGCGCGCGTGGGCGCAAAGCCCAGAATTTGATGCCAAGAAAAACGGCTCCTCACTGATGTTTATCGAGCCGAATAAGCCTGTAACGCTGCTGGAATTACATCGCGGCATTGTTATTTCATCGGGTAACGACGCCACCGTGGCGGTAGCGGAATATTTAGCGGGCACAGAAAGTGCGTTTGTTGATTTGATGAATCAATATGCCAAAAAGTTGGCCTTGACCAACACGCACTATGTCAATACACACGGTTTGGATGCGCAGGATCACTACTCTTCGGCGCGCGACTTAGCGACACTGTCTCGCCACATTGTGCAGACCAAAGATTATCCGTTGCACAAAGAAAAAGAGTTCACTTACAACGGCATCAAACAGCAGAATCGCAATGGGTTGCTGTGGAAAGATTCGTCGGTGGATGGTTTGAAAACGGGCCACACTAATGGTTGCGGATTTTGTTTGGTGGCATCGGCAAAACGCGATGACACACGCTTGATTTCTGTTGTGCTCGGTTCGCCAAGCATTAAAGAACGCGAGGGAGATTCCGCTGCGCTCCTCAATTACGGCTTTCGGTTTTTTCAATCCGTCAATTTGTATGCAGCAGATGCTGTGCTCGGCACACCGCGTGTATGGGAAGGTGTGAGTGATCAAGTGACGGCTGTTCCCGCTGTGGAAGTGGCGATGATTGTGCCGCGCAATGTGGCGTCAAATTTGACGCACGAAGTTAAGTTGGACAGCCCGTTGATTGCACCGCTGACAGCTGGGCAAAAAATTGGTCAGATCGTCGTTAAAAATGGCGAGGAAGTTGTAAAAACCGTGGATGTGGTGGCGAAAGAAGAAGTGCAGCGCGCCGGTTTCTTTGGGGCGCTGTGGGATCAGCTGGTGCGTTTCTTCAGTGGTTTGTTTGGCAAGCCGGTGTAAATCGTGACAACGCAAGAGCCACCTAAAATTGAGTTCCCCTGCCGCTATCCCATCAAAGTGATGGGTGTGGCGGGTGATGAGTTTCGCAGCGTGACGGTGAGTATTTTTGAAAAACATGCTGGCGTAATCGCGGAAACCGATATCAGTATTCGCGCCAGCAATGGCGGCAATTATGAAGCGTTGACCATCACCATTACGGCACAGGGCGAGGAACAACTGCAGGCGATTTTTGCGGATCTGAAAGAGCATCCTTTGGTGCGCATGGTATTGTGACAAAGTTAATCGTGCGCCAATTTTCTGAGCGGCAAATTTATGCCGATACTTGGCAACGCATGCAGGTGTTCACAGCGGCACGCGATGAACATACGGCAGATGAATTGTGGTTGTTGGAACATCATCCGGTCTATACACAGGGTTTGGCGGGAAAAGCCGAACATGTGTTAAACACGGGCAATGTGCCGGTGGTGCAAACAGATCGCGGTGGACAGGTGACTTGGCACGGCCCAGGTCAATTGATGGTTTATACACTGTTGGATGTGCGCCGCTTGCAATGGGGCGCAAGAACGCTAGTAAGTGTTTTAGAAAATATGCTGATTGATTGGTTGCGTGCACAGAGTTTGACAGCTTTTACGCAACGCAACGCGCCCGGTGTTTACCTGCGCGGTAAAGACAGTGCAGTGGAAAAAATTGCAGCACTCGGTCTGCGGATCACAAAAAAAGGCTGTTATCACGGGATGGCAATCAATATTTCAAATGATCTCGCGCCGTTTTCCGCTATCAATCCGTGCGGCATTGCTGGACAGGCGGTCACGCGTTTGAGTCAGTGTTTATCGCCATTGCCAACTCGGGCTGAGATTGAAAGTGCGTTGGTCGAACGGCTCGCTAGCGCATTGCGTAGTACGCAAATTGAATGGCAAGTGGCGAGGTTGTCAGATGGCTGAGTTGCCGCGTCAGTTGTCGATTGGGAAAAAATTGCGCGATGCGGAGAAAGTGCGTCACGCTGAAGTGAATTTGATCGCTAGCGACAATCTGCAGCGCAAACCGGCGTGGATTCGTGCGCGCATTCCCTCCGGGGCCGCTGTGCAGCGTGTGCGCACTATTTTGCGTGAGAGAAAATTGGCAACGGTATGTGAAGAAGCTGCTTGCCCGAATTTGGGCGAATGTTTCCACGGCGGCACAGCCACTTTTATGATCATGGGCGACATCTGTACGCGCCGTTGCCCTTTTTGTGATGTGGCACACGGACGCCCACTGCCGTTGGATGAACAGGAGCCGCAGCGCTTAGCGGAGGCAATTGCGGAATTGGGTTTGCGTTATGTGGTGATTACCTCGGTGGATCGCGATGATTTGTCTGATGGCGGCGCAGCACATTTTGCAAACTGTATACGCGAAGTGCGCCAGCACAGTCCAACAATAACGGTGGAAATATTGGTGCCGGATTTTCGCAATCAATTGGCGTTAGCATTACCTGTATTGGTGCAGCAGCCGCCCGATGTACTCAATCACAATCTGGAGACGGTTCCTCGTTTATATAAATCAGTACGCCCCGGTGCCATTTATCAGCACTCTTTACAGTTGTTGCAGCGCTTTAGAAAACTGCAGCCGATGATTCCTACTAAATCCGGTTTAATGTTGGGTTTGGGTGAAACGAAAGCGGAAGTTGAGCAAGTGTTGTTGGATTTGCGTGCCCATGATGTGTCAATGCTGACATTGGGACAGTATTTGCAGCCCAGCAAAGCGCATCTTCCTGTGCAGCGCTTTGTGGCGCCAGAAGAGTTTGACGAGTTGGCGGCTTTGGCGCGCAGTTTGGGTTTTTCGCAGGTGGCCAGCGGCCCGATGGTGCGTTCGTCGTATCATGCGGATCAACAAGCGCATGCAGTGCTTGAGAATATGTAAAATAATATTAATAACATTTGGAAATAGAGCGTCAATGAAAACAATCCGGTCAATTTTTCTCTTGCTAGCGGTAACGATTGCTTCCGTCAGTGCGCAGGCAGAGATTGCAGTTATTGCCAATAAAAGTGTTGCCATTACTTCGATTGCTGAGACGCAGGCAGCGGCTATTTTTCTCAGTCAATTGGATGTGTTGGAAGATGGCACACAACTAATTCCAGTTGATCAAAAGGACGATCAAGCAACGCGCACAGCGTTTTATGTCAAAGTGATCAGAAAAGATGCCGCGCAACTAAACGCTTATTGGTCGCGCATGGTGTTTTCTGGGCAGGGACAACCGCCCAAGAAGGTGGCCGACGATGCAGCAGTGCTGGCTTTGGTGCGAGCCAATCCCAATCTGATTGGGTATGTGGATGCAGTGTCGGTAAACAATTCCGTGAAGGTATTGCTAAGAATTCCTTAGTGCATTGTGGCGTTCAGTAAATGCATCATGATGCGGCGAATAGAAAAAGATTCTTCGCTGCGTAATGCTAAACGCAATTGATGGATATGACTGGCTCTTGCATCTGCCACAGAAGGAGGTGCGTCGTTTTCTTCTGTGTGAAAACGAATGGCGCTGCGGGTGGTGAGTAGGCTGAGTGCTTTATTGGTGAGCACCGCTTGGTCGATGGCATCTTTGTTAATGGTATCGACGAATTTTAGCCAGCCAGCATCCGCGAGCCAGATCATGGTACTGAAGCAGGCATTGTGACGATCGCTGTGCAGGCCGTATTCATCCGGCTCGTCGTGGCCGGAAATATCGGCAACATACACGGTGTAGGGGCGCGGAAAAAATTGATATAACACCGACAAGATGCGGCCAGCATCTTTGTAAAAGTCGTCGATATGAATATCGCTCATGCCTGTGTTTTCCGTCGATTTATTGCCGATAACCTTGGATGAAATCGGAAAACTGCTCGATGGCGTATTTAAGATCATCTTTGCGCGGCAGTATCACGATTCGGAAGTGCTGCTGATCAACCCAATTAAAGCCAGAGCCCTGCACGATCAGAATTTTTTTCTGGCGCAGCAAATCCAGTGCAAGTTGTTGATCATCTTTAATGGGATAAATGTCAGGATCAAGGCGCGGAAACATATACAGCGCACCCATAGGTTTGACACAGCTTACACCGGGGATGGCGTTCAGCATTTTCCACGCGATATCGCGCTGTTCGCGCAAGCGGCCGCCTTCGTTTATGTATTCATTGATGCTTTGATAGCCGCCCAATGCCGTTTGAATGGCAAATTGCGCCGGCACATTGGCGCAAAGTCTCATCGACGACAGCATATCCAAGCCTTCGATGTAATCGCGCGCAATGGCTTTGTTGCCGCTGAGTTTCATCCAGCCGGAACGAAAACCTGCCAAGCGATAAGTTTTCGATAATCCATTAAAAGTGACGCACAACACATCGGTAGCCAGCGTTGCCAGCGGTGTGTGTTTGGCGTCTTCATACAAAATCTTGTCGTAAATTTCATCCGCAAAAATAATCAAGCCGTGTGCTGTGGCGATGTCTACAATTTGCTGCAGGACAGCTGGATCGTAAACAGCGCCTGTTGGATTGTTAGGGTTGATGACAACAATCGCGCGTGTTTTGGGTGTGATCTTGCTGCGGATATCGGCAATGTCAGGATTCCAGCCATTGTTTTCATTGCACAAATAATGCACCGGTGTGCCACCGGCCAGTGAAGTAGAGGCTGTCCACAAAGGATAGTCCGGCGTAGGGATCAGAATTTCATCGCCGCTATCACACAGACCTTGCAGCGCCATGGCGATCAATTCACTGACGCCGTTGCCGAGATAAATATCGTTGATCTGCACGCCCGGAATACCCAAGCGCTGTGTTTCGTGCATCACCGCTTTGCGTGCGGCAAACATGCCTTTGGATTCGCTGTAGCCCTCGGCTTGCGGCAGGTTGTACACCACATCTTTCAGGATTTCGTCGGGTGCCATCAGGCCGAAGGGCGCAGGGTTGCCGATATTTAGCTTCAAGATGCGTTGTCCGGCCTCCTCCATGCGGTAGGCTTCTTCCAGCACCGGGCCGCGAATGTCATAGCACACGCCTTCTAATTTTTTTGACTTGTTAATGTTTTTCATAACGAAACCCTGCTCGTATGCAGTAGTGTGGTGCGATAGGCGAAGATGGTCGAGTATTATACGCCGGTTGGCAAAAAGCTATTTAAAAAGAGTCGCAAGCTCGCAGCAAGGTGGTGTTATGCGGAAAAAACTAAAAAAACAATTGGGCGCTTTTGTAAAGGTATCGTCGGTGTGGGCTGCGGTGGCGGCGATGGGGCAGTCAGCTTTTGCGGCAGAACGCGTGAGCCTGCAAAGGATGGATCTCTCGGCCATGCAGCCTGTGATGACAGCGCAGGCGGCCGGCGCAACTATGCCATTGTTGCAGCAAGCGCTGATGCTAGATCCGCGCAACAATTTTCAAGTGCTGCGCAGTAACAGTGACCCAACAGGAAAAACACACACGCGCTATCAGCAAAAGTTTCATGGCATTCCCGTGTACGGCGAGCAGGTGATTGTGCATGGTGATGCGCAGGGTACAGTGCAGTCCATTACAGGCGCAGCAATTGCCGGCGTTGAAAATGATATTTCAGACAACGATGCCGCTGTGCAACTGCTCTCTAGGCACGAGGCAGTTCTGAAAGCGAAAAACAATCTGCATCGTTATCTAAAAGTTAGCAACGGTGCAGCGCCGTCCTTTCGCAACGAAAAAATAACATTGGTGATTTATTTGGATGCGCAACAAGTGGCGCGCGATGCTTGGTACATCAGTTATGTGGCTGAAGTGGAAGGTGCAGCGCCGGTGCGTCCGTATTTTATTTTGGATGCGGATGACGGTCGTATTTTGAAAACATGGAATGGTATGGCGCATGCCGAAGTTGGCACAGGTCCTGGCGGCAATGAAAAAAATGGCTTGATTGAATACGGTTCCGGTGGCGTTCCCTTTCTTGATGTGGCGCAGGCAGGTGGTACTTGCACTATGCAAACACCAAAGGTGAAAACTGTAAACCTTGGCGGAAGCACGAGCGGTTCTTACCAAACGGCGTACAGTTACGCATGTCCACGCAATACTTTTCAGTCTGTCAATGGCGGATATGCGCCGCTGAATGACGCACATTTTTATGCAGTAAAAACTAATGCAATGTATGAAAGCTATGTGGGTGCTTCACCCTTAAGTGGCTTGTTTATTGTGCGAGTGCACTACGGTGTGAACTACGAAAATGCCTTTTGGGACGGCACTTTCACCAGTTTTGGTGATGGCGAAAGTTTTTTTTATCCGATGTCCACTTCGCTCAATGTGGTGGCACATGAAGCCTCACACGGCAATGTGGAGCAAAACTCCGGTTTGGAATATGTGGGGCAGAGCGGCGGTATCAATGAAGCGTATGCTGATATTGCCGGTGAAACGGCTGAGTATTTTGTGAAAGGGAAAGTTGACTGGTTAGTCGGCGCGGATGTCATGAAAGGCAAAACAAAAGCTTTGCGTTATTTTGAAGATCCTCGAAAAGATAAAAAATCTATCCGCAATGCGGCAGATTATTACGATGGCTTGGATGTGCATTATTCCAGTGGCGTGTTTAACCGCGCATTTTATTTGTTAGCCAATACGCCAGGTTGGACAGTCGATAAAGCATTCAAGGTTTTTTATTTTGCCAATGTGAATTATTGGACGCCGTTATCAGATTATGTAGATGCCGCTTGTGGCGTGATCAGCGCCGCACAAGATTTGTCATTCAACACGGCAGAAGTTAACACGGCATTTCAAACCGTTGGCGTTACTTGTCCTGCACCTGTGATTGATACGGATGGTGACCACATGGACGACGCATGGGAAACGGCGCACGGCTTGAATGTGGGAGTGAATGATTCTGCTGCTGATGCAGATGGCGATGGCTTGTCAAACTTGCAAGAGTTCCTTGCGGGCACTAACCCTCAGCTTGCTGATACAGACGGCGATGGTGTGGATGATTTGTACGATCCCAAACCGACCGATGCTGACTGGTTAAATTTTGTTTCTGAATCGGCGGTTTTTGCAAAAGACGACGCCAAGGGTTCGCAAGCAGGTTTTTCTGTAGCCTCTGGTGATTTTGATGGCGATGGCTTTGCCGACACCGTGGTTGGTGCGCCGTACTATGATTTGCGCAACGGTAAATTTCGTTATCCCGATATCGGTTTTGTAGTCGTTATTTCTGGTGAAACAGGTAAAGCCTTGTGGTTTAACATCGGCGAGACCAAAGGGCAGTTGTACGGCTGGTCTGTGGCGAATGCAGGCGATTTGGACAGCGACGGTATCGCAGATTTTGTTATTGGTGCACCGGGTACGGTGTATGAGTGGGGCAGCGGTTACCAGAAAAAAATGGGTCGCGTCGCGGCGTACAGTGCATTTGATTTCGATTTTGACGGCTGGCCTACGGCTATTTTTGAAGAGCAAGGCAGTAGTGCAGGGGTGCAGTTGGGGTATTCCGTGACGGGTGTCGGTGATCTCTATGGCAACGGCTACGGTGTAATCGCAGTGGGCGCACCGGGCACTTGGACAACAGACGGCATCAAAACCTTTAAAGGTGCCGGCGCGGTGTACGCGTATCAACCGTGGAGTGGTGCTCAGATTGCTGATTATTACGGCAGTGGCGCGGGGGATAATTTTGGCGCAGCTGTGGCCGGCATTGGCGATATCACGGGCGACGGCAAAGGCGATTTGGTAGCCGGCGCACCGTTGTATGACGACGACAATCTCAAAGATGCCGGTAGTGTCTACCTCATGACGCCTATCAATGATGGTTGGTTCAGCTTTTTCCTTGCGGGCATAGAAAAAGGCGGGCGCTTCGGTGCAAGCGTAGCTGGCGGCGGCGATATTTCTGGTGACGGCATTGCCGATTTTGTGGTGGGTGTGCCATTTGCGGATAAGAAAAAGGGAGGGTTCGTGGTTTTTAGAGGTATTGGCAGCATAGCCTCAGTGAGTACTGGATTTCAGGTGTCAGGTATCGAGGCGAATGGTCTGATGGGATCTTCTCTGGCGATAGTGAGCGATGTGAATAGCGACAATTACGACGATATTTTAGTGGGATCACCTGGCGTGAGCACTGCGTCAGGTAAAGCATCCGGTCGTGCGCAATTGTTCTCAGGTGGTTCAGGCGATGAAATGTGGTCTGAAGATGGCGCGGCAGCAAAAGACAATTTTGGTTCAGCAGTGGCCAGTGGCGATGTCAATGGCGATGGCAAAGGTGATTTCATCATCGGTGCGCGTATGCACAGTGCTGTGGGTGGCACAGCAGGCAAACCCAAAGTGCTAAAAGGCGCAGGTTCAGTGTCTGTTATCAATGGCACTGCGGCGCTGTAATCCTTGGTGAAAATTATGCGCAGAAAGCTATGGATGGCCGTCTGCGCAGTGCTGGTTGTTTGCGGCGTTATCTTTCCCGATATTGTTTTTTTTAATCGCACGCTGCAGCCATCTAATATTCTCTCTTTTATCAGCAAGCCTGCAGACTGGCGTGCCAGCTCGGCCTTGCTGCCTGTTTGGGATCAGAATGTACTGCCCTCCGATGGCTACGGTGATTTGAACTCTGCATTGAATCAATTTGAGCCAGCGCACTACTTTATGGCGCGTAATTTTCGCAGTGAGCAGTCGCCGTGGTGGAATCCCTATTCTGCTTCTGGAACTTTGGGGCCAGAAACACTGGTTGATGTGAAGTTTTCCCCTCATACCTTAATCACTGCGGGGTTGTTTGACGCCTCGCCAATGAGTTTTGATTTTGGCTTGTTGGCTATTTACTGCCTTGGTTTTTATTTTATGTTGCGGATTTGTCTGGATGTGTTGCAGACAAATCTATGGGTTGGGTTGCTGGGGGCTGCTGTATATTTGTTGAATGGATTCGCTGTGCCAAACCTAAATACAGGCATTGGGCAGCCGTATTTTTTATTTCCCATCGTGTTATTTTCGCTGCTTAGATTTGGTCAGCATCGTGATTTATCGTCATGGTTATTGGTGGTGTTGGCACATGTGATCATTATGTTGGCCAATATCATGACAACCATGATGTTGACACTGCTGGCTGTGCACGCATTGGGCTTGGCGTTTTATTTTGGTAGTGCCGGTGGATTTGGCTATGGCGTGAAAAAACTATATAGCTATTTTTTTCTAATTACATTGGCGGTTGCATCCGCTTTTGTATTGCTTGGCTTCTTGTGGTTCCCTGTCGTTCATTCTTTTTTTGTTAGCGATATAGCGACAGATTTTGAAGCAAGAAAATTGCCAAGACCTGTCGGCATAGAAAATTTGCTGTCGATTTTTACGCCAGAACATTTTTGGGATTTTTTTGGTCATCAACACAGAGTAGGTTTGTATCCTAATGCTGGTCTGGAGACAAAAACGCCGCGTTTCTCCTATCTGGGCATGCTGGCTTCCGTGGTTGCGGTATGTGCAATAGGAAAAAATCAGGCGTCACAAAAATGCTTGGCAGCAGCCGGCGTTGCAATAGTGGTTTTTTCATATGCGCGCGTTTTTGGCTTGGCGAGCTTTGTTGATCACATCCCCGTGCTGCACTCCATCGGTAATCAGTATTGGGGGTGTGCGGTTTCGGTAGTACTCCCTTTGTTGGTAGTCATTGGCGTCAACAATATTCGAGAAAGAAAAACATCCCTTCCCATCGTGGCGTTGGTTTTGTCATTGCAAGCTGTGGGTTTTTTGTATTTGTATTACCGTTTGGGTTTGCCATCGTCACCTAACCAGCTGTTGCATGTAAGGCTGGCGGCAGGGTGGTGGTTGGCCGCTGTGTTGTGTCTGCTGGCCGTGAAATATCGCTGGTTCAATCTGAAAGCGATAAGTGTTTTCATGGCCGTTGCTCTGCTAGTTGAACTGTTTAGTTACATGAACACGGTGAGGCCGATACGCTACGGAATAACGGACACCGAGCCTGGCGTGGTGCAATTCCTGCGAAAGAACATTGACGATGGTCGCATTCTCAATGTCGGTCAGCAGGGTGTGTTGTATCCGGAATACGGCGCTTTGTTTGGTATTCGACAGGCAGGAACCATGAATGCAGGGTTGTTGCCTTGGTATGAAAAATTCTTTGAAAAGCACTTTGGCAATGACACCTTCTTCTTTTTGGCTTTGGATGGCTCGTCAACAAAAAAGCGCAAAAAAATTTCGCGCAAAGCATTTAATTTTGATGCGAAAGCGTTGGATGCCGCCAGCATCAAATACATTGTGTTGTCGCGCGCGGCAGATGCTAGTTATGCAGAGAATTTGCGAAAAGAGTTGTATCCTCTGGTTTACAGTGATGGAGACGCTCTGGTTTTTGAAAATCCAGATTATCTGCCATCGTTATCTCTCGTTGGCTCATTGTCCAGCGCAAGTATGTTAGATCCACATCGCACAGCCATAACGGAAGATCAAACGCTGTTGGCTGAGGCGAAAGCGGCAAATATCCCAGTTGATGTAGGGAGTGCTATGCATACTGCATTAGGCACAGTCGATACCGTGTCCGTAACAAATACCGAAGTGGTAGCGCGCGTGATGGTGTCGCAGCCGGCAGTTTTAGTGCTGTCGGACACATGGCACCCCAGTTGGCGCGCAACCGTGGATGGCAAGCCAACTTACCTTGGGCGCGTGAATGAGGCGTTTCGCGGCATGGTGTTGCCTGCAGGGAAACATGAAGTGCGTATTTTTTATGATCTACCCGCCTTGCGTTACGGTATGGTTGTGTCGATGGCGGCAGGATTTATTTTTGTGATGCTATCGTTGTGGGCTTTGCTTGGCAGGAGGTTTTTCTATGAACGACGAACATCTAACGCGGGAACAATTTCACATCTGTCGTGAAAAAGGTACCGAGCGTGCATTCACCGGTCAGTATTGGGATTGCAAAGACGATGGCATTTATCACTGTGTGTGTTGTGAGCAGCAACTATTCGATAGCAATACCAAATACGATTCCGGCAGTGGCTGGCCGAGTTTTTGGCAGCCATTGTCCACAGCTGCTGTCGCTGAACACCGCGATACGGCGCATGGCATGATACGCACGGAAGTGGTGTGTAGTCGTTGTGCTGCGCACTTAGGGCATGTGTTTCCGGATGGTCCTGCGCCGACCGGTTTGCGGTACTGTATCAACTCGGCGTCTTTACAGTTACACGCTCGTTGACAGCACAATAAAAAAGTAGAAAAGAAAAAAGCAGAAAAGAAAAAAAAGAAACAACAAAACAGGAAGCAAGCGATGAGTGGAGTATTCGATTTTTCAGCGACAACGATTGCGGGCCAACCGATAGATTTATCTACCTATCGCGGCAAGGTGTTGCTGATCGTCAATACAGCGAGTAAGTGCGGTTTTACGCCGCAGTACCAAGGGCTGCAAGCGCTGTTTGAACAGTACACCGAGCGCGGCTTGGTGGTGTTGGGTTTTCCTTGCGATCAATTTGGTCATCAGGAGCCAGGTGATGAGGGTGAGATCAACAGTTTCTGCGAATTGAACTACGGCGTTTCCTTTCCACTGTTTGCCAAAATTGAAGTCAATGGCAAAGACACGCACCCCTTGTTCGCGCATTTGAAAGCACAGGCGCCGGGTATCTTGGGTAGTGAGGGCATCAAGTGGAACTTCACCAAATTCTTGGTGGATCGCGAGGGGCGCACCATCGCCCGCTACGCACCGGCCACTACTCCTGCGGCTATCGCCAAAGACATCGAGAAGCTGCTGTAGCCCCAGCCGTTCGGGTTTACAATGCGCGCCGTTTCACGCAATACAGAGGGCGGCATCATGGCGGCGGCAAAAGGCAGAAAACCAGTAAAAACTACGGCTAAGAAGGGCGGCAAAGCCGGCATCAATAAGGTGGTGCTCGCCTATTCGGGCGGCTTGGATACCTCCATCATCCTCAAGTGGTTGCAGCAGGAGTACGGCTGCGAAGTGGTGACCTTCACTGCGGATATTGGTCAGGGTGAGGAGCTGGAGCCGGCGCGCGCGAAGGCCAAAGCCATGGGTATCAAGCAAATTTATATCGATGATTTGCGTGAAGAATTTGTGCGCGATTTTGTATTCCCGATGTTTCGTTCTAATGCCATTTATGAAGGCGAATACTTGCTCGGCACTTCGATCGCGCGCCCGCTGATCGCCAAGCGCTTGATTGAAATTGCCAACGAAACCGGTGCCGATGCGATCTCACACGGTGCAACCGGCAAAGGCAACGATCAAGTGCGCTTTGAGTTGGGTGCTTACGCTTTGAAGCCAGGCGTAAAAGTGATTGCGCCGTGGCGCGAGTGGAGCCTCAACTCGCGCGAAACATTGATGGCGTACGCAAAGAAACACAAAATCCCAGTTGATTTTGCAAAGGCGGGCAAAAAATCACCGTACTCAATGGATGCCAACTTGCTGCACATTTCTTACGAAGGCGGCGGTTTGGAAGATCCGTGGTGGGAGCCAGAAGAAGACATGTGGCGCTGGACTGTGTCGCCAGAAAAAGCCCCCGATCAGCCGGAGTACATTGAGCTGACTTACAAAAAAGGCGACATCGTTGCCATCAACGGCAAAAAATTATCACCTGCAAAAGTGCTGGCGCAGTTGAATGTCTTGGGCGGCAAGCACGGTGTCGGTCGTTTGGATTTGGTTGAAAACCGCTATGTGGGCATGAAGTCGCGCGGCGCGTATGAAACACCGGGCGGCACGATCATGTTGCGCGCACACCGTGCGATTGAGTCCATTACTTTGGATCGTGAAGTGGCGCATTTGAAGGATGAGTTGATGCCGCGCTATGCGTCGTTGGTATACAACGGTTACTGGTGGAGTCCAGAGCGTTTGATGCTGCAAATGATGATCGACGAGTCGCAACAATTTGTGAACGGCGTGGTGCGTATCAAATTGTACAAAGGCAATGTCACCGTCGCTGGTCGCAAGTCGGATGATTCCATTTTTGATGCCACCATCGCCACTTTTGAAGATGACGGCGGTGCGTACAATCAAAAAGATGCGGAAGGTTTTATCAAACTGAATGCACTGCGGATGCGCATTCAAGCGCTGAAAGGACGCAAGCTGCGCTAGTCAGCTTTCGTCCACCAAGGCCGCAATCGCCGCCAAGGCTTCGGGGTCTTGTTCTTTCAGTTTGCTGGCGATGGCGTGTTGAAAGAAATAGCGAAACTCGTCGCACTCCTGCGCGCTGTACAAATTGTCAGCGCCGGGAAGCACGGGCGTTTGATACGGTTTGCTGCCATCCACCAACATCGCGTGAATTTCGCCGTTGCACTGCAATTGCCAGCTGATCACTTCGGTAAGCAACAAAGTGTTGGGTTGCTGTGAAGCCAATACGGCGTGCGTGCCGATGTTGTCGGGGATTTCTTGCACCACTTCGCGCTCGTGGTTGCAGTGAAATTGGTAGTAACTGGCGCTGGTTTCTAATTCGATAATTTTATGTTCCGGCGCCTCGAAAAAAATCTCGTCGATGCCTGGATCGTAATAACCTTCGAAATGCCCTTCCAACGGGTCTTCGATTTCAGGGCAGGGCACGATGCCTTTCATCCAAGGCACCAAGCCCACCACGTCGCCGTTTTCGCGCAGCGCCCAGCAGAGAATGCGCAGCGAGAATAATTTGCCGGGATGGGAGCGGTTGCTGTAGAGCATTTCCAAGCCGTCCAATTCAGGTGCTAGACGGATGAAAGTGGATTGAGCTGATTGGCGGCGCGCTTTGCGCGCGAGGAAGTCGATGACATTACTGGCGGTGCCGATATCAGGTCGGTCGTGCTCGTTCATGACTGCCTCCGGGTGGATAAACATTTGGGTGACTGCGTAACCAGCTGCAGCCCTGTAAACTGTGTTCCACTGGCTTTTACACTACCGAGTATTGTCGAAAACCACAATACTTGCCGCCGTTGGAACAAGTAAACCACTTCATGTTGTCTTTTCACCAGATTTCAAGCCCTACCTCAGCAGCTATTGAGCGCGTTTTCAATGCTCTGTTTGCCGAGCGGTTGAATACGGTGCTGATCGGCGGTGCTGCCGAGCCGTTTTATCGTCCAGCGGATGTGGATGATGGGCGGCATCGCATTTTTTATCGTGAAGATTTTGTCTCTAGCAGCCTGCATGAGGTGGCGCATTGGATGGTGGCGGGCGAGGCGCGCCGCTTATTGCCAGATTGGGGCTACTGGTATGCGCCGGACGGGCGCGATGCTGAGCAGCAGCACTTATTCGAGCGCGTGGAAGTAAAGCCACAGGCGCTGGAGTGGTTGTTGCATGTTGCTTGCGGGCTGCGCTTTCGAGTGAGCTTGGATAATTTGGGTGACGGTGCCGGTGATGGCCGTGCGTTCAAAGATCGCGTCTATGAGCAAGCCTGTGCTTATGTGCGCGATGGCGTGAATGAAAGAATGCGTTGTTTTTATCAAGCGTTAGCAGAAACTTTTTCTGGGGCGAATAAGTTAGAAACTTTGGTGTTGTCGCGTGCTGCTTTGGATTGAGGGTGTGAGCCACAAATGAAGATTGTTGCAGATGAAAATATCGCTTACACCAAACATTTTTTTGCGCCATTGGGTGAGTTGGTGTTGCTGGCTGGGCGCCATATTTCAGCCGCTGATGTGCGCGATGCCGATGTGCTGCTGGTGCGCTCGGTAACACCAGTGAATCGTGAGTTATTGGCAGGCAGCTCGGTAAAGTTTGTCGGCAGCTGCACGATAGGCACGGATCATGTCGATCAACATTATTTGCACGAAGCCGGTATTCATTTTGCTTTTGCACCGGGTTGTAACGCACAAGCCGTGGTGGAATATGTGATGGCGGCGCTGCATGGATTGGAAGTCAATCTAAAAATGGCGCGCGTGGGCGTGGTAGGTTGTGGAAATGTTGGTGGTCGGTTGTTGCGTCATTTTTTGCGCTCTGGTGTAAATGCAGTCGGCAATGATCCTTTTTTATCGAACACCGATTTCCCATTAGTGAGTTTAGAAACCATTCTGCGCTGCGATGTGATTTGCCTGCACACGCCACTGACAAAAACGGGCGCGCATCCCTCGTTTCATTTGTTGGATAACGCGCGCATCCTGCAATTAAAAGCGGGAACGGTACTGTTGAACGCAGGGCGCGGTGCGGTGGTGGATAACACAGCTTTGTTGCAGCGTTTAGAGCGCGCACAAGATTTGCAAGTGGTGCTGGATGTGTGGGAAAACGAACCTGCGATCAACGGCGATTTATTGGCGCAGGTGGCCATCGGTACACCACATATTGCGGGCTATAGCGCAGAGGGAAAATTGCGCGGTACCGAGATGGTGTATGAAGCCTTGTGTGCATTTCTGCAGCAGCCCTGCAATGCAGCGCTCGTGGTGTTGGATGGCGCTATCGAGCCCTACGATATTTTTGCTGATGATGCCGCGCTGCGCGAACAGTTTCCGGTGGACGGCGCATTGGCGTTTGATCGCCTGCGCAAGTTTTACCAGCCGCGGCGCGAACTCGGTATGTGAAGTTTTTTGATTGCGAAACCTAAAACGGCTGGCTAGAGTAGCGCCGCTTCCGTTTTGATCCATGTGTCTATGACCCCTTTGCAGCGCTACCAACAGGATTTGTTGCGACCGGATTTCGTCGCCGATGCCGCCCAGAAAAAGGCGGTGGAGCATTTGCAGCGCCTGTATGACGAATTGATGGCGAGCCGCAAAGACAATCGCGTGTTCAGCCGTTTGTTGCGCCGCCACCACAAGCCCTGTCGCGGTTTGTATTTCTGGGGTGGTGTCGGGCGTGGCAAAACTTATTTGATGGATACTTTTTTCGAGTCGCTGCCGTTTGAGAAAAAGCTGCGCCTGCATTTCCATCGCTTCATGCGTCGAGTGCATCAAGAAATTCGCAGTTTAAAAGATCAGGAAAATCCGCTGGATATCGTGGCGGATCGCTTGGCAAAAGAGGCGCGCGTCCTGTGTTTTGACGAGTTTTTTGTATCCGATATTGCCGACGCGATGATCCTCGGCAATCTGATGGAAAAGCTGTTCGCGCGCGGCGTGAGTTTGGTGGCGACTTCCAACATCGTACCGGAACGCCTGTATGAAAACGGCTTGCAGCGCGAACGCTTTTTGCCGGCGATTGCTGTATTGCAGGCGAATGTGGAAGTGGTGAATGTGGACAGCGGTACCGATTACCGTCTGCGCACGCTGGAGCAGGCTGAGTTGTACCACTGGCCATTGGATGCGGCGGCGGATGCAACGCTGGCGGCGAGTTTTGCCGCCCTCGCGCCTGCGTCAGTGCGCGAGAATGTGGCCTTGGAAGTGGAAGGGCGCACCATCACCGCGCGCAAAGAGGCCGAGGATGTGGCTTGGTTTGATTTTGCCGCACTGTGCGACGGGCCGCGCTCGCAGAATGACTACATCGAGCTGGCTTGTGAGTACCACACGGTGTTGTTGTCCAATATCCCTGCCCTGCACGCCGGTATCGACGACCAAGTGCGGCGCTTCATCAATTTGGTGGATGAGTTTTACGATCGTCAAGTAAAACTGATTATCTCCGCTGAAAAACCGCTGGAGTCGCTCTACAGCGGCGGCCGTCTGACCTTCGAGTTCCAGCGCACGCAGAGTCGCTTGCTGGAGATGCAATCGCACGAGTATCTGGCGCGCGAACACCGGCCGTAAGCCTCTGCTTCATTGTTTGAAAAGCCCCTTTCTGGTAGGCTGACATCCCGTCTTTAGGGTGATTTGCGCCGTTGTTTTTCTCTATCGCGCAGCGCCCAGTCAAAACAATTGAACATTACATAGCGCGCCCAATCATTCCGTAACTGATTGGCGTGTAAGGGTTTTTTTATGACGCGTTTTATTTTTGTCACAGGCGGTGTGGTGTCTTCATTGGGCAAGGGCATCGCCTCCGCCTCACTGGGCGCCATCCTTGAAGCGCGCGGTTTCAAGGTGACGATCATGAAACTGGATCCGTACTTGAATGTGGATCCAGGCACCATGAGTCCGTTCCAGCACGGCGAAGTGTATGTGACGGAGGACGGCGCTGAGACCGACCTCGACCTCGGCCACTACGAGCGCTTCCTGCGCACCCGCATGAGCCAGCGCAATAACTTCACCACTGGCCGCGTATACGAAACCATTTTGCGCAAGGAGCGCCGCGGCGATTACCTCGGCGGCACGGTGCAAGTGATTCCGCATGTCACCGACGAAATCAAACGCCGTGTGTTGGAAGGTGCGGGCGATGCTGACATCGCGTTGGTGGAAATTGGCGGCACGGTCGGCGATATCGAATCACAGCCGTTTTTGGAAGCGGTGCGCCAGTTGCGCGTGGAGTTGGGCAGCAACCGTTCGCTGTTGATGCATCTGACTTTGGTGCCGTATATCGCCACTGCCGGCGAAGTGAAAACCAAACCCACGCAGCACTCGGTGAAGGAATTGCGTTCGATCGGCTTGCAGCCAGACATTCTGTTGTGTCGTTCTGAAATTGATGTGGATGAAGATTCGCGCCGCAAAATCGCGTTGTTCACCAATGTGGAGTTTCGCGCGGTAGTCGCACTGCCGGATGCCAACACGATTTATGCTATTCCACGGTTGCTGCACGAGCGCAGCCTCGACGCTATCGTGGTCGAAAAACTGCATTTGAATGCCAAAGATTGCGATCTCGGTGAGTGGGATCGTGTTGTGGAAGGACTGATGAATCCACAGCATGCCGTGACGGTGGCGATGGTCGGCAAGTACATGGAATTGCTCGACGCATACAAGTCACTCAATGAATCGCTGATGCACGCCGGCATTCACACCGCTACCAAAGTGACGGTGCGTTACATCGATTCCGAAACGGTTACGCCGGAAACGGTGGAAAAATTATTGGGCGATGTCGATGCTATTTTGGTGCCGGGCGGTTTTGGTATTCGCGGCGTCGAAGGCAAGATTTTGACGGTGAATTTTGCGCGCACACGCAAGATTCCGTATCTCGGTATTTGTCTCGGCATGCAAGTGGCGGTGATCGAATACGCGCGCAATGTTCTCGGTTTGAGCAAAGCGAACAGCACGGAGTTTGATAGCCAGTCACAAGACCCCGTGATTGGTTTAATCACAGAATGGAAAGATGCTTCCGGTGCGGTGGAGCAGCGCAGCGAAGAATCCGATCTCGGCGGCACGATGCGTCTCGGCGCGCAAATTTGCCATCTGATCGAAGGTTCGTTGGCGCGCACGATTTACGGTGCGGGACAAATTCGTGAACGCCATCGCCATCGCTACGAAGTGAACAACAATTATGTGGAAAAACTGAAACAAGCCGGTTTGCGTTTTGGTGGATTATCCGAAGATCGCACGCTAGTGGAGATGATCGAAATTCCCGATCATCCGTGGTTTGTCGCGTGCCAGTTTCACCCCGAATTCACTTCTACGCCTCGTGATGGTCACCCGCTGTTCCGTCACTACATTGCAGCGGCGTTGGCATATCGCCAAGGAAAATAGTCATGACCGTGCAGAAAATCGTCAGCCTGTCGGATATCAATGTCGCCAACGACAAACCTTTCGTGCTGTTTGGCGGCATGAATGTGTTGGAGTCTCGCGATCTCGCATTACAAGTGGCTGAGGCCTATGTGACGGTGACGCGAAAATTGGGCATTCCCTATGTGTTCAAAGCGTCTTTTGATAAAGCCAACCGCTCGTCGATGTTTTCTTTTCGCGGTCCAGGTTTGGATGAAGGTTTAAAAATTTTTGAAGAAATCAAAAAAACCTTTCAAGTGCCGGTGATTGCCGATGTGCACGAGCCAGAGCAGTGTGCGCCAGCAGCCGAAGTGTGTGATGTGATCCAGCTGCCGGCGTTTTTGTCGCGCCAGACCGATTTGGTGGTGGCGATGGCAAAAACCCAAGCTGCTATCAATATCAAAAAAGCGCAATTTCTTGCGCCGCATGAAATGCAGCATATTTTGAAAAAGTGTAACGAAGCTGGCAATGATCGCTTGATGTTGTGCGAACGCGGTTCGTGTTTTGGCTACAACAATCTCGTTGTGGATATGCTTGGTTTTGGCATCATGAAGCAGATGGGCTATCCGGTGATTTTTGATGTCACGCACAGCCTGCAAATGCCAGGCGGACGCGCGGATTCTGCCGGTGGTCGCCGCCAGCAAGTAGTGGAGTTGGGTCGCGCCGGTATGTCGCAGGGTATTGCTGGTTTGTTTCTCGAAGCGCATCCCGATCCCGACAAAGCGAAATGTGATGGTCCTTGTGCGCTGCCGCTAAATAAATTGGAAGCTTTTCTCGGCCAGATGAAAGCCGTAGATGAAGTGGTGAAAAGCTTACCTGCGCTCACCATTGTTTAAACAAAGTTAAAAACTGAAAACAAAAATTGAGGAGATCCCCCAATGAGCAAAATTATCGATATCAAAGCGTTTGAAGTGTTGGATTCGCGCGGCAATCCCACGGTGATGGCTGAGGTCACGGTTGAGGGTGGTTTTGTCGGCAGTGCGTGTGCACCGTCTGGCGCCTCGACCGGTTCGCGCGAAGCTTTGGAATTGCGCGATGGCGATAAAGCGCGCTATCTCGGCAAAGGCGTGTTGAAAGCGGTGAGCAATGTGAATACCACGATTCGCGATTTGTTGTTGGGAAAAAATGCGGCCGAGCAGCGTGCGCTCGACAAGCTCATGATTGATGCCGACGGCACCGATAACAAAGCCAATTTGGGTGCGAACGCGATTCTCGCAGTGTCCTTGGCTACTGCTAAAGCTGCTGCGGCTGCAAAAAATATTCCGCTGTACCAGCATATTGCTGAAATCAACGGCACGCCGAATCAATACAGCATGCCAGTGCCGATGATGAATATCATCAATGGCGGTGAACACGCCGACAACAATGTCGATATTCAAGAATTCATGGTGCAGCCAGTCGGCGCGCCAAGTTTTGCAGAAGCTCTGCGTTGGGGCGCGGAAATTTTCCATGCGCTAAAAAAAGTGTTGCAAGCAAAAGGTTTGAACACTGCTGTGGGTGATGAGGGTGGTTTCGCGCCGAATTTGTCGTCGAATGCAGAAGCCTTAGCGGTGATTAAAGAAGCCGTTGCTAACGCGGGTTATAAGCTGGGTACGGATGTAACGCTGGCGTTGGATTGCGCGTCGTCTGAGTTTTACAAAGATGGCAAGTATGTATTGGCAGGCGAAAATAAATCGTTTGATTCAGCGGGTTTTGCGGATTACCTCGCGGGTTTATGCAATGACTACCCAATCATCTCCATTGAAGACGGCCAAGATGAAAGTGATTGGGCTGGTTGGAAACTGCAAACCGAAAAACTGGGCGCTAAAGTGCAGTTGGTGGGCGACGATTTGTTTGTCACCAACACCAAAATTTTGCAAGAAGGTATTGAAAAAGGCATCGCTAATTCTATCTTGATCAAGTTCAATCAAATCGGCTCATTGAGCGAAACCTTGGACGCCATTGCGATGGCGAAAAAAGCGGGTTACACCGCTGTGATTTCGCACCGCTCCGGTGAAACAGAAGACAGCACGATTGCAGACCTCGCGGTAGCCACTGCAGCAGGACAAATCAAAACCGGTTCGCTGTGTCGCTCTGATCGCGTGGCTAAATACAATCGCTTGCTGCGCATTGAGGCGGAATTGGGCAGCAAAGCGCCGTATCGCGGTCGCGCTGAGTTTCGCGCCTAAGAGCGGAGTGGCCCACGATGAAATGGGTCATTTTTGTGTTGGTGTTGCTGCTCGGTTTTTTGCAATACCGTTTGTGGGTAGGCGAGGGCAGCTTGGCGCAAATCGCTGAGCTGAAGCGAGATATTCAACAACAGAAGTTGGAGAACGCGCATTTGTTGTCGCGCAATCAAGCTTTGGCGGCAGAAATTGATGCGCTGAAAAATGGCAGCAGTGTGGAAGATCGTGCGCGCCGTGACATGGGCATGATTCGCAAAGATGAAACCTTTGTGTTGATTGTCGATGAGCAGGAAAAGGCTAGGAATGGCAAGTAATGTTGAGCCGCATTTTTTTGCGGTAATTCCCGCAGCGGGAACGGGTAGTCGTTTTTCTGCGCATGATGCCAAACAATATATGCCGCTGTTGTCATCGACAGTGTTGGAGCGCAGCGCCGCTACTTTGTTGCAGACAAATAGTTTGCAGCAATTGGTGATTGCTATTCACCCCGAAGATACGCGCGCTGCATCGTTGCCGCAGTTGCAGGATGCGCGTGTGCGTTTTGTGGCGGGTGGGCAGGAGCGCTGCGATTCTGTGTTGGCGGCATTAGAAGATTTGCAAAATATTGCCACTGATAGCGATTGGGTTTTGGTGCACGATGCAGCGCGACCATGTTTAACAACAGTTGCCTTGCAGTATTTGTTGAATGATTTATCACAAGATGCTGTGGGCGGTGTTTTGGCGGTGCCGGCAATTGATACGCTGAAGCAAGTTGCTGATGGTGTCGTAAAAAACACACTGGATCGTCGAGAGATTTGGCAGGCGCAAACACCACAGATGTTTCGTTTTGGGTTGCTGCTGGCTGCATTGCAATCGGTGCGCGAAAAAAACCTAGCGGTGACCGATGAGGCGTCGGCGATGGAAGCGGCAGGTCACCGCGTAAAAGTGGTTGCTGGTACGCGCAGCAACATCAAAATTACTTATCCAGAAGATTTGGCATTGGCCGCGTTTTATTTGCAGCAGGAGCACCAAACATGAGCTTTCGTGTCGGACAGGGCTACGATGTACACCGCTTTGGCGCGGGCAATCATGTGATGTTGTGCGGTGTCGCTGTGCCGCATGAGCAGGGGCTTATTGCCCATTCTGATGGCGATGTGGCGCTGCACGCCTTGTGTGATGCGTTACTCGGCGCGCTGGCGCTGGGCGATATTGGGCAACATTTTCCCGATACGGATGCTGCGTATAAAGGTGCAGACAGTTGCGCATTATTGCAGCGCGTTTATCAGTTGATTGGTGAAAAGGGTTGGCAGCTCGGCAATGCAGATATCACAATCATTGCGCAAGCGCCGAAAGTGTTGCCGTATCGTGATCAGATGCGACAGCGTGTGGCGCAAGTGATGAATGTGTCACCGGACAAAATTAGTGTGAAAGCTACCACTACCGAAAAATTAGGTTTTGCAGGGCGCAAAGAAGGGATCGCTGCACAAGCGATTGTGTTGCTCGAATCTTTAGCTGTATAAACACGATGCCGTTTGATTTGAATTTTCCTTTTGCCTATCAGCCGCTGGATGTCAGTGCGGTTTTTCGTCAAACCCCCGACGATTTTTTTGTGGATGAACAGTTGGGTTTTGCGCTCTCCGGTCAGGGCGAGCATCTGTGTCTACATATCGAAAAAACAAATCAGAATACGGTGTTTGTCGCCAAACAATTGGCGGAGTGGGCGGGTATCAAGCAGATGGATGTCGGCTATTGTGGCTTGAAAGATCGCCATGCCGTGACGCGCCAGTGGTTCAGTTTGTATTTGGGCAAACGCGAGGTGGATATATCTGCTTTACAAATTGCTGGTTGCACGGTGTTGGCTGTGTCCAAACATGATTGCAAGTTGCGCCGCGGCATGCACGCCGGCAATGCGTTTGTGATTCGGCTGCGCAATGTGCAGGGCTCGGTCGATGCTTTAGCACAGCGTTGGCAAACGGTGGTCGCGCAGGGCGTGCCCAATTATTTTGGTGAGCAGCGTTTTGGGCGCGGCGGCAGCAATTTGCAGCAAGTGGAAACCATGTTGACGATGCATGCTAAACAGTGGCGTGAGCGCAAATACCAATTTGCTGTGTCTGCGCTGCGTGCTTGGTTGTTTAACTGCGTGCTGGCCGATCGTGTGGAGCAGGACGATTGGCGCGCGTGTGTAGAGGGTGATCCACAAGATATTTCTACTGGCCCATTGTGGGGGCGCGGTCGCAGTAAGAGCCATGCGGCATTGGCGCTGCGTGAACAAAACTTGCTGGAGCCGTATGCGCCGTATTGTGAAAAATTAGAGCATGTGGGTTTGCAGCAAGAAAGACGCGCCTTGCTGTTACCTGTTGCCGAACCGCAATTTTTGCGCGATAAAAATGATGTGCTCTTGCGTTTTGCATTGCCGGTTGGCACCTATGCAACTGCTGTGTTGCGCGAGTGTTTGCAGCTGGAGAATGCGCAAGCGTTTGATAGCCAAAGCCCTGTGCTATAGTTCAAAGCGTTACAGTACGGTGATTTTGAGTGAACGATCTAAATCTTGATGGCAGAGGCATGACATCGCGCCGCACGCGCGATCGTTTGATTGAGCGTTTGATGGATCAAGGCATCGGCAATTTTGAAGTGATCAATGCGATTCGAGAAACGCCGCGCCATATTTTTGTCGATCCCGCATTAGAGCATCGCGCGTATGAAGACGATGCGCTGCCTATCGGTTACAACCAAACGCTGTCGCAACCCTATACCGTTGCGCGCATGTCCGAGCTGTTGTTGTCGCGTGGGCCACTCACGCGCGTGTTAGAAATTGGCACGGGTTCTGGTTATCAAACCGCAGTTTTGGCGCAGTTGGCCAAAAAAGTTTACAGCATGGAGCGCATTGAGCCGTTGTTGGAAAAAGCCAAACAGCGCATGCGCTTGTTGAAGCACGATAATGTTTTTTTGCGTCATGCGGATGGTGCAATCGGCTGGGAAGAGGCAGGCCCTTTTGACGGAATTCTGTCGGCGGCAGCACCGTTAGAAATTCCTGTGCGTTTATTGCAACAGTTGGCGCCTGGCGGTGTGTTGGTCTCTCCGGTCGGTGGCGATGAGCAGCATCTAGTGATGGTGTATCGCGATGCAGAAACCGGCGAGTACGAACACATTCCTGTAGAGCCTGCGCGTTTTGTCCCGTTCGTGCGCGGCATTGTGCGTAAACATATTGAATAAATAAATGGAGTGAATAGCGGTGAAGTTTAACGCAATCACAGTATCGTTGATGTTGACCTTGGCGGCGGTGTTAGTGGCGGGCTGCAAAAGTACAGCGCGCCTACCACCTATTGAGCAAATGGCACAGCCGCCAAGCATTCGTTTGAACTATCACATCGCCTCGCGTGATGATTCGCTGTATACGATTGCGTGGCGCTACGGTGTCGACTTCCGTGAGTTGGCGCAGCGCAATCGCATCGCGGCCCCTATCGCCTGCATGCGGGGCAAAAAATTATGTTGGCGGATAGCGATGCGGCTACGCGTTTGGCGGCATCCCGCACCGTTGCCACACCGCGCGGTGTGCAAGTAACGGCGATTGCCGATGATCAACCAGTGGTGGAGGTGGCTTCCTCCTCGTCATCGGCTGCAGCCAGTAGTGGTGTAAAAACAGTGCCGGCGGTGGCGGCTAAGCCGCAGCCTGTTGTGCAAACCGAACAGCCCGCTGTCGCTGCTCCTGCTGCCGCGAGTGGTACTAGTCACTGGCTGTGGCCGACGAATGGTCGATTGATCACGCTGTACTCTGCGACTGATCCCCTGCGTAAAGGGATCGATTTGGAAGGGAAGCAGGGCGATCCAGTCAAAGCAGCGAAGGCTGGTTCGGTGGTGTATGCGGGCAGCGGTCTTGCGGGTTACGGACAGTTGCTCATCGTTAAACACGATGAACAATTTCTCAGTGCTTATGCGCACAACAATAAATTATTGGTCGCCGAAGGCGATGTGGTGAAAAAAGGGCAAGTGATTGCAGAGGTCGGCTCCAGTGGTACCGACAAAAACAAACTGCACTTTGAAATTCGCAAATCGGGTAAACCGGTGGATCCGTTACTTTATTTGCCGCGTCGATAAGCTTCGCTGTCGCGCAGGCTTTGAAGACCTTTGCTAGATGCAGAGAAAATACCGTATTCGGTAATCAGCCCGCTCACTAAACGCGCTGGTGTAACATCAAACGCATAATTGGTGGCGTGTACTTGTTCTGGTGTTACACGCACATGCTGCACGGCATTATTTGTTGTGGATACGCCCAATACATGCGTCAACTCAAAGCTGTCGCGTTCTTCGATAGGAATTTCGTGTAAGCCGTCGCGCACCGTCCAATCAATGGTAGAAGTGGGCAGCGCAACATAAAACGGAATGTTGTTATCTTTTGCGGCCAGTGCTTTGAGATAAGTGCCGATTTTGTTGCAGACATCGCCTTGCGAAGTGGTGCGATCGGTGCCGACGATGCACAAATCCACTAAGCCGTGTTGCATGATGTGGCCACCGGTATTATCGGTGATGTAAGTGTGCGGCACGCCCGCTTGTTGTAATTCCCAAGCGGTGAGAGCGCCCTGCATGCGCGGGCGTGTTTCGTCTACCCATACATGCACGGGGATACCGGCGAGATGTGCTTTATAAATAGGCGCTAATGCCGTGCCCCAATCGACGGTGGCAATCCAACCGGCGTTGCAATGCGTGAGAATATTGACCGTTCCTTGCGGTTTTTTTTGATGGATTGCTTTGATTAGTGCTAAACCATGATCTCCGATAGCAGAACAGACCTCCGCATCTTCGTCACAGATTTTTTTCGCTTCTTCTAACGCAGCTTTCGCTTTTTCGCCGCGTGCGACGCCAGTAAGCGTTGCTCGGACGCGCTCTACCGCCCAGCGTAAATTGATGGCAGTGGGGCGTGTGGCAATCAATTGCAGCGCAGCGGATTCTTCGTGTTCAGGAGAGTCGTCCACGCGTAACGCAAAATACAAACCGAAGGCGGCACAGGCACCGATCAATGGTGCGCCGCGCACTTGCATACTGCTGATGGCGTGACAGACATCGCCCAAGCTATTGAGTGAGAGTTGTTTGATCTGATGCGGCAATAAAGTTTGATCAAAAATAGTGGCGCAGTCTGTGTCGTTGTCATGCCAGATGCTGTGGTAATAAGTGTCTTGGATATACATTGCGTGTGGCCTGTGTTCAGTAGCGGTCGAGATCTTCTTCTACAACGGGAATGATCGGCGCTGGCGGAGGTGTTTTTTCAGTGGTGTTTTTTTGTGTTTCTGCGGCAGAAGTAGCACTGTCTTCTGGCGGTGCGTTTTTATCGGCCTCACACATCAAATACAGGCGAACATCGGTGATGGATTTTCCGTGGCGGAAAGAAAAAAGTACGGTTTTACCTGGTGGAACCACGGTGTCGCGGCCGTTCGATGTCTCTTGGCGGTTCGTGATCATGTTAGCGTCGCAAATCACAGAACGGCGTTCGTGATTGGTGACATACAGCGTGGTTTCTACATTGCTGGTCGATACATTGTAGTTCACCACTAGCCCTTTCAATTGCGGAAACACTCGGTAGTTTGGTCCATCGGCGAGCGCGGCTGTGCTGATAAAAAAAATGCTAAGGGCGACGAGAGCTTTGCGCATGTTGGCGACTCTTGTGGTGGATAACGGGGCGCAGTGTAAAGCCGAAAGCCGCACAGGTGAACGAACCTTTGATGGAGGTCAGGGTGGCGTGGCCTGCGCTGCCTACAATGGGCGCTGGTGCAGAGGGTGCCGCGGATTGTCGCAATGGGTTATCGGCGGGCAATCTGTTTATAATGCGCCGCATTGTCGGTTTCGTAATTGTTTGTGTGGAGGCTATATGGCTTACAGAAAATTTGAGTGCGTAATTTGTGGATTCATTTACGACGAGGAAAAAGGCCTGCCAGAAGAGGGCATAGCGCCAGGCACTAAATGGGAAGATGTGCCAGAAGATTGGGAATGCCCAGAGTGCGGCGTTAGCAAATATGATTTTGAAATGGTGCAAGTGGCCTGAAATTCGTAGGCAGATGCTTTCTATCTGCTGCCTATATAGAGCTACCACCCCGATAGAGGTCGCCCACTGGCGGCCTTTGTCGTTTCTGTATTCTCCTGTTGTGAAACCCGTGGTCTTGCCCAGTGTTATCCCTTAAATCACCGACATCGCGCTGTCCTAATCCGCTCTCATATTGGGTGTTGCTGCTCACCGTAACAGCGTATGGGGTTGTCAACAATGTGGTGTTCAGTCTGCTGCCGTTGATTGGCACTAGCCTCGGTCTTACGACGCGCCAGATCACCTTGATTGGCAGTTGTGCCGCACTGCTAGTGTTTTTGGTGAGTCCGTGGTGGGGTAGAAAAAGCGATCAGTGGGGGCGGCGCACTTCCATCCTGATCGGTGTGTGCGGCTATTGTTTTTCAGCACTGCTGTTGGTGCTGTTTTTCACCCTGAGTCAGCTGCAGCGTATCAGTGTGGATACGCTGTACTACGGTGTGTTTGCCAGTCGTATGTTGCAGGCCTTTTTGATAGCCGCCATGTTGCCGGCGATTACGGCCTATGTCATCGACATCACGACGCCGGATGAGCGCGCTATCGGCTTGAGTCAAACGGGCGCGGCGCACGGTGTGGGTGCTATCGTTGGTCCTTCGTTAGTTATGTTGGCGGCGTGGTCTCTGTTATTGCCTTTGTATGCTGCTGTTGGTTTGGCGTTGTTGATAGCCATACTGGTGGCAAAGTTCTTGGTTGAACCCAGCAAGCGTACAGATAACGCATCAAGTGTGACTGCACGGGCAAAGAAGCTGAGCTACTTTGATCCGCGTTATCGCTACTTATTGTTAGTCGGTGTATTCATCTACATGGGCATGGCTGTTTCTACGCAGATGATGGGTTTCTACCTGCCATACATTATTCAGCGCGATGCTTTGGGTTCCGCCACGGCGCTGGGTACTGCGCAGGCGCTGATGGCTGGCGCGACGGTGTTTGGTCAGCTAGTGCTAGTGCAGCGTTTGAGTTGGTCGCCTATGCGTCTTTTGCAAACAGGCATTCCAACCATGGTCGTTGGCTTTGGCTTGATAGCCACTGCCGTTGGTTTGGCGCCGTTGTGTGCAGGCGTTGTGCTGTTGGGTTTGGGCTTGGGTATCACAGGTCCCGGATTCTCTGCCGCTGTTTCACTGAGTGTTGAAAGCCACGAACAGGGAGCCGTCGCAGGGTTTCTCGCGGCTTGCCCAGCATTGGGTTATGTCATTGGTCCTTTTGGTGCGGGCATGTTGTATGAGTGGCAGCCTCGCTCCCCTTTTGTAATCGTCGCCTTGCTGTTGATTGCTGCCGGCCTAGTTTTGCACTGGCAAAGCGCGCGATCGAAGCAATGAGAGGTTTAGCTAATCCTAGATAATGCAAGCTCGGTTTACCTACAGGATATGTGCGGGTAAGATTGCTCCAGCCTCGGCTTAGGAGGAAGGCCGAAACCGAGGTGGCATCACTTTAGCAAGCTGCGAATTTTTAATTCCTCGCAAGTAGAAAGTCTCGCAAGTAAAAAGTCCGGTTAACTGACTTTGCGGAACCCGCCTCTGCTGGCACGGCTTCACGGTATGTCGCGCGCCTCAGTTTTATTGATTGAGGGGGTGTCGGCATGTTTTACAAAGATGATTCAGGGCACATCAGAATGAATAAAAAATCCGCGTCCTACTCCGTTCTCGTCAGCAAACTGCGCCACGCGAGTTCCATTGCTTTATTAATGGCGACAGCTGTTACAGCGTATGCGCAAGATGCGGCTGTGAGCAGTCAGAAGCCTGCTATTAAAAGTGAGAAAGTTGCACAGTCTCTTTTGCAGGATATTGTTCGTGTAGGCGATAGATTGGTGGTAGTAGGTGAACGCGGGCATATCGCTACCTCCGATGACAATGGCAAAACTTGGCAGCAGGCAGAGGTGCCAACCCGCGCGATGATGAATGCTGTTTTCTTTATTTCCGCATCGGAAGGCTGGGCCGTTGGTCACGATGGTTTAGTTTTGCACACCACTGATGGCGGCAAGACATGGGCTATCCAATTGGATGGCTTGAAGTTCACGCGAAAACTAAAGGCAGAAAGCATTCCAGGGTTAGAAGCGAAGCTGAAAGAGCTGGAAGTGAATAAAAAAGCCGCTGAAGACCAGTTGGAAGGGATGGATTCCGCAGAAACAGCTGCTGGCAGCGCCGCGGATGATGTAAGCGGTGCCGATGATGCAGGCAGTGAAGTTGAGAGCGATACCACTGTGTCGGAAGTAGATGTAGCCGACAGCGCTCGCGAGCAAGTCGAGGCGATGGTGTTGGAATTGGATGACAAAATTGCTGATACCGAATCCAAGCTGTCAGATGCAAAGGCTGCGTTGGTTAACACCGTAGCAAATCCGTTGATGGATGTTTGGTTTCGCGATGCGCAAACCGGTTTCGCTGTCGGCGCTTTTGGTGAAATGATCGCCACGCAAGATGGCGGGGTCACTTGGTCAAATGTTGCCGAGCGTTTGAATAATCCAGATCGTTACCATCTCAATGCGATCGTTGGGGAGGGTGACCTTATGTACATCGCAGGCGAAGCCGGACATGTGTTCCGCAGCACGAACGGTGGCGCAAGCTGGGTGCAGTTGGACTCGCCAGATCCAGAAAATGGTTCGTTTTTCGCGATCAATATTATTTCTAGCAATGAGGTATTTATCGCTGGTTTGCGCGGTGTAATGTATCGCTCGGTTGATCGCGGCGATAGCTGGAAGCAAATTGCAGAAACGCTGCATAAAAATATCAATGCCGCCTATTTTGTCGACAAGGACACGGTGTTGGCAGTGGGCAATGACGGCGCATTTTTCCGTAGCCGCGATGGTGGTCGTACTTTCCAAGGAGATGTTCGCAAAAATAGGTTGACTATTGCATCTGCAGCGGCAGCTGCTAACGGCGACTACATTCTTGTTGGCGCTGGCGGCGTGGAGATTGTGCCTCCTGCCAGTTTGTAATGCGCCACACTTTTATTCATCAAAACAATAACTTTTAAAGCTAGAGGTTGAGCAGTATGGCTGGAGCAGCGCGTCAATACGGAGAGCCGTATCGTTACGGCGACGAAGAAAAACGCATGGAGAAGTTAATCTTTAATCGTCGTCCACTGTGGCTGGTGATTATTGCGGCTTTAACGCTTTATTTTGGCTTCGAAATGACAAGGATAAAAATTGATGCTCGTTTCGAAAAAATGCTGCCCATGCAGCATGAATATCTACAGAACATGTTCAGTCGGCTGGATGATCTGACGCAAAAAGGTCTGTCTTTTAAGATTGCTATTGAAAATACACAGGGCGACATTTTTGATAAGGAATATCTGCAAGTTGTGCAGAATGTGCACGATAAGGTATTCAACATCAATGGCGTAGATCGCACTTCTCTGCGTTCTATGTGGGCGCCGTCTGTGCGTTGGCAGGCGGTGACGCCGCAAGGTTTTGATGGGGATCGCTTGATTCCTGGTGAATACGACGGCAGTGCAGAAAGCTTAGAGCGCGTTAAGTTGAATGTGTTTCGCTCAACAGAAATTGGGCGTTTGATTTCGGATAATTTTAAGTCGTCTATTATTGAAGCGTATGTCTATTCCACTTACCCAAATGAAGATTTGGATAGAGGGCATGAGGCAGGTAGCTCAATTGATTTCCAGGATCTCGGCAATATCTTGGAGGAAGTTCGCACCGATATAAACAAACAATATGGCGGCAAGTATCGGGTTTATATCATCGGTGAGCCGAAGATGATCGGTGATTTTATTATTGGTTCTAGTGGTATCGTGTTTTTTGGCGGCGTCGCGCTGTTGATCACCATTGTGTTGTTGTATATGTACGCGCGCTGCTGGCGCGCTGCGCTGATGCCTTTGTTTACATCCGTTATCGCGGTTGTGTGGATGTTGGGCATCTTGAGCGTAATGTCAGAGTTCAGTGTGCCTTACGGCAATGTGTCAGTAACCGTCAATGGGGTTGCTGAAAACATTGAAATTTTCTCGGGTATTGGCATATTTTCTATGTTGGTGCCGTTCTTGTTGGTGGCAATTGGCGTGAGCCATAGCGTGCAGTATGTGAATGCAATGGCTGTGGAAATGGCACATGGCCATAACAAATTACAAGCAAGTAGACGAGCTTTTAGAACTAACTATTTGCCGGGTATAACCGCGCTGCTGACTAATGCATTTAGTTTTTTGACAATGATTTTGATACCGATTTCGGCTATCAAAGAATTGGCTTACACCGCGTGTATCGGCACGGCGGTTTTGATTGTTCTCAAGCTGATGTTGTTACCTATATTGCTGTCTTACTCGGGAATTGCACCGTCAGGTGTTAAGCATATGCAGCTGAGTGAGGAGAAAGATTCGCCGATCTGGTTGTTCTTGGCAAAATTTACAGAAGCGCGTTGGGCTGTTGTGGCGTTGGTATTTGCTGGGGCGCTGGCAGTGTACAGCGTGTACGAAAGACAATTCCTCAAAATTGGCGACATAGCAGAGGGCTCTCCTGAGTTGCGCCCAGATTCCACATACAACCAAGATGTGAAATTTATTACTTCAAATTACGCCACTAGCTCCGACTTGTTTGTGGTGATGGTAACTAGCGTTCCAGGTGAGTGCTTTAAACAAAAAAATATGCAAGCCATGGATGACTTGGAGTGGACGCTGAACAATACTGATGGTGTTCAGGCCACTGCTTCTGCTGCCTTTGTAGCAAAAAACTTTACAGCAGGTTTAACAGAGGGTCATATCAAGTGGATGGCACTGGGCCGTAACCAAGAAGCTATTGACGGCTCTTTTAGTATCACAGCTGAGATGGGATTGGTGAACGAGAAGTGTAGCTTTGCCCCTGTTGTCGCTTTCCTTAAAGACCACAAGGCAGAGACACTGGATCGCGTTGCTAAGGTGGTAAAAGAGTTTGCTGAAAAAAATAATACTGCGGATGTGAAGTTCTTATTGGCGACGGGTAATGCGGGTATTGCTGCGGCAGTGAACCAAGAAATTCATTCAGCACAAAACACTATGTTGTTATTGGTGTATGCAGTAGTTGCGGCATTGGTGTTTTTCACCTTTCCTTCTATCAAAGCAATGCTCTGCATTCTTGGTCCGTTGGCACTCACTTCTATTTTGTGTGAGGCCTTAATGGCGAAACTGGGTATCGGTGTGAAAGTAGAGACGCTGCCGGTAATCACGCTAGGTGTGGGCGTAGGGGTGGATTACGGTATTTATATTTACAGTCGCATGGAGAGCTACTTTAAAGAAGGTAAGTCGTTGCGCGATGCCTATTTGCTGACATTGAAAACTACAGGCAAAGCTGTGAGTTTCACGGGATTGACCTTGGCAATTGGGGTGGCAACTTGGTATTGGTCCGCCATTCAATTCCAAAAAGACATGGGTATACTGTTGGTGTTTATGTTCCTCTGGAACATGGTGGGTGCATTGACCTTGCTACCTGCCCTGGCGCATTTCCTGCTGCCGAAAGGCGGTAAAGCAGGGAAATAAAAAATTGTTTGCGAATGAAGTGATTAAAGCCCGTGGTCAGCACGGGCTTTTTATTTGTAACGGTTTTAATGATTGGTGAATAAAGGAGTCGTCATGTTTGATTTTATTGTGGTTGGTGCAGGATCCGCTGGTTGTGTGTTGGCAGCGCGTTTATCGGAAAATGCGCAGCATAAAGTGCTGCTGCTTGAAGCAGGGCCAAAAGATAACAATCCCATGGTGCATATGCCTGGCGGTGCGGCTGAAATATTGAAAAGCAACAAAATGAATTGGCAGATGTATACCGTGCCGCAGCCAGCGTTAAACAATCGAAAAATTTATGTGCCGCGCGGCAAATTATTGGGCGGCTCCAGCAGCTTGAATGGCATGGTGTATATTCGTGGACACAAGTGGGATTACGACCACTGGAGTGAATTGGGCAATGCCGGTTGGTCATACAGCGAAGTGTTGCCATATTTCAAACGCTCGGAAGACAATGTTCGCGGCGAATCACGCTATCACGGTGTAGGTGGTGGGCTAAAAGTTTCAAATGCGCCTTGTGACAACATTCTGTATGACAAATTTCTCGCTGCGGGTTTGGAGTTGGGCTACGCAGCCACTGATGATTTTAACGGCGCACAGCAAGAAGGTTTTGCACGCTATCAGGCAACATTGCGCAATGGCAAACGCTCCAGTTCGGCAGCAGCATTTCTCACACCAGAGGTGCGTAAGCGCCCCAACTTAACGATAGTCACTGGCGCGCATGTCACGCGCATTTTATTGGATGGTAGTCGTGCTACTGGTGTGGAGTATAAGCAGGGCAGTAAATCATGTTTGGTGGAAGCAAAACGCGAGGTAGTGCTGTCGGCAGGCGCCATCAAATCACCGCATATTTTGCAAACATCAGGCATTGGTAGGAAGGAAGATCTAGAGCGTGTTGGCATCAAAGTGCTGAAAGATCTGCCAGGCGTTGGTCATAACTTGCAAGAACATTTGGATATTTTGGTTAATTTTACTTGTACAAAGCCTGTCACACTGAATGCGGCGGCAACGCAAATTCCTTTGCAGATTAAAACGGCATTTGAATATTTTGTGTTAAACAAAGGGATTGCAACTTGCAACATGATTGAGGCTGGCGGCTTTGTTAAATCATCAAATGATTTGGCGATTCCTGATATCCAGCTGCACTTTATTCCAATTTTGATGCATGGTTTGATTGACCCGATTCCTAAACAGCACGGCATGTCTATTCACGCTTGTCAATTGCGCCCACAAAGCCGCGGCTCCGTATTGCCAGGTAGTGCTGATCCTTTTGCCTCGCCCCTCGTAGATTTTAATTTTCTAGACAACGAGCATGACTGGAAAGTGATACAGCGCAGCTATGAAATCGTGCGCGATATTGCACAGGCAAAAGCGTGGGACGGCTTAATGGGTGAGCCGTCGCGTCCTGATAAGCATTTGACTGATGAAGGCAGAATTCGTGAATTCTTGCGCCAAGTGTGTGAAACGGTTTATCACCCTGTCGGCACATGCAAGATGGGCAGCGACGAACAAGCCGTTGTGGATAATGAATTGCGTGTTCGCGGCATCGAAGGACTGCGTGTAGCAGATGCATCAATTATGCCAACACTAATAGGTGGCAACACCAATGCGCCGAGCATCATGATTGGTGAGAAATGTGCAGACCTGATTCTCGGCCGCAAATTGCCGGCTGAAGTGTGAGCGTAGGGTTGTATCGCGGTGTCAGCCTCTGACAATCAACTGCCGGTTGCGTTAAAAGAACTGATTGGTTTTGCTCAGGGGTTCATGCCGCCAGACGAAGCGATGCTGAAATTTCAGTATGCGTATTCAGAAGCAAAAAAAGAATTTGATCCGGAGAATACAGTTTCAGCCTTTGACATTGATGTTGCTGAAGAAATTATCTGTCACTCCGTTGGAAATACAGAATCTACGGCTATTGGCAATATGGTGCGCGCCTTTGTTGGGCGTGGAGCCGTACAAATTTCCGATGTACTCAGCATTATCAGCGGCGCGCGATTCTTCTTTGAATTTATGCAGGAATTGGTTCAGTCGTCGATTGAGCATATTTCCCAGGGCATCAGTGTTGTGGATCAGCAGATGCGCATGGTGGCATGGAACAAACGCTACCTGGAGTTTTTTGAATACCCAGACGATTATGTGAGAACGGGTCGACCGGTTGCTGATCTCATTCGCTTTAATCTTGAAAAAATTGGCTGCCAGCCGGATGAATTGGAAGCGGAAGTAGAAAAACGCATCCTCTATTTGAAAGAAGGGAACCCGCACAATTTTGAACGCTATCGCCCTGAAGGGCGCGTGTTGGAGGTGAGTGGGAATCCCATGCCGGGTGGTGGCTTTGTTACTAGCTACACGGATATCACAGCGCACAAAGAGTTAGAACGCCAACTGCGTGCATCGAATGAAACACTGGAGTTGCGAGTTCAGCAGCGCACGCAAGAATTGGAGCTGGCTAAGTCTGATGCTGAGCAAGCTAACTCGTCCAAAACGCGTTTTCTTGCAGCGGCGAGTCATGATTTGATGCAGCCACTGAATGCCGCTTCGTTGTTTGCAGCAGCCTTAGCGCAAAAAACGCGTGACAGTGAACTGCAAACATTGTCAGAAAATGTCGTGTTGTCACTGCAAGCTGCAGATGCTTTGATCAACAGTATGTTGGAGGCTTCGCGTTTGGATGCAGGTGTAGTGGAGCCAAAACGCGAAGTGTTTTATCTGAAAGATTTGTTTGATCCGTTAGGGCGAGACTTTGCGGCGTTAGCACAGGCAAGTGGCTTGGATTTTTATGTGGTGCCAACGCGCCTTGCGGTGTGGAGCGATCCGCATTTATTGCGCCGTATTTTGCAAAACTTTTTGTCCAATGCCGTGCGCTATACCCGCAGTGGTCGTGTGCTTTTAGGGTGTCGCCGATTCGGGAATACTTTGCGTATAGAGGTGTGGGATACCGGTCCAGGTATCCCACCGGATAAGTGCAGTGAAATTTTTTTGGAGTTCCATCGTCTTCAAACGCCAGAACACGACAGGGGTGAGCGAGGGTTAGGTTTGGGGTTGGCGATTGCTGACCGCATTTCACGCTTGCTCAAGCATCCCATTAATTTGCGTTCTTGGCCGCAGCGTGGCTCCGTATTTTCAGTTGAAGTTCCGGTGGCAGATGTGCACCCCGTTGTGTTGCCGGCTGCGCCCGTTGTTATGACCAGCGGCAGTCTTGCGTTGTCGGTGTTGTGCGTGGATAACGAGCCCAATGTGCTTGCAGGCATGCGGGCGTTGTTAGAGGGGTGGGGCTGTGAAGTTGCCACAGCCAAGGATGCGAAGGAGTCGCTGCAGGCACTTCAACAAACCATACCGGATTTAGTGATTGCGGACTATCAACTGGACAATGGTGCAACAGGGTTGGAGGTCGCTGCTGGTTTGAGAGAAATAGCGGGATCATCGTTGCCCGTACTCATCATCACCGCTAATAACACGGAAGATATTCGCCGGTTAGTAGAGGATCGTGGGTATTTGTTTATGGCAAAACCCGTAAAACCTGCCAAATTGCGTGCGCTGATGTCATCACTACAAAAGCGATAACGCAAGCGCTCAACTAGGCTCTTCAATATTGAGATAGCTCGCCGCCAATACGGCTTGTGTGCGATTTCGCACACCTAATTTGCGAAAAATCGCCGTCATATGCGTGCGCACAGTTGCTTCAGAAACATTTACTTCACTGGCAATTTGCTTATTGAGCAGTCCTTTAGTCAACATCATAAAAACACGCAATTGCTGCGGCGTCAGGGTTTTTAGGCGCTGCGCAAATTCTTTCTCGCTGTTATCTGATGATTGTGGCAGCGATGTCGGCAACCACAGAGCCCCATTTAAAATAGTTTGGAGCGCGGCGGCGATTTGACTCAGGTCCGATGCTTTGGGAATAAAGCCAGAAATGCCGTATTCCATGGCGCGCTGCACAATGTTGTGATCGTCGCTGGCTGAAATTACGACGACAGGAATATCAGGGTATTGTCCGCGAATGAGCACCACCCCAGAAAAGCCATTCGCGCCTGGCATGCGCAAGTCGAGCAGAATGAGATCGATGTCGCTTTGTTCGGCCAGTAATTTCTCTAAAGCATCTATGCTGTCGCATTCCAAAATATCAGCGTCGGTCACCACTTGCTTGACAGCATGGCAGAGCGCATTTCGGAACAGAGGGTGGTCATCGGCAATGATGATTCGCGTGCTCATAGCATACACATAGCAGATTTTTGAGAGCGCTATCATAAACAAAAACAGGACTAGAGGCTTGCTCGCAGTGCGCGTTTGACCTACTGCTGTAATAGCGCCACCAAATTCGTAACCTTTGGTAACAAAGCAGTCGTTAGTTTGGAGGGTATGTGTGGGTTTTAGTTAGATGAGGCAGATTAGTCGTTGATAATGTTACAAAAACAATTATTTTTTGTTTTGCATTTTACAGTTTTTTCTGGCTTAATCCCGCACCGTGAGTCCTTCTGTATGCCGTAAAAGTTGGCACGGCTTACATCTGAACAATGAATAACATCCATACGGGCGGAGCAATGATGAAAATAAAAAGTCGATTGAGTTGGGTTATCAAAGCTGTAGCGCTTGCGGGATTGCTGCCTCTCTCACTGCAAGTGCAAGCATTGGAATTTGAAGTATCTGATGATTTGAAAGTTGATATGGACACGACGATTACCTACGGCCGCCAGTGGCGCGTGGAAGGTCGTGATAAGAACCTATTGGGAGGGCATATCAATAGACAGAACGCGATGGCAGATCCGAATAGCAAGGATTTCAAAGATTATGTTCAGCGCATGAACTCGGATGACGGCACGCGCAATTATGACAAGTGGGATACCGTTTCTAATCGTGTCGCCATTCTGTCGGATATCAATATTTCTTATAAAAATGTAGGCCTCTTTTTACGGCCGCAGATTTTTTACGATTCAGTGCCTTTTAGCACGCCTAGTTGGTCAAACAAATATTTGTCTCCTTTCGTTACGGCGAGTGGCAGTAATAACCAATTGGCTGCCGGTCAGATTAGTTCACCTGATAGTTGGTGGGATGACGAATACAAGCATACGATGGGTTACAAAGCGCGCTTCTTAGACGCATATGCTTACGGCTCTTTCGATATCGGTGGTCGCGAATTAAACCTGCGCGTTGGTCGTCAGGTAATCACTTGGGGTGAAGCGTTGATGCTGCAGGGCGGTATTGCGTTTGCTCAAAACCGAGTTGATTCATCGGCAGCTACTCTGCCTGGTATTGAACTGAAAGAGGTATTTTTGCCGACAGGCGCGGTCTACGGCTCTATAGCAATCACTGATACCACAACTGTTGAAGCATATTGGCAGTATGAGTGGATCAAATCCACGCTGTTTCCAACGGGGTCTTTCTTTTCCATGCAAGATTTTATTGATGGCGATAGATTTATTGCGTTGCCACAATTGGGTGGTATAGGTTTTGGTCGTGTTGAACACAATGGCAGCAAGGACAATCAATGGGGTTTGGCTGTGAGACATGCTTTGGATAATGGTACCGAGCTTGGAGCCTATATTGTTAACTACACAGATAAATACCCAATGTTTTGGGCGGGGAATGGTAGTGCAGATCTCAAATCTGTTGCGGAGTTAGGCGCCCTACCTGAAAACTCGGTATACCCTAACGGCTCGTACGGCATTAACTATTTTGACAATATTCGCATGTATGGCTTATCAATGAACACTGTTATTGGTGGTGTTCAGGTGGGTGCAGAGTATGCGTATCGCGCAAATGCTCCCATTGTGCCGGCGTGTGAGGCAAAAGATTTGATGAAGCAGAAATGTCGAGATTCGAGCTACTATGCAGTTAATGGCTTTGGCGTTTGGCCTACTGATATCGCTACCGCTCAAACAATGGCCAATACAAGTACATTTAGCTGGCCTAATCGTGCAGAAATCCATAGTTTCAATGTGGGCGGCACTTACATGCTCCAGCCTAGTGCCTTGTGGGATACGGCTACGCTGGTTGGTGAGTTAGGTGGTTGGGTTGTAGGTAGCTATCAAGACGATGAGCTGCAATTTGCTCACTTAGGCGCGTTTACTAAGAGTGGTTACGGTATAAGCATGCAGTTTATGCCGGAGTACAAAAATGTGTTTGAGGGCGTGGATCTTACTATTCCATTCTTTGTGAACTACGGCATTGAAGGTAGCTTCTCTACGTTCAATTACAATGAGCAAAACTTGTGGTGGAGTGTGGGCGCAGAGTTTACTTACTTGGAGCACTGGAAGTTCTCTGGTTACTACAGTGATTTCACCGGGCCTAACAATTTGTGGGTAGACCGCGATAACATTTCTTTGAATGTTAAGTACACATTCTAAATTTGAAATGGATAGCTAAAAAAGGAGACTTCGGTCTCCTTTTTTTGTGGGCATCGATTTTGTCGTTTTGTTTAGAAAAAAGATGAAGAAAATGTGATTGGGAAAATCAAAGAGAGGATTATTCCCACTCAATAGTGGCAGGAGGCTTGGAGGAAACATCGTAGACAACGCGCGAGATGCCGCTAATTTCGTTGATGATACGACTCGAAACAGTTTCTAGTAGTTCATAGGGAAGATGCGCCCAGCGCGCCGTCATGAAATCGATGGTCTCAACAGCGCGCAGTGCTACGACATATTCATAACGCCGCCCATCACCAACAACGCCCACTGATTTCACCGGCAGAAAGACGACAAAGGCTTGGCTGACTTTGTGATACCAATCGGCCTTGTATAATTCCTCGATAAAAATGGCATCTGCCTCGCGTAAAATATCTGCGTAGCTCTTTTTAACTTCGCCCAAGATTCGCACGCCCAAGCCTGGGCCTGGGAAGGGATGGCGGTAAACCATGTCGTAGGGCAGGCCGAGCTCTAAGCCAATTTTACGTACTTCGTCTTTGAATAATTCTCGCAGAGGTTCGATGAGAGAAAATGCCATGTCTTCTGGCAATCCGCCGACATTGTGGTGCGACTTAATAACATGGGCTTTGCCGTGTTTGCTGGCGGCGGATTCAATCACATCGGGGTAAATGGTGCCTTGCGCCAGCCATTTAACGCCGTCGAGTTTGGTTGCTTCTGCGTCAAAAATCTCGATAAAAGTATTGCCGATAATTTTGCGCTTTTGTTCTGGGTCTTGAACGCCGGCGAGTTTGTCGAGAAAGATTTTTTCTGCATTGGCGCGAATAACTTTGATACCCATGTGTTGGGCAAACATCGCCATCACTTGGTCGCCTTCGTTTTTGCGCAGCAAGCCGTTATCGACAAATACACAAGTCAACTGATCGCCGATAGCGCGATGTAAAAGGGCGGCGACGACAGAGGAATCGACTCCGCCGGAAAGCCCTAATAATACTTTGTCACTGCCCACTTTTTTGCGAACAGTCTCAATGGCGTCATTGACGATATTGCTCGCGTTCCACAATGGCTCGCATTGGCAAATATCCAGAGCAAAGCGAGAAAAAATTTGTTGTCCTTGTTTTGTGTGCGTTACTTCTGGATGAAACTGCAACGCGTAAAATTGTTTTTCATTTGAATAGATGCCGGCAATTGGGCAGCTAGGAGTAGAGGCCATTAATTGAAAGCCATTTGGAATGACTGTCACTTTATCGCCGTGGCTCATCCATACATCAAGCAGCTGGTCTTGTGTGTTTGGCGCGTCAGTTAAGCCTACAAGCAGCGCAGAGTCGCCGTGAATTTGTACTTGTGCATAACCAAACTCATGCAGTGCGGAGTTCTCGACTTTTCCGCCCAGTTGTTCCGCCATGGTTTGCATGCCGTAGCAAATGCCCAGCACAGGAATGCCTAGCTCGAAGATGATAGATGCGGCTCGTGGACCTTCGTTTGCGGTTACCGATTCTGGGCCGCCGGAAAGAATAATGCCGCGCGGTGCAAATGCTGTGATAGCGTCAGGTTCGCAGTCCCAAGCATAGATTTCGCAGTAGACACCTGCCTCACGAATGCGGCGCGCGATAAGTTGTGTGTACTGCGAACCAAAATCCACGATCAGGATTTTGTGGGCGTGGATGTTTTGCATGCGAAAAGAATCTACTTAGCGAACGGGGTAATTGGGAGCTTCTTTGGTGATCGACACATCGTGCACATGTGACTCATTCATGCCTGCGCTGGTCACGCGCACAAAGCGCGTTTGGGTGCGCATCGCTGGGATGTTGACGCTGCCGGTATAGCCCATGGCAGAGCGCAGCCCGCCCATCATTTGGTGAATGATCGCGGAAACTGTGCCTTTGTATGGCACGCGTCCTTCAATGCCTTCAGGCACCAGTTTCTCTGCACCTTGGCTGGCATCTTGGAAGTAGCGGTCAGAGGAGCCTTGGGATTGCGCCATGGCGCCCAGTGAACCCATGCCGCGATAGGATTTGTAAGAACGACCCTGGTATAGCTCGATTTCCCCTGGCGCTTCTTCAGTGCCAGCAAACATGCTTCCCATCATGATGGAATGTGCGCCAGCGGCGACGGCTTTGGCGATGTCGCCGGAGAAGCGGATGCCGCCGTCCGCTATCAAAGGAATATCAGTGCCCTTGAGGGCGTTGGCAACATTGGCGATAGCGCTGATCTGCGGCACACCGATGCCGGTGACGATACGCGTGGTGCAGATAGAGCCAGGGCCGATGCCCACTTTCACGCCGTCGGCTCCGGCTTTGACCAGTGCCAATGCCGCTTCGCCCGTGGCGATATTGCCGCCAATCACCTGTACCTGTGGGAAGTGCTGCTTGATCCACTGCACGCGGTTTAGCACATTTCTAGAGTGGCCGTGCGCGGTGTCTACTACCAGCACATCTACGCCGGCGGCAATTAGCGCCTCGATGCGTTGATCGGTGTCGCCGCCTACGCCGACGGATGCACCTGCACGCAGGCAGCCTTGCTCGTCTTTGCAGGCATTGGGAAAAGTCTCGGATTTGTTGAAGTCTTTTACGGTGATCATGCCGCGCAGATCAAAGTTGTCATTGACGACCAGAATTTTTTCGATGCGATGGCGGTGCAGCAGTTCTTTAACTGTGTCAGCGGATGCGCCTTCTTTGACGGTTACCAAGCGCTCTTTCGGTGTCATGATGCTGGACACGGGAGCCTCCAGCTGTGGCTCAAAACGCACATCGCGGCTGGTGACGATGCCCACCAGTTTGCCGTTTTGCATCACGGGCACGCCGGAGATACGCTTTTCTTTCGTCAGAGCAATGAGTTCCCGCACGCTGGCGGTGGATTCAATAGTGATGGGGTTTTTAACAACGCCGCTTTCAAAGCGTTTGACTTGCAGTACCTGCGCAGCTTGTTCCGCTACGGTCATATTTTTATGGATGATGCCGATGCCGCCCTGTTGTGCCATGGCAATGGCCAGGCGCGCTTCGGTCACGGTGTCCATGGCGGCCGAAACCAGAGGGATATTGAGGGTAATTGAACGCGTCAGCGCGGTCTTGAGACAGACATCCTTGGCGACCACTTCCGAGTAATCCGGTAGCAACAGCACATCGTCGAATGTCAGAGCTTCGTGATCAATTCGCAACATAAGAATCCAGTACTGGGCAGAAGGAGAGGCTGCGAATTATAAAGCTGCCCCCTTGATGGGTAAACCGAGGGGACAGTATGGATGAGGAAGATCCGGCTTATTGACAGTCTGTTTTGCACTGCTGTAAATCATCTTCGCAGGCTTGTTTGGCAGTGGGAGACTCAGCAACGGTTTTGCACTCTTTGTACTCGGTTTCACAAGTGGCTGCGCATTCTTCATTTGCCAATACAGTGGATGAAAAGAGCATAACAAGACACGCTGCGATAAGTTGACGAATTTTCATGATGTTGCCCTCTGGTGGTTGGTGTTTATCCGTCGTGCGGATTTTGATAAGTGGCGAACTATTGTATGGGGATAGCATTGCTTTGTGCGCGATCTTGTTTCAGTTTGTTGAGATCGCTGTTCACGCTGCGACGGAAGCTATCCACGCTGCGCAAGGTTTCCTCTTGATCTGCTAAGCGCTTGTTGAGCGCATCCAATTTTTTCTGCAGTTGATCGTTTTGTTCCAGAGCCATAGTCGCTTGCCGCCCCGCGTCGCGGGCAGCAGGGTCGCCTTGTGCAACGCGTTGTTGTAGCGTGGATAGGGTGTTATTGAGCTCGGTAACCGCCGTGTTGGCGCGCTCTGCACTTTGTTTGCTGTCGCTTCCTAGTTTTTCATTCTGCGCCACAGATTTTTTAATATCAGAGACATTGGATTGTAAGTTGGAGAGAGATTTGTCGTGAGCATCCAAAGTTTTCTTCGTTTTGTCATTGAGTGCTGTCGTTAATTGCGTGATGTCATTGTGTGCGGTGGTCAAACGCGCATCCAATTTTTTGATTTTATCTTCCATGGTGTCGCCAGATTTTTTGCTATCACTGATGGTGATTCCCAACTGCGATTCCAGTGCTTCTATGCGAGTTTGTAGTTTGTTGTTCGCGTCGATTTGTTGCGTGATACGGTAGTGCAGGAAGCCGGCGATTATCAGTATTACGACAAATGCCAGTAATACCAACGCAGATTTCCCGTGATTGGTGGTAGGCGTGTTTTTTTTCTCTGTGCGGCGCGTTGGCGTCACAGATTTGGATGGGGTGGCGCGCGTCAGGCGATCCTCGGTATCGGGGATGATGGCGGCGTTGTCAAAAATATCGTCTTCGCGTCTGGACATGGTTGGTTCGTGTTCGCTGGTAGGGAGAAGCACAAGACTGACTGTGCTTGCAGAGGTTCCCGATTGTAAGTACCTAGCGCGTGCGATCAACCCATGCGGCAATGGGCGCAGTAATTTTTTGCAGGCACCAGCCAATGCCAATAAAGGCGGCAACCTGTGCAATGGTGGCCGTCCAAGCTCTTAAGTGCTTGGATTGCAGGAACAGGGAATAGCTGAGTGCGGCGAAATGTGAGGCAAACAGCGGCTATTAAAACCGCAATGACAATGCCTGTGGAAAGGACAACATTGCTAACAGTAATCAAGATGCAAACATCCCAATGAGAGTCATGCTCTCGATATTAACGCTGTTTGGCTCGTTGCTAAAACTTATAGAACGATGCCAATGCCAATGGCTACGCCTGTCATAACAACAGCGATAATCACCATCACCATGATGACCCTTGTCGCGGCTGATTTATCGTCGGCTTGCCAGTATCCATTGGGTTCAGTCATAACAGTGCTCCTGTGAGACCTGTAGAAGAGAAGTTCCACAGTACGCGGGAGTGAAAGGCGGATTATTGATTGTGATCAACAATGTCTGGATGAATGCTTTCAATGCGTCCGCGCAATTTGCCGCGAAATAGCTGCACATCAATCGTCATGCCAACCTGTGTGTGCTCTACTTGTGTCAGCACATGGCCATCACTGGTAGTGGCGATGGCATAGCCGCGCTGCAAGGTATTAAGTGGACTCAGATTATTGAGTAGGGCGGCAAGCTGTGCCAACTTTTGTTGCGGCTGGCGCAGGCGAGACAGCGCTGCTTGTTGCAGTCGCCATTCCAAGTGATCAAGTTTTTGTTGTTGTTCGCGCAGTGCGTGTCCGGGGTGGCGCAAGCGTTTGCTTAAATGCAGCAATTGTTGCCGGTGTTGTGCAATTTTTTGTTGTAGCTGTTTTTGAAATAGATCAGCGTAGTAATTTAACAGCGCAATAAGATCACTGAGTTCTGGCGATAAAATTTCTGCGGCAGCCGATGGTGTGGGAGCGCGCACATCTGCCACAAAATCACAGATGGTGAAGTCGGTTTCATGCCCTACCGCGCTGACAATAGGAATCTCGCTGGCAAAAATCGCGCGTGCAAGACTTTCTTCATTGAATGCCCATAAATCTTCCAGCGAGCCGCCGCCTCTGGCGAGAATCAGCGCTTCAATATCCGGTTGTGTATTGGCTAATTGTATGGCGCGGATAATGGCTGGCGCGGCGTCAGCGCCTTGCACTGGCACGGGGAAAATACTCAGCTTGGCGGCAGGAAATCGGCGCCGAAAAACAGAAACAATATCGCGCACCGCTGCGCCGGTGGGGGAAGTGATAATGCCAACATGACGCGGCATATCAGGCAAAGGTTGTTTGAAATCCTCGTCAAACAAACCTTCGGCGGCCAATTTGTTTTTGAGTTGTTCAAATGCAATTTGTAGGTTTCCTGCGCCGTCGGCTTGCAAGTTTTCTACGATTATTTGGTAGTCGCCGCGCCCTTCGTACAAGCTCACGCGGCCGCGCGCAATGACTTGCATGCCGTGCTCGGGTTTGAAGCGCAGAAGCGCATTTTGTCCGCGAAACATCGCGCAGCGAATTTGTGCTTTGTCGTCTTTGAGTGTGAAGTACCAGTGGCCGGAGGACGGCGTAGAAAGATTGGAAATTTCACCGCTGACCCATACCGTAGCCAGATGCGTCTCCAGTAGTTGTCGCGCGCGACGATTCAGCTCGGTGACGCTGAAAATATGATCAGCGCTTGTCACTCAAGCCTCGTGCAAAAACGCAAAACGCGGTTGCGTTTTGCCATCAATTGTTACGGTCTCGCGAAACATCGACAAGGGCCGGACCCACAAGCTGTAATCGTCGTACAGGCAGCGGTATACCACCACGGCTTCGCGAGTCTCGGAGTGATGTGCAACACCTGTGACCAGATAATCTTTGCCTTTTGTAGTGTCGATAAACGCCGCAAGGAATCATGGTTGAGTCACCGAACTGGGAGATTTTTCAGAGTTGTTTCGATAAATTGTCATCAATGAGGGCGGCGGCTATTGAAAGCTTTTGTAGCCCCAATGCGTGTCATTGGGCAGATAAACATCTTTGTTGCCCGCTGCAATCATCGTGCGAATTGGTTGCTGCATATTGATGCCGTGACCATTCAGAGCATCCATGCGCAGTCGATCAATGAGCGCAGGTTTTTGTCGCATCTCCGCATCGGCTAAGTAGGGTTGATAGGCCGTGGCTTTGTCAGGGAGGGTCAAAATAACATGCGGAAAATTGGCTGCTGACAATGCGCGGTCAACAGATTGCATGGTGCAGTGCACGGTTTTTAAATTAGCGTCATCAATGCTGTCGTAGAGTAAAAAATCTTTACGCAGCAGCAGGATGTGGTCATTGCGGGAGCTGCTAAACAGTTGGTCATTGTTCAGTGTCAATGTTCTGGCTTTGCGTTTTTTGGGTTTGATCAGCGCACTCATGTTGAGTTTGAAGATATGGAAGCCTTCAGAAATGTTATTGCTGTTGCTAGGAAAAACTTTTCTTTTGATTGATGGAAAGGTCGGCAGCTTGGCAATTTGTGTTTGGATGGCCTCTATTGTGATGGCGTTTTCTGCCGTGACAGGCGGTAGTTGACATTGCGTCACAGGCTGCAGAAGTGTGCTGGCAGTGCCGTACATGTCTGGCAGCGCGCGTTCGCCAGTTTCAATCACAATTGCATCTGGTTTTTTGTCGCCACGGCGAGCAAGAATATCGGCGAGTGTGGTTTTGCCGCTGTGGATAAAAGAAAAAGTGTATTTGTCACTTAGCAGTGATTGCCAGCGCCCCGCTTCAGAAAAAGAATCGCCGATAACCAGTATGTGTTTCTTGTGGGCTTGACGCGGTGAGTTAGTCACCGATGGAATGTCTTGTTGTGGTTCATTCCAGCCAAACCAGCGTTCAGGGTAGCCGCTGATACGAGTGAGATCGCCACTGATAGGCTGTGACCACAGCATAATGCTAGCACTGATGCTGACAATCAGAAAAACCAAGGTGAGAAAAATACTGTTATAAGTTTTCATTGTTAAAACTGGAAGTAGAGAAATTCGCTGACTTGGCCGATGTTGACGATGCTCACCGCGAGTGCAAGCCCGCCCAGCACGGCCAGTGCGGGATGAGGCCGCCATTGCCAACGCGTGTGGCTGTCAACCGTATCGGATGTCGGTTGAAACTTATTCATAATTTCTTGTGTGTTGGGTGCAAATAAAGCAAACAGAGAAACCCACAACACGAGATTCCAACCGTCATCAGCGTGACTAACAATGTCCGACAGAGGCTGCTGGCTGCTAGAAGCAATGCCGACCATGGCCTTCAAAATAACGATGGCATCGTGCATAGATGTGGCGCGGAAAATCACCATGGTGACAACGACGGCCAGCATCGTAAAAAACCAACCGAGACCGGCACGCACTGCCATGGGTATGCGTTTACCCTCTGTGCGCGCCAGAGGAAAATCTCGCGGAATAAATGGTTGATGACAAGAAAAATGCCGTGCAACCCGCCCCAGACAACAAATGTCCAGCCTGCGCCGTGCCACAGGCCGCCTAGCAGCATGGTGAGCATCATGTTGATATAACGCCGCGCTTTACCTTTGCGGTTGCCGCCAAGTGCAAAATACAAGTACTGGCGCAAAAACTGCGACAGAGTGATGTGCCAGCGATTCCAAAAATCAATGATGCTGGTGGATTTGTACGGCGAATTAAAATTGAGTGGCATCTTGATGCCGAATAAGTGCGACAGCCCAATCGCCATATCAGAGTAGGCCGAAAAATCAAAATACAGTTGCAGCGTGTAAGCGAGACAGCCGAGCCAAGCATCTTGAAGTGAGAGTGCGCCGGTGTGTTTGCTCACGGCAAATACAGGGTTGGCGTATTCGGGAAATGAGTCAGCGATAATGACTTTTTTGAACATGCCGATCGCAAAAATTGTCAGACCAATGGCGATGTTTTCTTGGCTGATGCGATAGGTTTTGGCGTGCGCAAACTGCGGCATCATCTGTCTGTGGTGCAGGATGGGACCAGCGATTAAGTGCAGGAGTAAGTGATAAAAAGCAAGTAGTGCACGGGATTGCGGCGCTCTTTCACGATGCCTTTGTGGCAATCCGCCAAAGCCAAGCAATTTGTGTGAAAGTAAAAAGAATACCAGCGGCAAAATGATATTGGGGAAATCGACCGTGGGAACCGGTGAGTGCCACCCAGTTGTCGAGAAAAAAATTGGTGTATTTGTAGTGTGCGAGCAAACCGAGATCAAATACCAAGCCGATGATGAGCCAAAATTTGGCTCGCTGCGCGGCGCTTGTTTTCAATGTTGTTGCTGATTTGTTTGCCGATCTGATAATTCACTGTGATCGACAACAGCAGCAACGGAATGTAATGCACATCCCAATAGCCGTAAAAAAACAGCGAACACAATGCCAGCCATGCGGCGGCAGCTTCGTGACGAAAGCGTGCGGCGAGAAAGAAACCTGCCAGTGCTAGCGGTAGGAATAACCAGATAAAAGCGTAAGAATTAAAAAGCATTACTGCTGTGCCTCTTGCCACTGTGGTTGGAGTGCAGCATCAATTTGCTTGGCCGCTAACTGAAAGCCTTTGTAGCCCCAGTGCGTATCATTAGGGAGATAGAAATCCACTTCGTTACTGGCCAGTGCCTGTCGAATAGCGGGCAATAAATCAATTGTGTGTGGAATGCCCAGTGTTGGCAGTAGTCGCTCAATCACGGGCAGTTTGCTGCTTATCTCTTGCTGCACAAGGTAAGGTTGGTAGGCGGTGGTTTTGTCAGGCACGATCACAAAAACATAAGGCATGTGTAATGCGGTTAGCGTGTGTGCCAGTGTGCGCATGGAACACTGCATGGTTGAAATCGCAGCATCATCAAACGCAGGTAAAAATAATAAATCGCTCTTGATAACGAGTAGCTGCTTGCTGCGCTGGCTGCTCTGCAATGAGGTTGTGGTGAGTTCCAAGATTTTTGCTTGTCGCTTTTTGGGTTTGGCAGCAAAAAAGGTTTGTTGCTTGGCCAAATAAAAACCTTGTGAAATATCTTTGGCTGTTGCAGGGAAGGCTTTTCGTGTGTATTCGGGGTAGGTGAGTAAGTTTGTTGGCGGCGTTATAGATGTTGGCGAAGGAAGCGTGTAGCTGAGTGGCTCGCAGCGTTTAGCAGTGTTGCCCATGAATTGTGATTCATTGCCAAACATGGCATAGGTAAAGCGTTCGACGCTTTCGACTACCACACCATCCGGTTTTTCTTGGCGGATTTTTTCGATGATTTTATGGAAACTGGTATTGCGCGTCGGTACGAGTGTGAAGCTGTAACGGTCGTCGAGATACGCTTGCCAGTAGCCAATTTCAGAGAAGGAATCACCGAGCACGAGTAGATGTTTTTTAGTGGCAGTGCGTGGTGTATTGGCCAAGTCGGGAATTTTTTGTTGTGGTGCATTCCAGCCGTACCAGCGTTCAGGGTAGGCGCCGACGCGTGTCAAGTCGCCATTCAACGGTTGTGCCCAGATAATTAAACCCGCACAAAAACCTACGATAAGGCAGGTGGCGATAATCACAATGCGGTTATAGGTTTTCATATTCAGAATTGAAAGTAGAGAAATTCACTGACTTGGCCGATGTTCACAATGCTGTAGCTCAACACAATGGCTGTGAGCAGTGCCAATAGTGGGCGCGGCTGCCACTGCCAACGCGTTTTGCTATCAACCGCGTCAGAAGCGGGCTGAAAGCGCGTCATGATTTCCTGTGTGTTGGGTGCAAACAGTGCGATCAATCCAGCGAGCAACACATAATTCCAACCGTCATCAGCGTGTTCGAGAATGCGAATCATGATGTCGCCATCGGCTGCCGTTTGTATGCCGGCCATGGCTTGAATGACCACCATGGCGTCGTGTACCGAAGCGGCGCGAAATACAACAAAAGCAACAACAACGCCGAGCGTGGTGAGCAACCATCCCATTGTTGCGCGTGCGTGTGTTAGCAAAGTTTTGTTATTGGCGGGTGGAAACAATCACGGAACACATGATTGATGGTGAGATGTAAACACCGTGTAACCCGCCCCAGATAATGAAGGTCCAGCCTGCGCCGTGCCATAAACCACCGAGCAACATCGTCAACAGCAAATTGATGTGACGGCGCGTTTTGTCTTTGCGATTGCCGCCGAGAGAAATGTACAGATAGTCGCGCAAAAACTGCGATAGCGTCATGTGCCAGCGGCGCCAAAAATCGATAATGCTGGTAGATTTGTACGGCGAATTAAAGTTAAGCGGCAGCTTGATGCCAAACAAACGCGACAGGCCGATCGCCATGTCGGAATAACCGGAAAAATCAAAATACAGCTGCAAACAGTACGCTAGCGCACCGAGCCAGGCTTCCTCGGTAGACAGCAGCCCCGGATGTTTGCTCACCGCAAACACAGGCCCTACAAACTCGGCCAGCGGGTCGGCAATCGCCATTTTTTTGAACATGCCGATCGCAAAAATTGTCAGACCAATGGCGATGTTTTCTTGGCTGATGCGATAGGTTTTGGCGTGCGCAAACTGCGGCATCATCTGTCTGTGGTGCAGGATGGGGCCGGCGATTAAGTGCGGGAAGTAAGTGATAAAAAGCAAGTAGTGCACGGGATTGCGCTCTTTCACGATGCCTTTGTGGCAATCCGCCAGATAAGCAATTTGTGTGAAAGTAAAAAAGGAAATGCCCAGCGGCAAAATGATATTGGGGAAATCGACCGTAGAGCCGGTGAGTGCCACCCAGTTGTCGAGAAAAAAGTTGGTGTATTTGTAGTGCGCGAGCAAACCGAGATCGAATACCAAACCGATGATGAGCCAGAGTTTGGCCCGCTGCGCGGCTTGTTTTTCAATGTGGTTGCTGATTTGTTTGCCGATCTGATAATTCACCGTGATCGACAACAGCAGCAACGGAATGTAATGCACATCCCAATAGCCGTAAAAAAACAGCGAACACAATGCCAGCCATGCGGCGGCAGCTTCGTGACGAAAGCGTGCGGCGAGAAAGAAGCCTGCCAGCGCTACTGGCAGGAACAGCCAAATAAATTGATACGAGTTAAACAGCATGCAGCGTTAGATAACCTGCAGATGTTCAGTGCGGATTTTTTGCTCCCAAATTTGTGGGCCAGTGGTGTGGATGGAAACGCCATCCTTATCCACTGCCACCGTGACAGGCATGTCTTGCACTTCAAACTCGTAAATAGCCTCCATGCCCAGCTCTGGGAAGGCCAGTACTTTGGCACCGGTAATCGCTTTGGATACGAGGTAAGCGGCCCCACCCACGGCCATTAAATACACCGCTTGGTTGTCTTTAATGGCTTCGATGGCGATAGGCCCGCGCTCGGATTTGCCGATCATGCCAATCAGACCGGTTTTTTCCAGCATGGTGCGAGTGAATTTATCCATGCGCGTGGCGGTGGTGGGGCCTGCTGGGCCGACCACTTCGTCGCGCACAGGGTCGACTGGGCCAACATAGTAGATAAAGCGGTTGGTGAGATCGACCGGCAGTTCCTCGCCTTTGGCGATCATATCGACCATTTTTTTGTGCGCGGCATCGCGGCCGGTGAGCATTTTGCCGGAGAGCAGCAGGGTTTCACCGGATTTCCAGTCGGCGATATCGGCTTTGGCAAGTGCATCCAAATTGACGCGGCGCGAGCTGCCGGTTTCCCAAGAGATTTCTGGCCACTCGTCGATAGAAGGCGGTGTCTGCAATGCCGGACCAGAGCCGTCGAGCACAAAATGGGTGTGCCGCGTGGCCGCGCAGTTGGGAATCATGCAGATCGGCAGAGAGGCGGCGTGTGTGGGGTAGTCTTTGATTTTGACATCTAGCACGGTGGTCAAGCCGCCCAAGCCCTGTGCGCCGATGCCCAGTTGGTTCACTTTTTCAAACAACTCCAAGCGCAATTCTTCGATGCGATTTTGCGGGCCGCGCGCCATCAAATCGTAAATGTCGATGTCTTCCATCAGTACTTCTTTCGCCAACACAGCGGCTTTCTCTGCCGTGCCGCCAATGCCGATGCCCAGCATGCCGGGGGGGCACCAGCCGGCGCCCATGGTAGGTACTGTTTTCAGTACCCAATCCACGATGGAGTCGGAGGGGTTCAGCATCGCCATTTTGGATTTGTTTTCCGAGCCGCCGCCTTTGGCCGCGAGATCCACTTCCACGGTATTTCCCGGCACAAATTGGTAGTGGATAACGGCTGGCGTGTTGTCCTTGGTGTTTTGGCGTTTGCCGGCGGGGTCGGCGAGGATAGACGCACGCAGGATGTTGTCTGGCTGCAAATAGGCGCGGCGCACGCCTTCGTTGATCATGTCGTCCACGCTCATGGTGGCATCATCCCAACGCACATTCATGCCAATTTTGACAAACACGGTGACGATGCCGGTGTCTTGGCAAATGGGGCGATGCCCCATGGCGCACATGCGAGAGTTGATCAAGATTTGCGCAATCGCATCCTTAGCGGCGGGGTTTTGTTCGCGCTCATAGGCTTTGTGCATCGCCTGTACAAAATCGACGGGATGAAAGTAAGAGATGAACTGCAGGGCATCGGCAACGCTGGCAATCAAATCTTCTTGGCGAATCGTGGTCATGGCGAACTCCGGCACGAACAATCAAAAATGAGGCGGTTATTCTAGCAGTAGGCGCGTATTTTTTGCCCGTATAATGCCTGCCTTTCGCACTGGATTAACAGGAAAGCCAGCATGATCATTCATCCCAAAGTTCGCGGTTTTATTTGCACTAACGCCCATCCGAAGGGTTGCGCGGCCAATGTGCAGCAGCAGATCGACTATGTGCGTCAACAAGGGGCGATTGCTAACGGCCCGAAAAATGTCTTGGTCATTGGCGCGTCTACTGGCTATGGCTTGGCATCGCGCATCACAGCCGCGTTTGGTTGTGGCGCAAAAACACTGGGTATCTTTTTTGAAAAAGAGCCTGATGAAAAGCGCACGGGCACAGCGGGTTGGTATAACGCAGCGGCGTTTCATCAAGCGGCAACGCAAGCAGGCTTATATGCGAAACACATCAATGGCGATGCGTTTTCTGATGAGGTCAAACAAAAAACTATCGACACCATTAAAGCTGATATGGGCAAAGTGGATTTGGTGATTTACAGCTTGGCATCTCCGCGCCGTCAGCATCCGAAAACGGGTGCTGTGCACAGTTCGGTGTTGAAGCCGATTGGTCAGGCGGTGACACAGCGCGGTGTCAACACTGACAAGCAAACCGTCGAAGAAGTTACGCTGCAAGCGGCGAGTGAAGAAGAAATTGCCAACACAGTTGCCGTGATGGGCGGCGAAGATTGGCAGATGTGGATTGATGCACTGCTCGCCGCCGATATGCTGGCAGAAGGCGCGCAAACCACGGCTTACACTTATTTGGGTGAAAAGCTGACTTGGGATATTTACTGGAATGGCACCATCGGCGCCGCGAAAAAAGATTTGGATCGCACGCGTGTTTTGATCGACGAAAAACTGTCTACGGTGAATGGAAAGTCGTATGTGTCGGTGCTGAAAGCGCTGGTCACACAAGCAAGTGCGGCTATCCCTATCATGCCGTTGTATTTGTCATTGCTGTACAAGGTGATGAAAGAAAAAGGCGGTCACGAAGGTTGTATCGAACAAATTTATCGTTTGTTTCATGATGGTTTATTCAGCGCGTCTCGTCACTTGGATGATGAGGGGCGTTTGCGTGTGGATGACAAAGAGTTGCGCCCTGAAGTGCAAAATGCTGTCGCAGAATTATGGCCTGTGGTGACGACAGAAAATCTGTACCAATTGACGGATTTTCAAGGTTACAAAGACGAGTTTCTCAAGTTGTTCGGCTTTGGTTTTTCTGCCGTGAATTACGACGAAGATGTAAGCCCCGTGGTGGAGCTGCCGCTGGTCTAGCGCATGGCAGAGGTGCGGTCTGGTGAGTTGGTGCAGCTGTCACCGCTGGTGCGGCGGCTGACCGCCAATAATCCAAGCGCCATGACCGGTGCAGGCACAAACTGCTATTTGATCGGCGTGGATGAAATAGTGGTTCTTGATCCGGGTCCCGCCGATCCCGAGCATATCGAAGCCATTTTGCAGGCGGTCGGCACGGCCAGGCTGCGCTGGATTGTCGTCACGCATACCCACCCAGACCATTCGCCTGCCGCCATTCATTTGGCGCGGAAAACAGGGGCGGAGTTAGTCGGTGCGGTGTTGGAGCAAGATCCCCACCAAGATGCCAGCTTTACAGTGAAACAAAATATCCGCCACGGAGATTTGGTACGCGGCGCGGAGTTCACGCTGGAGGCTATTGCCACACCTGGGCATGTTGCCAATCACTTCTGTTATTTGCTGCGCGAAGAAGGTGCGCTGTTTACCGGCGACCACATTATGGAAGGTTCGACCGTGGTTATTGTGCCGCCCGGCGGTGATATGGCGGATTACCTGCAGTCTTTGACGCTATTAAAGTCTTACCCGCTCAGCAGTCTGTTGCCAGGGCACGGCGATGTGATTCATGAGCCTTTACAGGAGATTGAGGGTTTGCTCGCGCATCGTTTGCGGCGCGAGCAAAAGGTTGTTGATGTTTTGCGCGTTGAATGCAGCGGCTCCATTGATGAGCTGACCCCATTGGTCTACAGCGATGTAGATGCCAGCCTGCATTGGCTGGCGCAAATATCACTGTGGGCGCATTTGCTAAAACTGGAGAAAGAGCGGCGCGTATATCTAGCGGATGCTGCCGCCTTGCAGCCATTTAACGCCCAGCACTGGTATTGGGCGGGCTAGGTTGTGGAAATCAACAGAAAACGCAGATTTAGTGCTTGAAAACGGGGGGGCTGCTCACTACAATTCGCCCCCCAATTCCAGCCCCCTGACCAAGAGCGGTAGAGAAATGAAGACGATCAGCGCCAATGCGCAGACAGCACAACACGATTGGTATGTAGTGGATGCCAATAACCTAGTACTCGGCCGCTTGGCGGCAGAGCTGGCGCGTCGCCTGCGCGGCAAGCACAAGCCTGAATTCACGCCACACTGCGATACCGGCGACTACATCGTGGTTGTCAACGCTGAGAAAGTGCGTGTGACCGGCGCCAAGAGCAAAGATAAGGTTTACTACAGCCACAGCAATTTTCCAGGTGGCTTGAAAGAAATTACTTTTGAAAAGCTGATCGATCGTGCGCCAGAGCGCGCTATTGAATTGGCTGTGAAAGGTATGTTGCCGCGCGGGCCATTGGGTCGTGCAATGTTCAAAAAACTCAAAGTTTACGCTGGTACTGAGCATCCACACGGTGCGCAGCAGCCACAAGCACTTTCACTGTAAGAGGCGGTTATGGCTGTGCAACAAGCAGTAAAGCAGAACTACGGAACTGGTCGTCGTAAAACCGCTACAGCACGCGTTTTCATTAAAGCGGGCAGCGGCAATATCACCATCAACGACCGCACGCTGGAAAACTATTTTGGTCGCGAAGTAGCGCGCATGATCGTGCGTCAGCCTTTGGTGTTGACTGGTTTGGATCAGAAATTGGATCTGAAGATCACTGTGACAGGTGGCGGCAGCTTCGGTCAAGCCGGCGCGATTCGCCACGGCATTACACGCGCGTTGATGGAATACGACGAGAGCTTGCGCGGCGCCCTGCGTGAAGCGGGCTATGTCACTCGCGACTCGCGTGAAGTTGAGCGTAAGAAAGTGGGTCTGCGCAAGGCGCGTAAGCGTCCACAGTACTCCAAGCGCTGATATTTTTTGCGTTGTTACGGCGCCCGAATCTCGTCAGTGGTTCGGGCGTTTTTGTATCTGGGTAAGGTATTTCGCTGCTATGCATCCAGTGATGTTTTCTTGCCTTGAACGGTCAGTCTGGCATAATGTCGCCCGACTTTTTAAGGTCATTTTGAATCGTGAGCGCTCTGTGTGTTGCAGAGACGCGTCTAGTAGTGATGGGAGAAAAGCGTCATGAGTAATGACGGTGTAAACCACGCGCGACGCCGCTTCCTTACCGTTGCCACCACAGGTGTTGGCGTTGCTGGAGCTGGTTTTGTCGCTACCCCTTTTGTCGGATCTTGGAATCCTAGCGCTAAAGCCAAATCGGCCGGCGCGCCAGTCAAGGCAAATATCAGCAAGTTGGAAGATGGGCAGATGGCTGCGTTTGAGTGGCAGGGTAAGCCGGTCTATGTCGTGCGCCGCACGCCGACGATGGTGTCTGAGTTGACAAAGTTGGGTAGCCAGCTGAAAGATCCAGAATCTTTGAAATCTGAGCAACCTGCTTATTGCAAGAATGAATACCGTTCAATCAAAGACAATATCTTTGTCGTGGTTGGGCTGTGTACACATTTGGGTTGTGCGCCGAAGTTTCGCCCAGAAGTTGCACCAGAAGATTTGGGTAAAGATTGGGTGGGCGGGTTTTTCTGTCCGTGTCACGGCTCTAAATTCGATTTGGCTGGCCGCGTTATGCAGAATGTTCCAGCGCCGACAAATCTATCCGTCCCTGCTTATCGGTTTGATAGCGATAGTGTGATTGTGATTGGTGAAGACCAGAAGGGGGCAGCATGACATCTTGGCTGATGGGTTTGCGAGATTGGGTAGATGCGCGTCTGCCAATTATGCGTGCGTGGAATACCCACATGGGTCAGTACTACGCACCTAAGAATTTTAATTTCTGGTATTTTTTCGGCGTACTGTCACTGTTGGTGTTGGTCAATCAGTTATTGACTGGTATTTGGCTGACGATGTCTTACACGCCGACTGCAGAAGGCGCTTTTGCTTCTGTGGAATACATCATGCGTGATGTGGATTACGGTTGGATAATTCGTTACATGCACTCCACCGGTGCGTCTGCGTTTTTTGCTGTGGTTTATTTGCACATGTTCCGTGGCCTGTTGTATGGATCGTATAAAAAGCCGCGTGAGTTGGTGTGGCTATTCGGTATGTTGATTTATCTCTGTCTGATGGCGGAAGGTTTCTTGGGCTATGTATTGCCTTGGGGACAGATGTCTTACTGGGGTGCACAGGTAATAGTTTCTCTGTTTGGTGCCATTCCTGTCGTGGGCGAGAGCATCGTGCAGTGGGTGCGTGGCGATTTTTTGATTTCCGGCATCACGCTTAACCGTTTCTTTGCATTACATGTTGTGGCAATTCCATTGATTTTGGTGATGCTGGTGGTATTGCACCTGCTGGCGTTGCACGAAGTGGGTTCCAATAACCCCGACGGCATTGAAATCAAGAAGAAAAAAGGCGCTAACGGCAAGCCGTTGGATGGCATTCCTTTCCATCCGTATTACACCGTGCACGACTTGGTGGGTATTGCGGTATTCCTGTTTGTGTTCTGCTTCATTCTTTTCTTTATGCCGGAGATGGGTGGTTACTTTCTTGAATACGCTAACTTTGAACAGGCCAACAATTTGAAGACGCCTGCGCATATTGCACCTGTGTGGTACTACACACCGTTCTATGCAATGTTGCGAGCCACAACGCTGGAGTGGTTTGGTTTGTCATCAAAATTCTGGGGCTTTGTCATCATGGCGGCAGCTATTGCCATCCTGTTTGTGCTGCCTTGGTTGGATCGCAGTAAAGTAAAGTCATGGCGCTATAAAGGTCGTTTGACCGCTATTGCACTCTACTCTTTAGCGATTTCTTTCTTGGTATTGGGCTACTTGGGCGCCATTCCTGCAGGCGGTTATTTCATGGGAAATCTGATCCCCCATAAAATATCGTGGTTGGAGAATAATGATATGTCGCAATATCTGACGGTGGTTTATTTTGCTTTCTTTATATTGATGCCGATCTACACATCAATTGAGAAAACAAAACCTGAGCCAGACCGCGTTACGATGAAATAAGGAATGATGCGATGAAAAAAATACTTATTTTGTTAACGCTCGGAATGCTGCCTCTCTTTGCTATTGCCGGCGAGGGTGAGAAATCATGTGGTGCAATTGATTGCGATAAATTTGAGCCTGCTCTGCATGACAAAGAGTCTCTGCAGCGCGGCGCAAAATATTTCGTCAACTATTGTATGGGGTGTCACTCCATGGAATACATGCGCTATGAGCGCATGGCAGACGATTTGGGCATTCCACATGAATTAGCGCAACAGAATCTTAATTTTTCTGAAAGCAATATTGGCGATTTGATGAAAATTGCTGCGCCAGCCAAAGAACAGAAAGCATGGTTTGGTGCAACGCCACCGGATTTGACACTGGTAGCGCGCGCACGCGGCGTGGAGTGGCTGTATACCTATTTGCGTAATTTTCATCAAGACGACAAACGCCCTTATGGTGTAAACAATCGGGTATTCAAAGATGTTGGTATGCCTCATGCAATGTTGGAATTGCAAGGCATGCCGAAATGCGCGCCAGGCCCTGTGCATGCAGAAAATGGCGGAATCAAGCGTGATCCTTTGACGCGCGAAGAAATTTTGGTCGATGCTAAAACAGGTGAGGCTCTGAATCCTTGTGGGCGCTTGGTGGTTGAAAAAGCAGGCAAAATGAAGCCGGCTGAGTTTGATCAAGCTGTTGGCGATCTCCCAAGTTTCCTCGCCTATGCTGGCGAGCCTTCTGCTCTGAAGCGTCAACGCATGGGTGTTTATGCGTTGTTCTTTGTGTCACTGTTTTTCATTTTTGCTTGGCTGTTAAATCGCGAGTACTGGAAAGACGTGCACTGAGTTGCTTGGCAACTAGGTTGTTTTTTGTCTTCTGGTACTGCGGTACACCATGATCGAAGGGCGACGCGTGTCGCCCTGTTTATTTAGTTTGGAGTCTTTTATGTCAGTCATTACTCGTCGTTCCACCATGGCTTTATTTTCAGACGGTGCAAGCCATCTCAGTCACTGCGTGCGTATTGTGTTGGCGGAAAAAGACATCACGGTAGAAATTATTGATACACATCCATCGGATATTCCCGAGGAAGTTTCTGAGCACAATCCTTACAACAGCCTGCCCACCTTGGTAGATCGTGAGTTGGCGTTGTATGACGCATGGGTGATGATGGAATATCTCGATGAGCGTTTCCCGCATCCGCCGCTGTTGCCGGTTTATCCCGTAACGCGTGCGCAAACTCGCTTATTGCACAAACGCATGGATAAAGATTGGGGTGCATTGATTGCCGCCATTGAGCAGGGCGACAAAGCCACGGCCAATAAAGCAGCAAAAGAGTTGAAAGACACCTTGACGGCCATTGCGCCCATTTTTAATGAAAAGCCGTATTTCATGAATGATGAGCTGACGCTGGTTGATTGCTGCCTAGTGCCAATTTTGTGGCGCTTGCCGGCATTGGGTATTGATCTGCCCAACAACAAGCAAACCAAGCCGTTGCATGACTATATGGAGCGCATGTTCAAGCGTCGTGCATTCCGCGATAGCCTTTCTGAGCAAGAAAAAGAAATGCGTCCGGATCGTGTAGAGTCGAAATAAAAAACACCGATTATGTTGTCCAGTAAGCCGTATCTGTTGCGGGCGCTGCACGAGTGGATACTCGACAATCACTGCACGCCCCATATTGTGGTTGATGCATTGTTACCTAGCGTTGTGGTGCCAACTGAACATGTCAAGGACGGTCAAATTGTGTTGAATGTTTCACCTTCAGCAGTAGTTGCTTTATCGATGGGGCAAGACGCAATCGCATTCAGTGCGCGTTTTGGCGGCGTGGCCAGAAATATCAGTGTGCCGATGTATGCGGTATTAGGCATTTACGCGCGTGAGAATGGACAAGGCATGATGTTTCCCTCAGAAGAAGTCCCTGAGCCGGATCCCTCTGACGATGGCTCTGATACCAAGAAAGCCGTGCCGGCGCGGCCTGCCTTGCGGGTGGTCAAATAGCTCATGGTCGAGCCTGCCGTTCGTGACACGGACGAGCAATTGGTCGCCAGAGTACAAAAAGGCGACAAGCGTAGCTTTGATTTGCTCGTTCTAAAGTATCAACACAAAGTGCTGGCTTTGGTGCGCCGCTATGTGAAAGATTATGCAGAGGCGGAGGATGTGGCGCAGGAGTCTTTTGTCAAAGCCTACCGTGCCATCGGCAATTTTCGCGGCGAGAGTGCTTTCTATACATGGCTCTACCGAATTGCGGTCAACACCGCCAAAAATGCGCTGGATGCTCGCAAACGCCGCCCAAGTGCTGATGTGGATATCGATGAAGTGGAAGACTATGCATTCAGCGATGCGCTGCACATAGAGGAAAATCCTGAAAACTTGCTGGCGACACAAGATATTCATCGTGTGGTAGAGGAAGCCTTAGCGGGTTTGCCGGAAGAGTTGCGCAGAGCACTGGTGTTGCGCGAATTTGATGGGCTGGCCTACGAAGAAATTGCCGAGGTGATGGCCTGTCCGATTGGTACGGTGCGCTCGCGTATCTTCCGTGCACGAGAGGCGATAGACGAAGCCATACGACCGCTGCTGGAAAACTAACGCAACGCACTTGGCGAGGCAGTGCCATCGCTGGGAACTTACGGTAAAGAGTGTAGTCACAGAGCTACAAATACCAATAACTCTTGCCGAGCTGCTAGTCAGCTTTTGAGGTGCTGCATGTCATCCAGTCCCCAGCTTCCTTTGGATAAGTCCGAATCGCTATCTGCTGTGATGGATGGTGCGAGTCACGAATTGGAGTTGCATCGGCTTTTGGTGGAATGCGCGAATGATGCCGAAATGCGCAAGCGTTGGATGCGTTATCAACTGGTATCGACAGCTCTGCATAAACAACCTACTGCTATGAGTAACTCCCTTGCGTTCGCAGATGCAGTGCGTCGCGCTATTGATGTTGAAGATCGGCACGGGCTTAGTAGCGGTAGCGTGGATAATCGCAGCACGCCGCAGCGACATCGTCAGACTGTCACAAGAGTGGCCGTGGCTGCTTCTGTAGCATTGTCAGTTATTGTCGGTGCGCAGTGGTCACAGTTGCGTGATGACGCCACATCGGCGCAACAGATAGCAAAGACGCTACCCACCGCTCAGCCTATAAACCACAGTGGCGTGACACCCTCGCCAAAAACATTGGTTAGTGTGCCCAGTGGGTTGGTGGCGGGGAATATTTTTGTACAGTCTGGTGATGTGCAAAGTATGCGCATGAATAATCCGCAAGGATTTGAAAATGCAGCGCTAAAAACAGGTAGGCTCCAAGTGCCGTTAATTAACACTGCAGAGCAAAATTTTCCAAGAAAGTAGTTTGCAGATTATTAATGTAGGAAAGTGGATAGATATTGCAATGGGGGCTGCATGTCTAGTAAAAAGTCTTTTATCGCACACCGATACAAATTTATTACATCACTCTTTTTTGTCATAGCCGTATTTTTATTTCCCGCGACAGTCTTTTCAACAGAGTTGCCAGATTTTACGACCTTGGTAGAAAAAAGCTCGCCGGCGGTCGTTAAAATTCAAGTCGAAACCCTATTGGGGCGCCACCGATCACAGCTAGAAATGACTGCAGGTAAAAATCGCGCTGAGGTGTTGAGTTTAGGGTCTGGATTTATTATCGAACCCGATGGTTACATCCTGACGAACTATCATGTTATCAAGGATGCGGACGCAATTGTTGTACGCATGAATGATCGGCGCGAATTTGATGCAGAAGTGGTTGGCAGCGATTCGCGTTCAGATATCGCCTTGCTAAAAGTGAATGCAAGTGGTTTGCCGGTGTTGAAGTTGGATACCAGTGACAAGCTCAAAGTGGGAGAGTGGGTGTTGGCAATAGGCTCACCATTTGGATTGGATTACTCCGTGTCGCAGGGCATCGTGAGTGCTATCGGGCGCAGTTTGCCAAATGGCGAAAATGAAAATTATGTGCCGTTTATTCAAACGGATGTTGCTATTAATCCTGGCAATTCGGGTGGCCCTTTGTTCAATCTGATGGGCGATGTAGTAGGTATCAACTCACAGATATTCTCACGCACTGGCGGTTCTATGGGGCTGTCATTTGCCATCCCTGCCAGTGTAGTGCGCAATGTGGTCGAGCAACTGAAAGACAAAGGTTATGTTGCGCGTGGCTGGCTAGGTGTTTCTATTCAGGAAGTGGATCGTTCATTGGCAGCTTCATTTGGTTTAAGCAAACCAGAGGGCGCTTTGGTGGCACAGGTAGTGGCAGGTAGCCCAGCAGACAAGGCGGGGATTGCAGAGGGAGATATCATCACGGCCTTTGAAGGCAAGCCTATTCTGTTTGCGGAGGATTTATCCCACTTGGTAGGGCAAGTGGCTCCCAATAGCAAAGCCGAGCTGATGCTGGTGAGGCAAGGTCAGCAGCAAACCATGCGTGTTGATGTAGGCGAGTTGTCGGATCGGCATGCCGATGCCAATCGTCGTGCTGTTCACAAGGTACAGCGTGATGACAACATTAAAGGTGTGCTCGGCATACAGGTCAGTCCATTGAATGCACAGCAGGCAGCGCAGTTGACTACGACCACTGGTGGCGTGCTTGTGCGCGCTATTCGCAGAGGGAGCGCAGCAGAAAAAGCGGGGCTGGAACCTGGTGATGTGATTGTGCAGTTGGGCTTTGCTAATGTAGAGAATCCAGCGGCGCTGCAGCAGATTGTCAGTGGCTTGGCAGCGGGCAGCGTCCAACCCATTCGCTTTTTTCGCGAGGGGCAGCCGATTTTTCGTTCTATTGTGATGCCCTAGGTGGCCGCCGGGCGCGGGTATGGGGCGAATCGGGTAGAATGCAGCACTTTTTTTCGAGCCAGAAATTCCTGTGTCTGACCTGAGTCATATCCGTAACTTTTCCATCATTGCACATATCGATCACGGCAAATCGACGCTGGCGGATCGCTTCATTCAAGTGTGCGGCGGTTTGTCTGCGCGCGAAATGGAAGCGCAAGTATTGGACTCGATGGATATTGAGCGCGAGCGCGGCATCACCATTAAAGCGCAGAGCGTGACGCTCGGTTATCAAGCGCGGGATGGCAAAACCTATCAGCTAAATTTTATTGATACACCAGGGCATGTGGACTTCAGTTATGAAGTGTCGCGCTCACTGGCGGCATGCGAGGGCGCGCTGCTGGTAGTCGATGCTGCGCAAGGTGTAGAAGCGCAATCGGTAGCCAATTGCTACACCGCCATCGAACAGGGTTTGGAAGTTCTGCCCGTACTGAACAAAATGGATTTGCCGCAAGCAGAACCAGAGCGCGTGCAAAAAGAAGTGGAAGAGATCATTGGAATTGATGCCAGTGATGCCTGTCAGTGCAGTGCTAAATCAGGATTGGGAATCGAGGATGTGCTGGAACAGCTGGTGGTAAAAATACCGCCACCAGAAGGCGATATAGATGCTCCCTTGCAAGCGCTGATCATCGATTCTTGGTTTGATAATTACTTGGGAGTGGTGTCGCTAGTGCGCGTTAAACACGGCACCTTGCGCAAAAAAGATAAAATTTTGGCCAAAAGTATCGGCAAAGCGCATCTCGTCGATGCGGTGGGAATATTTACGCCTAAGCGCAAAGAAACGGATGTGTTGAAGGCGGGTGAAGTGGGTTTTGTGGTGGCGGGGATCAAAGATATTCATGGCGCGCCCGTGGGTGATACTTTGATCAATGCCGCGTTTCCTGACGCACCATCGCTGCCAGGCTTTCAAAAAGTGAAGCCGCAAGTTTATGCGGGCGTGTTTCCTGTTAATGCGGATGACTACGAGGATTTTCGTGAAGCCTTGGCAAAATTGACGCTTAATGATGCGGCGCTATTTTATGAGCCCGAAACATCGGATGCGCTCGGTTTTGGTTTTCGTTGCGGTTTTCTCGGTATGTTGCACATGGAGATCGTGCAGGAGCGCTTAGAGCGCGAATACGATCTGGATTTGATCACCACAGCGCCGACCGTGGTGTATGAGGTGGTATTAAACGGCGGTGAGGTTGTGCATGTAGACAACCCATCCAAGTTGCCAGATGCCGGAAAAATTCAAGAAATGCGCGAGCCAATTGTCGAGGCCAGCATTTTGGTGCCGCAAACATATTTGGGAAATGTGATCGGCTTGTGCGTGGAAAAACGCGGCGTTCAGAAAGATATGTTGTTTATTGGCAATCAGGTTTCTTTGCGCTATGAGTTGCCGATGAGCGAAGTGGTGATGGATTTCTTTGATCGGTTAAAGTCAGTCAGCCGCGGCTTTGCTTCACTGGATTATTCGTTTTTGCGATTTGACCCAGCAAAGCTAGCTAAATTGGATGTGATGATTAACGGCGATAAAGTGGACGCGTTGGCCATTATTGTGCATCGAGACAATGCTCAGACACGCGGTCGCGTACTGTGTGAAAAAATGCAAGAGTTAATACCTCGTCAAATGTACGATGTGGCGATACAGGCGGCTTTAGGTGGGCAGATTATCGCGCGCACCACCGTTAAAGCCATGCGTAAAAATGTTTTGGCTAAGTGCTATGGCGGCGATGCTTCGCGCAAGAAGAAATTGCTCGAGAAGCAAAAAGCCGGCAAGAAACGGATGAAGCAAATTGGTCATGTGGAAATTCCGCAAGAAGCATTCCTTGCTGTGCTAAAGGCAGATTGATGATGTTTGTTGAAACTTTGCTCGGGGTGCTGATCGTTAGCATTGTGATTTGGTTGGTGCAGGAGAGTGCTGGGCGACCTGTCCGTGTGCAAGCTGTGGCTAGAAGTCATGGCAGTCCTAGTACGGTTGCGCAGGGTGCTACGCCGGCGTGGTTTCAAGGCTTGTCGATGGTCATTGTGTTGGCATGGCTGGGGGTGGCAGCTGTATTGTTTATAGCGGTGAACCGATCAGGCATGGGAGATATTGGAGATTTCTCTCTAATCCTCGTGTTGTTGGTATTGGCTGCTGGTGTCGTGGTTGCAGCCGACAAAGTGTTTTTTAACGGACGCCGTGTTCGCCTGATGGGTGCCGTAGATGTGCAGCGTGTTTTGTCGCAAGTCAAAAGCGCAGGAGATAGACAGCAGTTGGTGGATTGGGCAGAAAAAGATTTTGTAGTGGCAGAGTACGCTAAATCGTTTTTTCCGGTGCTGTTGGTTGTGTTGGTACTGCGTTCTTTTTTATTTGAACCGTTCAAAATTCCATCGGCTTCTATGGTGCCAACCTTGTTGGTGCACGATTTTATCCTCGTCAATAAGTTTGCCTACGGCGTGCGTTTACCGGTGATCGGCACCAAGGTTCTTCCGATGGGTGAACCTCAGCGCGGCGATGTGATGGTGTTCTATCCACCCAATGACAAACGCTACTTTATCAAGCGCGTTATCGGGTTGCCGGGCGACCACATTCAACTGCAAGACAATGTGCTCTCTATCAATGGCGTACAGATGCGACAACAGCAGCTGCGGATAGACGACTCAGGCTTCCCCTACATGTTAATCATGCAAGAGAACTTGCAGCCGAAGGAGCATCTTTTGCAGAAGGTTTCTCTGGTAACCCCGCAGAGCAACTATGAAACAGTGGTTCCTGCGGGCTCGTATTTCATGATGGGCGATAATCGCGACAACAGTAGCGATAGTCGTTTTTGGGGTGCAGTGCCGGAGGCTAATATTGTCGGCAAGGCTGTCTATGTATGGATGCATTGGGAGGGGCTGCCGGGCTTGCCCTCGTTCTCTCGCAGTGGTGTAATCCAGTAATCATTCAAAGTGAAAGGTGTTGGTCATGAAACTGCCAAGTAAACAGCGCGGTGCCACGATGTGGGAAATGTGTCTGTATATTTTTGTTTTTTTAGCAGTAGTGACAACGGCATTGAAATTGGGGCCGTTGTATATACAAGACAGGAATATTGGGTCGGCTTTGCAAGCACTTAATGAGGCAGGAAAATCAGTTGCCACAGATGCCGATATCAAAAACAGACTCTCCAGAACATTTCAGGTGAGTATGATTGATGATAGTTTTTTGAAGGAATTAGAAGTGGATCGCACAGGTGTAACCCCTGTTGTGAAGTTGGATTACGAGGTGCGCACACCCTTTGTTGCGAATGTTGAAGTGGTGTTAACTTTTTCTCATACCGTCGATCTAACCTCTGCTCGCTAGTGAGGGACGCAGTTGTTTTTCTGCAGAAGCATCTGGGGTATGTTTTTGCAGATCCAGATCTTTGCGCGCAGGCGCTAACGCATCGTAGTTACGGCTCTCAGCATAATGAACGCTTGGAGTTTCTCGGTGATGCAATTCTCGATTTTATAATTACAGATATTATTTATCGCGCTAATCCCGCAGCCAGTGAAGGCGAATTGTCCAATATGCGCGCGCATGTCGTGCGTGGTGAGCAGCTAACGAAAGTAGGTGAAACACTGCAGCTCGGTGGCTTGTTGTTGCTTGGCACTGGTGAAGAGAATGCGGGCGGTAGACAGCGCCCATCACTGATTGCCAATGCTGTAGAGGCGGTGATTGCGGCGGTGTATCTGGATGGTGGTCTGGAAAAATGTCGAGCAGTCGTTGATCGGCTTTTTTTGCCGGTTTTAGATGGCGTGACACCGACGATTGGCAAAGATGCCAAGACTACGCTGCAAGAGTATTTACAGTCGCGTCATTTGCCTTTGCCTGTCTATGAGTTGGTTGCGCGCAGTGGTAGTGATCACAATGCTTCGTTCACGATGGCGTGTGTGGCGGCGGCTTTGCAAAGCCGAGAAGAGGGCGTGGCATCTAGTCGCAAACAGGCAGAGCAATTGGCAGCGAAAAAAATATTGGCTCGTTTAGGTTTGTGAGCTGAGGTCGTGCGATGAAAGATACCGATGGTTTGCAAACACAGGAAAAACGCTGCGGCATGGTGGCCGTGGTGGGAAGACCTAATGTGGGAAAGTCTACGCTGCTGAACCATCTGATTGGGCAGAAATTGTGCATTACTTCGCGCAAGCCGCAAACAACGCGACACCTTATTCTGGGCATTAAATCGACCGACAGCTGCCAGATGATTTTTGTCGATACGCCAGGCATTCACAAGCACGGCAAGCACACCATGAATCAGCGCATGAATAAATCAGCTAGCGCTGTGTTGCATGATGTGGATCTTGCGTTGTGGGTGGTGGATCGCGCCGTATGGACAGAAGAAGATGAGCAGGTGTTGATGCGCTTGGAGTCAATCGATTGCCCGGTGATTGTGGTGATCAATAAAGCAGACAAGGTGGAAGAAAAGGCATCGTTGCTGCCAGTGATTGCTCGTTATTCTGATCTGCGAAATTTCCTAGCAGTGATCCCAGTCTCGGCGCTACAGGGGACGGGTTTGGATATGCTGGAAGATACGATTGCTAAACATTTGCCCATTTCGGATTTTATTTACCCTGAAGATCAATTGACGGATAAAAGTGAACGCTTTTTTGCGGCAGAAATTGTGCGTGAAAAAATTATTCGCCAGTTGGGAGAAGAGCTTCCCTATCAAACAGCGGTGGAAATAGAGCAGTTTGTCGACGATGCTGGGTTGTTGCGTATTTCAGCGTTGATCATTGTCGAAAAGGAAGGCCAGAAAAAAATAGTGATTGGCGATGGCGGCGAGCGACTTAAGAAAATTGGTCAGCAAGCTCGCTTGGATATGGAAAAGATGTTCGATGCCAAGGTTATGCTGAAGCTATGGGTTAAGGTGCGACGCGGTTGGGCGGACAACGAAAGAGCGTTGAACAGTTTGGGTATCGAATAACTGTAGCAATGGATGGGTTATGCCGCACGGTTTTCTTCTACACAGCCGCCCCTTCAAAGAGTCGTCTGTCATTGCCGCGTTTATTACCGATACAGATGGGAAAATTGATCTGATCGCGCGCTCGGTGCGGGGGAAGCACGGTAAGAAAAATAAACCTCTTCTACCGTTTTGCTTGTATGAGTTGTCTTGGATCGGGCGTGGCGAATTAAAGAATCTACAGAGTTTTGAGGCTGTTGCGCCACTGGTTGCGCTGCAGGGAGCGCAGTTATTTTGCGGGCTTTATCTCAATGAGCTGCTGCATCACCTATTGCCAGTCTTGGAGGCGGACCCAGCATTGATGCGTGCGTACGCTGATGCGCTGTCTCAGCTGTCCGAGCAAGAGCATCCAGAGCCAATCTTGCGTAAATTTGAAGTGACGCTGCTGGAAAAACTAGGTTATGGCATTGATTTCTTTTGCGATGTATCCGGCGCGGCATTGAATCCGGCGCAGTTTTATCGCTTTGTGCCGGAACAGGGGTTAGTGGGTGTTGCGGGATTAGGCGCGGCTGATATAGGAACGGGAGAGGATTTTATTGCCATCGGCAATGGAGATTTTTCTACACCTGAGGCGAGAAAGTTGGCAAAGGTAACGATGCGCACGGCATTGGCGACTTGTTTGGGTGGAAAAAAGTTGCGCAGTAGAGAGTTGTTTTTATAGCGTGTAGACGCTATTTGGTGCGCTTATTTTGCCGCTCGTTTCAGACGCGCGCGAGCAGATTTGTCACCATTGGCGGCAGCCTTTTCCAGCCAGTACAGATATTGGTCGTGATTTTGTGCAGTGCCGTTGCCGGCGTAACACATGCGGGCAAGCAGCATTTGCGCGTGAGCGTCACCAGCTTCCGCGTAGGGCAGTAGCAGGGCGTAGGCATTGGCAAATTCGTTTTTGGAAAATGCACGCAAGCCTGCGTCGCGTAGGTTTGTGTCGTTAGCCATATGTTTTTGCTAAGTTGTGTGCTGGTATTTTATCAATGTAGCAGCTTGCTGGCACTTAAGCCCGTGCAGTCGCTACAATCGACCGGTAACAAGAAGCTGACGAGCGTAAGGGAGTTCATGGCGACGCAATACGAGGAATTTTTTCTGCGGCATCCAGCACAGGACAATTACCGATTATTGCGCATCTATGCGTGGTACAGGGTGGTGTTGGCCTGTGTGTTATTGGCGCTGTTTGTTGTGGATGCAACAGCTGGTGTTTTGGGGCGTGCACATCCAAGCTTATACGGATACACCGTTGCTATTTATGCTGTTGCCAGTGTGTTGATGCTGGGCAGTGTGCTGCTCGTCCATAAAGAGCCAGTTTCCGGTCATATCTTTGCCGTTTGTTTAGTCGATATTATCTTCCTCACCATCATCATGTACTGCAGTGGCGGTGTTGTCACTGGTTTGGGTTCGCTGATTTTTATCACTGTTGCCGCGAGCAGTATTTTTTTACAAGGGCAAATAGCGACGCTGTTGGCGGCTCTGTCTTGTATTGCTATTTTGCTGGAAAGTCTGGCGAGTGGATATTTTGGTCGTGTGAAAATTAATCCGCTGGCAGTGGCTCTGCTGGGCTTGTTGCTTTTTGTAACCTCGCTGCTGTTTCAATACTTGGCGCGTCGTATTCAGGCCACGCAACGCTCTGCCATGGAGCAGGCCGAACAAGCTGCGACGATGCAGCGATTGAATGAAATGATTGTGCAGCGCATGAATACGGGAATTGTGGTGTTGGATAGCAGTGGTTTGATGTTGTTGTATAACGAATCAGCGGCGCGACTGCTATCGTTTCCTATGACCTTTGATATGCGTGATCAAATCCATTTCAACCGCAACGCGGCGGCGCAGACAATATTAGAGCAGTGGTTGGAACATCCACTTAAACGGCCACCGGTTTTGCAAATTGAAGACGGTGGTTTGGAGGTGCAACTCAATTTTGCACGCATGGAAAATAGCGGTAACGATTTGATTTTGGTATTTGTGGAAGACACGAGAAAAATTTCACAGCAGGCGCAGCAATTGAAATTGGCATCATTGGGGCATCTCACGGCAAGTATTGCCCACGAAGTGCGCAATCCTTTAGGGGCAATCAGCCATGCTGCGCAATTGTTGAATGAATCGCCGTCGCTGTCGGATGCCGATCATCGTTTGTCTAATATCATTCAGAATCACTCGGTGCGCGTGAATGGAATTATTGAGAATGTATTGCGACTTTCACGGCGCGATGCCTCTAGTCCAGAAAAGGCCGACTTGTGTGAATGGCTGCGCGGTTTTGTTAAGCAGCACGAGCAGACTTACGGTAAGCCGGTCACTATTGCTTTGGATCTGCCAGACAATGCAGTGCCCGTTTACTTCGACCTTAGTCAGTTGGAACAGGTTTTGGCCAACTTGTGTGCGAACGGTTTGCGTTATAGCGAAAAGGCTATAGGCGAGATGACAGTTACCTTGCGTGCGTATATTCACAGTGTTTTGGATATTCCCTGCCTAGATATTATTGATTACGGCGATGGCTTGAGTGCGCAGCAGAGTCAGCAGGTTTTTGAACCGTTTTTTACCACGGAAGCAAAAGGCACAGGGTTAGGGTTGTATATTGCGCGAGAGCTGTGCTTGGCAAACCAAGCTGGCTTGGAATATCGGCGCACGCCAGAAGGTCTGAGTTGTTTTCAGATTAGTTTTTCACATTCGAATCGGATGATAGTGTAAATCATGAGTAAAAATGTTACCGCGTTGATTGTCGATGATGAGCCGGATATCCGAGAGTTATTGGAAATTACTCTGGGAAGAATGAGTTTGCGTACCGTCAGTGCTGGCGATGTGGCCACGGCTAAACAATTGTTGCACGATGAAAAAATATCACTGTGTTTGACCGATATGCAGCTGCCAGATGGCAATGGCCTTGAGTTGGTGCAGCATATTCAGGGGGTATACCCGCATATTCCAGTGGCAGTGATTACCGCTTTTGGCAGCATGGATACAGCAATTAGTGCGTTGAAAGCAGGTGCGTTTGATTTTGTATCTAAGCCGGTAAATTTGGAGCAGTTGCGCGGCTTAGTGGATGCAGCCTTGAAACTGCAAAAACCCGAGGTTGGTAGCGATAGTGACAGTGAAGTTTTGTTGGGTGACAGCGATGCAATGCAGCGCCTGCGCACGCAAATTACCAAGCTCGCGCGCAGCCAAGCGCCTATTTATATTCATGGTGAATCGGGCAGCGGCAAAGAGTTAGTCGCGCGTTCCATTCATGCCAAAGGCTCCAGAGCAAGTGCGCCTTTTGTGGCTGTCAACTGCGGTGCAATTCCATCCGAGTTGATGGAGAGTGAGTTTTTTGGCCATAAAAAAGGCAGTTTTACGGGAGCGACGGCCGATAAACAGGGTTTGTTTCAAGCGGCGCATGGCGGCACTTTGTTTTTGGATGAAGTGGCCGACTTGCCGCTGGATATGCAAGTGAAATTGTTGCGCGCCATTCAAGAAAAATGCGTGCGACCTGTGGGTGCAGAAAAAGAAGTTGCTGTGGATGTACGAGTGTTGAGCGCCACCCATAAAAATTTGGCAGAGGAAACCCAAGCGGGGCGTTTCCGGCAAGATCTGTTTTATCGGATTAATGTCATCGAATTGGCGGTGCCGCCGTTGCGTGATCGCGGCGATGATATTTTGTTGCTCGCGCATCGGTTTCTGGAGCAGTTTGCTAAAGAAATGCAATTGCCGGCGGCGCGTTTGTCTGAAGATGCCATGTCTGCGTTACAGCACTATGCGTTTCCTGGCAATGTGCGAGAGTTGGAAAATATTCTTGAGCGAGCGTTTACCCTGTGTGATAACGATGTAATTTATGCCGCTGATTTGCATCTGGGTGCAAAAAATAATGAGAGCTTGGCACTGCCGGCAGTGAGTCAGATGGAGGTGCCGGAAGGCATTGAGGAACTCGATACCTATTTGGAAAATATAGAGCGCGGTATTATTACGCGCGCCTTGGAGGCTAATCGCTGGAACAAAACAGCGACGGCGCAGAAGCTGGGCATTTCTTTTCGTCAGTTGCGCTACCGTTTGAAAAAGCTAGGCATGGACGATTGATGGCTTTTCATTACAGCAGAAATGGAAAAATGGCTTTGCGTTCTGCAGGGTAATTGGAAAACTTTTCTCGATACCAACGATGAGAAGAAATCGCTTTTGGTACCAAGTTAGCTGCGGTAAAACAGACAAAGGCAAAGGCCGGTAGCGACCATCCCGCTAAAGCAAAACCAGTCCACTGCATAATTTCTCCGAGGTAGTTGGGGCAGGAAACCCAACGATACGCCCCTCCCTGCGGGATTTTGTAGCCGGTCTCTCCCGGTTTGCGCAGGTTGCGCAAAATGGCGTCAGATTGTTTGGCCAATGCAAAGCCAGCACCGAATAGCAGCAAGCCAGCGATGAAGCGCGGATCTAATAGCCAAGCGTTGCTGTGTAAGTGTGTGGCTAGTGTGGAGAGAAACCAGCCATTGAGTGCACCATTGACCGCATTAAAAGCCATGCCGAATGACAACAAAATAATTTTGTAACGCGCATTCGGTTTTACGCGCAGCGTGAACGGATAAATAAAGGTGCGATGGAAGTAGTGAATTTGAAACAGCGCGAATAAGACAAGAGGGGCAGTTAGTAAAGTTTGCTCGCCCTGCCAGTAAAAAAACAGCATGCCGGCAAAAGCGGGCAGTTCTAAGATAAACCAGCCGAAGCGCATGTTGACACCAGGTCCCCAGCCGTCGCGCTCTTGTTTGCCGTAAGGGGCAGAAATAAACATCAGGATGATGAAGGTCAGCAGCGAAGCGCCAAATACGCACAGCAGCAAAAAGTTATAAGTCGCCAGCTCCATTTTGTTGTCCTTGTTATGCCAGAATGCCGGCGATCATAGCGTATGCCTGAAGGATTGCCCATGTTTGCCCTGCATGACCAACTGCAAAAAGATTGCACCGTGATCGGCGACTTGCCGTTGAGTACATTACTGTTGCTGAATGACGCGAATTACCCGTGGTTTGTGTTGGTGCCGCGCCGCGAGCAGATGCGTGAGTGGTATGAGCTGGCGGAACAAGATCAACGCCAGTTGTTACAAGAAACCAATGAGTTGGCAAAATATTTACAGAAAAAAACGGGCGCGAAAAAAATGAACATTGGCGCGTTGGGCAATATGGTGCCGCAGCTGCATGTTCATGTAATCGCGCGCTTTGATACGGATGCTGCTTGGCCAGCCCCCGTGTGGGGCAAAGTGCCAGCAAAACCTTACGCGGCAGAAATGCTGGCGGAGAGGCTGGCATTGGGGAAACAATTTATTGCGCAATAACATCATTGCCGGCGAAGTGCTGCACAACCAAGCTGCCAACTAAATCGCCTTCCACATTCACGGCGGTGCGCGTGGTATCCAGAATGCGATCTATCGGCAACAAAATAGCGATGGCTTCTGCAGGTAAGCCCACGGATTGCAACACCATCACCATCGTCACCATGCCAGCGCTAGGGATTCCGGGTGCACCCACCGAGGCCAACATGGCAGTGAGGCAGACGATAACTTGCTGCAATAAGCTGAGTTCGACGCCACACAGTTGTGCAACAAATAAGGCAGCGCCGGCCTCATACAGCGCGGTGCCGTCCATGTTCATCTGTGCGCCGAGCGGCGCGACAAAATGCGCGATATCTTTTCGCACCGTCATGTCGCGCTCCAAACAATTGAGCGTAATAGGCAGGGTGGCCGAGCTGGAGCTGGTGGCGAATGCAGTGAGCAGCGCAGGGCGCGCTTGGCGCAAAAAAGTGAGCGGCGAATAACGGGTGAGCAGCCATAGCAGCGCGGGCAATACCACGAGGCCGTGAAAGAGCGTGGTGCCGGTGATGACTAAAATGAATTTACCCAAGCTGGTGAAGACTTCGACATTTTGGGTGGCGACCAGTTTGGCGAGCAAAGCACAGATGCCCAGTGGCGCGAGCTGCACAATCCAATCAATCAATCGCATCAGCAAATCAAAGAATTCCGTAAACAGGTTCCTGATATTCGCGTAGCGCTCACCGCCAGCCACCAAGGCGATGCCCATTAATAAAGCGAATAACAACACTCCCATCACATTGCCCTCCGCCATGGCTTTGACGGGGTTTGTAAACAAGCCATTGGCGAAGTGGCTGATGAATTCAGTTGGCGTGAGGCTGGCGCTGGCCTGATAAACGCTTGTGGCGCTTTGAAACATCTCCAATTTCAAGCCGGCAGCGGGGGCAAACCAGTGCATGGCGCTGATGCCCAGCGTGACGGCCAAAGCCGCGGTGAGGGTGAAAAACAGCAGGGCAGTAAGCCATACGCGGCGCATGCGGTGCTGGGTTTGTAGCTGCGCCACGCCCACGACAATGGAGGTGAATACCAGAGGAATCATCACCATTTTTAGCAGGCCGACAAATACAGCGCTAATCACGCCGAGTGTCAGCAGACCGTAGTGACTGAGTGTGCCTGGAGCGGGGCCGCTGAAGGCCCAGCCGAGCAGAATGCCGGCGACAGTGCCCAGCAGGATGCGTGTATTCAGGGACATGGGTGGAGTAGCCTTTTGGTCTTGACTGTGAGCCAGAATAGCGCATTATGCCGCGCCTCAGAGATCGCCACACCCTCATCCTGCCGGAGGTCGTTATGCCACAGAAAATCAAGCTGCAAGGGTTCAATAACCTGACCAAATCGCTGAGTTTCTGCATCTACGATATCTGCTATGCCGAGACACCGGAGCAGCAAGCCGAGTACATCCAGTACATCGACGAAAAGTACAACGCCGAGCGTTTCACCGAGATTCTCACCGAGGTCTGCCAGATCATCGGTGCCAATATCCTGAACATCGCGCGCCAAGATTACGATCCGCAAGGCGCTTCGGTCACGATGCTGGTGGCAGAAGAGCCGGTGAAAGACGATGTGGACACCACGGAATCGCCGGGGCCGGTGGAAATCATTGCTGCGCACCTTGATAAAAGCCATATCTGCGTGCACACCTATCCCGAGACGCATCCCAATGATGGTATTTGTACTTTCCGTGCAGATATTGAAGTGTCGACTTGCGGCATTATTTCACCGCTGAAGGCGCTGAATTATCTTATTCACCAATTGGATTCAGACATCGTAACCGTGGATTACCGTGTGCGCGGTTTCACACGCGATGTCAGCGGCCAAAAACATTACATCGATCACGAAATCAGTTCTATCCAGAACTATTTCACGGATGACACGGAAAAGTTGTACAAAATGATCGATGTGAATGTGTATCAGGAAAATATTTTCCACACCAAAATGATGCTGAACGATTTTGATTTGAACCACTATTTGTTCGGCACGACGACGGATAATTTGACCGGCAATGATATTCGCCGTATCACGGATCGCTTAGACAAAGAAATGCACGAAATTTTCTACGGCAGAAACTTGCCGGAAGTGTAACTCAAGCGAGAAAGATCAGTTCTGGTGTTGCCCTTGCATCGCACCAAACAATAGCCACCTGTTCAAAACGCCTGCCCAATTCGCAGGCGTTTTTTTTGTCGATGCCTAAAATAAGCAAGCTATCTTCACTGTGTGTGTTTTCTGCGTTGCGCCCTACACCAGTGAGCCAAGAAAAGCCTAACGCCTTCACTGCGATTTCCAGCGTGTGTTGACGCGGTTGATTGTCTGCAGGTGAGTGTCGTTTGTTGTTTGGATTCCACGCCGTAATAAATGCTGCGCTGTGCACAGCGTGCTCGCGATACAGGTTTTGTAGTGCAAAAGAGTGAATGCCGATGCGCAGTGTAAACGGCGCGCTGGCATGCGCTACGCAATACAGTGCCTCGCCGTAAGTGGTTGCGAGAGTGGTGCGGTGATCAAGTTCTGGCATAGCGTTCGCCTTGGCGCAGCCAGCGTTGAATTAAGGGTGCGACATGCGTTGGATAATCGCGCAGCAGGGTTTCAGCGCAATGTTTGACTTGCGGTAACCAGTGCGCATCGCGAGCCAAGTTGGCAATGCGGAAATTGATTTCGCCTGTTTGTTTGGTGCCGAGTAATTCGCCGGGGCCGCGCAGTTCTAAATCTTTTTCCGCGATCACAAAGCCGTCGTCGCTGTCGCGCAGTACGGCAATGCGCTGTTTGGCGTGTTGCGATAACGGCGTGCTGTACAGCAATACACAGTGGCTCGCTGTGCTGCCGCGCCCTACGCGACCGCGCAGTTGGTGCAATTGTGCGAGACCGAGCCGCTCAGGATTCTCGATAATCATCAGGCTGGCATTGGGCACATCGACACCGACTTCAATCACCGTGGTAGCGACGAGAATGTCGATCTGACCAGTTTTGAACGCGTTCATGACGGCATTTTTCTCGGCAGGTTTTTGTTTGCCGTGCACTAAGCCTATGGATAATTCTGGCAGTAGGGTTCGCAGTGTTTCTGCTGTTGCTTCTGCCGCTTGGCATTGCAACACATCGGATTCTTCAATCAAGGTACACACCCAATACGCTTGTTTTTTTTCTAGGCAAGCGCCGCGCAAGCGTTCTATCACGACATCGCGGCGCTGGTTGTCGATCGCTACGGTTTGTATCGGTGTGCGTCCGGGTGGCCGCTCGTCGATGACCGAGCAATCAAGATCGGCGTAGGCGCTCATCGCCAGCGTGCGCGGAATGGGTGTGGCTGTCATGATCAGCTGATGTGGCAGGGCGTGGTGTTGTCCTTTTTGTTGCAGCGCTAAGCGCTGACGCACACCAAAACGATGTTGTTCGTCGGTGATGACTAAGGCGAGCTGTGGGAACTGGACTTCATCTTGAAATAGAGCCTGCGTGCCAATGACAATTTGCGCAGAGCCATTGGCAACTTTTCCTAAAATTTCGCGCCTAGCTTTGGTTTTTGTGCTGCCCGTGAGTAGCACGCAATGTATGCCGAGTGGTTCTAACCATTGTGTAAATTGTGCGTAATGCTGGGCGGCTAAAATTTCTGTCGGCGCCATCAGTGCGGTTTGCTTGTCGTTGGCGGCGGCTTGTAAACAGGCAAGGGCGGCGACGACGGTTTTTCCTGAGCCGACATCGCCTTGTACCAAGCGCAACATCGGTTCGTTATTTTGCAGATCTCTAAAAATTTCTTCCGCGACACGCTGTTGTGCAGCAGTGAGTTTGAATGGCAGTTTATGGATGAATTGCGCGAATAAAGTCGCGCTGGGTTGTAACGCTATGCCGAGTTCTTTTTTTTGCTGCTGACGCAAACGCAGCAAGCTCAAGTGGTGCGCCACCATTTCTTCAAAAGCTAAGCGCTGTTGCGCAGGATGTTTGCCCTCTATCAGTTGTGCCACGGGTGCATCCGCGGGCGGCTGGTGCAAATAGTGCAGAGCGGTGTACAGAGGCAGAGCGAGGCGCGCTGGCAGCAGCGAGGCTGGCAACCAGTCGGGCAGTTGATCCGCTGCGGTGTTGTGCAGCACGCGTTCAATCAGCTTGCGCACACTCGTCTGTTGCAGGCCTTCGGTGGTGGGATAAATTGGCGTTAAGCGGTCGGTGAGTGTGGTTTCGCTGCGCTCGTCCAGCAGGCGGTATTCGGGGTGATACATTTCCAAGCCGCTGGTGCCGCGTCGCACCTCACCCCATGCGCGGATTTTGCTGCCGGCTTTTAACTGCTCTTGCTGCGCTTTGGAGAAATGGTAGAAGCGCAGTGCCAGTGTGCCGGTGCCATCTTGTATCAAACACAAAAGACTGCGGCGTTTACCAAACACCACACTGCTGGCGCGCACGCCGCCTTCTACCAAGGCTTCGCCGTGAAGTGTTAAGGCACCGATGGCGGTGATGCGCGTTAAATCGCGGTAGCGCAGTGGCAGATGCCACAGCACATCCTCCTGCTGTTGAATATCCAGCCGCAACAGTTTCTCGGCGAGCTTGTTGCCGATACCGTGGACTTGAGTGATAGGAGTGGCTGTAGTCACGCGTTTAAGTGGCTTCGATGACAATGAGCGTGAGAATAGCGTCAAATATTGCGCAACAGCAAACAGAATACATTATAAATTCTTGCTAAATATCTGATGTCGTTGTATTTTTTCTACTGTGACTTCATGGAGAAGAGGCAGTTCATGATGATCAAAAAAATGAGTTCGATGGCAAAGAATACGGCGCGTGCTGCACTGCTGATGGTGGGTGTTGGCTTTGCCGTGTCTGTCGCTGCAGGAACGGCAGTGACGCACACCGTCAAAAAAGGTGAAACGCTGTACCGCATTGCCACCGCCAACAATATGACGGTTGATCAACTGCGTGCCGTCAATAAGTTGGGCCGCAACGAGCAGATCAAGCCTGGGCAGACGCTGCATCTGTACACGCGTGTGACGCAGAAACCGGCGCGCAAAAGTAGCGCGGCAGAAAGCAGTCCGACTAACACGAGAGTTATTGCCAAGATACGCAATCAGTCGAAGTCCTCGACAGTGAGTGAGCGAACGCCTGCGCGTGAAAAATCGACGGGCGCTTACCCGCAGTTAGCTTCCGGCAGTGCTTTGGTCGTTGATGCACAGACGGGGCAAACCCTGTTTGCTAAAAACGCTGATCAAACGCGTTCTATCGCGTCGATCACCAAATTGATGACGGCCATGGTGGTGTTGGATGCCAGTCCGTCGATGAGTGAAATGCTGGCTATCAGTAGTGAAGATATTGATTACTTAAAGCACACCACTTCGCGTTTGGGAATAGGCACGCGTTTGTCGCGCTACGACATGCTGCGTTTGGCGTTGATGTCATCGGAGAATCGCGCAGCGTCGAGCTTGGCGCGCTACTACCCCGGTGGGCGACAGGCATTTATTCGCGCCATGAACAGCAAAGCAGTTGCTTTAGGTATGTCGAACACGCGTTTTTACGATTCCACCGGTTTGACCCCTAGCAATATTTCCACGGCAGAAGATTTGACAAAAATGGTGCGCGCGGCGAGCCGCTACGATCTCATTCAGCGGTTCTCCACCACGCCGGGGCGCGAAGTGATACTGGCCAGTGGTTCCGCACTGCAATATCGCAATACCAATGCGTTGTTGCGTGATCCATCGAGTGAGTGGAATATCCAAGTCAGCAAAACAGGTTACACGCAGGAAGCGGGGCGTTGCTTGGTGATGATGGCAACCGTGGCCAATCGCAATGCTGTGATGGTGATGCTGGATTCCGATGGCAAGCTGTCGCCGGTAGGTGACGCCAACCGCCTGAAAGATTGGTTGGAGTCAGGTCGCGCACCCGAGCAGTTGGCGCATCGTTGACACACGGCGCTACCCCTTCTGTTCTGCTAGTTGGCTGCGGCGATATCGCGCAGCGGCTGGCTGCCTTGCTGCGCGACGATTGCCAGTTGACGGGCTTGCGCCGCCATCCAGAAAATCTGCCTGAATTTATTTTCCCTCTTGCTGCAGATGTGAATGACAGCGGCGCCGTGCGTGCAGCCTTGCAGCAGAAAATCTTTGACTATGTTGTTATCACACTGACGCCGGGAGAACGCACCGAGGCGCGCTATCGACAGGTGTATGTCGATGGCACGCGCAATGTGTTGTCAGCGCTGCAGGGCAGCCCGCGACTGCTGTTTGTGTCTAGTACCTCGGTCTATGCGCAAGACAGTGGCGAGTGCGTGGATGAGCAATCACCTGCGCTGGGCAGAGGCTTTTCTGGTCGCTGCTTGCTGGAAGCGGAGCGTTTAGTGGTCGAGAGTGGCTTGGCCGCAACTGTTGTGCGGCTCTCTGGTATCTACGGTGCGGGACGCAATCGCCTGCTCTCGCAAGTGCGCGCAGGGCGCGTGGATACATCACGGGCGGCACAGTGGACGAACCGTATTCACGCCGATGACGCTGCCCGTGTGTTGACGCATCTCATCCGTCGCTGGCAGCAAGGATTGGCCCCCGTGTCCTGTTATATCGCGACTGACACGCAGCCGGTGCAAGCCGTGGAGGTGTGGTGCTGGTTGGCAGCGCAGATGGCGGTGGTGCCGCCGGTGATTGATACCGCGTTTCAGCAGGTGGCTTCTGGTAAACAATGCAGCAGTAGCCTGTTACAGCAAGAGGGGTTTAAGTTTTTATTCCCTGATTTTCGAGCGGGATATCTGTGCGAGCTGGCGGGCAGATAACGCCAGCTTTACTGTGGTTGTTTTTACAGGCAAAGCTGAGTAACTTCGCACCAGTATCTACTCTTATTTCACGACGGGCAGTATGGCGCGCATTGCACTTATTAAAATATTTACGGGCTTGAATCTTGCGCCGGCACAATTATCGGGCGAGCTGCTGCGTGCGGGTCACGCGTCGCGCATTATTTATTTCAAAGATCACCATATCGTTGATTTTGATAAATGCTCTGATTATGAAATCACAGATTATCCTGGCGTGTTTACTGCGGCAGATGGAATTAAAAAGGTTTGGAATTGTTATAAACCATTCTCGGACAAAGAATATCGATTACTGATTGAAGACTTACAAGAGTTTCAGCCAGATGCTATTGGGTTCAGTGTTGTGTCTGGCATTATCCGTGAAGCAGGTATTGTGACAAAAAAGTTGCGCGAACATTTTTCTGTTCCAATTATTTGGGGTGGGCCTGGTCCAACATTGGAGCCAGAGCGCTGTATGGATATGGCAGATTTGGTGTGTATTAATGAGGGCGAGCAGGTAATTGTAGATTTTGCCAACAGGTTGGATGTTGGTGCTGATTGCACGGATATTCTTGGCACTTGGGCTAGAAAAGGTGATGGTTCTTTGGTGCGTAATCCAGAGCGCCCACTGCTTAGATTGGATGATCTTGCAATCCCAGATTGGAACTTAGAGCATTATGCGCATATAAATAATTTCAAGGGGAGGCGTAATGGAATTTATCCGCATAACTTGAAGCATGAATATCCAGTTATGACGCAGAGAGGTTGTCCGTTTTCATGTTCGTTTTGTATCGAGTCGCGCTACCAAGATATGTTTGGTAAAAAGGACTCGTTGCGAAGAAAAAATATTGACTTAGTGTTGCAGGAGCTGAATTGGGCAAAATCACATCTGGATATAAAGTCTATTTTGTTTTACGACGAAGTATTTACAGTAAATCCACGCTGGCTGGACGAGTTTTTGCCGCGTTACAAAGAGGAAATTGGTCTCCCTTTTTGGTGTTATACATACCCCACTACGCACACACCTGAATTGCTACAAAAGTTGAAAGATGCTGGGATGGTGTCGATTACCATGGGGATACAATCGGGCAGTGAGCGGATACTCAAAGATCATTTCAATAGACCAACAGCAATAACGCGCGTTCTTAAGGCAGCACAAGAAATTGTCGACTTGGGTAGTGAAGTGCGCGGCTTTTTCGACCTCATCAGTAAGGTTCCGTTTGAAAGTGAGGAGGATCTGCGCGGTACATTTAATTTTTTGTTGGAGCTTCCTAAAGACATCAAAATGTTAGGTATTGCGGAAATGACTAATTTCCCTACCTACGCTTATACGGAGCAGCTCGCAGAGCGTGAGAGGCTGTTAGCAAGCGACACGACTACCTGTACTGCCTCACACGAGCCTAGTCAGCAAGATTATGATTATTATCACAAGTTATATCTTCTTACCCGTACTGATATGCCGGTGAAGCAGCTGAGAGCTGTCGGTGAAGATTTGCTATACCGTGAAAACCCAAGCCTGTTAGATCCGTTGATTACTAACAAGCCTAACATCTCATTTACTGGCATTTCTTTCTAGTGCATTATTTTTCTAGCACCATGAAACTATAAGGATGCGGATTTTTTTCACACGGTGCGTGTGATTCGCAGCTGATTTCGTGCCACTTGCCTTCTAGTGGTGGGAAAAAAGCATCGCCGTCGATATCCGCATCAATTTCGGTGATGTAAGCACGCTGCACCAGTGGCAGTGCGGCCTGATAAATTTGCGCGCCGCCAATAATCATAATCTCGTCGCTATTGTTTTCGCTGGCGAGTGATGTGGCGAGGTTAATGGCATCGTTAAGACTGTTTGCGATGTACGCGCCTTCTGCGGAATAACGGCTGTTGCGTGTGATCACAATATTGTCGCGCCCCGGCAGCGGCTTGCCAAGTGATTCCCAAGTATTGCGCCCCATGATAACGGGCTTTCCCAGCGTGACGCGTTTGAAGTAACGCAAATCTTCCGGCAGGTGCCAAGGCATCGTGTTGTTGCGGCCGATCACGCCGTTGCGTGTGCGCGCGACAATGAGGGAAATGATAGGCATCACACAGCTACCGGTGCGGCAATGTGCGCTTGCGCGTGGTAATCCAATAATTCGAAATCGCTGTACTGAAAATCAAAAATATTTTTGACGGTTGGATTGATCTGCATGCGCGGTAATTTCCCTGGTGTGCGCTGTAATTGTTGTTCCACTTGTTCAAGATGGTTGCTATACAGGTGTGCATCACCAAAGGTATGAATAAAATCGCCCAACTGCAGATCGCAGACTTGCGCAATCATCATCGTCAACAGCGCATAAGAGGCGATATTGAATGGCACGCCGAGAAAAATATCGGCGCTGCGCTGATACAACTGACATGACAATTTTCCGTCAGCGACATAAAACTGAAATAGCGTGTGGCAAGGTGGCAGCGCCATGTTGTTGACTTCAGCCACATTCCACGCGCTGACCAGTAAGCGGCGTGAATCAGGATTCTTGTTGATCATCGCGATCAGTTGTGTGATCTGATCAATCGTGCCGCCACGGCCATCCGGCCACGAACGCCACTGATGACCGTACACGGGGCCGAGATTGCCGTTTTCATCGGCCCATTCATCCCAAATTTTTACGCCGTTGTCGTTGAGGTATTTGATGTTGGTGTCGCCGGCGAGAAACCACAACAATTCGTGAATAATGGATTTGATGTGCAGTTTTTTAGTGGTGAGTAGTGGAAAGCCATCGTTGAGATCAAAGCGCATTTGATAGCCAAAAACACTGACCGTGCCGGTGCCGGTGCGATCTGTTTTTACCGTACCGTGGTCGCGCACATGGCGCATTAAATCGAGATACTGTTGCATCAGTGCATACCCACTTTGTTGCGTTTAAGGCTCCAGCTGCAAATGATGATGCCGGCGATGAACATCGGAATGCAGAGTTCTTGCCCGCGTGTCATCCAACCCAGCGCATCAAAACCGAGAAAGGCATCCGGTTCACGAAAAAACTCCACGAAAAAACGGAACACGGCATACAGCGTGAGAAATAGCCCAGAGATCAGTGCTTGTGGGCGCGACTTTTTTGAAAACCAATACAGAAAAGCAAACAGCAGCACGCCTTCTAAAGCAAATTGATACAGCTGTGAAGGATGTCGCGCTAATTGCAGCGGGTCGGCAGGAAACACCATCGCCCACGGCACATCAGTTGCGCGTCCCCATAATTCTTGATTGATGAAATTGCCCAATCGGCCTAGACCTAAACCGATAGGCGTGAGCGGCGCGACAGTGTCCATCACCGCAAAAAATGGCTGCTGAATTTTGCGCGCAAACAAGGCGAGCGCAATTAATACACCGACTAAGCCGCCGTGAAAAGACATACCGCCTTGCGTGATTTTGAACAGGAATAGTGGGTCGTGTAGCAGGGTGTCGAATTGATAAAAAATCACATAGCCAATGCGCCCGCCGAGAATCACGCCGAGTGCGCCGTAGAAAATCATGTCTTCCACTTCTGCACGCGTCTTGGTGGCTGCCAAGCCAATGGCAGTGCGGCGCACGGCTAACCACCACACCAAGACGAAGCTGAGCAGGTACATCATGCCGTACCAGCGTATGGCGAGCGGACCAAGTTGGACGATGATGGGGTCTATGGTTGGGAAGGTGAACATCAGGTGACCGCAAGGAAAGATGAATAAGTGCAAAGGAGTGGGGTGCAAGCTTAACGGCTGTGGACAGGCTAGACTAGATCGACAGAAGTGATGGATGCGTGTGCTATGAGTATTGAAAAACTGCTGGCATCGGGATGGGGAACGGCCTGGATAGGTGCGGCACTCTTGGCTGTGCTGCTGCAGTTATTGCTGCTGCGTTTTGTCGCGCACGATCGCTACAAATTGTTGGCACAGAATACTGTACTTGCGGTGTTGGTGGTGGCGAGCAGCGCATTGGGCTGGTTGTTGCCACAACTCAAACTGCACGACGGTGCGAGTTGGTTTATTGCTATCGCCGAATTGGTGATGGGCGTGTTGCTGATTCGTTTGTTTGTGCTCGCGCTATTTCGCGCGGTGCTGCCGTATTTGGGGAAAACACCGCCGCGTATTGTGGAAGATGTGTTGGTGGTTTTGCTCTACTGCGGTTGGGGTTTGGTGCGTTTGCGCGCGACGGGTATCGACCCTGCCAGTTTGTTTACCACCTCGGCGATCATCACCGGCATCATCGCGTTTTCCATGCAGGATACGCTGGGCAATATTCTCGGCGGTATCGCACTGCAACTTGATAATTCGGTACGAATCGATGATTGGATTAAGGTTGATACCACCAAGGGCAAAGTGATTGAGGTGCATTGGCGGCACACGGCGGTGCGTACCAATGATGGCAATGTGGTGGTGATACCCAACAGCATGTTGGTGAAATCCAAAGTGGATGTGTTCAGCACGCCGTCGCATCCTAATTTTCGGCGCTGGGTGTATTTTCCCGTGCAGTTTTCGATTCCGCCGCAATCGGTGATTCCGGTAATAGAGAAAACCATTCGTGAGGCAGATATTCCCTATGTGGCGCCGTATCCTGCGCCGCAATGCGTGGTGATGGATTACAAAGACGGCATAGCGCTGTACGCACTGCGCTATTGGCTGACCAATCAGCTACACGACGACACCACGGATTCCACGGTGCGTGTGCATATTTATTCCGCACTGCTGCGCAATAACATGCAGTTGGCGCGACCGTATTTGGACACCCATCTCACGGCTGAGAGTGCCGAACGGCAAATGGCTTTGCACGAACAAGAGGTGCAACAGCGCTTGCAGTTATTGGCAGGCGTGGAAGCGTTTTCTAGCTTGAATCAGGTGGAGTTGCGCGAGTTGGCGGAGTCGTTGCATGACGCCCCGTTTATCAAAGGCGATGTGATGACGCGTCAAGGCGCTATTGCGCACTGGCTGTATTTTTTGGTGCAGGGCGAAGCGGATGTGTGGTTGGAAGTACACAACCAGCCGCGCCGTTTATTGAATACGCTGCAAGCGGGTTCTGTGTTTGGTGAAATGGGTTTGCTCACTGGGGAACCGCGCCGCACCACGGTGACAGCGCGCACAGATGCGTTGTGTTATCGCCTCGATAAAAGTGGATTCCAGAAAATTATTCACGCGCGACCAGAAATTGCCGAGGAATGTGCGCGTACGATTGCAGAACGCGAACGCCAAATTGCGCAGGCTCACGCAGAAAAGACTTCAGTCAGTAGCCAAGAACACGAAGCGCGCATCTTGGCTAATATCAAACATTTTTTTGGTTTGGGTTAGATCGGCTGCGCAGTCACAGTTGTGTTGGCGGTGTGCTGCCATCGGGCCAAGTGATGGTGGCAACTGCGCGCTTCACTTTTGCTTGTGGCCAAGTTTTTACTGCCAATGGTGATTGATTGGATTGGAGCGTGACACCTTGCCCCGGTTTTTCCAACAATACCTTGCCGGTGGTATTGGTCACTTCTACCGCATGTTTGCCGTCGATTAACAGCACATCTACCGCATTACCATCCAGATAGCCGCCCCAGAAATCGGTGCCACGAATGCCTATCGTGCCTACGGGAGTATTCACGCCAAAACGAGAACCCTGTGCGTCCATGATTTTTCCGGTCACGGTGCGGAACGCCCCAGTCAGCAATTCAAATGCCGCATTGGCGGGTTTTTCAGATTGGTTTTCCCACGCAAACGCCTTGATCACGAAAGTGGTATCGCCGCCCAGAGTAGTGATGGTGCCATCGGCAAAGCGCAGTTGTGCGCGCGCATCCTTGCCGGTGTGAATTTCATCGCCCACGGCCAGCTCGGTTTTTCTTTCAGCGACGATAGGTTGGCCATTGCGTTGAATGTTGACGGTGCCTGCCGTAGCTAGCACAACACCGATTGCTGTCTCAGCGACGGCGCTGTGACACAGCAACACAGAAAGAAGCAGACTCAACCCAACCCATAATCCTTTCTTTTGCATAAAGCACTCCCTGCTTTGTGTGATGAAAAATAAATACTTCGTTAGGCAAACGCGTGCCGCAACACAATCGTTTCTACACGATCAGGACCGGTCGAAATAATGTCGATTGGCGCGCCACTCAAGACTTCTAAGCGTTTGATGTAATCGCGCGCAGCTTGCGGCAATTCAGCGAGTGTTTTCGCGCCGACGGTGGATTCGCTCCACCCCGGCATTTCTTCGTACACCGGCACGAGATCTTCGTAATCATCGCTGTGGCTGGGCGAAACCGGCTGGCCGTTTTTGTCTTGATACGCGGTGCAAATTTTTACCGTTTGCAGACCGTCGAGTACATCGAGTTTGGTCAAACACAAACCGGAAATACTGTTGATCTGTACCGATTTGCGCACTGCGACTGCATCAAACCAACCGCAGCGGCGTTGACGACCGGTGGTTGCGCCGAATTCGTGGCCGATGGTGCCGAGGTGCTTGCCGATGGCATCACCTTTGTCGTTCGCAGCGTCATAAGGCAATTCGGTGGGGAAAGGGCCGGAGCCGACGCGCGTGGTGTAGGCTTTGGTAATGCCGAGCACATAATTCAAATACAACGGACCGAAACCGGAGCCAGTAGCTGTGCCACCCGCAGTGGTGTTGGAGGAAGTCACAAAAGGATAAGTGCCGTGATCGATATCGAGCAGTGACCCCTGCGCGCCTTCAAACAAAATATTGGCACCGCGCTCGCGCGCATCATGCAACAGCGCAGTGACATCGGCCATCATCGGCAGAATTTGTCGCCCTTGCTCTAAAACAGTGTCCAGCGTTTTTTGGAAATCGACGGCGGCGACTTTGAAATAATTGGTCAAAATAAAATTGTGGTATTCCATTACTTCGCGCAATTTTTCGGCGAATTGCTTTTCATTGCGTAAATCGCCCAAACGCAAACCACGGCGAGCTACTTTGTCTTCATACGCAGGGCCAATGCCGCGTCCGGTGGTGCCGATTTTTGCGCTGCCTTTTGCAGCTTCGCGCGCCTGATCCAGAGCGACATGGTGCGGCAGTATCAATGGGCAAGCTGGTGATAAGCGCAAACGCTCACGCACGGGCACGCCGTTAGTTTCCAAACTGTGAATTTCTTTCAGCAGGGCATCGGGTGCGAGCACCACGCCGTTGCCAATCAAACACAGTACATTCTCACGCAATACACCGGACGGCACGAGGTGCAATACCGTCTTTTTGCCGTCGATCACTAGTGTGTGACCGGCGTTGTGGCCGCCTTGAAAACGCGCGACCAATTCCGCTTGGTCGGTTAATAAGTCAACAATTTTCCCTTTGCCTTCGTCGCCCCATTGGGTGCCTAATACAACGATACTTTTGCTGGCTTGCTTGCTGTTCACGGCTTTTCTGGCTCCACAATTTTGGATAAAAAATAAAAATTAACAGAATAAAAAGTTACAAATTGTTAACACTGTACCCAGTGCCATCGCGCACCAATTCACGCGTGCAGACTGGGTCTTGTTTCTCGCCTTGTGTGGCAGCAATGACACATTCACCGGCATTGCGTAAATCGCAAATCGCCTGCCACTGTGCGGTAGAGCCATCAAGCGTTGCGTGAATGGCGGATGTAGCGGGTACTTCAATAGTGCCCAATTGCATAAGCTGTTTTAAGTCGGCGCTAAAGCCACTCGCTGGCCGCGCACGACCAAACGCTGCACCAAAATTGTCGTAGCGGCCGCCGTTGGCAATGGCGGCACCGGCACCGGCGACAAACAGCGCGAACACCACGCCCGTGTGGTAGTGATAGCCGCGCAATTCGGAGAGATCAAAATACAGTGTCACTTCTGGTGAACGCTGTTGGATGCAGGCGGCGATTTCCGTCAATTCTTGTAGGGCCGCACGCACAGCAGCAGGGGCGTCGCCGGCAATGGCGGCGGCGCGGGCCAATACGGTGGCATCGCCTTTCCAGTTCGGCAGGGCTAACAGCAGCGCGGCGGCGGCTGGGTGCGCAACTTGTTCTGCGACAAAGGCGTGCAATTCTGTGCTGGCCTTGCGCTGCAAAATATCGAACAACACTTGCGTCTGCTCGTCGTTCAAGGCAGCCCATTCAGCCAAGCCGCGCACAATATTGACATGCCCTAAGTCTAGGGTGACTTGCTGAATGCCGGCGATGCGGGCGGTTTCCAGCATCAGGCCTATCACTTCGCAATCGGCGGCAACGCCACTGGCACCGTACAGTTCGCAACCGATTTGAATCGGAGAGCGCGAGGCGAGTGCCGTTTTAGGGCGTGCGTGCAACACGCTGCCGGCGTAGCAGAGGCGGGTAGCGCCTTCGCGAGCGTAACCGTGTGCGTCGATGCGGGCTGCCTGCGGCGTGATGTCGGCGCGCACACCCATCAGGCGACCGGAGAGTTGGTCGGTGACTTTGCAGGTTTGCAGGTCTAAATCGTGGGTGCCGCTGACTAGCAGCGAATCGGTAAATTCCACCAAAGGCGGGATAACAAGGGCATAGCCCCAGCGGCGATACAGTTTCAGCAGTTGGCTGCGCAGTTGCTCTGCGCGAGCCGCTTGTGCGGGCAGCAGTTCTTCGATGCCATCGGGCAGCAACCAGCGATCAGCGATACTCATGTCAAACCTGCAAGACAATCGGTTGGATAGGAGCCAGCCGGCCGAAGCCGGACGCAAAAAAACCGGGTTGCCCCGGTTATTGGCGAGTAATGATACACCATCACTCGCCGTGGTTTGCAAAAACTCAGGTGAGATGAAGCGCTAGAAGCTCGCTTGCACCCGGCCCATTAACACGCGTTCGTTGTCGCGGTCATCCGGCGCTGTTGCTGTGCCGCCTCCGCCCCACTTGAAGTTAGTGTCGCTGTAGTCTAGCGAAACGCGCAGGATGTTGTTGGGGTACCAGTTCAAACCGACGGCATAGTTCTGAGCCTGCTTAGCGGCGCTGGTGGCTTGAGCAAAATTGTCATTGCCGGCCAGCGTACCGCTGCTGTCGAGGAAGATGTTCTTGTCGAGATCCATTTCACCGACACCTGCCACCACTTCCCATGCACCCCAGTTGCCCTTCGCAGGATCAAACGGTTTTGCGGGCTTGATACTTTTGCCGCCGGCTGCTTTTTCGCCGGTGAGGACATACGAGGCGGTGATATCCCAACCGCTGTTATCCAAGCCTGCAGTGCGTTGATCGTTAGGTGCCGCGCCGAAAACGCGCGTGACATCCTGCTCTTCAAACACATATTCACCCGTTAAACCAAACGGACCGTTGTAGTAGGAGAACTGCGGCACCAAGCGTGTGCGCTCGCCATCGGCAAACACGGTATTGCTGCTGCTAGTGTCTTTGCGATAGCTAAAGAAAGTTTCCTGACCAAAAGTTTTGTAACCAGCCAGTGAAGTGGCACCGTTCTTGCCGCTGGCATCGGTGGTGCTCATGCCTACACAAAACCCAATCCTTGCAGTGCGCCTGATGTATTGGCAAAAGGCGTGGCAAAAAGACGCGCGTTGATTTCTTTGTCGGTGTTGCTGTCTTCACTGCCATTCGCACTGTCGTTTGCGCCGTTAAACAAACCGATGCTGTAGTTGAGTCTTTTATCAAACAGATCGCCGGACAACTGCACGCCTTGATCGCGGGAAGGAAGAAAGTTACTGCTCAATCCCAATTCATTGAGTTTCGTATCGCTGCTGCTTTGCAAGCGGTACAGGCTCAACCCAGGCGTAAATTTGCCCACACGGATTTTGTAAGCAGGATCGTAGTTGGCATCGATGTAAGCATCGACGAGATGACTGGAACCGCTGATGCCGTTGCCGAAGTCTGTCGTGAGTTTGAAGCCGTAGATGTCGTTGAATTTACCTTCAATCGTTGGGCGCACGCGACGCATTAAAAAGTTGTCATTGATGCTGTCAGTGCTGTCAAAACTGCGCGCATCGGCCTGTATTAAACCGCGTAGACGCAACTCAAAATCGCCGCCGGCAGATTGCAGGCCAAAACCTTTGTCGCCGCCAGCCAGAATGACGGGCGCATTTTTTTTCTGTTCAGCCGCTTCGTACGCCGCCATTTGCTGCTTGCGTTCCATGATTAACAGGCGTTGTTCGAGCGCGCGCATATCAGCGTTCTGCGCAACGACAGGCTGTGCAGAGCCGCGTTGTGCTGCAGCTAGTTGCTGTTCTTGTTGCGCGACGCGTTTCTCTAGCTGTTGTACGCGTTGGGCGAGTGTTGTTAGTTGCTGTAAGAGTTCTGGCGGAACCATTACTTGCTCAGCGAATGTGGGTGTGGAAAAAACCACCGCCAGCAGCGCAACGAATAGCTTTCTAATAAAAAACGAATTTTGCATGGATTTATATCTCTCCAATCAGAAGGTTCGATAAGAATAGTGGGTGCATGTTTCAGCTTTATGACAGGCTGCGCTTTGCAAAAAATATTAGGCAAATATTATGCCAGTCTGTTGATAGGGAAGTGTGCGACAAAGCAGCTGCCCTTGCCCAGTTCACTACGAATTTCCAGATGCCCTTGATGGCGAGTGATAGCGTGTTTGGCAATGGCCAAGCCCAGACCGGTGCCGCCGGAGTGGCGCGAGCGGCCTTTATCCACGCGATAAAAGCGCTCGGTTAATCGCGGGATATGCTCAGCGGCAATGCCGGTGCCTGTGTCTTGCACGGAAAACGCTGCATCGTGGGGCGAGACATCCCAGCGCAGCGTAATAGTGCCGCCTTCAGGCGTATAACGCACCGCATTGGTGACCAAGTTGCTCAGCGCGCTGAATAATTCGGCTTCTGATCCGCGCAACTGACCGGCATCACAACTGGCGACCACAATGCGGTGTCTGCCTTGCGATAGTGTTTCTGCATCGCGTTGCAGTTGTTGCAGCAAATTAGCCATATCTATCATGGTATTTTCTGGCGGCGGCGCAGATTCAATAGCCGATAAGGTGAGCAAATCTTGCACGATGGATTGCATGCGTTGCGATTGTTCCATCATCAGTTGTAAGAAGTGATCGCGTTCTGCGGTGGAGAGTTCCAGTGTTTGCAGTGTCTCCAAAAAGCCAATTAAAACGGTGAGCGGTGTGCGCAATTCGTGCGAGACATTAGCTACAAAATCTCGGCGTGTTTGATCGATGCGTTCGGCTTGCGTCACATCTTTAATTTGCATCAGGCGACGACTGCCTGCGTAAGGGATGATGTGGATGGTGTAGATGCGATCGCGATAGCGCTCTGGGCGCAGTGTGAGTGGTTGCGCAAAATCGGCGTGTTCTAGATAGGATACAAACTCAGGCTGGCGCACCAAGTGTAAGATAGATTGTCCGCGATCGACGGCGAGTTGTAATCCCAGTTGCATTTCAGCGGTGTTGTTGCAAAAAACAACATTATTTTGTAAGTCCAGCAATACCACGCCATCAGCCAGTGCTTGTACTGCAGAGCGCAATAAGTCGATATTTTTTTCACGGAAGGCGATTTGCTCGCGTAAATCTTTTTCGTGGTGATACAGTCTGCCGAAAATGGTATCCCATGAGCCTCGTCCCTCTAGGCTAGTATCAATGACGGGGTTGCGCGTCCAGCGATCCAGTCGCGAGAAGTGCCAGCTCTGATAAGCGTATAAACAGAGCAGGCTGGCGCACAAAAAAGCCCAGCCGTACCAAACCGGAAATGCCCATCCAATAACAACAGCAATCGGTGTGATAAGAAGAAGGAGAAGAGCGTGGCGCATGCTAGCGAAACAAAATTAGATTTGTTGAAAACGATAACCGCTGCCGCGCACTGTGGCTATCCAGCTATCGTGGCCGGTAGGTTCCAGTGCAGCGCGCAGGCGGCGAATGTGTACATCCACCGTGCGTTCTTCAATAAAAACATGATCGCCCCACACCTCATTCAGTAATTGTGTGCGGGTATAAACCCTATCTGGGTGTGTCATAAAAAACAGCAGTAAACGGAATTCGGTAGGCCCTAACTCAATAGCAGTTTCGCCTGCGGATAGTGTATGCGTGGCAGGGTTGATCGAAAGATTGCCGATGGCAATGCTGTCGCCGGAGAGATGCGGTGTGCGACGACGCAATAGTGCTTTGATGCGCGCCACCAATTCTTTCGGTGAAAATGGTTTAGTAATGTAATCATCCGCGCCCGCTTCCAGACCGGAAATTTTGTCGTCTTCGTGTGCGCGTGCTGTCAACATGATGATGGGTAAGTTGCGCGTGCGATCACTGGCACGAAATTTCTTTGCCAACGCGATGCCAGAGCCATCGGGAAGCATCCAGTCGAGAATTACCGCATCGGGCAGCATCTGTTGCACAGCGGTTTCTGCCATGTCGGCGCACTCGGCTAATTGCACTTGAAAGTCGGCATGTTTGAGATGAATGGCGATCAATTCTCGAATGGCGGGTTCATCTTCAACAACCAGAATTGTTGGCATCAGAGTGCACTCTCTTCCAAGTGCCGAATGTCGCGGCCTTCTACTACAAATACCACTTGCTCGACGATATTTTTTGCATGATCACCGATGCGCTCAATTGCACGGGCAATAGCAATAATTTCAATCGCCACGGTGATGGTACGAGGGTCTTCCATCATATGTGTGATCAATTGGCGCAAAATGGATTTGAATTCTGCATCCACTTCGTTGTCGGCGCGAATGACGACTTGTGCTTGTGTGGCATCCAAGCGCGCAAATGCATCCAGGGCTTGCCGCACCAAATTGAGCGCCACTTCTGCCAAATGGTGAATCCCTACGCTGTGCTGTATGGGAATTTGCCCAGCCTCATGGATACGACGCGTGCCTTTGGCAATTTTTTTTGCTTCATCACCCATGCGCTCGAGGTCGGTGACGATCTTGATAATGCCCAGTACCAAACGCAGATCAGAGGCCGTGGGCTGGCGTTTGGCGATGATGTGCGCGCAGTGGTCGTCGATATTTTTTTCCAAGTTATTAATTTTGTGGTCGGCAGCAACAATCTCGGCCAGTTGTGTGGACTGGTTGGAAATATAGGCATCCATAGCGGCAGACACTTGCGTTTCCACTAGGCCGCCCATTTGCAAAACTTGCGTGCGTAATTGCGCCAATTCTTCGTTGTATTGGCTTGATAGGTGCTGGTTGTCGTTCATGCGTTTCTCCTCTTAACCCATGCGGCCGGTGATGTAATCTTCGGTGCGTTTGTCTTTGGGCTTGATAAAAATACTGTTGGTTTCTCCGAACTCAATCATCTCGCCGAGATACATATAAGCGGTGTAATCCGAGACGCGCGCGGCTTGCTGCATGTTGTGGGTGACGATCAGAATGGTGACATGCTCTTTCAGTTCGTGCATTAACTCTTCGATTGCGCCAGTGGCAATAGGATCCAATGCTGAAGTTGGTTCGTCGAACAACAGCAGCTCGGGGTCTGTGGCTAATGCTCTGGCGATGCACAGACGCTGCTGCTGGCCGCCGGAGAGATTGAATGCAGAATCGTGCAGGCGGTCTTTGACTTCATTCCACAGAGCGCTATTTTTCAGCGCGGCTTCAATTTTGTCTTCTAGTACACGCTTGTTTTTTTCGCCACGCACACGCAGGCCGTAGGCGACATTTTCATAAATGGATTTTGGGAAGGGGTTGGGTTTTTGAAATACCATGCCGATGCGCATGCGCACTTCGATAGGGTCTATCGCTTCCGACAATAAATTGACATTGTCGGGGTGAAAAATTATATCGCCTTCGTAGCGGTTACCTGGGTAGAGGTCGTGCATGCGATTAAAGCTGCGCAAGTAGGTGGATTTGCCACAGCCAGAAGGGCCGATCAGCGCCGTCACTTTCTTGTCGTGGATAGGCATGTTGATGTTTTTCAACGCCTGTGTGCTGCCGTAGAAAAAATTGAAGTTTTTCACTTCGGCTTTTAAGGGTTTGTTTGTGTTCATGGAAATAACTTCTCGTTCATATTGAATAATTTGCTTTAAATGGCTGGATTTAGTTTTGCCAGCGAATGTTTTTGCGCATCTTGTAGCGCAGCCAAATGGCAACGCAGTTCATGGTCAGCACCATCGCCATCAAAACAAAGCTGGCGGCAGCGGCATTGGCTTCAAAGGCTGGGTCTGGGCGCGATGTCCAGTTAAAAATTTGAATGGGCAGCACAGTAAATGGCGACATCAACCAATCAAACGGCGCTGCGGTTACGCCTGCACTTATTTCGGTGAACGGCAGTGGTGGCAGGAAGGCGATAAAAGTGAGTGCGCCAATCGTGATGATCGGCGCTGTTTCACCGATAGCTCGCGCCAAGCCGATGATGATGCCGGTCAAAATGCCTGGCATGGCGTAGGGGATGATGTGATAGCGACAGGTTTGCCAGCGCGTAGCGCCTGCCGCCATGGAGCCTTCGCGAATGGCGGTGGGAATGGCGCGTATCGCTTCGCGTGTCGACACGATAATGATGGGAAGAATCAACAGCGCAAGTGTTAATCCCGCGGTGAGTATGCTCTGACCAAAACCCAGTGCGTAAACAAAAATACCCAACGCTAATAAGCCGTAAACAATGGATGGCACGGCGGCGAGATTGGTGATGTTGATTTCAATGAGATCGGTAACCCAGTTGCGCTTGGCATATTCTTCCAAGTAAACCCCTGCACAAATACCCAATGGAATGGCGGCAAATGCCGTGACCAGCATGACAAGCAGCGAGCCCACCCACGCCGATAAAATGCCAGCTTGTAAGGCGCGGCGCGAAGCAAAGTTTGTGAAAAAATCGAGGCTCAAACGATCCAAGCCGCGCATGATCATGTCAGAAACCAGCAGAAAAATCACAGCGAGTCCGGCGGTTAAAAATATCACGCCGACAATTTGAAAAAGGCGATCTTTCAGTTTGCCTCTGGCAATGAGTTTGCGCAGACGCGCAGTGGTGAGTGCGTTTGTATTCGTATCATTGGTCATATTAGTAAGCCTCACGGAATTTGCGGCGCAGCCACAGGCCGAGGATGTTGAAACACAGCGTGATCAAAATAAGGGTTAGACCGGCAGCAAAAATAGTTTGGTAACCAATCGACCCGTGTGGCAGATCTCCCAATGCAACTTGCACGATAAATGAGGTAATCGTGGCGGCGGGTTCGGCGGGGTTCCAAGTGAGATTCGGCTGCATGCCTGCCGCTACGGCGAGGATCATGGTTTCACCCACTGCGCGTGAAATTGCAAGAATGTATGAAGCGGCCAAACCGGAAACCGCAGCGGGTACAACAATATGGAGCGCGGTGTGTAACTTGCCGCTGCCGATGGCGTAAGAGCCTTCGCGCAAGGACATCGGCACCGCGCGCATGGCATCTTCTGATAGCGAAGTGATGTACGGAATAATCATGATGCCCATGACGATGCCGGCAGAGAGCAGCGAAAATCCCGGTAATTCTGGAAATAATTTTTGCAGCAGCGGTGTCACCATCAACAATGCAAAATAGCCAAAGATGATGGTGGGAATACCGCCCAGTAACTCCAGTGTGGGTTTGGCGATTTCACGCACGCGGCTGCTGGCAAATTCAGACAAATAAATGGCAATGATCGTGCCGACGGGGATGGCGATGGCAAGCGCGACAAAAGCAGAAACTACCGTGCCGGAAATTAACACCATGATGCCGAAGTGTGCGTCGTCGAATAGCGGCGTCCACTGCGTGTCGGTCAAGAAATCCCACAAGCTGACATGCTGAAAAAAACGGATGGATTCTGAGACCAAGACATAAACGATGGCTACAGTCGTCAGCACCGAAATGGCGGCAGTAATAAAAAGGAGCGCCTCAATGAGACGCTCGCCCCAATGGCGTTTAGCGTTGTGTGCTAGACGGTTGGTTTTAGAGTTTGGCTTCACGCTTCATCAGCTCCTCAATGGTGATGCCTACTTCATTTTTGCCGGCGAAACGCGAACCGTATTTCTTATTGGCTACGCTTTCCATATTGCTAGCATAAGCAGAATCAGGCAGCGGCACATACTTCACTTCTTGCGTCAGTTGCACAGCGTTTTTCATATAAAAGTCGATAAACTCTTTAACTTCCGGTTTATCCAGAGAGGTTGCTTTGATGTAGATAAAAATGGGGCGCGACAGTGGTTGATAGGTGCCATCCATCACCGTGGCATTGGATGGTTCAACAGCGGCGTTAGTTTTAGGGTTGACGATTGCCAGTGCTTTAAGGCGCGATTTATTTTCTGCGTAGTAAGCGTAACCAAAATAGCCCAGTGCATTGGGGTCGCGCGATACGCCTTGCACCAACACATTGTCATCTTCTGATGCGGTGTAATCGCCACGCGAAGATTTTGCTTTGCCCACTACCGCATCGGTGAAATATTCGAAGGTGCCCGAGTCAGCACCAGGGCCGTACAGTTTGATGGGTGCGTCGGGCCAAGCGGGGTTGATTTGGTTCCAGCGCGTTACATTATTTTGCGCGGTGGGTTCCCACATGGCTTTGAGTTCTTCAATGGTTGTTATATTTTTGAAAAAAGTATTGTTAGGGTTGACGACGATTGTTAAGGCATCAAATGCTACCGGCATTTCAATGTATTGCACGCCAGCGGCTTTGCAGGTCTCCATTTCTTTTTCGGTAATGGGGCGTGAAGCGTTGGCGATATCGATCTCATCGCGACAGAGTTTTTTAAAACCGCCGCCAGTGCCAGAAATGCCGACGGTCACTTGAATGGCATTTTCTTGATGGTTTGAAACTCTTCGGCAACCGCTTCAGTAATAGGGTAAACCGTGGATGAACCATCAATTTTGACCACCGCGGCCTGAGCGGTCGCGGTGCTGGCAAGGAGTGCTGAGGCAATAAAGAACCGTATTTTTTGCATGGAATATGTCCTGTGCTGGATGGGAACGCTGCGCAGAGTAGCCGCGCTTTGTTACAGCAATATGACAGTGTCGGCGGTATGGCTGGTAGACTACGGCTATCGCTGAATCAGCCCACAATTTTTGATTTGTCTAAGGTAAAGCCATGAGTGATCTCGATTACATCAAGAAAAAGCGCGGTGATGTGGATGTAATTCCGGCCAAGCTCGTGCCCTTCGTGCGCGCGGTCATGAAGTTTTACACTCGCTTGAATGTGTGGGTGTTCAAGAAAACCCAAGGGCGCTGGATGAACAAATTCCCTGGTGGCGCGCCGATTTGTTTGGTGGGGATGACGGGGCGCAAAAGCGGTCAGCGCCGCGAAGTGATGTTGATTCATTTGCCGCACGGCGACAACAAATTGTTGGTGGCCTCGCAGGGCGGCTTGGACAGCGATCCCGTGTGGTTCAAGAATGTGATGGCCAACCCGCGAGTGGATATCACAGCTAATGGTGTGACGAAAAATTACGCGGTGCATCGTGCCAGCAGTGAAGAAAAACGCGCGCTGTGGCCGCATTTGCTCTCGTTGTATCCCGATTTTGATGAATACCAAGCACGCACGGATCGCGATATTCCTGTGTTGATTTGTGAGCCTGTATGACCGTACCCGCTGTATCGGTGCTTGATCGCGCCGCCGAAATTATCGCGTCGTTTGTGCCGGATAACGACTTGTTGGATTTGCTGCATCAGCTGCAAGATCAACTCGGTTTTATTCCGCCGCAGTGCGTGGCGTTGATTGCCGATGCCACCGGTGCCGAGCGTCCCGCTATTTATAAGGCCATCGAGTTGTCGCCTTCTTTCTCCTTGATGCCACCCGGCAAGCATCTGTTGTATGTGTGCAGTGCTGATAATTGTTGCTCGAAAGGTGGCTTAGCTTTGGCAGCGACAGCCAAGCGCGTGTTGGCAGCGGATTTTTATCAGTGTGATGCGAAAAAACTGGTGCGTTTGGAGCCGTTTCGTTGTTTAGGTAACTGCGCCAACGGACCGAACATTGCCGTCGATAAAATCGTGCAAGGGCCTATGACGCCGGAACGGCTGGAAGCCTTGTTACAGGGATTATTGAAGGGGTAGGAGTGCTGTTGCTACTCCTCTGCATAAACGCTCTGCCATCTGAATCACCACCTCGCACAGCTATCTTTATGGTATGCTGAATTCGGCATAAATAGATTTAGCTGATGATGAAGTCGATTGTCTGGCATGGCAGTAGCTATGAAGACATAAAAACATTTCCACTGGAGGCTCGCCGTGATGCGGGGTTTCAGTTGGATAAGGTGCAGCGTGACATGGATCCGGATGACTGGAAGCCATTGGTTACTGTGGGTGCAGGTGTGCGTGAAATTCGTGTTCGGGAAAGCTGCGGCGCGTTTCGAGTCATCTATGTTGCAAATATCGGTGACAGTATTCATGTGCTGCACGCTTTTCAGAAAAAGACACAGAAAACTCGTCAGTCGGATCTGGCACTGGCAACTACTCGTTATCGTGCGATCGTGAGGTGTGGATAATGAAAACAATCAAACCAAAAGCAAAAAACATTGCCGGTCATGTCACACCTGCTGGTCGCAGTGTGTTGGAGGATTTATTCGAGCCAGAAGAAGCCGCTGAATTGGAAATTCGCGCCAGCTTGTTGCGCGGCTTGCAAGCTTGGCTTGCTGCATCTGCTCAAACACAAATGGTTGCTGCGCAAACTTTGAAAATATCTCAAGCGCGAGTTTCGGATATCAAGCACGGAAAAATTAGCCAATTCAGTCTCGATAAATTGGTGCGTCTAGCTGCACGAGCCGGCCTCCATCCCCGCTTAGAGTTACACGCGGCGTGAGGGTGGCTTTTCACCCCTGAAAGTTTTAAGTCACCTGCAAAAACACGTCCGTCATTTTGATCACCGCTTCGCGTTGCACCTTGCCAAGCGCTGGCCAGCAGCGCGAGAGAATCGCTAACTGCTCCTTGCTGACGCTCACTTCATAGCTGCTAAGTTTTTCGTTTGCGAAAGGTGAAGTTGACGACTCGTCCACCACATCAAGAAAAAACCACGACATCGGCACTGCGAAATAACCCGCCAGTTGCCACAGTAGCAGGCCGCTCAAACGGTTCAGTCCGCGCTCGTAGCGTGACACCTGTTGCTGCGATGTGTCCATCACTTCCGCCAACGCCGCTGCGCTCACCTTGTGTTGCTGGCGCAGCATTTTTAGCCGCTGACCGATCAGCTTGTCGATCTCTGAAACGGAGGGCTTCGACATTCGTCAATACCTGTGTATTTGCTATCGCCTTACGCGATGGACGGCACCAACTTGTTGCAAAAAACTGCCGAAACCGCGAAAGCGCAATTTGGCAAAGCCGTTGCTGTTGGCGATGTGAATGGCGACGGCTATGCCGATGTGTTGGTGGGCGCGCCGCTGGATGACAACACCGACGCTGCATTGAAAGACACCGGTAGCATCACGGTATTTTCCGGCAGTAATGGAGAAAAACTGACGAAAAAATACGGTGCTGCGGCTAAAGCCAATCTGGGCAACAGCGTGGCAGCGGGTGATGTGGATGGCGACAGCAAGGCGGACATCATTGCCGGCGCATGGAAAGACGACAAAGCAAGCAGCAATCCGAAGAAGCCGATAAAAGATGCTGGCAGTGTTTCTATTTTTAGTGGCAACGGCTATGCGCCAATTACTGTGTTGTACGGCACGGCGGCGAAGGATTTTTACGGCTTTGCTGTGAGTGCCGGCGATATCAACAGCGATGGCAACGCCGATCTCATCATCGGCGTTCCTGGCTTCGATGCGCCTGGAGTAAAACCGATCAAGGATGCCGGCAAGGTGACGGTGTTGAGCGGGGCGAGCTTGTAAGTCTCACCCTGCGTAGTAGGGGGAGTACCGCGTAGCGGTGAGGGGGTCTATTTGCAAAGCTCGGACCCCTCCGTCACTTCGTGACACCTCCCCTCCTGCGCAGGGGAGGTGGGTGCTGCTTACTCCGTCGTCAACGGATACACGCCGCGCCAACCTTCAACGCCGCCATCCACGCTATACACTTCAGAAAATCCCTGTTGGCTGAGGAAGTCAGCCGCGCCTTGGCTGCTGTGGCCGTGGTAGCAAAATACCAACAAAGGTTTATCAAAATCCGCGTGCAGAATGAAATCTTGCACATTGGTGTTGTTGAGTGAAAAGGCGTTAGCCACATGACCGGACGCAAAGGCGTTGGGGTCGCGAATATCGACAATCGTCGCGTTGCGGCTGTCGATTAAGTTTTTCGCGGTGGCGGCAGGGATGCAAGTGAATGGCATGGTGGTCTCCTGAAAATTCCAAGTAAAAATTAGGATGAACAGCTAATTTCCAAGTGCTTTCCCCATTCAGGAGGAAAGCCTGCGTAGTGTTCAAAACTGGGGTGTTCATCAAACGGTGCGAGCAATACTTGCAGCAGGTTTTTTGCCATGCTGAAGTCATTTTGCTGCGCTAAGTCGATGGCTTGTTGCGCAAGGTAATTGCGCAAAATGTATTTAGGGTTGACGCGCTTCATGGCTGCACTGCGCTGTGCCTCGTCGCTGTTTTCTTGTAAAAGTCGTGCGCGGTATTGCGCGCTCCACGCATCAAAAGCTGGGCGGTCGACAAATAAATCTCGCAGCGGCGCGCTGTCTTGCACCGTGGAAAAATCACACAGACGGCGAAAGAAAATCGTGTAATCCACGGCGGATTGTTGCATCAAGGCTAACAACTGGCCGATGAGTGCGCTGTCGGCCTCGACGGAGGTTTTTAATCCCAACTTGTCGCGCATCAAGTGCAAATAGTGCTGCTCGATGGTGGGCTGATAACGCTGCAAAATGTCGCGCAGTTGTTCGATGGGAATGAAAGGGGAAAGCGCGTGCGCCAGCGCGTTGCAATTCCACAAGCCGATGTTGGGTTGCTGGTCGTAGGCGTAGCGGCCGCTGTAATCTGAGTGGTTGCAAATAAAACGCGGGTTGTAATCGTCGAGAAAACCAAACGGGCCGTAATCAAAAGTCTCGCCGAGGATGGACATATTGTCGGTGTTCATCACGCCGTGCGCAAAACCGACGGCTTGCCAGTGCGCCATCAATTTGGCTGTGCGCTGCACCACGGTTTCCAAAAACGCTGCATAAGGTTGCGCTTGAGTTCGGCACTCAGGGTAGTGGTGATCGATGACGAAATCCGCCAGTTGTTGCAGCGCGTCGTGCTGTTGCGTGTAGAAAAAATATTCGAAGGAACCGAAGCGAATGTGTGACGGCGACACACGCAAAACCATCGCGCCTTTTTCTTGCGTCTCGCGATACACCGGTTCATCGCTGACGATCAAAGCCAGTGCGCGTGTGGTGGGAATACCGAGGCCAAACATCGCCTCCGAGCACAAAAATTCACGCAAGCTGGAGCGCAACACCGCGCGGCCGTCGCCTTGGCGAGAGTAGGGCGTTAAGCCTGCGCCTTTGAGCTGAATTTCGTGGCGCTGACCTGCGTGTTCAATTTCGCCGAGCAGCATCGCGCGCCCGTCGCCCAAGCGCGGGTTGTAGCTGCCAAATTGGTGGCCGGAATACACCATCGCCATCGGCTTTATCGCAGAGGGCGCAGTGCCATTGCACAGCTGCAGCGCACTCTCAGAGAGTAGTTGATCTTCATGGATGCCCAGCAGTGCGGTGGTGGCGGGCGAGTGCAAAGCCCAGCGCGCATGGCGCAGTGGCGTGATGCACACCGGCGAAGCGAAGGTGTCGCCCAAGGTGGCGAAGCGTGCAGGTTGTAAGGGTAGCGACACAGAAAAAGCTCAGCGAGAAGAGGTGAACATTGTAAAAGCTGGCGTTTATTCTGGCGACGACACAAAATGTAAGGCTTATATGAATAAGAATGGATGAGCTGTGAAGATTGCCGCGCCTGCTACACCAATGCTTCGAGTCATTGCCGTGGCTATTTTGTTGTCGATAGCTGCGGCTGTGCGCTGGCCGTTTACGACACTAGATTTCAACTCTCTGCTCACCACCTATATTGCTGATGATGCGTTTTATTATTTTAAAATTGCCAGCCATTGGGCCACGGATCATCGCATTACTTATGACGGGGATCAGCTGAGCAATGGCTTTCACCCGCTGTGGTTGGCGCTGATTACACCGTTTTATACAGCAGCTAATCATGGCGTGGATTTTGTGTATCGCGTGCAGTGGTTGATGTTTGGTATTGACCTGCTGACTGTCGTGGCGCTGTTTCATGTATTGCAAAAATTGAAGACAGGTTTGTTGGTGTCCTGCATGGGCTCTTTGCTGTTTTGCATGCACTCCTCGTTTGTCGATATCCAGATGAATGGCTTAGAAACCTCGCTTAATACCCTGTTGCTGTTGTTGCTTTGCAGTGGTTTTATTTCGCTATTTCGACAACAAAATTACGCATGGCAAACAGGTGTGTGTTTTGGTGTGCTGGCTGGCTTCGCTTTTCTAGCTCGTACGGATAATGCTGTGACGGTGTTGTTGTTGTTCCTGTGCTTGGCGTGGTGTGGGCGACAGCAGTGGCAGAGAAACTTTCCGCCGTTATTAGTGGCAGGTGCGATAGCCGCTTTGATTGCATTGCCGTGGCTGCTGTGGAATTGGTGGAATTTTGGCAGCATCGTGCAGAGCAGTGGAAAAATTGAAACGATTTATTGGGGCGAGCCGCAATTTCGTTGGCAGCATACGGCTTTTAGTTTTTTGATGATGCCGTTGAAAGTGTACGAACAACTGCAGGCTTTTGGTCGATTGTTTATTGCGCCGGTAAGTAATGCAAAGTTGATCTCTATTGGCGTTATAGCTTTTTTTGCAGGGTCGCTGTTCTGGTTGAGATATAGCAGGTGCGTGCCTCGCGAGATCAAGGCGTTGGCAGTTTTTTGTGTTGCGGTGCTGGTCGTCTTTATTTATCACGCGGCATTCCGCAGTTTTGTACGCACTTGGTATTACATTCCGGTGGCCATGGTGCTCTTACTCTTGGCGACGACCTTAGTAGTGCAGATGCCGAAAAAATGGGGTGTATCGGTGCTGCTGTTGTGTGTGCTGTCCGTGCTTATGCTGTATTCGCCGTTAAAGTTAACGCGGAAAGTAACGGAACCATCTTCACATCAAGTGGTGGCAGATTGGATTAACGCGAATACGCAGCCTAACGCTGTGGTTGGTTCCATGAACTCAGGCGTGTTGAGCTATTTGGTACAGCGCAAAGTGGTTAATTTGGATGGTGTGGTGGATGTGCGCTCCATGCAAGCGCACTGGCAGAGGCGACAGCCCGAATATATCCACGAGCGCGGTATCAATTATTTGGTGGATAACGACGGTGCGCGCGCATTTTTCTGCCGTGAAAACCCGCTGCACACTTGCGTGCCGGTGTTTGCGTTTGGCGATGCGCGCAATAGCAATAAAGTCGTAGAAATCGTCAATAAGTAGTGCTTAAAACCAGCGCCAGCCGTGCTGTGAGAAAAAACGATGGCCGGAGCGAGCGAATTGTGAAATATGCCACCAGCCTTTGCGCGCCGCATGGCCGCCGTCGTGCACAATGCGCATCTCAGGCAGGTAGGTGATTTTGGCGGTTTCACGCAAGCGAACCGATAGATCAAAATCTTCAAAATACAAGAAATAATCTTCAGAAAATCCGTTCAGTTTTTGCAAGAGTGCAGTGCGCAGTAGCATGCAGCAGCCGCTGGCAATTTCTACAGCATCACAAGGTTGATTAGATAAATATTCGCTGTGCATTTCATAACGCGCGAGGCGCTTAGCAAACAAGCTTTTCAAAGCCGCTGGCGCAAAACCGCGCAGCGTAAAGTCCAATACGGTAGGATAGCGTTTGTTCAAAAACAACGGCGTGCCAAGGTTGTTGACGGCATACGGTGTCACCATGCCTGTCTCAGCATGTTGATGCAGATAATCCAAGGCGACGGTTAAGGCGTTCGCATCCAAATACACATCAGGGTTGAGCAACAAATGAAAATCGCTGCCTTGGTGGATGCAACGATTGTGCGCTTGCCCGTAGCCTAAGTTCTTTTCTGGACAGATAAAACGCAGGGAATCCACGCCGTCCACGCGTGTAAATAAGGAAGAAAATTTATCACCATCTTCGCTGGCAGCGTTATCGACTACGACCAGACTGATGCGCGCGACAGGGCGCTGCTCGCGCAACTGGCGAATGCTCTCGCTGAGGCTGGTGCGAAAGCGCAACAGCTCGGTGCTGCTATTGCGAAATAGCACCACGCTGATCGAAAGAAAAATGGGAGTGTCGTGCACAGGGGTATTCATGCGGACATTGTAAGGCACTGGCGCAGGGTGCCAATCCTCGCTGGCCTGCTTTATGATTCCGCACAGTATAAAAACGACATTGAGCACGGAATGACAATAGTACGACCTCAACGCATTTTGTGTGTTCTCGGCATGCACCGCTCTGGCACCAGCTGTTTAACCGGCTCCCTGCAGCAGGGCGGGTTGTTCCTCGGCAAGCATCACACTTGGAATGAATACAATCGTCGCGGCAATCGTGAAAATCAGGATGTCGTCAATTTGCATGAGGCTATTTTTAAAACAAATGGTCTCACTTGGAAGCAGCCTACTGGCATCTCGTTGGCGCAGGGTATTCCTCCTGCTCTAGCCGATGTAGACGATCATCCATCGGCGGTGTGGGAATCGCAACATATTGCGCGTGCACAGGAAATTTTGGCGGAGTATGCCGATAAATCACTGTGGGGTTTTAAAGATCCGCGCTCGTTGTTGGTGTTGGATGGTTGGCGTGCGGTGGTGCCGGATATGGAATTTGTCGGCATCTATCGACATCCGTTGGCAGTGGCGCAATCACTGGCGAGCCGCCCAGCGATGCCGGTGTCGATCGAAGAAGGCTTGGCGATGTGGTATGTCTACAACAAAAAATTATTGCAGGCGTATCAACAAAAACCGTTTCCCGTATTGTGTTTTGATTGGAGCGAGGAGCGTTTCCATCGTGCATTAGCCGTGTTGCATGCGCAAATTGGTTTAGCGCCAGTGCCAGACAATGAGCGTTTTTATACCAAGGAATTGCATAAACAATCAGCCGATTTTTCTGTGGCGTTGCCAGAACCAGTGCAACAGTTATATCAACAACTGGAACAGATAGCCGTTAGCCATGAGTAATACACCTACACCAAAAGGCATACCCAATTCGCCGCAGCCGATTAAATGGTTTGATGCTGCGATGCCCGTTGTGCCGCGCGATAGTGCGAGTTATTTGCAGGGCGCACAGCCGCGATTGTCGATTGTGGTGATGGTGTACAAAATGCCGGAGCAGGCCAAGAAAACTTTGTACTCATTGAGTGCGTCGTATCAACGCGGCGTCACGGAAAATGATTACGAAGTGATCGTGATGGAAAATCCTTCTTCGCGCATGTTGGGCAAAGCAGAGGCGGAGAAGTGGGGCGGTAATTTTCACTATCAAGCCTATCCAGAAACACTGCCTACACCGGTGAATGCCATGAACTTTGGTGCGGCGCACGCACGCGGTCGTATGATCGCCGTGATGATTGACGGTGCGCGCATGGTATCGCCTGGCATCGTGAATTACATTTTGGCGGCTGAGCGCTTGCATCAAGATGTGGTGGTGGCTGTGCCAGGCTATCACCTCGGCAATAAAGTGCAGCAAGAAGCGATGCTGGAAGGCTACGATGAAGCGTACGAACAAACCCTGTTGGATAAAGTGCAGTGGCCGCAAGACGGTTATCGTTTATTTGAAATTTGTTGTTTGTCCGGCACCAGTGCGGGTGGCTATTTGAAGCCGCTGGGCGAGAGCAATGTGCTGGCCATGCCGCGCCATATTTGGGAGAAGTTGGGCGGTTACGATCCCGGTTTTACGGAAACGGGCGGCGGGCAATGCAATTTGGATTTGCACAAACGCGCCGTCGAGTTGCCAGAAACCGTGTTGGTTACGCTGATTGGTGAAGGTTCCTTCCATCAATTTCACGGCGGCATCACCACCGGCACGCAAGGTGAAGTGCGTTTGAAGGCGATGCAAGATCATTTTAATCAGTACGCCGCCTTGCGCGGACAAGCCTACACACCGCCGTTAAAGCGCAGTATCTTTTTGGGAACCATGCCGGATTGCGCGCTGCGTTTTGTGCGGCATTCGGCGAGTGTGGTGATGAAGAATCGCGGTGATATTCCGAGAGATTGGAAATGACGACAGAAAACAAACCAATGTTATCGATCATCGTCGTGGTGTATGACATGCCACGCCAAGCGATGAATACTTTATTTAGTCTGGCGCTGCCGTATCAGAAAAATGTCAGCGCCGATGATTATGAAGTGATCGTGGTGGAGAATCGCTCTGCGCGCTGTTTGGATGCGGCGGCTGTCGCGGCACTGGGGCCGCAATTTCGCTATTTTTTGCGCGATGAGGCGGGTGTGTCGCCAGTGCCGGCGGTGAATTTCGCGTTCAGTCAATGTCGCGGTGAACAGATTGGTTTAATCATTGATGGCGCGCGCATCGTTTCGCCGCGTGTGCTGGAGTACGCCATGTTGGCGGCGCGCATGACAGAGCATGCCTTGGTGATGGTGCCTGGTTATCACCTCGGCGACAAAGATCACAAGTTTCATTTGCAAAGTGGCCACAGTGAAACGCTAGAAATTGAAAAATTGGCAGAGCTGGCATGGCAGGAGAACGGCTACCGTTTGTTCAAGTGGGCGTGCTGGAGTTCTAGCAATCAGCGCGGCTATTTGCAGCCTATGCAAGAGTGCAATGCACTGTTTTGTTCGGCAGATAATTTCAAGCGCATCGGTGGCGCGGATGCACGGTTTGATCAACCGGGCGGCGGTTCTATCAATTTATATTTGTATCGCAAGTTGGGCATGCTGCCGGACATCGTGTTGTATGTGCTGCCGGGCGAAGGTTCTTTTCATCAGTTTCACGGCGGCGTTACCACGCAGGAATTGCAAGAAGACGATACACGGCGCGCTGTGTTGAAGTCGTTTGATACGCGCTTGGAAGAGGTGTGGGGCGGCCCATTCAAAGCGTTAACGCGCGAGCCAATATTGCTCGGCGCTGTGACGCACTGGGCGCAACCGTTTCTGGAAAAAGCTTCCGATATGGCCAGCCAGCGTTTTGCACGCCTAACGGCAAATAAAAAGCCATTTTGGGATGACGATGCGCCGTTTGCTCGCTTTACGGAAAATGCCGTCAGTTGTTTAAACGATGGTTATGAGCGACCGGCGATTATGAATCAGCAGGATGTGTCGCGCTGAGTATGCAAACGCTTACTGGAAGTAAGTGACTGGATCATTTTCTCGACGCCAATCCAATAGTGCATCAACTGCTGCGTGAAAATGCAGCAGAGTATCCGTGAGATATTCGCTCATTTCTTTTTTGATCAGTGTTTCCATTGCGTCACAGCAATTTTTTAGTTGTGTCACGCCGCAATAACAGCAAGCGCCATGCAGTTTGTGAATGCGCTCCCTAGCTTGTTCAATATCATTGGCTTCTATGGCTTGCACGATGGCGGCGCTGTCATCGGCCAATGTTTGAAACAGCATTTCTAACATTTCACCGGCAGCGGTCGGTTTGTTGCCGCAGGCTTGCAGCGCCAATTTTCTGTCCACGCAATCGCCGTAGAACGGTGGAATAAACGCAATGGGCGCTTCTGTGTGTGCTGCTGTTTCAGTCAGTGTGTTGGCGGCTGAGGTTGGAATGGTAGTAGCTGGTGGTTCTATGGGGGCGGTAGGAGTGGTGGTTTGTATCTGTCCCCATTTTTGCAGCATTTGCAGTAATTGCTGTTCGCTGGCCGGTTTGCTCAAGAAATCATTCATGCCCACGCTGAGCATATGTTGTCTTTGTTCGGCCAGTGCGTGCGCGGTGAGTGCAATGATGCCCGTGCGTCTCCCGCTTTGTTTTTCAAGATAGCGAATTTTTTGTGTGGCTTCGATGCCGTCCATGACAGGCATTTGCACATCCATAAAAATAACTGAAATATCGGGATTGGCTTTGTAGCATTCGATGGCCTCTTCGCCGTTAGTCGCTTGCACGACATTCGCGCCTAGATCCTGCAGCATCGCGCTGATTAGTTTTAGATTAGGTGCATTATCGTCGACGGCTAACACCATCGGTGGAGTGCCGGTCATGGCTACGCGTGGTGTACTGCGACTGGTCAGGATGTTGTATGGGATGCCGAGCGTTTGGCACAAAATTTCTAGCAGACGACTTTCTGGCAGTGGCTTTTGCAGCAGCAGCGCCGATGGGAAGAGTGGAGCGAGTTGCGCGCGCGCAGTAGCAGTCAACGAGAGAATGGCGGGGCAGCGCTGTTGTTGGCAGTGGTGTATCACCTGCGTGAGTTGTTGCACATCCTGCTGGTTGTAGCGAACAGGTAAATTGAGCAGCAGGGCATGTATGGGATGCTCACTGCCGGCATGGCGATTCAGGGTGGGAATTACTTGATCAATGTGATCGGCTAGTACGGGCTGTGCGCCCACGGCGGTCAATACATGGCCGCTGGTCAAGCGCGAGAGTTTTTCTTTGTCACACACCAAAATGTGATGATTTTTCAGCAGCTCACTGTGGATTTCAGTGGCTGTCGTGCTGGCGATATCCAGATTGATGGTGAACCAGAAAGTCGTATTGCCAGGATCGCTGTGGTAACCAATATCGCCACCCATTTGGCGCACAATATTTTTGCAGATAGCTAATCCTAAACCTGTGCCCGCGTGTTTGCGTGTAGAGGTGCTATCCAATTGTGTAAAGGCTTTAAAAATTTCACTGTTGCCATTGGGTAAACCTTTACCGTGATCGGTCACTTCAATTTTGAGAAGTGCTTTCTGCTGCTCCAAAATATCTGCAGAGATGCGCACTTCAATATTGTTTTCTTCGGAAAACTTGATGGCATTGCCAATCAAATTCGTCAGTATTTGTTTGATGCGTAAGGGGTCGCCTAACAGTCGGCGCGGTACATCGCTGTAGATAATAGGCAGTAATTCCAGTCCTTTGTCATGGGCGCTTGGGGCGAGAGTTTGTAAGACATCTTCCAAAGTTTCTTGGATATTAAACGAGGTGTAATCCAGTACCAGTTTGCCGGCTTCAATTTTTGACAAGTCCAGCACATCATTGATCAGTGTCAGCAAGCCTTCAGAAGACTTGCGAATGTTGCTTAGGTAGTCATGTTGTTGCGTGTTGAGTTGAGATTTTAGCAACAGCTTGCTGAAGCCGATAATACTGTTGAGCGGCGTGCGAATCTCGTGGCTGGTGTTAGCTAGGAATTCAGATTTGATGCGGCTTGCCTGCACGGCTTCACGCCGCGCCAAATCCAATTCGATATTTTGAATTTCGATGGTTTCTAGTGTTTCGCGTAAATCTTGGGTCGATTGCTCGATATGATTTTGTAAGCTCTCTTGCTCTGCCAGTAGCGCCTCATGCATCTCGGTGATGGCGTTGTCGAGGTCGCGCATTTCGAGAATGCGGCTATCGGAAATAGGATCTGTAGATTCGCCTTGGGCTAGAATTTTGGTATTGGCGATGATTCTTTTTATGGTTTCGGTCAGACGTTCTCCAAACTGCATGGCAAACCAAAAGGCTCCAGCCAACACGATGAACACAATACTGATATCAACCAGTGTTGTGCGGTATTTGTGCAGCATGATGAAACTTTGTGAATACTCCAACCGCGCCCAACCTATGGGTAAGTTGTGTGCATCGTTGCTACTAGTGCGGATAGAGCCGGCGAGACGAGGTTGTTTTATTGGTATCACGACTTGTCGCGTATTTTTTGTATGGAAATCAAGTGTTTCTGAAGTAAAAAGATTCAGTGCTGCTTCCCAATGTGTATGTAAAGGGCCTGCATGTGCTACTTCATGGCTGTTGGCATCGTAAAAAGTTACTGAGCGCAGCAGTGGATATTCCAGTGCCAGTTGTGCCGTGCTTTCCAATGTGGCGATATCGCCATCGCGCAGTGCGCGGTATGCCTGCCGCGCTACTTGTTGGCTGTATACGCTGCTCATTTCGTTTTCGTACTGTGCAATATCGCGCACTAAGGCGTAGGTGAGATACGCGCCAATCAATAAGGCGCAGACAACACCAGGACCGAGTGCGAATATTGCAATGTAAGTGCGTAGATTGCTGTGACGCATTATGAAATCTGTTTTGTTGTGATGAGTGAAACCACGGTAGAATCCGCGACTGTTTATTATTGTGCAAGGCGGCTATTGCGATGGATTATCCCACAATCGAAAGCTGTATCGGCAACACGCCCTTGGTGCGTTTGCAGCGATTGGGGCAGGGCAATAACAACCATATCCTACTGAAACTGGAAGGGAATAATCCCGCCGGTTCTGTCAAAGATCGCCCCGCCGCCAGCATGATTGCAGAAGCTGAACGCAGCGGTCGTATCCAACCGGGTGACACCTTGATTGAAGCGACCAGTGGCAATACGGGTATTGCCTTGGCGATGGTGGCGGCGATCAAAGGCTATCGCATGATTTTAGTGATGCCCGACAACATGACCGCCGAACGCAAGGCGGCGATGACCGCGTACGGTGCTGAGCTGGTGCTGGTGTCACAAGAGCAGAGCATGGAAGGTGCGCGCGATCTGGCATTGCAGATGCAAGCAGACGGGCGCGGCAAAGTGCTGGATCAATTCGGTAACAACGATAACCCGCTGGCGCATTACAAAGGCACGGGGCCGGAAATTTGGCAGCAGACCGCAGGAACAATCACGCACTTTGTCAGCGCAATGGGAACAACCGGCACCATCATGGGGACTTCGCGGTTTTTGAAAGAAAAAAATCCCGCCATTCAAATTGTGGGTTTGCAGCCGCAAGAAGGCGCCAGCATCCCTGGTATTCGTCGCTGGTCGCCGGAGTATTTGCCCAGTATTTTTGATGCATCGCGCGTGGATACGGTGATGGATATTGCGCAGCAAGATGCAGAGCGCACAATGCGGGATCTCGCGCGCCAAGAAGGTATTTTTTGTGGTGTTTCTTCGGGTGGCGCGGTAGCGGCCGCGTTGCAGTTGGCAAAAACCGTCAGCAATGCCACTATCGTGACAATTATTTGTGATCGCGGTGATCGTTATTTGTCTTCTGGTATTTATAACGGTTAAAACGCTTCATGGTTAAGCAGTAGCAGTTAACTCTATGGTTAAGATTCGCGAAGATCATCCACTGGAAGAAAACGGTGATGTCGATATCGATGTTTGGCTGTCTGGTTTAGAGGCAGCGCACGAGTTTTCATCGGAGCAAATTGCACAGTTGCGCGCAGCGTGCATCACCAGTCGCCAAGCGGAACAAACGCGCAGTGAATCGGATAAACGCTGGCAGGAAACCAGCTGTTTTCGCACTGGTTTGGAGATGGCCGATATTCTCGGCGAGCTGAATTTGGATGCCGAGACTCTGGTGGCGGCCATTCTGTATCGCTCTGTGCGTGAGGAGCGCATTCCTCTTGCAGACATAGCGCAAACTTTCGGGCAGGAAGTGGCTGGCTTGATCGAAGGTGTTTTGCGCATGGCGTCGGTCAGTGCGATGCAAAGCCTCACAGATGAAACGGTGTTGGGGCGTGCCGCCAATGTACAGGTGGAAAATCTGCGCAAAATGTTGGTGGCGATCATCGATGATGTGCGCGTTGCCTTGGTGAAAATTGCGGAACGCACCTGTGCCATTCGTGCAGTAAAAACGGCACCAGAAGAAAAACGCCGCCGCGTGGCGAGCGAGGTGATGAAAATCTACGCGCCACTCGCGCACCGTTTGGGGATTGGTCATCTCAAATGGGAATTGGAGGATTTGGCATTCCGTTATTTAGAGCCAGATGCCTATCGCCATATTGCGCGTTTGCTGGACGAACGCCGCGTTGATCGCCAGCGTTTTATTACCGAAGCCAAAGCGCAGTTAGAAGCAGCTCTACAGCAAGCGGGCGTTGAACCGGATATCACGGGGCGTGCGAAACACATCTACAGTATCTGGCGCAAAATGCGCAATCGCGGTATTGGGTTTTCACAGGTCTATGACATTCGCGCGCTGCGTGTCTTGGTTGCTACGGTGCAAGATTGCTACACCGCCTTGGGGATTGTGCACGGTTTATGGCGCAACATTCCCAATGAGTTTGACGATTACATCGCCAATCCGAAAGAGAACGGCTATCAATCACTGCACACTGCCGTGATAGGGCCGGAAGGAAAAGTGCTGGAAGTACAGATTCGTACTTTTGCTATGCACCAAGACGCAGAGTTTGGCGTGTGCGCGCACTGGCAGTACAAGGGTGCAGACAAAGCGAATCAGCAGGGTGAACAAGCCAATAGCTACGACTCAAAAATTGAATGGTTGCGACAAGTGTTGGCGTGGCACGAAGAAACCGGCGGCAATTTGGATTTGGTTAAAGAGCTGCGCACCAGTGTTGTCGAGGACCGCATTTATGTATTCACGCCAGAAGGGCATGTCATTGATCTGCCAAGCAGCGCTACCGCTTTAGATTTCGCGTATCACATTCATACGGGGGTTGGGCATCGCTGTCGTGGCTGTCGAGTGAATGGCCGCGTCGTGCCACTGTATCAAGTGCTGCACACCGGCGATCAAGTGGAAATTATTACAGGTAAACGCGAAGCGCCCAGCCGCGATTGGCTCACTTCTGGATTGGAATATTTACGCACCGTGCGTGCGCGCACCAGTGTGCAGCAGTGGTTTCGTCAGCAAGCGACTGATGAGAATATGGAGAATGGTCGCGCCATTTTGGATCGCGCTTTTCAGCGTTTGGCGGTATCACCGCAGCTGGATTTAGAGTCACTCGCGCACACGCTGGGGCATAAAAATCTGTACGATTTGTATATCGCCATCGGTACTGGTGAATGCAGCATGACGGCAGTGTTGGATGCTGCCATGCATTCCGGCAATGTGATGAGTCAGCCGGAATTGATGTTGGGATGGGATGAACAAATGGAAACGCTCTCGCGTTCCATTGTGGGTGCCGAAGGATACAGTTTGCGTTTAGCGCCGTGCTGTAATCCGGCAGAAGGTGATGCGGTTGTCGGTGTCATGGATGCGGACAATGTTGTCTCTGTACACCAACAGTCTTGTGATCAGGCTTTGCAGATGCAGTTGGATCACCCAGAGCAAATTATGGCTGTGAATTGGGGTGGTGCGCGCCGCAGTACATTTCCTGCCACCATTGTCGTGCGCGCTTATGACAGGCGTGGTTTGTTGCGCGATATCTGCTCACTGTTAGATAAAGAAGCAGCCAATATCATTCGTTTAGACACTGCGACAGATCAACAAACACATTTGGTGGAAATGCAAATCACCTTGGAAGTGGAGAGCTTTCAGTTGTTGAGTCGTCTGCTAGAGGCAATCAATCAAATTCCCAATGTGTACAAAGCTAGCAGACAGGTGTGATCTTTCTTCTTATATATACATTTTGAATGCTGGTAGATTGCTTGAGTAAGCAGATTCAGCTGTGTAAGGTATTGAACATCATTAAGTTAACAGCCTGAACGGGCACAAAGTGAGTGGAGTGTAAAAATATGAAAGTTATCTTGTTGGGTGCGCCCGGTGCCGGCAAAGGCACACAGGCAAAATTGATTATGGAGAAAATGGGGATTCCACAGATTTCTACCGGCGACATGTTGCGCGCTGCTGTTGCCGCCGGCACAGCGCTGGGTTTGCAGGTAAAAGACATCATGGCGTCCGGCGGTTTGGTGTCGGATGATTTGATCATCGCCTTGGTGAAAGAGCGCATTACACAACCCGATTGTGCAAAAGGTTTCTTGTTCGATGGATTTCCTCGCACGATTCCGCAAGCCGAAGCCATGCAGCGCGCCGAAGTGCAAATTGATCGCGTGATTGAAATTGATGTGCCTGATCAAGACATCATCAGTCGTTTGAGTGGTCGCCGTGTGCACGAAGCATCAGGACGCGTGTATCACATAGAACATAATCTACCGAAAGTGGTGGGCGTGGATGATGTTACTGGCGAAGCCTTGATACAAAGAGCAGACGACACGGAAGCAACAGTTCGCAAAAGATTGCAGGTGTATCACGAGCAGACGCGTCCACTGGTTGATTTCTATCAGCAACACGGCGGCGATAATGTTTATCGCAATGTGCCCGGTGTGGGTAGCGTGGAGGAAATCAGCCGTCGCGTGCTGGCCGCATTGCAGTGAAACAACGCGCAGTTATTCTGGTTTATCTCGGCTCACCTAGCGCAGCAGAGCCTTCTGCCATTCGGCAATTTCTCAATGCCTTTCTCTCTGATTCGCGCGTGGTAGAAATACCACGCTGGCTTTGGCTGCCTTTGTTAAGAGCAGTCATTTTGCCGTTGCGCAGTCGACGCGTGGCGAAGTTGTATCAGTCGATATGGACGGAACAAGGTTCACCGCTCACGGTGATCACGCAACGCCAAGCCGAGCGGCTCCAAAAAACTTTAAGCGCGACAGAAACTGTTGTGCGTGCAGCGGCAGTTTATGGCGAGCCTTCGATAGCGAAGTGTATTGCTGATTTACGACAGCAGGGCATTGAACAGTTTTTGGTGTTACCGATGTACCCACAGTTTTCCGCTACCACAACGGCCGCTGTGTACGATCGGGTAGCAGAGTTATTTACGCAGCAGCGCTATGTGCCGGATGTTCGTATTGTCAGAGAGTATTGTTATCGCGAGGACTATATTGCTGCATTAGCGCAGTCGATTCGCCAACATCGCACACAGCACGGTGCAGCTGATGTGCTGCTATTTTCTTTTCACGGCATTCCGCAGGCTTGTGTTGATCGTGGCGATCCTTACTATGCACAGTGCAAGTACACAGCGGAAGCCGTCGCAAATGCATTAGGACTTTCTAGCGAGCAGTGGCGTATCGGATTTCAATCGCGCTTTGGTCGTGCGCAATGGTTGCAGCCGTATACAGATGAGGTGTTGGCATCACTGCCGGCGAGTGGAAATCGACGCGTTGATGTTGTCTGTCCAGCGTTCGCCGCAGATTGTTTGGAGACGCTGGAAGAAATAGAACACGGCAGCAGACGCTGTTTCATGGAAGCGGGTGGTGAATATTTTTCGCGCATTGATTGCCTTAATGATGCCGATGAGCACATTGCAATGTTGCAAGCGATCGCGAGTGAATACGGTTTTGGTGACGCAAAAAAGTAAAAACAAAAGCTTGAAAGAACCATTTTAGGAAAAACTGCCAAAAAAATGAAAAAAAGTCCTAGATTGAGCAAAAAAACTGTTCCGAGTGGATGCAAAACTTGAAAAATTAAAATAATATCTGTGTCAAGCCCGTATGGGAGTGGTTACGAGCTTGTAGTATCCAAACTATTAACACTACCAACCATTGAGGAATGAAACATGGCAAAGTCAAAAAAGAAAGCTCCAGCAAAGCGCAAAGTAGCCGCTAAACCAGCTAAAGCGTTGTCTGCTTCAGCAATCGTTAGCGCCCTGAAAGCCAAGTTGGCTGCCAAGGCAGAAGCTGACCTGCAAAAAGCACAGGCAAAGTTCGTTGCTAAATGGGCGAAGAAACGCGCTGCCGCTGATAAGAAGAAACTGGCTTCAGCTAGCAAGAAAGCAGCTAAGAAAGCTGCAGCTGCTGCTAAGAAAGCTGCTGCTAAGAAAGCTGCTGCAGAGAGAAAAGCTGCAGCTAAAGCGAAAGTAGCTGCTAGAAAAGCTGCTGCTAAAGCTGCTAAAGCTGCCAAAAAGCAAGCTAAGGCTGCTAAGAAGGCCGCAGCTAAGCCAGCTAAGAAAGCCGCTAAGCCAGCTAAAGCGAAGAAAGCTAAAGCAGCTAAGCCTGCCAAGAAAAAAGCCGGCGCTAAAAAAGGCCGTCGTGCAGCTAAGAAGTAATACATCAAGGCTGATAAAAGACCCCCGGCAACCCCGGGGGTTTTTTTTAAGTGAGAGAAAGTGATTGAACATTTTAGCGATTGATACGACCGGCTCAGATTGTTGCGTTGGCATCGTCAGGCAAGATGGTCGACAGTTTGTGCATGCCGAATCATCAGCGCAGTCGCATTCGCGTTGCATACTCGCCACTATCGATACGCTGCTAGAGGAAGCCGAATTACAGCTGTCGAATCTGCAGTTGCTAGTATGGAATGCAGGTCCTGGGTCGTTTACCGGTATACGCATTGCGGCCAGTGTGCTGCAGTCCTTGAGTTACAGTTTACAAATTCCGTTCCTGTCTTTATCCGCGCTTGAGGTGCTGGCTTTTGCAGCGATGCGAACTTTGGATACAGCTATTCAGGACGCCTTGATTAAAGTCGCGGTCGATGCGCGTATGAATGGTGTCTACTGGGCCAGTTTCCGTTATAGGGAAGGCGGTGCGCTAGAACGCGTGGAAGACGATTGTTTGATGAGTCGAGATGAGTTTACGACACAGGGTAAACAAATAGCTTCAGGTGTGGTGCTAGCTGGGGATGCTTGGTTATCTGTTACACAACAGACACATGCCGGCACATCAATAGAAGATTTGATAGAGCTGGCACAAACGAAATCTCAGCAGTCATGGCGGTATCGTGCAGAGGAATGTTTGCCAAACTATGTGCAATCCAGCATCAACTGGCAAAAGCGTATCCGTTTACAAACACCTTAAAACAAGTAGTCATCGCTGCTTGTAGATGTTTCTTCCCCGGCTCCATTGAGAGAGTCGCCATCTTCTATTTCGTCGCCGCGAAAGATTTCAAAGTCGCCATTAGCCTCAGTGTTATCCGTAGGCTGTTCCGCATTCGCAGGCGCTCTGACTGTGACTAAGCCGGTTGGTATGGCGCGCTCAATCACAGGCTGATCTTTCAGTGCTTCGCGCATGTATGAAATCCAGATAGGCAGCGCAGCAGTGCCACCAAACTCGCGTTTGCCCAACATGGTGTTATCGTCAAACCCAACCCATGTAGCAGTCGTGATAGCAGGGTTGTAGCCGACAAACCAGACATCGGTAGGGCCGTTAGTTGTTCCGGTTTTGCCGGCAATGTCAGAACGATTGAGCGCAGTAGCGGCATGCCCTGTGCCGCGACGAATAACATCTTTCAGCATATTGTCGATGATGTAAGCAGTTTGTTCGTCGATAACACGCGGTGCGAGTTCAGTCATATCGTCTGCGCTGGGTTGCGTGTTCGCTGCACAGTCCGCGCAAACTACCTTGTATTTTTGTTGGTAGATAATGTTCCCTTTAGGGTCCGCAATTTGCTGCACTAAAAAAGGCTCCACTTTGAAGCCGCCGTTGGAAAGTGCGGTGTATGCCGTTGCCATGGTGAGAGGGGTGAAGGCATGAGAACCCAAAGCGATGGACAAGTTTGGATCCATGTTTTTCGTATCAAAGCCAAATCGCGGCAAGCTATTGATCAGCGATTTCACGCCGATACTTTGCAACAAACGGATAGCTACCATGTTGCGTGATTGATACAGCGCCTGCCGTAGCGGAATCATGCCAAGATAAGTACCGCCGTGGTTTGCTGGCCGCCACGGTTTTGACATTCCAGCTTCCTGAAAGACAATGGGAGAATCGTCTACGAGTGTTGCTGGCGTATAACCATTTTCTAGTGCTTTTAAATAGATAAATGGTTTAAAGCTGGAGCCGGGTTGTCGCAGTGCCTGCACTGCGCGATTGAATTTGCTATAGGCAAAGTCGATGCCTCCAGATAGAGCAATAACGGCGCCGGTTTGACTGTTGAGGGAAGCCAGAGTTGCTTGAATGCGAGGAATTTGACTGATCTCCCATTTGTCTTCTCCTGTGTTGTGTAGGCGAATAAGATCGCCGACTTGAAATACCTCTGAAAAGTTTTTAGGTGCAGGAGCAACATAGTTTTCAGATTTGTACGGCTGCAAGCGTTTCGCCCCTGCTGCACTCCAGTTAAGTGTGACGCTGCGATTATTGGACAATACAAGTGTGAGAGAAGATTTATGAATACTGGCGACAATCGCAGGCTCAAGGTCACCCACTTTGCCGTAGTCTCTCAGCACAACAGCCCAATAGCTGGGCATTTGTTTTGCAGGTAACGGTGGTGTGGGAAAATGCTTTTCGGCGCCGCGATAGCCGTGGCGTTTGTCGTAATCAACAGCACCATTCCAAACAGCTTTTTGTGCTTCTAGCTGCAAGCGAGAATCAACCGTAGTGCGTACGATATATCCCCCGTTGTAAGCTTCGTTGCCGAGTTTTTCTACTGCAAATTGTCTAGCCATTTCCGCGATATACGGCGCATCAATGTCTGTTTTTAAGCCGTGATAGCTAGCGGTTTCTGGTTCGGCTAACGCTTTATCGTGGGCAGCCTTGTCGATATAACCCAAAGATAGCATGCGCCCTAAAATCCAGTTGCGTCTAATGAGTGCGCGTTCAGGATTCACCAGCGGGTTGTATTTGGACGGTGCTTTAGGAAGCCCTGCTAGCATTGCCCATTGCGCAAGGGATAGCTGATCCAGTGTTTTCCCGTAGTAAACATATGCTGCAGATTGTGCGCCGTAAGCTTTGTGGCCTAGATAAATTTTGTTGACATACAGGCCAAAGATTTGCTCTTTCTGTAGCGTTCTCTCCAGTTGTATAGAGAGAAGAATTTCATTGAATTTACGGATAAAAGACTTTTCAGAGCTAAGAAAAAAATTACGCGCTAGCTGCATGGTAATTGTGCTACCGCCAGAGCGAATATGCCCCGTTTTAATTAATTCTGTAGCCGCACGAGCCAAGCCTGTAGGATCCACACCGCCGTGCGTAAAGAAACGGTCGTCCTCAGCCGCTAATACAGCATTGACATAAGAAGAAGGAAGAGCGGAATAGGGCAATGGCTCTCGGCGCATTTCGCCGAATTCGCCCAACAGCAAACCGTCGCTACTAATAATTTTGAGTGGAGTTTGCAGTTTTAGGTCGAGAATGCTGTCTATTTTGGGCAGTTGAGGACCTAAATAGAGGGCAAAGCCACTGATAACAGCTGTTCCAGCGGCTAAAACAAGCAGAATACTCAGTAGAATGGCTCGGATTAGCCAGAGAAGAAATCGCATTAAAAGTCTTTTGAATCAATGGGTTGCTGTTGATTGGTGAGTTTGTATGGCAAGATGTGCATTATAAGTGTGATTTTGTGAATTAGGTATCAGTTTGGGTGCTTGCAGACCTTAGTTAAAGTAATGTAGCATCACCTCGTCGTAAGTATCGGATGCGAATAGGAAAATGGCTATTTCAGGACTCTTCCAAAGAAAACAACCACCCGTGCTGGGATTGGACGTAAGTTCGACTTCAGTGAAGCTGTTGGAACTGAGCCGTAGCGCCGCAGGTTATCGCGTTGAGAGTTACAGCGTTAAGCCGCTCCCTCCCAGCGCGGTAGTAGAGAAGAATATAGCAGAACAGGACGCTGTTGCTGATGCCATCAGCCGAGCTGTTCAACAATCTAAGACCAAGCTGAAGCATGCGGCCGTTGCTGTTGCAGGTTCTGCGGTTATCACCAAGATTATTGAAATGCCTGCCGGATTGGATGGAGATGCTCTAGATATCCAGATTCGCATGGAGGCTGACCAATATATCCCCTATCCCATTGATGAGGTGGCATTGGACTTCGAAGTCATTGGTGCTGTGCCGGGTCAAGCGGATCGTGTTGAGATACTGTTGGCAGCGTGCCGCAGTGAAAATGTCGATAGCCGTAAAGAAGCCATTGAAGATGCCGAACTTATCGCTTCTGTTGTAGATGTTGAAGCTTACGCAATGGAGCGAGCATTTTCCTTGATCCTGCCTCAGTTGGGTGGAGGCGAGGATTCTGTCGTTGCCATTTTGGATGTCGGTGCAACCATGACGACATTGAATGTGTTGCATGGCGGCAAAATTATTTACACGCGCGAACAGTTGTTTGGTGGCAAGCAATTAACCGAAGAAATTCAGCGCCGTTACGGCTTGTCCAATGAGGAAGCGGGGCTTGCCAAGAAACAAGGAGGCTTGCCTGATGATTACGAGAGCGAAGTGCTGCAGCCATTCAAAGACGCAGTGGTGCAACAAATTACACGCTCGCTGCAATTTTTCTTTTCTTCCAGCGACTTTAACGAGGTGGATTACATCGTTCTGGCTGGAGGCGTGGCTTCTATGGAGGGTCTCAGTGATTTGGTGCAGGACAAATTAGGGACGCCAACTACCGTGGCAAATCCATTTGCCAATATGTCGGTAGCATCCCGTATCAATCCAGTTGATTTGAGCAACGACGCACCTGCCTTGATGATTGCGACAGGTTTGGCTCTAAGGAGTTTTGACTGATGGCCACAAAAATTAACCTGCTTCCTTGGCGCGCTGAGCTGCGGGAGCAAAGAAAGAAAGAGTTTCTTGCTGTGTTGGGAGCAAGCGCGGTTGTCGGGCTGCTTGTTTTCGCAGTTTGGTATATGACGGTCGCCAGCTTGATAGATTTTCAAAAGGAGCGTAACGCAAAAATTCAAGCCGAAATATCGTTACTTGATAAAAAAGTCACTGAGATTGACGAGTTAAAAAAACAGCGTAACGACATGATTGATAGGATGAAAGTTATCCAGAGCTTGCAGGGAAATCGACCATTAATCGTGCATATATTTGATGAGTTGGTTGGTAAGTTGCCAGATGGCGTTTTCTTTAAGCGTGCAGAGCGCAAAGGAGACAAAATTCTTATCAGTGGCACAGCGGAGTCAAACAACAGGGTGTCGACTTTGATGCGTGACTTGAATAATTCAAAATGGTTAAAGAGCTCTGTGTTGACTAAGGTGCAAGCCAACCCATCATTTGGTGATCAGGGAACGGACTTCGATATCAGTGTTGATGTTGTGTTGCCGGAAAGTGATCAAAAAGCTAACGCAAAAAAAGAGGGTGAAAAATAAATGTCACTCCAAAATAGCCTAGAAAAACTGCAGAACGATTTCAGTAACTTAGATCCGGAGAATATGGGGGCATGGCCTCTGCCTGTCAAAATTGTCTGCTGGGCACTTACCGCGGTTATTGTTGTTATTCTTTCATATCAGCTTGTTCTGCGCGATCAGTCTAATGTGCTGAGTCAAGAGGTGCAAAAAGAGGCAACACTGCGCGCTAGTTTTGAAAGCAGAGTGCAAGAAGCCTCTAATTTGGAGGCGTATAGGGCGCAAATGAAAGAAATGAAGGAGTCATTTGAGGCGCTGGTTTTACAGCTGCCCAAGGATACGGAAGTACCTGGATTGTTGGATGATATTTCCAATACAGGGCAGACCAGTGGACTCAATATTGATGCTATTAAGTTATTGCCAGAGAAAAAAGCGGATTTTTATGTGGAATTGCCAATCGATATCCAGGTGAGTGGTGGATATCATGACTTTGCAACATTTGTCAGTGGAATTGCGGGCTTGCCACGGATTGTAACCCTGCATGATTTTGTGATTGCTCCTGCTGGCTCCACTAAAGGCGCGACGGATGGCGGCAAGTCTAAAAACCAAAATAACGATGATGCCCGTAATAGCGAAGAACTTGCGATGACGATTACTGCAAAAACTTACAGATATGGCGATGTGTCATCTAGTAGTGATGCTGGTGCTAAGGCTGTTGCCAACAAAAAAGCTGCCAAGAAAGGCAAGGCTGGTGGCAAATGAAAATGAGTGGCGCAAAAAAAGTGGGAGTAAAATTCTGTGCGGCGCTGTGTCTTCCGCTGCTTTTTGCAGGATGCGGCGACAGCGGAATGTCTGACCTTGAAAACTATATGCAAGAGGTGCGGTTGAGACCTGTGCCGCCTATTGAGCCAATTCCTACATTCCCTCAGTTTGACACTTTTGTGTATAAGGCGGCTGGAAAGCGTAGCCCATTTGAAAAGCCACAAGCACTAGTTGAAATAGAGATTGAAGGTGGCAAAGTAACTGGTGGTGCGCTTATTAAGCCAGATGAGCTTCGCCCTAAAGAATATCTTGAGCAATACAATATCAGCTCAATAACTATGGTCGGCACAGTTACCAAAGATGGCGTGATATGGGGTTTGGTGGACGATGGAACATCTAACATTCATCGTGTGCAAGTGGGTAACTACATGGGGCGTAACCACGGGAAAATATTCCATATTGATAATGGACGCATTGATATAAAAGAGATTGTGCCTAGTGGCGATAACTTGTGGGTAGAGCGTCCTAAGACACTGCAATTGCGCGAATCCGCAGAACAATAATTGATCCGGGTAAATAAAATGACACATCAGTTAAATACAACTGGAAAGGAAAGGGGTGGACTTGTGAAAAATATGAAAAAAATCCTGGTGGCAACTTCGCCAATTCTTTTTTCTTTCTTGGCTGTGGCTGCACAAGCCACAACATTACAAAATATTTCATTTGCATCACTGCCTGGTGACAGATTTGAAGTAAAGATGGACTTTGATGTTAAGCCGTCAGAGCCAAAGGGCTACAACATTGATAAGCCGGCACGCGTTGTCATGGACTTTGAAGGTGTTGAAAGTGCGCTGAAAGAGAAAAAATACCCACTCTCTTTTGGTAGCGCTAAGAGTGCCAATGTATTGTCTGATGGTGGAAGAACGCGTTTGATTTTGAATATGACGCAATTGGAGACCTATAAAACACGGTTTGAAGGCAGCAGCTTCATCATGACCGTTGGTAAGAGCGAAATTCAGGAGGTTAGTAAAAAAGGCGTCAGCTTGGCTGAGAGAATCACTTCAGATGACTCGGCATATGGTTCTGCAATAAAAGATGTCGACTTCCGCCGTGGTGAAAACGGCGAAGGTAAAGTTGTTATTTCGATGACAGACTCTAATGTCAATGTAGGTGTTGAAGACACAGGCGGCAAAATTACTGTTAATTTTGGCGGCACGCAGTTACCTGCGTCACTGAGAAGAAAGCTGGATGTGGTGGATTTCGCGACGCCGGTGCAATCAATATCATCTGATGTTAGTGGTGGTGATGCCGTATTCACTATCAATTCAACCGGCAACTACGATTACATGGCGTACCAAACAGACAATCAGTATGTAATCAGTGTTAAGCAATTGTCTGAGAAGGAACAGGAAGAGCGTGCGCAGAAGTTTACTTATATTGGCCAGAGATTATCACTTAACTTCCAAGATATTCCAGTGCGCTCTGTATTGCAGTTAATTGCCGATTTCACCGATAAGAACTTGGTGGCAAGTGACACAGTAGAAGGGAAAATTACGCTCCGTCTTGATAATGTACCTTCAGATCAGGCCTTGGATTTGGTGTTGAAGACAAAAGGTCTTGATAAGCGTGAAGTCGGTAATGTCATGATGGTTGCACCGGCAGCTGAAATTGCTGCGCGTGAGCGTGAAGAAATTCAAACAGCGAAGCAAATGCGTGAACTTGCACCGATACGCACCGAGTTTTTGCAGATTTTGTACGCAGATGCTAAGGATGTTTATAAGCTATTTGAAAAATCGGGCGGTGCAAGCGCCGATGGAATGTCAGCAGAGAGTTTGTTGTCATCACGAGGCTCGGCTACGCTCGACAGTAGAACTAACTCGATTACAGTCCACGATACAGAAGCCAAAATTCAACAGATTCGTGACTACATCAAACGCATTGACATCCCGGTGCGCCAAGTATCTATCGAAGCGCGCATTGTGAAGGCAACTTCTGGCTTCCGTGAAGACTTGGGTGTGATGTGGGGCTTGGATCTGAGTGCAAAAGATACTTTTGTTAATGGGTCTATTAATAATGTGTTGAGTGGCAATAATGCCCTATTTAGAAACAGAGGCGATAAATCTGGTTCGTATATCAAGCCAAGTGACCTTGATCTTATCAGCACGCCCACAGGTGCAGATTCCATGGTTGTTGATATGCGCGCCAAGCCAGAAGAAGGCGATCCAGGCTCGTTTTCAATCGGTTTGCTGGGCAATGATGGCTGGTTGGCTGTTGAGCTCTCGGCATTGGAAAAAACAGGCAAAGGCGAAGTGGTTTCGCAGCCAAAAGTAATTACTGGCGATAAGCAAAAAGCAGTAATTAAGAGCGGTCAAGAAATTGGTTATCAAGAAGCGAGCTCAAGCGGTGCATCCACTACATCGTTCAAAGAAGCAGTACTGAAATTGGAGGTTACTCCACAAATTACGCCAGATGATCGCATTATCATGGATTTGGTTATCAACAAAGATAGCATTGAAAGTTTTGTTGCGGGTATTCCTGTTATTGCTACTACGGAATTGACCACACGCGTTTTGGTTAACAACGGCGAAACAGTTGTACTGGGTGGTATTTTTGAGAATGAAAAGGTTGACCAGGTGAAGAAAATCCCATTCTTGGGTGACTTGCCACTGGTAGGGCGCTTCTTCAGAAACACCTCACAAAGTGATACCAAAACAGAATTGTTGATCTTCGTAACCCCGCGCTTGCTGCAGGATCCTCTTGCTGATAAGCGTTAATGTCCGAAAGTGTTAATCAGGCAGTTGTAGGTTCTCCAGATATCAGTTTGCCAAATGTGTATCTTGTCGGCCCCATGGGGGTCGGCAAGACTACAGTAGGAAGGGCATTGGCTGATGCGCTGCATTTAAAGTTTATTGATGTTGATAGGGAAATTGAGTTGCGCGCCGGCGCTGATATTCCTTGGATTTTTGATGTTGAAGGCGAAGCTGGATTTCGCTTGCGCGAGTCGCGTGCCCTAGAAGATATTGCAGCTCAGTCAGGGCAGATGATCGCAACGGGTGGTGGAATCGTTTTGTCTGAAGCCAATCGCAAGATCATAAAAACAGCCGGCTTCTGTGTTTATTTGAAAGCGGAATTGCAGCAGTTAGTGCAGCGGGTGGGGCGGGACAAGAAGCGTCCGTTGCTGAGAAATGGCAACCCCCGTGAAGTTTTGCAGAAAATTATGGCAGAGCGAGAGCCTTTATACATGGATGTGGCCAGCTGTGTGGTGCAGACCAGTGCAAAGCCTATGCGCCATGTGGTGCGCGAGGTTATTCGTTTATATCGCTTGCACTATAATTGCTGACGCATTTTTGTCGTAATTGGTGTGTGCTGTGAAAACTCTCTCTGTTGCGCTAGGTAACAGGTCTTACCCCATCTACATTGGAAGCGGGCTATTGGACGATGCATCCCGCCTGCTGTCTCATCTGGTTGCTAAGCAGGTTCTGATCGTCACGAATGACCGTATCGCGCCTCTATATTTAGAAAAAGTGAAGCAACTATTTTTTGGATTGCGTTGTCATGCCGTTGTGCTTCCTGATGGTGAGAAGCACAAGAATCTAGAAACAATGAATCTTATTTTTGATGCATTGATTGGCGAAAAGCACAGCAGAACAACAACGCTAATAGCGTTGGGTGGTGGCGTAGTCGGTGATATGACTGGCTTCGCGGCGGCGTGCTATCAACGCGGTGTAGCTTTTATTCAAATCCCCACCACTTTATTGGCGCAGGTTGATTCTTCAGTGGGAGGGAAAACTGGCGTGAATCATCCGCTGGGAAAAAACATGATCGGAGCCTTTCATCAGCCTGAGTGCGTGCTGATTGATGTGGACACATTGAGCACCTTGCCAGATCGAGAGTACCGCTCGGGTTTGGCAGAGGTGATTAAATATGGCTTGATTAACGATAGCGCTTTTTTTGAGTGGCTCAAGCAGAATGTGGATCGTTTGTTGCAGCGAGACTCTGAGGCTTTGGTTTACGCGATTGAGTGTTCTTGTCGCAATAAAGCCAATATTGTTGCAGTGGACGAGAAAGAAACAGGTGTGCGCGCGTTGTTGAATTACGGCCACACATTTGGACATGCTATTGAAGCTTGGCAAAATTACACAGGCTTTTTACATGGCGAGGCGATTGCCATTGGTTCGGTAATTGCTGCTGAGCTGTCGGTGCGATTGGGATTGCTCTCACAAACTGATAGTGATGCTGTACGCGCCATCATTGAACAATTTGGTTTGCCGACATCTGCTCCCGCTAACATGACGGCGGATACATTTATTGATTTCATGCAGCGCGACAAGAAAATTTTAGACGGTAGCTTGCGCTTGATTTTACTAGAAGCTGTCGGCACGGCAGTGATTAAAGATTCTGTGTCTGTCGATCAAATCAAGCAGGCAATTGATGCGTGTCGAGATGCAGGGCGGTAGCGCAATTTGAGCAATTATCCTTCCAGAAAAGAGCCTTTTGTTTCTGACGATGCTGCCGGTGATGTTGATCGTCAGTTGATGGAAGAAACATCCAGTGCGTTGACGGCTGAAAATTGGCGTGAATATTCACCCGTTACGGCGCGGCGCAGTAAGAATCGAACCCCAATGTTGCCGCTGTTGATTGTGGCTTGTGTTTGTTTGGGAGGGCTTTTATGGCTCGTGAGTCGCACTGGTAATGATGCTCAACCAAGTGTGGCTCAATCTCCATCGCCAGTGGTGGCGCAGTCAGTTAGCGCCGAGCCGGCTGTGTTGCCGTCGGTCAGTCAGCCTGTGCCAATTACATCGCAGCCTCCTGTATCGAGTGCTCAGGTGCCTGAGCCAGCTGTTCAGCCGGAACGCGCAGAGCCAAAGTCAGTCGAGCCACCTAAAGTGGATGTAAAGCCAGCAGAGGTTAAACAAGTGGCACCCAAGAAGGTGGCAACAACCGCAGTCACCAATGAGCGGCCTAGCTCGGTCGCACCCAAGCCCAGCAAATCCGGTACGATGAAGTGGAAGGCAAAGCCAGATAATTACACGGTGCAGTTGATTGCAGCTTTTAATGGATCCAGCGTCGAACGCATTAGAGCGCAATTGCCTGCAGCAACGCCTAGCACCGTTCACAAAACCACCAAGGACGGCAAACCGTGGTTTATCTTGGTTTATGGTTCTTTTGCCACCAAGCAGGAGGCACAGAGTGCACAATCTCGGTTGCCTGACGCCCTAAAAAAGGGCGTGAAGCCGTGGGTGCGCAAACAAGGCGAGGTTTTCGCGCAATAGGCTGGTTTTCCGGCACTTTTTTCTTCACAAGGGGTGGGGTTTTTCGCTAGAATCGCTCCCCCCTTGCCTTCCCAGCAATGTTTCAAACCACTCTAGTTAGTAGCGGAGAACAGTTATGCGTGCGCGCGGTTTATACAACCCGTCCAATGAACACGATGCCTGTGGTATCGGTTTTGTCGCTCATATAAAAGGCCAAAAGAGTCATTCTATTATTGAGCAGGGCTTACAAATTCTGGAAAACCTTGAGCACCGTGGTGCCGTAGGTTCTGATCCTCTGATGGGTGACGGCGCGGGCATTCTGATTCAAATTCCAGATCAGTTTTACCGCGAAGAAATGGCGAAACAAGGCGTAACGCTGCCGCCTGCCGGTGAGTACGGCGTGGGCATGGTGTTTCTGCCCAAAGAATCAGCCTCGCGTATTGCCTGTGAACAAGAAATCGAACGCGCCGTTCGCAATGAAGGGCAAATTATTTTGGGATGGCGTGATGTGCCGGTGGATATGGGTATGCCTATGTCACCGACTGTGCGCGCCAAAGAGCCGGTTATCCGTCAAATTTTTATCGGCCACAGCCAAAATGTGTTGGTGACTGACGCGCTGGAGCGCAAGTTGTATGTGATCCGTAAATCATCGGGCCATGCAATTCAGTCATTGAATTTGCGTCATGGCAAAGAGTTTTTTGTGCCGTCTATGTCTGCGCGCACCGTGGTTTATAAAGGCCTGCTCTTAGCCAACCAAGTAGGCGTTTATTACAAAGATTTGCAGGATCCGCGCTGTGTTTCTGCATTGGCTTTGGTGCATCAACGCTTCTCTACCAACACATTCCCTGAATGGCCGTTGGCACACCCGTATCGCATGATTGCGCACAACGGTGAAATCAATACTGTAAAAGGCAATTTCAACTGGATGCGCGCGCGCGAAGGCGTGATGAAATCCACCGTGTTGGGCGACGATTTGCAAAAATTGTTTCCGCTGATTTATGAAGGGCAGTCCGATACGGCGTGTTTTGATAATGCGCTGGAGTTGCTGGTAATGGCGGGTTACCCCATCGCGCAAGCCATGATGATGATGGTGCCAGAGGCGTGGGAAAATCACACGCTGATGGATGAAAACCGTCGCGCATTTTATGAATATCACGCAGCCATGATGGAGCCGTGGGACGGCCCTGCGGCGCTGGCGTTTACGGACGGTCGTTACATCGGTGGCACCTTGGATCGCAACGGTTTGCGTCCGGCGCGTTTTATCGTCACCGATGATGATTTGGTGGTGATGGCATCGGAGTCTGGCACGCTGCCAATTCCCGATGCGAAAATCAACAGAAAATGGCGCTTGCAGCCAGGAAAAATGTTTCTGATTGATTTGGAAGAAGGGCGCATCATCGGCGATAAAGAGCTGAAAGATACTTACGCCAGCGCCAAACCTTACAAAGCGTGGATCAACTCTGTCCGCATCAAATTGGAAGAATTGAAGGCTGCTGATGCTGCAGAGGCCGAAAAAACTTCAGTGAGTTTGTTGGATCGTCAGCAAGCGTTCGGCTATACGCAAGAAGACATCAAAACCATTTTGTCGACGATGGCGGCGAATGGCGAAGAAGCGACAGGTTCAATGGGCAATGACTCGCCACTGGCCGTGATGTCTGACAAATTGAAGCCGCTGTACAACTATTTCAAACAATTGTTTGCACAAGTTACCAACCCGCCTATCGATCCGATTCGTGAGGCGATGGTGATGTCCTTGGTGTCCTTTATTGGTCCAAAACCGAATTTGCTGGATACCAATAACATCAACCCGCCGTTGCGTTTGGAAGTATCGCAGCCTGTGTTAGATGTGGCTGACATGAAACGCATTCGTGGTATTGATGCGTTGACGGGCGGTAATTTTAAATCGTTCGAATTAAATATTTGCTATCCCGTTGCATGGGGCAAAGAAGGCGTTGAAGCTCGCTTAGCTTCTCTGTGTGCAAAAGCGGTGGATGCAATTAAAGATGGCTACAATATTTTGATTGTGTCTGATCACAAAATGGATGCAGAGCATGTTGCGATTCCAGCCTTACTTGCGACAGCAGCGATTCATCAGCACTTGGTAAGAAAAGGTTTGCGTACCGCAACGGGTTTGGTGGTAGAGACCGGTTCTGCTAAGGAAGTACACCACTTCGCTTTGTTGGGTGGTTACGGTGCCGAAGCCGTTCACCCGTATTTGGCGATTGAAACGCTCGCAGATTTGGCGAGTGGTTTGCCGGGTGATTTGACGGCGGAAAAAGCAGTCTACAACTTCAAAAAAGCCATCAGTAAAGGCTTGATGAAGGTCATGTCCAAAATGGGCATCTCCACCTATATGTCTTACTGCGGCGCGCAAATTTTTGAAGCAATCGGCTTGAATCGTGCGTTGGTAGATAAGTATTTCACCGGCACACCATCCAATGTGGAAGGCGTTGGTTTGTTTGAAATTGCTGAAGAAGCTATTCGTTTGCACAAGCTGGCATTTGGCAATGATCAAGTGTTGGCTACCATGCTGGACGCAGGCGGTGAATACGCTTTCCGTGTGCGCGGTGAAGAGCACATGTGGACACCTGATGCGATTGCAAAATTGCAGCATTCGACCAAAACCAATAGCTACAGCACCTACAAGGAATACGCGCAGATCATCAATGATCAAAGTCAGCGTCACATGACTTTGCGCGGCTTGTTTGAATTCCGTTTTGATAAAGCGCAGCCAATTCCTGTAGAGGAAGTGGAGCCAGCAAAAGAAATCGTGAAGCGTTTTGCCTCCGGTGCAATGTCGCTGGGCTCAATCAGCAGCGAAGCGCACACCACTTTGGCGGTTGCGATGAACCGTATCGGTGGTAAGTCAAATACGGGTGAGGGTGGTGAAGATCCGCTGCGTTATCGCAACGAACAAAAAGGCGTGGCAATTAAAGACGGCGACACCATTGCTTCGGTTATTGGCAGCGACAGAATTGTTGCTGATATTCCATTGCAAGCTGGCGACTCTCTGCGTTCGCGCATCAAACAGGTCGCGGCTGGTCGTTTTGGTGTGACAGCAGAATACTTAAATTCTGCCGATCAAATTCAAATCAAAATGGCGCAAGGTGCAAAACCGGGTGAAGGCGGTCAGCTGCCAGGCGGAAAAGTTTCGGAATACATCGCGCAACTGCGTTTTTCTGTGCCCGGTGTGGGTTTGATTTCTCCGCCGCCGCATCACGATATTTACTCCATCGAAGATTTGGCGCAGTTGATTCACGATTTGAAGAATGCGAATCCGCGCGCTGATATTTCCGTGAAATTAGTAGCGGAAGTGGGCGTCGGAACTGTGGCTGCCGGTGTGGCAAAAGCGAAATCGGATCACTTGGTTATCGCTGGTCACGATGGCGGGACGGGTGCATCGCCGCTGTCCTCTGTGAAGCACGCAGGTGCGCCGTGGGAGTTGGGCCTCTCTGAAACGCAGCAGACTTTGGTGCTCAATGGTTTGCGCAGCCGCATTCGTGTGCAGGCTGATGGTCAAATGAAAACTGGGCGCGATGTAGTAATTGCGGCATTGTTAGGCGCGGATGAGGTGGGTTTTGCCACCGCGCCACTCGTGGTGGAAGGCTGCATCATGTTGCGCAAATGCCATCTCAATACTTGTTCTGTGGGTGTGGCCACGCAAGATCCTGTGTTGCGTAAAAAGTTTGCAGGTAAACCTGAACATGTGGTGAATTATTTCTTCTTTGTGGCAGAAGAAGCGCGTCAAATCATGGCGCAGTTGGGTATTCGCAAGTTTGATGATTTGATTGGTCGTGCAGACTTGTTAGATAAATCGAAAGCGATCACACACTGGAAAGCCAAAGGTTTGGATTTCAGCAAGTTGCTGTATCAGCCTAAAGTGACGGATGTGTCTGAACGCTATCATGTAGAAAATCAGGATCACGGTCTTGATAAGGCTCTCGATAACGAATTGATTGCAAAATCTGCAGCAGCGTTGGAGAAAGGCACCAAAGTTTCTTTCACTTCACCGGTGAAAAACTTAAATCGCACCGTGGGCACGATGCTTTCCAGTGAAGTGGCGAAACGCTATGGTCATGCTGGTTTGCCGAGTGACACTATTCATATCGAGTTGAACGGCACAGCCGGTCAGTCCGCTGCTGCATTTTTGGCGCACGGCATCACGCTGGATTTGGTGGGTGAAGGTAATGACTATGTGGGCAAAGGTTTGTCCGGTGGTCGTGTAATCGTTCGTCCTAGCAAAGATTTTCGCGGTACAGCATCTGAAAATATGATCATCGGCAACACCGTGTTGTACGGCGCGATAGCCGGTGAAGCGTTTTTTAGCGGCGTAGCGGGCGAACGATTTGCTGTGCGCAATTCTGGTGCTGCAACGGTAGTTGAAGGTGTGGGCGATCACGGTTGTGAATACATGACCGGCGGTACGGTGGTTGTGTTGGGTGACACGGGCCGCAATTTTGCAGCGGGTATGTCGGGCGGTATCGCGTATGTGTATGACCCGGCAGGTAACTTCGCCAGCAAGTGCAATATGGATATGGTGAAACTTGAGCCAGTATTAACAGTGGCCGAACAGGACAAACAAGTCGAGCGCGCGATGTGGCACAGCGAGCAACGCGGTGGGCAAGGCGTTGAAGATGAAGCGTTGTTAAAAAGTTTGGTAGAGCGTCACGCGAAATACACTGGCAGCGAACGCGCGCAGGCAATCCTTAAAGATTGGGATAACAGCCGTAAATTGTTTGTAAAAGTGTTTCCTGATGAATATCGCCGCGCATTGCGCGAAATTAATGCGGCTGCCAGCGTGGCTGCGTAAAAGCCAAGGGTTTCTGCTTGAGTCATTAACACGCAATCAGAATCTAATTTGGGTATAGAGGTTTTTAGTATGGGTAAAGTGACAGGTTTCATGGAGTTTGATCGTCAAAAAGACGAATACGCCGATGTTGCAGGACGATTGAAGCATTACAAAGAATTTGTCATTCCTATGACAAATGAAAAAGCGACCGTGCAAGCGGCGCGTTGTATGGATTGCGGCACACCGTTTTGCACCACCGGCTGTCCTGTTAACAACATCATTCCTGATTGGAATGACTTGGTTTACAAAGGCAATTATCAGCAAGCACTGAATACGCTGCACTCCACGAATAACTTCCCTGAATTTACGGGTCGCATTTGTCCTGCGCCTTGCGAAGCGGCGTGCACGCTGAATGTGAATCGCGATCCGGTTGGCATCAAATCTATTGAGCGATTTATTGCTGAAAAGGGTTGGGAGAACAGTTGGGTAGTTCCGCAGCCTGCTGCTCATAAAACAGGTAAAAAAGTTGCTGTGGTTGGTTCCGGGCCAGCGGGATTGGCAGCGGCACAACAGTTGGCGCGCGCAGGTCATGCTGTCACTGTGTTTGAAAAAAACGATCGCATAGGCGGTTTAATGCGTTACGGCATCCCAGGCTTCAAAATGGAAAAATCCGTCATTGATCGCCGTATGGAGCAGATGAAAGCCGAAGGCGTAACTTTTCGCACCGGCGTGATGATTGGTAAAGATTTTCCGAGCATCGTGAATAATTGGTCAAAAGAGACGATTTCTCCAGGGCAGTTACAGAAAGATTTTGATGCGGTGATTATGGCGGGCGGAGCCGAGATGCCGCGCGATTTGCCAGCTCCAGGTCGTGAATTGCAAGGCATTCATTTTGCGATGGAGTTTTTGCCACAACAAAATAAAGTGGATGCTGGCGATGCGGTGCCGCAGCAAATTCTCGCAACCGGCAAGCATGTGGTGGTCATCGGTGGTGGCGATACCGGCTCCGATTGTGTGGGCACATCCAACCGCCACGGCGCTGTCAGTGTTACACAGCTGGAAGTGATGCCAAAACCACCAGAGCAAGAAAATAAACCGCTGGTGTGGCCTTACTGGCCAATGAAATTGCGCACATCCACTTCACATGACGAAGGCTGTGAGCGCGATTGGGCGGTTTCTACCAAACGCTTTGAAGGTAAAGATGGCAAAGTAGAAAAAATCATTGCCTGCCGCGTTGAATTCAAAGACGGCAAAATGGAAGAAGTGCCCAATTCTGAATTTGAAATCAAAGCAGATTTAATTTTGTTGGCAATGGGTTTTGTTGCACCAGTAGCAGCGGTCGTTGATGCATTTGGTGTAGAAAAAGATGCGCGCGGCAATGTTAAAGCCACAACGGATGGGCAGGGTTGCTATCAAACTTCGGTAGAGAAGGTGTTTGCTGCAGGTGATATGCGTCGCGGGCAGTCGCTGGTGGTGTGGGCTATTCGTGAAGGTCGTCAATGTGCGCGAGAAGTCGATGCATTCTTGATGGGTTCTTCAGAGCTGCCGCGCTAGTATTTCTTCGCCAGCTCTTGTACAAAGGCCGCTGACTGCGGCCTTATTTTTTTAGTAGCGTATTGAGCGTATTGAGCGTATTGAGCGTATTGAGCGTATTGAGCGTATTGAGCGTATTGAGCGTATTGAGCGTATTGTGATGACTGAATTAAAGAATGATCGTTTTTTGCGCGCTTTATTGCGCCAGCCCGTGGATATGACACCAGTGTGGATGATGCGTCAGGCTGGCCGTTATTTGCCGGAGTACCGCGCGACACGCGCACAGGCGGGAGATTTTCTTGCGCTGTGCATGAATCCAGAGCTGGCATGCGAGGTGACTTTACAGCCTTTGCGTCGCTATGCGTTAGATGCTGCAATTCTGTTTTCAGACATTCTCACCATCCCCGATGCAATGGGTTTGGGTTTGTTTTTTGAGGAGGGCGAAGGTCCGCGTTTTCGTAAAACGGTGCGTACAGAAAATGATGTAGCGCAGTTGTCGGTTATCAAGCCTGAAAAAGATTTGCCGTATGTGTTGGATGCGGTGAAGTTGATTCGCCGTGAATTGAATGGTGCAGTGCCTTTGATCGGTTTTTCTGGCAGCCCATGGACACTGGCAACTTACATGATAGAAGGTGGTTCCAGTCGCGATTTTGTGCACGCGAAAAAAATGCTGTATGACACACCAGCGTTAATGCATCAGTTATTGGCGGTATTGGCAGACTCAGTGGCCGCTTATCTCAATGCACAGATTGCCGCAGGTGCGCAGGCGGTGCAGATTTTTGATACTTGGGGCGGTGCATTAAGTCACGCTGCTTATGAAGAGTTTTCACTGGCATACATGAGCCGCGTGGTTAAGCAGTTACAGCGAGAGCGTGAAGGACGCAAGGTGCCGGTGATTCTGTTTACCAAGGGTGGCGGGCAGTGGTTGGAGGCTATGGCTGAATCGGGTTGCGACGCTTTAGGTTTGGATTGGACGGTCGATATCGGCCGCGCTCATCAGCGCGTTGGTAGCCAAGTCGCATTACAGGGCAATATGGATCCAGCAATCCTACGCGCATCACCACAAGCCATCCGAGTAGAGGTGAAGCGCATCCTTGAGAGCTTTGGATCGCATCCAGGACATGTTTTTAATCTGGGACATGGGATAACGCCGGATGTGTTGCCGGAGCACGCTGGGTGTTTTATTGATGCGGTTCACGAATTTTCTCAACAAAAATAAGTATTTAGTGCCGTTAAAGGCTTTGCAGTGTCGTGGAAAAACGGTAAATTGGCTGCAGAAACAACGAAGAACAGGCGATCTCAAGGGAGTTCAGCGTGTCTGGGATTAAACAGGTTAAAGTTGATGTCAATGAGCTGATCATTGGCATGTATGTATCAGGGTTGGATAGACCTTGGTCGCAAACGCCTTTTCCATTGCAGGGTTTTTTCATTCGTCAGCCGGATGAAATCGATCAACTGCGTTTGTACTGCAAATATGTGTTGATTGATGTGCAGCGCGGCAAGCAGCCGGTTGCGGTTAAACATTCCACGATAGAAAAGAAAGGTGGTGGCGGTGCTGCCGATGCGGCTGAGGCAAGACAGCGCCAGCAGATCACGGCTGCGCCACTTAAATTGCGCCATAATTTTTACAGTGATCCAGTTGCGCTGAAAAAAGAAAATGTAGCGGCAGAAAAACTGCATGGTGATATCAAGGCCAATCTCAATGAAATAATGAGTGGGGTGAGCCAAGGTGGAGTTGTAGAAGTCAAAAAAGCGACACAGTTGGCGAGTCAGGTAGTTGACTCCGTTGTGCGCAACCCTGATGCGTTTTCATGGCTGTCGCGCATACGGGATAAAGATGAGTTTACTTACGGTCATATCGTGCGCTCGGCGGTGTGGGCCGGCGTATTTGGCCGGCACATCGGTCTTGATAAAAAAGAAATGAATGCGCTGGTGTCAGCGTGCTTGTTGAAAGATGTCGGCAAGGTGAAGTTGCCTGAGCAGTTGTTGGTGATTCCAGAAGAGGAACGCACACCAGAGCAACAAACAGAATATAAAAAATTTATTGAACACAGCGTTGAGATTTTGCGTACAACCCCAGGGGTGCCCGCTGAAATTATTCATATTGTGCGCAATCACTGCGAGCGTTTTGATGGCTCAGGTTTCCCTCAGGGTTTGATTGGCGACAAAATTCCTTTCTTAGCCAAAGTGGCCGGCATTGTTACGGTTTACGACGCGGTGACAAATCCGCGTAATAGTAAGTATCCATTGGCACCTTCAAAGGCTATGGCAAAGCTGTATGACATGCGCAACATTGAGTTTCAAGAAGAGCTGGTAGTGCAGTTTATTCAGGCGCTGGGGATTTATCCTACTGGCACATTGATTGAGCTGAATACCGGTGAAGTGGCTGTTGTGGTGGAACAAACTTTTGCGCGGCGCCTGAAACCTAAAGTGGCTATCGTTGTTGATAAGGATAAAAACAGACTCAAAGAGCCTGCGATTCTTGATTTGTTTGAAGATTTTTCAGAGAAATTGCGCAAAGCAGAAAAACGCGGTCAACCAACTAGTTCTATTAAAGCCATCGAAATTGTGAAAGACCTAGAGCCGGGCGCTTTTGATATTGATATCGCCGAAGTGCGCGACAGTTACCTTAAGGAAACTTGGAACTGGCGCACCATGTTGGGCAATATTACAGGGCGCTGAGATCAGCGCCTTTTTTATTCCTCAAAGACATAATCCATTTTTTCGCGCGGTGCTTGCACATAGTTGCCTTGAATAAAGTGTGCGCCTGACTGCCACAGCGTGGCCATCAGTGATGCTTGTTCTACATAAGGCACGATGGAAGTTTTTCTTGTTTCATTGAGCTTTGTGATCAGCTCTTTGAGCGTATCTGTTTTTTCGTTTTTGTGCTGAATGTCGTTGGCGAATGAGCCATCAATTTTTACCATTTCTACATTCAGGTGCGCCAGTGTTTTAAACGGATCTAGTGAACAGCCAAAGTGTTTAATGCTGCAACGGATATTGAGGTCACTCATGGCGTCGCAGAAAGTTTTGGCGTGCGTGAGGTAGTTGGCTGCATCGGTTTCGGAAAATTGCAGCATGAGAGATTTTGCTGGAATGTTGGCAGTGCTCAACGCCACTTTTAACCATGCGGGGAAACTTTCGTCACGCAGGGTGGCTGCACTGATGTTGATCAACAGATTGGTGTCGTGCCCTGCGCCGTGATGCGCTGCTAGAGCTTTAGCAGCATTGATGGTTGCCCAGCGATCAATCTTTTTGCCCAGCTCATTGTTGCTGCCAAGTACACGGAACATTTCTTTATTGTCGATAGTTTTGCCGTCTTCATCGGGCGCCATATGTAACAGCGCCTCGTAGTGCTCGGTGGTATCCCCTTGCAAACTGATGAAGGGTTGATATTTCAGTGTGAAGCCATCTTTGCGCAAAGTGTTTTCGATGACTTCAGTGATAAGTGAATCGTCTTTTTCCGCATCAGCATCGCCCAGTTTGGCAATGAAGTAGCGCGCGTCATTACCAGTGCCGTTTTTGCCTGCGCTGCGCACTTCTTCGCAGGCAATATGCGCGCGATCCAAAACTTGATCGGGGTTGGTTATTTTTTCTGTGATTGGGCAAATGCCGATACTGACCGTCACTTGCGTAGTTTTACCGCCAGCTTGGCAAATATGTGCGGCTATTTTTTGGCACAAGGATTTCGCTTGCTGCGTTTGCTGATCTTCGTCTGTGCCGCTGGTCAACCAAGCAAATTCACCGTCGGCAATTCGACCTAAAGTACCGTTGCCACCCAGTGCGTTTTTGATGAAGTCTGCGAGGTCTTTGGTGGCGCTGTCGCGCGCCGATGCACCTAGAGATGTGCGCATTTCATCGTACAAATCGATGCTGATGATGTGTAGTGAGCTGAACTTATCTTTTTCCGATGCGTTATGAACTGCCTGATCCAGAGCGCTGTTCATGTAGACGCGGTTGTAAATGCCGGTGAGTGGGTCGAGGTTGCTGGCTTTTTTGATCTCTGCAGCAACTGCCGCGCTGTCGAGGCCAATTTGTGCCGCAACGAGCAGTTGGGTACAAGGGTCGTTTTCATAAACGGCATGCGTAACGGCGATATCAATATTAAAAGCACTGCCATCGGCGCGGGTGCCGGTGAGCGCTAATTCTTGTTTGTCATCTTCGCTGAATTTAAAAGCTTTCATGAAGCTTTTGTATTTTTCTTGATCGGTAGCAGCAATGATGTCGATAACGGGGATAGAAATAATGTCATCCGTTTCTTGGTAGCCAAAGCGCTCAGCAAAACTTTGGTTGGCGTACAAAAACATGCCGTCTTCCACATAGGCGATGGCATCGCGTGAGCTATCCAGTAATTGTTGGCAGCGTTTTTCAGAGGCCAATAATTTTCTATCAGCCGTGCGGCGTTCACGGCGTTCTTGCAAGTTGCCTAGCTCACGCGTCATCACCATCAGCAAATGTTGGTCGTCGTCCAAAATAACCACATCGCGCGCGCCGGCTTTTAGGCCGTCAATGAGTGCCATGGCAAATTCGTCGGGATCGGTTTCTGTCAGAAAAATTGCCGGAATATCTTTGTCTAATTTTTTGATTGCGCGCAGAGCATCTTTTGGATTGCAAGATTTTGCAGCGTCGACAGCTAACAGCAAATCCCATGCTTGATCGCCCAATAATTTCTCCAAGCCCTCAATGCTGGGCACATGCTGTGAGCGCATGGTGTGACCGGAATTGCGCAACATACTCAGCAGGCGTTCTACCTCGCTGGCGTTGTCGTTGATGATGAGAAGGCGGGTGGTTTCAGATTTGCTCATGACAGGCTTTTTATAAGTGTTTTATAGGATGTAAGACCGAGGGGCGATGATAGCGAACTTGCCGATTAAAGGAAAAGCCAACGCTTCGTTTAGACCAGCCAAGACTTCGAGGGCTTCCCTGCGTTTTCGCGCACTAGGCGCGGCACCAGAAAGCCCGGCAGCAGCGCTTGCAGCTTGCGGTGAATGGCAACAGCTTGCTGATCGCCCAAGGCAAAGTGGTGGCTGCCTTTTACTTTGTCTAGCACATGCAGGTAGTAAGGCAGGCAACCCGCGGCGAACAAGCGTTCGCTCAAATCGGCTAGCGTGTCGGCGTTGTCGTTGATGTTTGCCAGCAGTACGGATTGGTTGAGCACAGTAATCCCCGCTCGGCGCAGTCTGCCAATGGCATCGGCAACAGCGGCATCTACCTCGTTGGGGTGGTTGCAGTGCAGCACCATCACGGTTTGCAGGCGGCTGTTGCTGAGGGTGTGCAGTAGGCTGTCGGTGAGGCGTTGGGGAATGACCACCGGCAGGCGCGTGTGGATGCGCAGGCGAGTGATGTGCGGGATGGCTGCGATATGCTCGGTCAGCCACGCGAGCTGTTTGTCAGGCAGCGAGAGCGGGTCGCCGCCCGACAAAATGACCTCGTTCAACTCGGTGTGTAGGCGAATGTAGTGGAGGGCTTGCTGCCATTCCAAACGGCTATTGCGGTTGTCCTGATAGGGAAACTCGCGACGAAAGCAGTAGCGGCAGTGCACAGCGCACATGCTGGTGCTGATTAACAACACGCGAGAATGATATTTGTGTACCAACCCCGGCACGGGGTTGTGCTGGCGCTCATCGAGTGGGTCGCTAGTAAAGTCCGGTTGCTCTAGCAGCTCGGCAGCTTGCGGTAATACTTGCAGTAGCAGCGGGTCGGTGGGGTCGCCCAGTTGCATGCGCTGTAAATAGGGCTCGGGTACACGCAGGGGAAAGGCGGCGCAGGCTTGAGCGATGGCAGAGGCTGATTCAGCGGGTAGCGAGAGGCGTTGGCATAAGGCTGTTGGGTCGCTGATGGCATCGCGCAAAAGGGATTGCCAATCCTGACAGGCTGCATGGGAAACGGGTATCATTGCGCCTCTTTTTTTGGCTTGTTTTTCAGGCCTGTTTGTCGACAGCGAGGGGTTATGGCGAACTATTCTACCAGCGAATTTAAAGGCGGACTCAAAGTGATGCTGGACGGTGATCCGTGCAATATTTTGGAGAACGAGCATGTCAAACCCGGCAAAGGACAAGCGTTCAACCGTGTGAAATTAAAAAACTTAAAAACCGGTCGCGTGTTGGAAAAAACATTTAAATCGGGTGATACCTTGGAAGGTGCCGATGTATCCGATTCCGATATGCAATATTTGTACAACGATGGCGAATACTGGCACTTCATGGAGCCGGAATCGTTTGAACAACATCAAGCAGATAAAGCGACGGTGGGTGATGCGGCGCTGTGGCTGAAAGAGCAAGACACTTGCATCGTGACGCTGTACAACGGTGCGCCATTGGCGGTGACACCGCCGAATCATGTGGTGATGGAAGTGGTGGAAACCGATCCAGGTTTGTGGTGATACCGCAACCGGCGGCACCAAGCCTGCCAAATTGGCAACGGGTGCCGTGGTAAAAGTACCGTTGTTTATGAATGTCGGCGATTTGATCAAAATTGACACGCGCACCGGCGAATACCTCAGCCGCGCTAAAGAGTGAGTGTGGTGTTGATGTACACGACACAGAAAACCGGCTCAGGCCGGTTTTTTTATTTGAATATGAGAGTGTGGCATGACTGATTGGAAACCATCAGCCAGCATGGACATGCTGCAAAAGCGCGCAGCCTTGTTGGCGACAATTCGCGCGTTTTTTGCGGAAAAAAAAGTGCTGGAAGTGGATGTGCCTGCGATTACTGCAACCGCTGTTACGGATATCAATATCGATAGTTTGCAGGTGGGCTTTTCTGGTTGTGCAGGGTTTGCTGGTTGTTTGATTACCTCACCAGAGTTCTACATGAAGCGCCTGCTGGCTGCGGGCAGTGGTGATATTTATTCTCTGGCACACGCGTTTCGCGTGGATGAATCCGGCACGCGCCATCAGCGCGAATTTTCCCTGTTGGAGTGGTATCGCGTGGGCTGGGATTTGTCGGCATTGATGCAAGAGGTGTGCGAGTTAGTGCAGGGCGTGGTGGCTGGAGAACTGCGCCACATCACTTATCGACAAGCGTTTTTGGATTGTCTTAATTTAGATCCTTTTTGTGCGTCGCTTGCTGAATTAAAACAGTGTGCACAGGAAAAATTGTCGCCAGCGTTTGATGGCGATGAGCGGGATATTTGGCTGGATTTGTTGTTTTCACATTTGGTGGAGCCGGCATTGCGTGGCGTGGTGTTGGTGGCAGATTTTCCTGCCTCGCAAGCTGCATTGGCACAAATCAAAAACGACACTTACGGCAATGCCGTGGCAGCGCGCTTTGAGCTGTACATCGACGGCATGGAAATCGCGAATGGCTATCAAGAGGAGTTGTGTGCAGAGACTTTACGAAAACGCTTTCAGTGCGATCGAGCAGTGCGTCAACAGCGCGGGCAAGTTGTGCCGGCAATTGATGAACAATTTCTAGCGGCGATGTCTGCCGGCTTGCCTGCTTGTGCGGGTGTGGCCTTGGGTGTGGATCGTTTATTGATGGCAGTGACAGGCGAAAAAACTATTCGTGCGGTGGTGCCGTTTGCTGTGTAAAAAATTACACGCGACGAAACAGGCCTAGCGTTTTTACCATCGGCAACTCTTCAAATAAGCCAGAGGCTTTAGCCAGCTTCCAAATGTCGTAGGGTGCCTGCCCGCCTTGTGTAGGGTCAGGGAAAATATCGTGGATAGCGAGAATGCCGCCGACGCGGATATGTGCCACCCAGCTGCGGTAATCATTCAGTGCGGCTTCCCAAGAATGGCCGCCGTCGATAAATACCATGCCCAGCGGCGTTGCCCAGTGACGAGCCGCCACAGTGGAGGGCGCGACAATCGGCACCACATGATTTTCTAACTGTGCGGCGCGCATGGCTTTGCGAAACTCGCGAAAGCTGTCCATCAAGCCGACACCCGCATCGTATAAATCAGGGTCGTGATATTCCTCGCCGAGTTGATGCTCCTCAGAGCCGCGATGGTGGTCGACGGCATACACAATATTGTTGGCGTGTTTGGCGGCGGTGCCGAGGTAGACCGTCGATTTGCCGCAGTAGCTGCCGACCTCTAAACAAGGCCCCAGCGCGGCGGTAGCCAGCCCGTGTTGATACAGCGCAGCGCCTTCTTCAGGGTCGAGAAAACCTTTGATGGTGTTGATGTCGATAGGGAGCTGCATGGGCTTCGAAACTCAGGAGGAAAGTGAAGGATGGGCGTGGCGCGCATTATACAGGCGGCGGTTTTTTAGGAGGACGTGCGGCTGTTATTTACCTTGAGCCAGCCCCTGTGCGTCTTTAATATGTGCCATCTTTCGCGGTAGGTTTTAGGGGATATTGAAATGATTACGGGCAGCATGGTGGCTCTAGTAACGCCAATGAATGAGAGCGGGGCGTTGGATTGGGATGCGCTGGCCGAGCTGATCGAGTGGCATATCGAGCAAGGTACGCACGCTATTGTTGCGATGGGTACCACGGGTGAATCTGCAACATTGAGTTTTGAAGAACATATCGCAGTGGTGCGCAGTGCGGTGAATCAAGTGCGCGGCCGCATCCCTGTGATTGCTGGCACCGGCGCTAATTCCACTTCGGAAGCGATTGAGCTGACGCGCGCCGCTAAAGAGGCCAAAGTGGACGCTTGTTTGTTGGTGACGCCGTATTACAACAAGCCGACACAAGAAGGTTTGTATCTGCACCATAAAGCGGTAGCAGAAGCGGTAGCGATTCCTCAAATCTTGTACAACGTGCCAGGCCGAACCGCTTGCGATATGTTGCTGGATACCACGCTGCGTTTGGCACAAATTCCAAATATTCGTGGCATTAAAGATGCAACTGGTAATTTAGAGCGTGCGCGAGAATTGATTGAGCGCGTGCCAAATGATTTTGCCGTGTATTCCGGTGATGATGAAACGGCTGTTGAATTGGTTTTACTCGGCGGCAAAGGCGACATCTCTGTGACCGCGAATGTGGCACCGAAACTGGTTGCAAAAATGAATTCACTGGCACTGGCTGGAAAAGCTGAAGAAGCGCGCGCCATCAATGAAGATTTAATGGCAGTACACAAGGCGATGTTTGTGGAGTCCAACCCCATTCCCGTGAAATGGGCGTTGGAGCAAATGGGAAAAATTAAATCAGGCATTCGCTTGCCATTGACTGTCTTGTCATCCAAGCAGCATGAAGCAGTAAGAGCGGCATTGACTGCTGCGAGCTTGCTGTGATGTATGCGCGCGATTTGAAAAAGGAAAGCAACATGCTGATCAAAAAAATAGTGAGAGGTTCAGCGGTTTCGTTGCTGGCGTTGTCTGCGAGTGGTTGTGGATTGTTTTTTGGTGATGATGGCGTATTTCGTGATCGCGGCGATGATTACTTAAAAGCTCGCAGTGTGGAGCCGATCAAAATTCCGTCAGACAGCAAAGGCGAGCGCATAGGCCAGTTGTTCGTAATTCCTGATGCGGGCAATGTGAGCGGACATTCAGCTGCTGAGTTTCGTGTGCCGAAACCGGCCAGCCCTGAAACGCTGACTCAGAGAGCTGATCAGATAAAAATTCAGAAATTGGGCGAGCAGCGTTGGATTAGCGCCAGCAGACCGCCGGAAGAAGTGTGGCCGGGTGTGCGTGATTTTTTGTCAGCTAAAGGCATTGCCGTATTGGATCAAAACCCCAGTGCAGGCGTGTTGGAGGCGGCCAGTGCGGAGGATCACTACCGTATTCAGCTGAAAAACGGCTTGAGCCTGCGCTCGACAGAAATACAAGTTGTGCAGATGCCGGCGCAGGCATCTGCTGTGCGGTATCGCCAAGAATGGCCTGAGCGTTCCGCAAATGTGGATCGGGAAGCGTGGATGATTAAAGAGCTGGCGACTTATCTTGCCAGTAATGTTGGTTCGCAGGCATCCATGTTGGCGCAAGGTATAGGCAATAGAGCGGCGCGCGTTAGTTTGGTGCAAGCGCCGGAACCTGCGCTGTTGATGCAGGTTGATTATGCGCGTGCCTGGGCTTCGGTGAGTGGTTCCTTGAATAGTGATGGTTATCGTGTGGATAGCGCTAATCGCGAGCAGGGACAGTGGTTGATTTCTGTTTCACCTGCTGTGGATGACGATGAAAAAGAAACAGCGAATTATCGTGTGCAGTTACAGCGCTTGAGCGATGAAAAAATGCAAGTAACCGTACGCAACAGTGATGGAGAAGTTTTGCCAGAAGACGATAGCGATGCGCTGTTGCGCCATATTTGGGATAACTTGCTCTGATGCGTTTTGCGTCCATCGGTAGTGGTAGTCGCGGCAATGGCACTCTGGTGCAGGCTGGCGATAATTTATTACTGGTAGATTGTGGATTCGCATTAAAAGAAACGATTGTACGGTTAGCAAAATTAGGTATTGAGCCACAGCAACTGAGTGCTGTATTAGTCACACACGAACACGGTGATCATTGCAGCGGTGTGCGTGTGTTGGCGAATCGCTATCAATTGCCGGTATATATGACAGCAGGCACTGCGCGATCAAAAGCGCTGGCTGATGTAGCGCACGCCGTTATTATTGATAGTCATGCTCCATTTGCGGTGGGTGAGATTGCAGTGCAGCCAGTGGCTGTGCCGCATGATGCGGCGGAGCCGGTGCAGTTTGTGTTTTCTTGGCAGAACCGTTGTTTGGGTTTGCTGACCGATATCGGCGCTATTACGCCGTTTGTCAAACAGCATTACAGCGCGTGTGACGCACTGCTGCTTGAAAGCAATCATTGCCTCGATATGTTGGCGCGCAGTGATTACCCGCCTTCTTTGAAGCTGCGTGTGAGTGGGCGTTTTGGACACTTGAGCAATGCGCAAGCAGCGAGTTTGTTGGAAGAAGTGGATAGCGAGCGTTTGCAGCATTTGGTGATTGCGCATCTCAGTGAAAAAAATAATTCATTGGAGCGCGTACAGCAAAGTATGGAAAAAGTTTTACAGGGTGTGCGCAGTGTCCTGTTTGCTTGTCAGGAGAATGGATTTGATTGGCTTGCTATTGGTCAATCAACAAATAATGTAATCAGTAATATTTCGAGAGATGTCGCATGAGCCTAGAAAAGCAAGCCGAGCTGTACCAAGGTAAAGCCAAAACCGTGTACGCCACCAACGATCCTGATCGTTTGATTTTGTTGTTTCGCAACGACACTTCAGCGTTTGATGGAAAAAAATTGGCGCAGTTGGATCGCAAAGGCATGGTGAACAATAAGTTCAACGCATTCATCATGCAAAAACTGCAAGCGGCTGGCATTCCTACGCATTTTGAGAGCTTGCTGAATGATCAAGAATGCGTAGTGAAAAAGCTGACGATGCTGCCGGTGGAGTGCGTGGTGCGCAACCGTGCGGCGGGCAGTATGTGTCGTCGTTTAGGTATTAAAGAAGGCGAAGAATTATCGCCACCTACTTTTGAGTTTTTTCTCAAAAATGATGCACTCGGTGATCCGATGATCAACGAGTCGCATATCGAAACTTTTGCTTGGGCAACGCGCGAACAGGTGGAGGCTATGAAGGCCATGACTTTTCGCGTCAATCAAATCCTGAAGGATATTTTCCTGGCGGGTAATATGGTGTTGGTGGACAGCAAGCTGGAGTTCGGTTTGTTCAATGGCGAGTTGACCTTGGGCGATGAGTTCAGTCCAGATGGTTGTCGTTTGTGGGATAAAACCACTGGTGAAAAGATGGATAAAGATCGCTTCCGTCAGGATTTAGGCAATGTTATTGAGGCCTATGAGCAGGTGGCGCAACGCATTGGCGTGCCGTTGTAATAGATAAATTGTTAACAGCTTGGCAAAATGGTAAAAAACTCACAGCAGGAAGGGCTGCCCTGACTATAATCGGGCGGCCGGTGAGCAACACGAATGTGGCGCACTCAAATGGATCAGAGAATGCAGCAGTCAGAACCAAAGGCAAAACAGCCCGCTAGCTACGATATCAGTCACACCGTTTGTATCGATAATCCGGTCGATGTTTGCGATGCTGTGCGCGCGGCGTTTGTTTCACATTTTTCTGTAGCTGAATTTTCCGTTATCGAAACAGCCTTTGTTGATGTGGCTCGTATGTACCGAGGCGATGCGCCGGACTATCACGCCTGCGACACCGATTATCACGATCTGCGCCATATTCTGGATGTAACCTTGGCGGTAACGCGCTTGCTAATTGGGTATGAGCGCGTGCACGCCGATACGCCTGATGTCTTGGGTGTTGAGCGCGTGCAGATGGGAATTATTGCGGCGCTGTATCACGACATCGGCTATTTGCGACATGTTAAAGATACGCGTCATAAGCATGGTGCGGAGTACACCAAAACACATGTCACCCGAGGCGTGCATTTTTTAGCGCGTTATTTGCCCAGTATAGGAAAGGCTGGTTGGGTGCCTCGCATGCGGCAGTTGCTGCACTACACGGGTTATGAAAAAACCGTCCGCATGAAAGATGTTCGCGACCATATGCTCGGTTGTTTGTTGGGAACAGGTGATTTAATTGCACAGATGTCTGATCGCGCTTATTTAGAGCGTTGCCGCGACAGCCTCTACAACGAGTTTCGCATCGGCAATGTGCCAGCGCCAAAAAGCACTGATGGCCAGCCGTTTGAGTCACCGGCAGATTTGCTGAATCAAACACCAGAATTCATGCGGATAACGGTAGACAGCCGTTTGAACAAATTGTTCGGCTCGGTCTATCGCTACGCGGAACAATTTTTTGATGGCAAGAATTTGTACATGCTGGGCCTGGAAAAGAACTGCACTTATCTACAAAAACTATTAGAAGAAAAACGCTTGTACCGATTGCAGCGCCGCGTTTAGCCGCGCATACTTTTGCTTCTAAACGGTTTACTCGCCCGAGTAGGAGGCAAAAATGTTGCGTAAATTTATCCCTGTATTGCTGCTCGCTAGTTTGGTGGGTTGCCAAACAACAGATCCTTACACCGGAGAAAGTAGAACGAGCCACACGGCTAAAGACGCGGGTATAGGCGCGTTGGCCGGCGCGGTACTCGGTGCGGCTGTGAGTCATAACAATCGCGGCAAAGGCGCAATGATTGGTGCGGCAGTGGGTGGCGTGGCAGGTGGTGGCTACGGCTACTATCAAGACAAACAGGAGGAAAAATTGCGTCAGCAGTTAGCGGGTACCGGTGTTGATGTGCAGCGCAACGGTGACAATATCAAACTGATCATGCCTGGCAATGTCACTTTCCGTACGGGCAGCGCCGATATTCAGCCTGATTTTTATCAAACATTGAATGCAGTAAGTGGTTCATTGCGTGAATTTCCCGACAGTAATGTGCGCATCAGCGGTTACACCGATTTCACCGGTGATGCTATGCGCAATCAAATACTGAGCGAGCAGCGTGCCAGTAGCGTGGCGCGTTATTTGGAATCACAGGGTGTTTCTTCTTCGCGTTTCCAAGTTAGTGGTTTTGGTGCGCGTTACCCTATCGACAGTAACGCCACAGAATCGGGTCGCCAAGCTAATCGTCGCGTAGAGTTGGATGTTATTCCGTTGAATCGTCAGCAAGGACAGGGCGGGCAGCAGAATTACAACAATGGAGGCAACAACGGTTATAACAACAATGGTTATAACAACGGTGGTTATAACAATAACGGATACAACAATAGACCGTACTAAGCCGATAGGCGGAATGCAGTTAGCTTTGCGATGAGTAGGTGAGAAATTTAGATCGCCAGCTCATCGAGCTGACTTATCCAAGACAGCACATTATTTTGCGCATATTGCTGCAGGAAGTTGCTGTTCAAAATAAAGGCTAATTCGCCATTGCTGCGTACCGTGGCGCCACTAATGGAAGGTGCGTTGCGCAAATCGCGATGCAACTCGCGTACAAAAACATTCTCCCTTCCTAAAACATTGCTTACACAAATACCTATTTTATTTTTCTTTTGACCGATGATGAGGATGGAGGCAGCTGTCTGTTCATCAATGGGTTGAAAGCGCAGCGCGTGATTATCTGAGCTGATACGCAGGCCGCGTTCCATGACGAGGTCATCAAGATAAAAAAGAGGAATGACCGTGTCGCGCAAGAGTAGAGCTGATTGCCCCATCATGCTTTGGATAATGCAATCGGTGGAGGACAGAATTTCCATCACTCGCGCCTGTGCAACGGCGTAGGTGTTGTCGTGATTTTGTATGACGACAACATCTTGTAATGCGGCGGAGAGTGGTAGCGTCATGGTGAAGTGCGTGCCAGCCCCCTGTGTTGTCTGCACATCAATGTTGCCGCCGATATGCTGGATGCGCGTAATCACGACATCCATGCCGACACCGCGCCCTGATGTCTCGGTAATAGTTTCCGCAGTAGAAAAACCGGGCAGAAAAATTAATTGACAGATTTCTTGATCGGTTAAAGTGTCATGGGGTTGGATAAATCCTTTGCGAATACCGCTCTCGCGAATTCTTGCCAAGTTCATGCCGCGACCGTCATCGGCAATTTCTAGTAGCAGTGTGCTGCCCTCTTGTGAGGCGGACAGTACGAGCGAGGCGGTGTCGTTTTTCCCAGAGGCGTAGCGTTCGCCGGGCAGTTCAATGCCGTGGTCGATGCAGTTCCGCACCAGGTGAATGAGCGGCTCCATCAAAATATCCACCATGCCTTTATCGACGCGAACATCGGCGCCTTCAATGGACAAATTGATTTTCTTCTCTTGTGCTTCAGCCATTTTTTGCACGAGTTGAGGTATGCGATTAAAAACAGCAGCAATGGGCACAACGCGTAAATCTAAGATTCTGTTCTGCATGGCATCAAGAGAAGCGCGCAATTTTTCATGGCTCTCGACTATCCTATTTTGTGCCTGTTGTAGTGTATTGAGTGTGGTGCGTATGACATCTGCGTCGCTGGCTGTAAGTGTTTCATTCTTGTAATTGGCTAGCCACTTTTTTCCTGTGGTGATAGAGTTTTCGATGGATGGATTATTTATCTCATGAGATAAAGCGTTATGTGCCATCAGCAACTCGCCAGTTTGTGTCATCAGATTCTCGAGTGTTTCGCTCTCAATGCGCAGCGTGGCACTGGATGATGGCGTTTGTTTGATATCGGTATCGGCGCTGAGTTTTTTCTCTAGTGCTTGATCTGCTTTGCTACTTTTTTGTAGGCGAATGTCTCTGATGGATGAAAAATTCTTTGCGTGAGCAACTTCACTGATAGTAGAGGATAGTGTTGCTATGTCTATTTCTGATGTAAAAATGAAGACAAATTGATTGTTTTCCTCAATGTTTTCTTCATTGTTATTAAATACAGAGTAGCTGTGGATAATGCTGCTTGTTGTTGCAATGACGGCAAGAATGGCTTCCAGTATTTCAGTGGTACAGCTAGCGGCTATACTGATTTCTGCAATGATTTTCCCAGTGTTGAGTGCGCTATCTAGCTCTGTGATGGCCTTACTAGATAGGTTTCTAATAATTACTGGCGTGAGCGTGAGGCTTTCGGCAAGATTTTGTTTAGTGCTGGCGCTGATATTACCCAACATGGCCTGAGCAATACTGTCATCTAACTCGGCGATTCTATTTTTTAATGTTTGAGCGGCGGCTGAGGATTCGCCAGCCTGCATTTCCGTGGTGAAGGAGATGTCGGCAGCGCGTCTTATGGCATAAAAGGCCGTGCGTTTGTCGGGAATTTCATTGCGTTTGATGTGGCGCAGGATTTGTAAGATGTAGCGAAACAGGGTTGCTAGCTGCAAGTGTCCAAACAATTCTGCATTGATGGTGAGATGTTTCAGCAGCGATTCACCGGCCTCCAGCGAGTCTGCTGCTTCAGGGTTTTCTTCGATCAGGTCCAGCAGATAGTCCAATCGGCCAGACAACTGCGTGAAGTTGACAAACATGGCATCAAAGTAGGCAGTGTGCAGAATTGCTGTGCCGCAATTAACGCCGTAGTGATTTTCAAAGAGTGCAATACGATTCAAAATTTCAGCGGCAAGATTGGCTGCCAGCCCCTGATCCAGTGGATTGGTTGCTTTGATGTATTTGCGCAGCAGCGATGCAATAGCCGTAAAGCCAAGTAGATTGCTAATGCTTACCAATTTGTTGAGCGAGCGTTTGATTTTTGCCGGGTCTTGATTGGGTGTGAGGCCGGCAACCAATTCTTCGGAACAGGCAGTGGCAAATTCATGCAGTTCGTCATTGCTCAGCTGTACTTCTGTGAAAAATCCAGCTTGTGATGACTCTGCGTCATTATTCTGCTCCTCGGGTTCTGCAATGGTAGAGAAGCCTTGCGAGAGTTGATGTAAACGCGCGACTAAATTTGGATTTTCTAATGGCGCGTTGCCGGTATTTCGCATTTGTTGCAGTTGCGATTTTAACCAGTCGATGCCTTCCAATAAGGTGTTAATCGTTGCGATGTCTAATGCTGTTCGCCCTTTGCGCACTAGGTCTAGATAGTCTTCGCTGGCATGGGCGATCTTTTCCATGCTGTAAAAGTCCATCATCGCGCAGCTGCTTTTTATGGTGTGAAAATCGCGAAACAGTTGATGGATGTCTGCATGCTCTGCCGCGTTATTGGCGGCGAGTATCTGCTCAAGGTTATCGAGTTGCTCCGATACCTCGGTAAAAAAGGCTTGCCAGAGGTCGTTATTTTTCATGGCGAATATTTACTTGGCATGGTGGTATCAGTCCTTGCTGTTCTGCAAACACTGTTTGATGAGATCAGGCATCGCGGTGTACGGCACTTGCCACTCCACGGCGCCAATGTCCATTGCCACGCGCGGCATGCCGTAAACCGCACAAGTGGCTTGGTCTTGTCCGATAGTAGGCGCGCCCGCTTTGCGCATTTCCAGTAGCCCTGCAGCGCCGTCTTCGCCCATGCCGGTCAGAATAATACCGATGGCTTTGGCGCCAAGCTGCGCGGCCACTGAGCGAAACAATACATCGACAGAGGGGCGGTGACGATTGACCGGCGGATCCTCCGTGATGCGAACATGAAGCGCGTTATTTTGTTTGATGAGCTGCATGTGCATGCCGCCGGGCGCAATGAGCGCCGTACCTTTTGCAATACGGTCACCGTCAACGGCCTCGCGCACCTCGATGTCGCAAATGCCATTGAGGCGCTTGGCAAAAAGTGCGGTGAAGTGCTTGGGCATGTGTTGCGCGATAAGAACACACGGCGATTCTTTGTTCATCTGTCGCAATAAATGCTCTACCACCGTGGTGCCGCCTGTGGAACTGCCGATAGCAATGACAGCGGGTGTGCGGCGAATTAACGGAGCTGCGGCGATAGGCTGTGGCGTGGCGATTTTTCTGTGTGCATCGGGTGCTTGGCGCGTGGTTGCACATGCAGCCGCTTTTATCGCTTGCGTAATGGTGTTGGTAATTTCTTCTAAATAGGACTCAACGCCGATATTCGGTTTGGAAATAATATCAACAGCACCCAAAGCCAACGCGTCTAGCGATGCTTTTGCGCCAGGTCCGACATGCGAAGAGCAGACAACAAAAGGTGTGGGATGGTGTTCGCGAATATATTTTAGAAATTCCAAACCGTGCATGCCTGGCATTTCCAAATCGGAAATGATGACATCCGGCCACTGTTTGCTCATTTTTTTGAGGGCGATATCCGCCGTAGCGGCAACGCCAATGACGCAGATATCTGGGTCTTTTTCTAGCAGGAGTTTCAGCACTGCACGCACAGTGGCTGAGTCATCAACTAGAAATACATTAATGGGCATGGAGAGGAGCGCCGTTGTTGTTGGTTAAAAATTGGTTTGCTGTTTTGATAGTGTTAGGCAGCCATTGCAGTGGATCTTTTAGGCACATCATCAAACAGTCGTGTTGGTCTTTTGCGTACAGGCGATCAAAAAAAACATCAATATCCTTGTTGATGCCACTGGTTTGATACCACTCGTGAGCTTGTGGCTCTACAAAACCGACTACATCATCGACAGCAATGATAGCAATTGGTTGAAATGTGGCATTGCTGCGCAATACAAGTGCGCTAAGTGGTGGCAGTAGTTTTTCGTGCGGTAGTTGTAGTGTTAGTCGAAAATCGAGATACGGTAATACGGTGTCATTCCAAGTGGTGGTTTTGCCGTGATGTGCCAGTGAATCACCTGAGGGAGAGCAGAGTGCGCTGTCAAAGTCCAAAATTTTTGCCATATTGCCGATAGGCAGCAGCAGTGCAAAAGGGCCACAGTGAAATTGCAGAAATTGTTTATCACTATGCAGCATACAAAGGCTCTCCATAGTGTTGGGTTAGGCGAAACAGGCCTTCGCAGTCCAAAATGAGGATGGCATTGCCATTGCCTAATAGGGATACGCCGCTGATTCCAGGAATATTGAGGATATCTTGGTGAATATTGCGCAAAAAAAGATCTTGTTTTCCTTCAATGCTATCAACATGCAGGGCGATACACTGCGTTTCATTCTGCAGTATCACGAGCAGAATTTTTTTGTTGTTTGTGGATGGCGGCGTTCGCAGTTGCAGCAATGTGCTAAGCGAATACACAGGCAGTAAATTTCCACGCAAGTCTAGCTGCGAAAAACCTTGGCTGGTGTCGAGTTGCTCAGGTGTGACTTCGTTGATTTCAACAACTTGCCGAAGTGGGATTGCGAAACATTGACCGCTGGCCTGTATCGCCAGAGTGTTTTGGATGGCGACTGTCATGGGCATGCGCATGGTAAAGCGTGTGCCGGTGCCGAGTGTGCTTTTAATGGAGATAGAGCCGCCGATGCGCAATAAGTTTTCTCGCACTACATCCAGGCCAGTGGTGCGGTTGGGTGTATCAGTGCTGAAACCGTGTGAAAAAAGGAAGCTGAGCCAGAATTCTTCAGAAGTGTATTGTGTTGAGTGATTGTCTTCGGTTGTGTCAGATGCTAATCCTTTGCTGATAGCTTTGTCGCGTATGCTGCGGTAGTCAATGCCGCGACCGTCGTCTTGAATGTCTAGCTGAATCATGTCGCCATTTTTTTGAGCGGAAATATGAATTTTCCCTGTTTCAGATTTGTTGCTGGCTTTGCGTTCATCGGCAGATTCGAGTCCGTGTACAACAGCATTATGCAGCAGGTGAATGATGGGCTCTGCAATGATATCAATCATGCTCTTGTCGATAGCGATATCGCCGCCATCCGAGAAAAGTTGCACCGTTTTTTGATGAGTAGAGGCTTTTTGTCGAACAATACGCGGTAGGCGAGTAAAAATGGTGGAGAGGGGTATTGCCCGCAGCGACAGCATGCGAGCTTGCAGATTGTCGCTGATGGTTTTGATCTCGGCGTCTATTTGCAGTAGTGATTTTTGATAATCGGCAAAGGTGCTAAGAAGCGTTGCAAAATGTGCAACAACGGTATGTTTTTCGGCCGCCACTTCATTTTTTAAAGATTGTTGAGTGGCATAGATGGCGTTGTCTGTCTTGGTTTTTATGGTTGTGCCGTCAATACTGTGTTCGGCCAAAATGAGTTGTGTGATTTGTGTTACCAGCTCATCTAGACTGCTGCTGTTGATACGAAGCGTGTCTATTTCTAGCGCTTCCTTCTGTTCGCTGATATTGGATTTTTCGGCGAGTTCAATTTTCTCCGCTGGCGCTGGATCGGCGAGTAAAAGTTCCTCTTGTTGGCGAAATGGAGCCAGTTTTCTGTGTAGAGCCTCATTGGTGGTGTGAGGGTATTGTCCCGGTGCTGCTTCTGCCATTTGTTTTTTAATCCAATCCACAGACTCTAGTAGTGCATCGAGAATCTGTTGATTGGGCGCGGTTTTTGATTTTCGCAAGCCGTGCAAAATATCTTCACAGGCATTGGCAATTTCCATGGGTTCTTTGAAGTCCACCATGGATAAATTGCTTTTTAAGGTGTGGAACTCGCGGAATAGTGCATCAACGGCGTGGCTGTCATCTGTGTTGCTATCTGGCGAGGCGGCTTTGGTCACCATCGCCTCTAATGTGTCCAGTTTTTCACCCACTTCGGCGGTGAAAACAGGCCACAGTTGTTCCAGCATGCTGCTCATGATGGTGTGTCTTGTTCAGTGATTAGAGGCATTTGTGTATTGCATCAAGAAGTTCGCGGCTTTTCTTTTCTTCGAAATCTAAACTAAGCACGCCAGATGGCTTGGGAATGATGTCTGCAGCGCCCAGTGCCAATGCTTCACGCGCTTCGTTGGAGTCTAGTCTTGCTACAGAGGAAATAATAATGACCTTTGCGCTGGTGACTAAACGAGATCGGCGCAAAAACTCAATGCCATCCATATTGGGCATTTCGATGTCGAGTAAAACAATGTCGGGGGATAATTCAGACACTTTTTCCAGCGCAATCAAGCCGTCCTCAGCTTCGCCCACGATGCTGAGGGCAGGATCATTTTCTACGATGTTGCGAATGATCCGCCGCATCAAAAAAGAATCATCCACAATCAACACTTTTAAGGTGTTGGCGGAGGCTGCGGTGGCGGTGTCGTTCATGGTGTGTTCTCCGAGTATGCTCAATGCGCGTAGTTAAGCTTGTGCTGCCCACTGCTGGTTGAATAGATTGGGGTTGAGCAGAGGAATCAGTTCTTCCTCAACGCGAGCAATGCCGCTCAGTGGTCTGGCATCGGGTGTTGATTCGCTGTGAATGCTAGAGAGTGGTATTTGCACAATGTGTTGTGCCGCTTCTACGCAGATGGCCCACTCTTGCGCAGCATCACCGACGATAATGTATTCATTGTGTGTGTGTTGTTCTATTTTTAGAATCTTTTCAATGGCAAGAACAGGGATAATTTTCCCTTCTATATTGATGGCGCCGCAAATGTTATCTGTTTTGTCATTGATGGGGTTCATGGGGAAAAATGGAACAATGCGCTTTACATTATGCAGTGGGATGACAAAGGATTTTTCCCCGAGGATGATTTTTAAAAAGCTGCTCGTTGCTTCTTTTTCAATTAAAGAGCCATTGATGTTTTTTTCTACATAGGGCGTGAGAAAGTTCGCCATATTCTCGTCAATAATTTGTCGTGGGCTTAATGACAAGGTTGTTGTTTCTTCATGGATAAACATGCCAGAAATTTGTTGACCGCTATCGATTACTGGCTGAAAGCTTTCAAATGGGAATTTTTTTACGCCCAACAGTTGATTGACCAGCAAGCCATAGAGAGCGCCTTCGCGTTCGACCACAATCAACCAAGATTGTTCGCCAGTGCGGGTTTCTGTCGTGAGTAAGTCGGCAAGTGCGATGACGGGAATCGTTTGGTCGCGCAGCAGGCAAAAGCCGAGTAGGCCGTTCGGGGCATCGGGGATGGCGGTATAGCTGCCTGCTTCTACAATTTCAATGACGCTTTGCAGTTCAAAGGCGTATTGATCTTTGCCAATGCCGACGATGAGGCAGGCGATTGTCATGTGTTCTTCAGTGCGGTGATTGTCGGCAACTTTCCCCAAGATACCTGTAGCCCCCTCGCGCAGTGGGCTGGTTTGGATGAGTTCGCCGATACGCTGCGGGTTGAGAATGTAAACGCGGTTGTCTGCGTGGGGCGCTATACCGGCCAGCAGGTTCTTGTCGATGGGGGCGTCCGCTTCAACGGGTAATGGTTGGAGGGTTAAGTGTGTGCGCTCAACGATGCGCTCTGCCTGCAATGCACACAGCGCTCGCCCTGTATCAATCAATATCAGCTCGGTGCGCCCAAGGTGTGTGGTGTCGCTCAGTGTGGCAAGATTGACTTGGATGGCAATGGCGCCGTCAACATTGACCAAGCCATCGATGCTCGCGGGAACAAAGGGGATGGGCGTGACGGGCAGTGTGGGAATTATTTTGCGCACACAGACAGCAGGCAGTGCAAAACAGTGTTTGCCACTGGTAATGACTAGGTGCTGTGTTGCTGTGATTTCATTGTTTTTCATAGATAACACATTTGTTTTGGCGGTTTTCGTGATAGAGGTTCGGGACAGCCATCGTGTCTACCAAACTCAACATCAAGCAGCCGCCGTGTTGCAGGGCTTGATGCAGTGCACGAACAATAATTTTTTGTGGTTCATGATCCATATAGATCAGTGCATTGCGACAAAAAATAACATCGAACTCGCGCTGCGGCGGCAGTGGGTTCATCAAATTATGAAGATCAAAGTGCACATGGCGCCGCACGCTGTCTTTGATTTGCCAAGTTTTTCTGTCGCTGTCATCACTGCTGATTAAATCAAAAAAACGCAGATAAGCGGGAGGAAATTGGCGGAAGGACGAAAGCCCTTCCTGGCGCTGCGTGTAGGTGGCTTCACGCGCGATGCGGATGGCTTGTCGCGAAATATCAGTACCTAAAACCTCCAGTTTCCAGTCGGCGGGCAAAGTGATATTGCCTCGCGTTGCTTCGTGCGCAATACCCAAGCGCACTAGGGTGTTAAGGGTGAGCATGGTCAGCGTATACGCTTCTTCACCCGTGGCGCAGGCGGCAGACCAGAGCGATATTTTTTTGATACCACCCTGCTGTTTCTTTTTCTGCACCAACGCTGGAATCACCACATCTTCCAAGGCGTTCAAATGTGCGCGTTCGCGAAAAAAATAGGTTTCGTGATTGGTTAAATCTTCCACTAAAGCAGCCAGTTGGTTGTTGTTGGCATCGCTTTCAATACTGTGCAAAAAAGAAGACAGGTCAGCCGAGTTTTGAAAAATGCGTTCGAGTTTGCGTTGAATTTGTGGGGAAGCACGAAAGCCAGCGAATTGCTTTAGCTGCTGCATGAGCTGTTCGACCATGCGTGTTGCGACAGATGACTTGGTGTCTGTGTGTGAATAGCTGCTGTGGCTAGTGGCCATGCCAATCCCCTGTGAGGTTTGCAGCAGGGAAAGGCTATTGTAGGCAGACCACCAAGGAGGCGGGATACCCATTCCAGAAAAATGGCACAACGCCGATGTCATAGTTGCGCGGGAAGTAGATGTGCTCTGGTCTGCCGCTCACAACCACGGGAACCGAAATCATAAAGCCGGAACCCAGGATTTTTCTGGCGTTGCCAGACACAGTGTTGGTGATTTCGCCGATGACATCGTGGAATAGACTTTCGTCGATTTCGGGTTCGCCCATTGCCAGCAGCACTTGTCCCAACATCTCCTTGGTGGCGGTCAGGTAGATAGAGCCCTGCTTGTCACCACTGACGCCGATGATGCCGGTGTATTCGCTGGCAGGTGTGCCTGTGGTCTCGGTATGGTAAGACGGCTGGATCTCCAAGTTGCCGCCAATATTGGCGGCAAAATAGTGGCGCAGGCTGTCGATAAAAATTTGCAGTTCAGCTTCTTTCATGGGCCTGGCTCTCCTATCAGACGATGTCAACCCTGGGCTTCCTCGATCAACTCTTCCAATGCCGCGTTGATTTGCTCATCGTCGAAGGGTTTGGTCAAAAAACCTTTGGCACCGTTTTTCATGGCTTGGATGGTGGTGGCTTTGTCTGACAAGGATGAGATCACCAAGATCAGCACATCGGGCTTGATGGCGACCAAATGTTGCACACATTCCACGCCGTCCATTTCGGGCATGGTGAGATCCATGGTCACCAGTTCGGGCATCTCGCGTTTGAACACTTCAACGGCCTCTACGCCGTTGCTAGCGGTGAAGAAATCGGTGACTTGATCTAGGGTGATCGACCGCTGGATCTTGCGCTGCATGACCGTGGAATCGTCAACAATCAGCATTTTCATGGAGCATCCTCAAGTGGTGTGTGAATGGGGTCATGGTTTTACAAAAGCGCAGGTCTTGTCAATGATTTTACGATCCGAGACGGCGAGTGTGGTTTGCGGTGGGTTCAGGCGTTATCCTTGCGCCCATAAGAAAGTAAAGAGGCTTCAGCATGGTGAAAGTGGCTATTAGTGACTTGATCGAAAATCAGCTCCAGCAGGAAAAGCAGCTGGAGAAGTTTTTTCGTACAGCCACGCCGCAATCCCTGAAGGCGCACTTGGCCGACATGCCGGCAGGTGTGTCTGAGCAAATTGCGTATCTAAACGCTGTTTTGAAGGTATTGAGCGAGCTCGATGTGGCTCCTGTGCAGGTATTTTCTCTGCTGGAGACAGTGCGCCCCGTGGTGTACGAAAAGTTCAATATGCTGACTTCGCGTTTTTTGGGGCGATCAGCCGTGTTTCCAGCGCGCATCCAAGAGCTACTCGGGCAGGCTGTTGCACTGCTGAGCCACATGACTTCCTCTTACGACAATGTGGTGGAGGAGACGCGCGCGCAGGGCGATAAGCAGGTATTTATTCTCGGTGCCGCTATTCAGCGTGCTATGGCGGATAAGGCTTTTCTGTTGTACTGCTATTTGCAATTGTATTTGCCGGTGCCGCAGCAAATTTGGCGGCAGTTCAACAAGTTGTATTTAATCGCTGCAGAAAATAAATTGCTGATCCAAACCACGCCGGATCCGCTGGTATTTCCGCGCAAGCCGCTCAACCTGCGGCAAATTTATCTCTACGCTGTCATGTTGGATTGTTCGGACAGCCGGCATTTGAATTGTGGCGATATTCGCACATTGTCTGAAGCCCTAAAAGATTGGGTGTCGTACATCAGCATCGTCGACAGTAAATCGGATAAAGAAGAAAACCCGTTGGTGGTCAATTTAGAAGCGCCATCCGGCGCTGTGTTTTATGCCGATCTTGGCAATAAATACAGTAGTAAATTGGTTTTTTTGCAGCTGGATAAATTTATTGCCCACCTAAGAGGGTTAAAAAAATATTCATTGCGTGTCAGTATCAGTGAAGAGTGGCTGTTTGATAAGCCCATGATTGAGCAATTGCTAGATCAGTGGATTGTGCACAAGCCAAAATCCACTGATCGTGTTGAATTGAATGAAGTGGTGGTGGCGGTGTTGGGTGTGCTGCCTGTGCATTATTATTTGGCAGGGTTTCGCACGCCAGAAGTATTGACGGGCAATGCGGTGTTTGCCGAAAAAGACCCTGCCGGTAAGTTGTTGTACGGTGAGTTGCCCACGGCATTTCGCACGCTCACTAGCACTCTGCCAGCAATGAAAATTGAAAAGCCGGAATATGCTTACGAGAAAGTGATGGCGGTTGACCAAAGCCCGGGTGGTTACTGTTTGGAGTGGGTCAGTGACGCACAGGATGAATTGTCGGTAGGGAAAATCATTAGTATTCGCCACAAAATGTCGCCGTATTGGAAGGTTGGTGAAATCGTTTCCATCACGCATACGGACGATAAAAAAGTGCGCACCGGCATCAATTTGATCAGCACAGAAGCGGTGCCCGTGGTTGCGCGTTTGCTCAATAAAATTGATTCGTTGCCGATTTTATTGTGTCCAGCAGAAAAATCGTTGAATCGAAAAAGCGCAACCGCTGTCGTGCCGAAGTCGGTTTGCCAGATGGGTGAAAAACTGCAAATCGCACAAATGGGACACACGCGCACGATTCAGTTGATGCAGCCGATCAAACGAAATGACAGTTGTATTCTGTTCGAGTGCGCCTATCTCGCTACGGAATAAGCCTCGTTTGTTGCACAAACAAATTCGCCACTATGTTTCTGAGGAAGACAGCCCGCCATTAATGGGGGTGCCGTCTATTTTGGCGCGCGTGTATCGCCATCGCGGCGTGCGCAGTGGCGATGAGTTGAATTACAGCTTCGCTCATCTACCTTCGCCTGATTTACTCAAAGGTTTGCCAGAAGCTTTAGCGTTGCTAGTTGCTGCTTTGCAACAACAGCAGCGCATTTTGGTGGTGGGCGATTTTGATGCCGATGGCGCGACTTCTACCGCGGTGGCGCTGCGCGGTTTGCGCGCGTTGGGTGCAAAACATGTCGATTTTTTGGTGCCGGATCGTTTCGTCTACGGTTACGGCTTAACGCCGGCGATTGTGGAGTTAGCGCAGCAACAGCAGCCAGATTTAATTGTCACGGTTGATAACGGCATTTCCAGTATTGATGGCGTGGCGGCGGCAAAAGCAGCTGGAGTAAAAGTGTTGGTGACCGATCACCATTTGCCTGGCGCGCAATTGCCCAACGCGGATGCCATCGTCAATCCCAATCAGCCCAACTGCCTGTTTCCTGATAAAGCACTCGCCGGTGTCGGCGTAATGTTTTATATCTTGTTGGCGTTGCGCAAAAGTTTGCGTGAAACGGGTTGGTTTGCCGAACAAAAGATAATCGAGCCAAATTTGGCGAGTTTGTTGGATTTAGTCGCCTTGGGTACGGTGGCGGATGTGGTGCCGCTGTCACACATCAATCGCATTTTGGTGCAGCAGGGTTTACAGCGCATACGAGCAGGACAGTGTTGTGCCGGTATTCGCGCTTTAGCCGATATTGCTGGCAAAAAATTACCGCGTTTGATGACGACGGATTTTGGTTTTGCGATTGCGCCGCGTTTGAATGCCGCTGGGCGTTTGGATGATATGAAGCACGGCATTGAATGTTTGCTAACAGATGACCCAGTGTTGGCACAGCAGTACGCAGTTGAATTGGATGCCATGAACAAAACGCGGCGTGCAATTCAAGATGATATGCAAAACATTGCGTTGAACGATCCGCGTTTGGCGGCGTGGCAAGATGGTGAAGCGCTGCCGTGGAGTTTATGCCTCTACGACAGCAGCTGGCATCAAGGCGTGATCGGCGTATTGGCGGGGAAAATCAAAGACCGTTTTCATCGCCCTGCCATTATGTTTGCCGATGCGGGAGCAGGTGAAATCAAAGGTTCTGCACGCTCCGTGGCGGGGCTGCATATTCGCGATGCTTTAGACAGCATTGCCGCGCAGCATCCACACCTCCTGAATAAATTTGGCGGCCACGCCATGGCGGCGGGTTTAACCATTCAGCGTGAGCATTTCTCCCTGTTTGTGGAGTTGTTTGAGCAGGAAGTGCAACTGTGGCTGGATGAAACCGATTTGGATGCAGTGTTGTTAAGTGATGGTGAGCTGCCTGCTGAAACTATTTCTCTGGAAACAGCGGAACAGTTGCGCGCCGCTGGCCCTTGGGGGCAGCGTTTTCCCGAGCCGGTTTTTGATGGCGTGTTTAAAATCATCAATCAAAAATTGGTGGGTGAAAAACACGTCCGGCTGCGCGTTGCTGCACTCGACGATAAAAGTTTTTTTGATGCGATTGCTTTTAATGTTGACATCGAGCAATGGCCGCCAACAGTCGGCGACTATGTGCATCTCGCTTATCGTTTGGATGTGAACGAATACAACGGCCAGCGCAGCGTGCAGCTGTTGGTGCAGGGGGTGGGGGAGTTGTAGGAGCGTCTTCCACCATTTCAACGGCTATCTGTTGGAAGCTGCACGCTGGCATGGTAAAAGAAACTTCAGATAACCTAAAAGGATAAGGTTTATGAGCAGTCTTGCTGCATGCACTACAGCCTCGGTTTTTCACCGAATGTCAGCTGTTGTTTTGTTGATTATTGGCGGACTATTTTCTGCACACGTTTTTGCGGTTCCATCTAATGTTTATGGGGCAATTTACGGTGGTGGAACATGTAAGCCGATCTTCTCCCCCAATAAGATGTATGTGCGCAGAAATGGATTGGAGTGTGATGTTACAGGCTCCACCACGCTACAGTGTCGCGCCTATCACGGTGTTGGGCTTAGTAGTGGTGCCTCTATGCCTGGTTCTTTTCCTGCCTGCGGCGCACAGGATAGTTACTCAAGTTCTGTGACAGTGAATGCGGCTGCAGATATCAGTGGCATCACATTATCGATGACTCAATTATGTGCAAATACTGCTTTGGGTAACCAGTGCTGGGATGTCGTTTTAAGCGTTGCTGAGTCTGTTGTATCGAATAAATATAGCTACGCATTTAATTTTGCGCTGACAGATCAAGACGCAGATGCTGATGGCGTACTCAATGCAACGGACAACTGCCTATTCGTTTCAAATGCAGATCAGTTGAATACTGATGGAGATAGTGCGGGCGATGCATGCGACGCAACACCGAACGGTGACACGGACAACGACGGCATCGATAACTTAAGTGACAACTGCGCGGCTGTTTCCAACAGCAATCAACTGGATTGGGATGGCAATGGCATCGGTGATGCCTGCGACGAACCTGTGCCAGTGCCTGAAGATGTGAAGGGCGAATTGAAAGCCGACAAAGCCGGTTCTTCTGTGGCATTTGCTGGTGATTTCAACGGCGATGGTTATGGCGACTATGTGGTCGGTTCACCGGGTGCCAACAAGGGTTCAGGTAAAGCCGTTGTGATGTCCGGCAAAGACGGCAGCATTCTCGCTTCGGTTGAAGGCACCGCCGCAAAATATGCGATGGGTTTTGCCGTGGCAGGTAACGCCGATATTGATGGTGACGGTTTTGCCGATGTGATTGTCAGCGCGCCACAGGCTGCCATTCCCGGTCGCAAAGCCGTGGGTGAGGTGGTGGTGATCTACGGCTGCGCTGCAAACTGCACTGTCACCAACACGTTGCACGGCACAGAGTCCAAGGCGCTGTTTGGCGCAGCACTGGCGTTGGCGGATGTAGTCGGTGACGGCCATGCCGATGTGATTGTCGGTGTACCAAAAGCCACGTACAACCGTGACGGTGTTGCGCTGAAACAGGCGGGCAGTGTGATCGTGTATGACGGCAGCACTATGGAAGTTGGCAAACGGTTTTACGGTGCCGCCGCCAATGCCCATGCAGGCACCGCCGTTGCAACGGGTGATGCCGATGGCGACGGTCTGGCAGACATTATCATCGGTGCACCGGATGAAGACGGTGTGGGCAGTGTTCGTGGTTACAGTCGTAATGGAGCCGAATTGCTGCACAAGACCGGAACAGGCAAAAAATCACAATTTGGCAAAGCCGTGGCGAGTGCCGACATCAATCACGATGGCCATGCCGATATTGTCGTTGGCGCACCTCTGGATGATGATGCTGTCACTCGTACAAAAGACACAGGCAGCATCCGTGTGTTTAGTGGCAGCGATGGCGAATTATTACCAGTACAATTATTTGGCGCAGTGAAAAAAGCGTGGCTTGGCAGCAGTGTGGTGCTGGCGGATGTCAATGGTGACGGCACAATGGACATCATCGCTGGTGCGCCACAAAACGATAGCAGCACCATCAAAAAAACCGGCAGCGTCACGGTATGGAGTGGTGCGACTTACGTGCCAATTATCACGGTGTACGGTTCGGCTTTCGGTAATTTATTTGGCGCGGCATTGAGCGCAGGCGACATCAACAGCGATGGCAAGGCGGATGTGATTATCGGTGTGCCGGGTTTTGATTTGCCAAAAAAAGACGCAGGGAAAGTGACAGTGGTAAATGGATCCGCATTGTAGGGGCGCGATTTATCGCGCCCATTCTCTAATGCGACAAGAATCCGTGTTCTGCCAGAAAGCTTGCCGTCAATTTTTCAGCACTGTTTTTCTCTGCAGCCTTGTCGCCCAACAGTAAACGCTCCAAGTAGCGGGCAACGACATCCACTTCCAGGTTGACCTTGGTGCCGGTTTTGTATTCACCAAACAGGGTTTTTTGTTGCGTGTGCGGCACAATATTCAAATCAAATTCGGCACCTTCGACTTGGTTGACGGTGAGGCTCACGCCGTCGACACACACGGAGCCTTTGTGTGCGATATAGCGCGCCAGCTCTGCCGGTGCGCGCAAGCGGTAGCGAATCGAACGCGCATCGCTGTGGATGTTGACAATTTCACCGACGCCATCGACATGCCCGCTGACGATATGGCCACCTAAGCGATCATTTGCGCGCAAGGCTTTTTCTAAATTGACGCGGCTGCCGTTTTTCAACGCGCCCAGTGTGGTGTGGTTGAGTGTTTCTATCGAAACATCGGCCCAAAAACCGTCACCGGGTAATTCCACAACAGTGAGACAAACGCCGTTGGTGGCGATGCTGTCGCCCAAGATCACATCGGAAAGATCCAAGCTGGCGGTTTGAATGCGCAAGCGTTTGTCGCCGTGGTGGTTTTCGCTGGCGACCAATTTTCCCACTGCTTGAATAATGCCGGTAAACATAAATCGGTTCTCTTTAGTGCGTAGTGCGAAGAATAAAACGCCAGTCGTTGCCGATGGCGCGTGCATCAATCATGTGTAACTGATGTGCGTTTGCCATGTTATCCAGTGGCAAATTGAATAGAGGGCGTGCGCCACTGCCCATCAATTGTGGCGCCATGTAAATCACCAATTCATCGGCTAAATTGTGTTGCATAAAAGCACCGGCCAATGTTGCGCCAGCTTCCACCAACACTTCGTTGCATTGTCGGCGTGCAAGTTCAACGAGTAATGCGTGTAAGTCGAGATGATTGTCTTTGCGCGGCAGCGTGCAAGGCGTGATATGTGCAGGCAGTGATGCTGTCGGTGTGAGATTGCTACACCACAACACGGGGGCTGTGTCGACAAAGAAGGGTGTGTCGAGCGCAACGCGGGCGTGCTGGTCGAGCAACACGCGCAGAGGTTGGCGATGGTTTAGCTGTTGCAGTGCTTCAGGATGTCGCACGGTGAGCCTAGCGGCATCGTGCAAAACTGTGTCGGCAGTCGTGATAATCGCACAGCTGCGCGCGCGCAAAAACTGCACATCTTCACGCGCCGCGGCGCCGGTAATCCACTGCGATTCACCGGAGGCCATCGCGGTGCGGCCATCCAAACTCATCGCCATTTTGATGCGCACAAACGGCAGGTTTTTTTGCATGCGTTTGATAAAGCCGAGGTTCAATGCGCGAGCTTCTTTTTCTAGCAACGGTCCGTCGACCATAACGCCAGCTTCGCGCAGTTTTTGCAGGCCGCGCCCAGCCACTTGTGGGTTGGGATCTTGCATGCCGTACACCACGCGCGCAATGCCGGCGGCGATCAGTGCTTCGCAACAGGGGCCGGTTTTGCCGTGGTGCGAGCAGGGTTCTAGCGTGACATAGGCGGTTGCGCCGCGGGCTTTGTCACCCGCTTGTTGCAGGGCATGAATTTCGGCATGGGCTTCGCCCGCTTTGGCGTGCCAGCCTTCAGCGATGCAAGTGCCCGTGTTGTCGACAATGACGCAACCCACGCGCGGGTTGGGTGGGGTGCTGTACAGGCCGCGCTCCGCCAATTGCAGGGCGCGCGTCATGTGTTGTTGGTCAGCGTCGGAGAGCACGGCGTTAGGTATGTTGCGGTTGCAGTTTGTCAATTTCGGCGCGGAATTCATCGAGATCTTTGAAATCGCGATACACCGAAGCAAAGCGCACATAAGCCACTTGATCGAGCTTGCGCAATTGCTCCATCACTTGTTCGCCAATGCTGCGCGAGGACAGTTCGCGCTCGCCGGTGGCCTGCAATTTGTGTTTGATATGCGTGAGTGCCGATTCAATGTCCTCCATGCTCACTGGGCGTTTTTCCAGTGCTTTTTGCATGCCGGCGCGCAATTTGTGTTCGTCAAACGGCACGCGCGAACCGTCGCTTTTGATGATGCGCGGCATCAGCAGTTCAGCGATTTCGTAGGTGGTAAAGCGCTCGTGACAGGTGAGGCACTCGCGACGACGGCGCACTTGATCGCCTTCAGCAACCAAACGCGAGTCGATAACCTTGGTGTCAGTTTCAGAGCAAAACGGGCAGTGCATAGCCGAGGGATCCTTGATCTACAATGGCGCAGATTGTAACTGTGAATGCCGACCATGACCGAGACCAGCCATTTTTTTGCCTACCTCAGCAAACTGCGTTGGATCGAGCGCTGGGGGATGAAGCGTAACGCCATCCGTGAAAATGTTATGGAGCACAGTTTTGAAGTGGCTGTCGTGGCGCACGCTCTGGGTGAGTTGTACAACCAAAATCATACAGAGAAATTGGATTTAGGCGTGCTGGTGTTGACCGCTTTGTATCACGATGCTTCAGAAGTGTTGACCGGCGATTTGCCATCGCCGATCAAGTACCACAATGAAAAAATTCGCGATGCGTACAAAGAAGTAGAGCATGCAGCGGAACGCGAAATGTTGGCGATGCTGCCCAAGCCTTTACAGGCTACTTATGCACCGTTTTTGTTGTCAGAGCGTGTAGATCCTATTGTTAAACAATTGATTAAAGCCGCTGATATCATCGTGGCGTACACCAAATGCAAAGCGGAAATGGTGGCGGGCAACCCGGAATTCAGCAAAGCCATGAAAGATATGGAGGAGAAACTGTCGCACATTGCTTTGCCAGAAGTGCGCCAGTTCTGTGAAATGTTTTTGCCGAGCTTTAGTTTGACGCTGGATGAGTTGATTAAGCCGCAGGCTTGATTAAAGAGGGCAGTTGCCGCAAATGGGATTGAGTGTGTCTTTTGCATATGTGCTAGTCGAAGTGCTTGATATTCGTTTCCGTTCCAATACTCACTAAAATTTCCTGTATTAATATTAAATGTCCCATGGTTTGGTTGGGTGCGTGCACAGCAGGGTGTTACATGTCCTTCGGCGGTGATATGTACGGAGCGATAAGGCCATGCGCATTTACCGATGCGCCGCTTTGGTAATTTATAGCCAACCATGATGCCGCGAAATGCCAAACGCCATTGCTGTTTTATGATGGCCTTATGGATTTCCGGTAATTTCAAGAGAGACTTATGTATCCTGTCGGCCGTTGTTTGGTAATCAGGATCTCCGCGCACCAGCCAAGTTTTCGACAAAGCCTATGGCCAGATAATCGACGCCCAGATCAATACACAACGAACCCAGCGATGAAAGATTTTTGTAGTTCATCTCAGTGGTGGTGTTGTGTATTCCTATGATGACGCTGGAGTCACCACGATTCCTTTCTTCCAATAACACTCGCATACCTGTCAGTACTTCATCTAGGCCGACTTTTTCCATAGGTCGAATTTGCGCGAATTCTTCGGGCTCTGTCGAATCGATGCTGATACCGACTTCATAGACATATTCGTGTATTAGGCGGCGGATTTTTTTCATTGAGCAACAAGCTGCCGTTGGTGATAATCCATACCTTGATCGAGCGCTCCTTGAGTTTTTTCAAAATAAATTCGATGTCAGGGTGAAGAAATATTTCACCGAGCCCCGCGAGGCGGATGGTTTTCAGGTCTGGCAGTGTCGTCAGTATCTTGTCGAGAGTCGCTGGTAATAGATCATTTTTTAGGTCGTTAGGATGTAGACTGCTGCGTGAACAGGTGCCGCAAGTTGCATTGCAGCGTGTAGTCGCTTCGATCTCGACATGATCCGGCATTGGTGCGAGCAGAGCTGGCTTGTAGCGAATCATGCTTGTATAGAGAACAAGCTTGCGAAACTTCCGGTGCAGGCTTCTGAACATAAATTTTCCCGCAACTACACAGCTTGTGTACTGGCAATCAATTCATGTTCAGCAGTCTTGCTTTTCCTGACTACTTGGTAGTTGGTGCGTGATGGAGTTTGTCCGCGGAATTCATATTGAGGCCAGCGGTCACGAGCGTAATAGCGTGAAGAAATCTTGGTTGATAGTGGCGGCATGAAAAGAAATTTAAGGACATAGTAAAAATCCCAGAAAATAGCGCCTGTCCTCAATCCGTGTGTAAGCCGCCGCCAAATAAATTTGGCATTGAATAAAACGGCTCTTTTATAAGCTATTTGAGTGTATTGAGCCACGGTCTCTCGACTGAGGTGGCTGTGTGTAAACAGAGATTCATTCGAGTAAGTGTAATAATCATCCCAGTTGTAGGATTGGATAATGCCTTGTGCATGATAACGATTGAACATTTCTGTTCCTGGAAATGCTACGGTTCTACCAAATTTAATCATTTCCAAGGGTAATTCACTGGCAAAACGGATGGTGTCCTCCATGGTTTCTTCAGTGTCTGCAGCTAGACCAAGCATGAAAAAACCACTGGTTTCTAGCTTGCATTTTCTGGCAATTGCCGCAGCCTGTTTGCCCAACTCTATACTTGCTTTTCCTCCTTTGCCAAACGAACGAAGTATTTCGTCATTACCTGACTCGAAGCCAAAAGAAACGCGGTAACAGCCGGCGCTATACATTTTTTTAAAAAGAGTCTCGTCGGCACTTTCAACGCGGATGCCGTTTGTACAAGTCCAGGCGATATTCACGCCGGCAGCAATGATTGCATCACAAACGCGTGTGGCCCATTCTTGGTCTGAAGTGAAAATGTCATCGACCAGAACCGCTTCGCGAAAGCCGAGAGACTCTAGTTTTTTCAATTCTGCGGCACAGCGTTCCGGAGATTTTTTTCGATAACCTAACGCCATAGTCATCTTGCTGGCGCAGTAGTCACATTTGTAAACACAGCCGCGTGAAAATTCAACGCTAGCTACTGGTTGATGGCGGGCAAATAGTCGTGAACCGTGTTTCCGATAGATTTCTTTATCATACAGTTCCCAGGCGGGTAGTGGTAAGTCATCTAGATTCGCAATAGGTGTGCGCATCCCTGTAAATAGAATTTCTTCGCCGTTTCTGTAGTACAGGCCTTTAATATCTTTTGGGGGCACACCGTCACAATATTCTGCGAAGGAGATATCAGCTTCGCCGACAAATACGGCATCTAAGTGAGACTCTAATAGCGACTCACGCGGCAGTGATGAAACATGAGCGCCGCCGCCAATTATGCGCACAGACGGAAGAATTTCTTTGGCCAATAAACTGATATCGCGTAACTGGTTCATGAGGGGTGTTGTAGCGGTGATGCCGATCACATCTGGCTTGTAATTGAGAATCTTGTCTTTGACTAGTTCGAAGTTATACGGCGTGTATGACAGATCAAAGATTTCAACCTGATGACCGTGCTGCATAGCACTGGCGGCAATGGTGGCTAGGCCGAGCGTGGGAAATACCGGATTGGTGATTGCTCCCTTGCTGCCACTATAGCTGGGTACATACGATGGGTTGATCAAAAGTACACGCGCCATTAGCACATACCTGTTTCAGATCGTTTGGAGGCGAATATAATCCACTTCATTTGCAGGGTTTCTATCGGGCGGTTTTGATTATTAATTATTGGATTAAGTCTACCACCACTCTAAACCTGCATTACGCTTTGTTCCACCTTTTTGCAGCTGAGATGGCGGAAGTTTCTCCCAGTGTTATAACAAATGCTCAGCGATACACTGGATACTTCGCACACAGCGCTGACACTTTTTCGCGCACAGCGCTGATAGTTGCTTCGGCATCGCCTTTTTCCATCGCGTCAAAAATATCGCAAATCCAGTTGGCGAGTTCGCGGCATTCTGCTTCGCCAAAGCCGCGTGTGGTGCAGGCCGGTGTGCCGATGCGGATACCGGAAGTCACCATCGGTGGGCGCGGGTCGTTCGGTACGGCATTTTTGTTGACGGTGATATGCGCTTGGCCGAGCGCAGCATCCGCTTCTTTGCCGGTGATGTTTTTATCGATCAGTGACAACAAGAACAAATGGTTTTCTGTGCCGCCGGATACCACTTGATAGCCGCGAGCCATCACGGTGGCGGCCATCGCTTTGGCATTGGTGATCACTTGTTGTTGATAAGTTTTGAACGCGGGTTGCAGTGCTTCTTGGAAGCACACCGCTTTGGCGGCGATGACATGCATCAGCGGGCCGCCTTGTTGCCCAGGGAAAACAGCGGAGTTCAGTTTCTTTTCCAATTCTTCGTTTTTGCGCGCAAGGATCAAACCGCCACGAGGGCCACGCAGGGTTTTGTGTGTGGTGGTGGTGACCACATCGGCAAACGGCACAGGGTTGGGGTAGAGGCCAGCGGCGATCAAGCCGGCGACATGCGCCATATCGACAAACAAATACGCGCCCACTTTGTCGGCAATTTCGCGAAAGCGCGGGAAGTCTAAAATACCGGAGTACGCAGAAAAACCCGCGACGATCATTTTGGGTTTGTGTTCGAGTGCGAGGCGCTCTAGTTCGGCGTAGTCAATCAGGCCGGTGGCTGGATCCAAGCCGTATTGCGCAGATTTGTAGATCTTGCCGGAAAAATTGACACCGGCGCCGTGGGTGAGGTGGCCGCCGTGGGCGAGTGACATGCCGAGTACGGTGTCGCCCGGTTGGCACAGCGCCATGTAAACCGCTGCATTGGCTTGGCTGCCGGAGTGCGGCTGCACATTGGCGTAATCGGCGCCGAATAATTGTTTGGCGCGATCGATGGCGAGTTGCTCCACAACATCCACATATTCGCAGCCGCCGTAGTAGCGTTTGCTGGGGTAGCCCTCGGCGTATTTGTTGGTCAGTTCGGAGCCTTGCGCTGCCATTACCGCAGGACTGGCGTAGTTTTCAGAAGCGATCAGCTCGATGTGATCCTCTTGTCGTTTTTGTTCGCTCTGAATGGCGCTCCAGAGGTCAGGATCGAACGAGGCGAGGGTGACATCTTTGCTAAACATAACAAGGCTCCGAAACAGCAGGGCTGGGAAAAAATGATGCCGCATTGTACACGAGGGGTTGCTTTCGGCAGAATGCAGAGCATCCCTGCTGGTTGTGCCGTTTTTGCTGTTTGCTTATGCCTGATGTTTTCAATCCCGATCACTCCATTGATGCGCGTCATCTGTACTGTCCAGAGCCCGTGATGCTGCTGCATAAAGCCGTGCGCGAGGTACTGGAAGGGCAGCTGATCGAAATGCTGGCGACCGACCCTTCTACCACGCGTGATGTGCCGAAGTTTTGTCACTTTCTCGGCCATGAATTGTTGGTGCAAACACAAGATGGCGAGTTGTATCGCTATGTCATTCGCAAAATCGTAAAAGAGGTTTGAGATGCGTTTATTGCACACCATGTTGCGCGTGACCGACTTGCCGCGCTCAATTGCTTTTTATACCGATGTGTTGGGGATGCGCTTGTTGCGCCAGCAAGATTATCCTGACGGCCAATTTACGCTTGCCTTTCTCGGCTACGGTGACGAAGCCAGTAACACCGTCATCGAGCTCACCTACAACTGGGGCTTGAGCAGCTATGAATTAGGCACCGCGTACGGGCACATCGCAATAGCCGTGGATGATGTGCAGGCGGCGGTAGATGCGATGCGCGCCAAAGGGGCGAAGATTTTGCGCGAGCCGGGGCCGATGAAAGCCGGTACAACGGTGTTGGCGTTTCTTGAAGACCCTGACGGCTATCGCATAGAGTTATTGGCAAAACATTAAAAACAAAACAATAAGGAGTGAATGATGAGTTCAACGCCAAATAATCAACACGGCTCACTGGAAACGGCTGTCGCTGGTCAATATGACTTCACTATCGGCGAAATATTGTCGGAAGCATGGGCGCGAATTTATGGCTACAAATTTCCGTACGCCATTATAACTTCTGTGTATTTTCTGATTTATTTTGTGGCGTTGGTTTCGGTGATTGCAGTGATGGGCGAAGAAGATTCAGCGCGCGCGCAAGCTGTTATTCAGTTGTTGAGTTTTGCCATGATGCCGATGAGTGCTGCTCTTACCATGATGGGGCTCGATATGGCTATGGGGCGCCCGATAGCGGTTAAGCAGTTGTTTGCTTATTACAATATCCAGGGCTTAGCAGTGATCGGTTTGCAGATTGTTATGATGATGGCCATCGTGTTCGGTTTGTTGTTGTTCATTATTCCTGGTATTTATTTGTCGATTGCCTTGATGTTTGCTGTGCCACTGATGCTGGAAAAAAATATTTCCATCATTGACGCTTTTGAGGCATCGCGCAAAGCGGCAACGCATCACTGGTTCAAATTGTTTGGTCTTTTGTTTGTGATGGGCGTTATTTTGTTTTTGTCGATGTTGCCCCTGGGAATTGGTTTGATTTGGACGATGCCGATGATGATGGCGGTGATCGGCGTGTTGTATCGCCGCATGTTTGGTATTAATGGCCAGGCAGATAGCGTATATCTGTAATAAAAAGCTGTCGTAGGCTATGCGCAGTTTGGAAGCTGATTTCATCGTCCAGTTGTTTGCCCAGTGCCGCACGCGCTAACGGCGCATCCATGCTGATCCAATTTTTCGCGGGGTTAATTTCATCCGGACCGACAATGCGGTAACAGTTTTCGTTGCCGTCTTCGTCTTCCACGGTAATCCACGCACCAAAAAATACTTTATTTTGTTGCTCAGGGATGCGGTCGACTACCGTGAGCACTTCTAAGCGTTTACTCAAATAGCGCACGCGGCTGTCTATCTCACGCAAGCGGCGCTTGCCATAGATGTAATCGCCATTTTCCGAGCGATCGCCGTTCTTGGCGGCTTCGTGTACCGCGGCTGTCACTTGTGGCCTTTCGATTTTCCACAAGCGATGCAGTTCTGCGCGCAGATTTTCCGCACCTTCAGGCGTGATGTAGGCAGAGCCTTTGGGGGCAGGAGGGCGATAGCGTCCCATGGTTTTTCTAATCAACCGCCAGCTAACTTTACTTTGAAGCCGCGTTTTTCTAATTCGGCTTTTAATTTTTCGCGTTGATCGCCTTGAATTTCAATCGTCCAGTCTTTCACTGTGCCGCCAGTGCCGCACAATTGTTTTAACTGTTTGGATAGCGTTTGCAATTCTGCGGCGGGCAATTCAAAACCGGTGAGCGTGGTGACGCCTTTGCCATTGCGTCCAGCGGTTTCACGGCGAATGCGTATAAAGCCGTCGCCTTTGGGAGGTAGATTGGGCAACGGGTCGATGGATTTGATGCGGCCTGTTTCGGTGGAGTACACCAGTTTGCTGTCTTTTTTGCTCATGGCTGTTTTTCGAGAGTGATGGCAATTTTTCCAAAGTGCCCACGATTTTGCATGCGTTGGTGAGCGGTTTCTACATGGTGAAAGTCAAATGTGTTGTCAATCACAGGACGAAATTGACTGCTATCTACCCACGACCAAGCGCGCTGCAGAATGTCACGCACTATCGTGGCTTTTTGTGCGGCAGACTGTGCGCGCAGCGTGGAGCCGGTGATGGTCAGGCGTTTCATCATCACAGCGGCGAGATTGATTTCCGCTTTGCTGCCGTTCAATACGGCGATATTGACGATACGGCCATCGAGAGCAGCGAGCTTGATGTGCTGTGCAAGTGCGCTGCCGCCGAGTATATCCAGCGTGACATCTATGCCGTGTTGTTCAGTCGCGCTAAGTAATTTTTCGGTGAGATGATCTTGGTGATAATCAAAAGCGTGTTCTGCGCCTAAGGATTCGCAGCGCGCACATTTTTCTGCATTGCCCGCCGTTGTAAAAACGCGCGCACCAGCGAGTTTGGCGAGCTGAATGGCAGTGGTGCCGATGCCGCTACTGCCGGCTTGGATCAAAACGGTTTCACCGGTTTGTAAGTTTCCGCGTTGAAATAAGTTGTGCCACACCGTGATGAAGGATTCGGGTAAACAAGCGGCTTCACTGGCGCTGTATTGTTTAGGCCACGGCAAACACTGTGTGGCAGGTGCGTAACAGTAATCGCTGTAGCCGCCGCCGTTCACCAGCGCGCAAACACGGTCGCCTTCGCGCCACTGCCGCACATTTTTTCCGCAGGCAGCGACCGTGCCTGCCACCTCTAAACCCAGTATGGGTGAGGCGTCTGCGGGGGCGGGATACAGTCCTGCTTTTTGCAATAGCTCGGGGCGATTGATGCCGAAAGCAGTGACAGCAATCAGCACTTCTTCATCGCCGATTTCGCGCAGCGTTTGCTCGGCAATTTGCAAGGATTGATCCGGTAGATGCTGAATGAAGCGCTGCTTCATGCGGTGACCGATGATTGTGTGGCGATGGGTGGGATTGGTGCGTCGAGTGTGTCGGCCACTGCGCGCAGCAATTCAATCGCTTCTGCGCTGTATTGCTGTTGTTCATTGGCAATGGCGGCGCAGCAGGCTTTTAGCAGGCGCGGTTTAGCCAGCGCTTGCAGGCGACGCAGTTGTTGTACGGCTTGATCTAGCGCGCCGATGTTGGATAACACCTCTGTATCACATGCGCTAGCAGCTAAGCCGAGTTGTTGCCAGGCTGTGTCAAAAAAAGTTGGTGCGGTATCAATCGTATGGGTGGCGAGACTCAGTGCAGATAACACGGTGCGGCAGCTGTTTTCTGTTGCTGCTAAAGCGAGCGAACTTGCGACAGGTTTTTGTGTGTCGAGTGCTTGGCGCAGTATGCGATACAGCGACCATTCAAATAATGAAATGTGCTGATCGACATTGATTTGAGCCATCACTGCTTTCAAAAATTGCTCGCGCCGTGTTGTGCTCAATAATTTCAAACTGGGCAAGCACAAATCCAATAATGGTAGGCGCAAGGTGTAAGGTAATTGTTGTATCGATGCTGCAATTTTTTCGCACAGTGTGAAAACGCTTCCTGCGGTTTGTGTTTGTAAAATAGCGAATGTCTGCGTGTGGTCTTGCGTGTGGCGATCAATTAATAGGCAGTGCGCTATCGCGCTAGCTCCCCAAGATTCCCGCGCCAGTTTTTGTAGGTTTTCTGGAATGCTAGTGAGGCGTTGCTTGGCTTCGGTTAGGTGTTCTGGTTGCGGCGCACCGATATTTTCTAAAGCAGCAACGATTCCTGCAGTAGCGATGCCGGTAGCTATTGCCGGCTGCGTGTACTGAACTTCGCCGTTAACAATTTGCACGCGTGATGGGTCGATAGCCGGTTTGTCGATAACAACCGTGTTGGCATCGATAGCCGTGAATTCACCGTCCCAGCGCGCATCGATAGCGCGAATGCGATCTTCTAGGGAGGGGTGAGTGGCAAACAGCGAGGTGCGCAGACTAACACCATCGCCAAAAAATAAATGACTGGCCTGCGATGCATTGGGATGTGTGATGAAAGAACCCGATGCGCAACCCCCGATTTTTTTTAAAGCGCCAGCAATGCCTTCTGGATTGCGTGTGTACTGCACGGCAGATGCATCGGCAAGAAATTCGCGCTGGCGACTGATAGCGGCTTTGATTAATTTGCCGAAAAAAGTGCCGCTGTAGCCGATGATGACCAAGCCAAGCCCGAAAAATACCAAGCCCGAGGTGCCTTTGTTATTGCGGCTGTAGCTGCGGCGGCTATTGCTGCTTTCTAGCAAAAAACGCCCAACCAAACCGATAAATAAAATGCCGAATAGCCAGCCCATCAGTTGCAGATTGATGCGCATATCGCCGTTAAAAATGTGGCTGAATTCGTGTGCGATCACGCCCTGTAATTCATCGCGCGACAGTAATTGAATGGCGCCGCGTGTGATGCCGATGGCGACATCGTGGTGATCGTGGCCTGCCGCAAAGGCGTTGATCGATGTTTCTTCTAGGATATAAACCGGCGGCACGGGGACGCCGGCAGCAATGGCCATTTCCTCCACCACATTGAGAATTTTTCTCTCATTGAGATCGCTGCTGGCGCGATCTAACAGTTTGCCGCCCAGCAAAGTGGCAACAGCCGAACCGCCGGCGCGCAACTGCCGCATTTTGTACAGCGAAGCTAAACCGATAACCGCAGTGATGGCGACGGCGATTTCCGCCATCAATACCCAGTCTTGTGCGAAAGGAATGCTGTTTTGCGTCGTGGTGGTACTGGTGCTGTAGCCAATCGCAAACAGCACCAATAGCTGCGTTAAACCAATCAAACAGACAACGGCCAATGCAAACAACAGCACCAGCCATCCCGTGCGGCGCTTGGCGCTGGCTTGCGATGCAAAAAAATTCATTTAGAAGCTAATTTTGGGTGCCGCTTGGATGGCTTGATGATCTTCAAACTCCAAAAGCGTCATGTCTTTGCTGTGACCAAAAAAACCAGCCAAGAAATTCGCGGGAAATGATTGTCGTGCAGTGTTGTATTCGGTGGCGGCATCGTTCATGGCTTGACGCGCAAACGACACTTTATTTTCTGTGCTGGTAAGTTCTTCGGATAGCTGCATCATGTTCTGATTGGCTTTCAGATCGGGGTAGGCTTCCATCGTGACATTGAATCGTCCCAGTGCACCGCCCAGTTGTGTTTCTGCCATGCCGAGACCGGCGATGGCGCTGCCATCCGTTGGGTTGGATGACGCACTTTGTAATTGTTTGGATGCGGTGTTGCGCGCTTCGATCACGGCTTCTAGCGTTTTACTTTCGTGCGCCATGTAGGCTTTGGCCGTTTCCACTAGATTGGGAATCAAGTCGTAGCGTCTTTTCAATTGCACATCAATTTGCGCGAACGCATTTTGATAGCGGTTTTTTAAATTGACGAGTTTGTTGAATAAAGAAATCAAATAAAAAGCGATTACGGCGAGAACAATTAAGGTAATCAATCCGCTGCCCATGATGAGTCTCCGTGTGGGTGATGAGGGTTATTGCCAGTCAAAGCGTTGGTCGATCAGTGAGAACAGGCTTTCGTTGTGTGTCTGGTAATACTGTAGCAAAGATTGCCGCACTGCTTGATCGGCTTGGCCGTAATTGCCGGGCTTGCGCGGAAACAGATCAATTGGTTGAAAAGTGGGGTTGACACCTAAAAAGTCATACAGCTGTGATAGCACGGTTAGTGGCGCTTGAAAAAAGTGTTCGCTGCTGAAAATCGCAATGTTTTCGCGTGGAAAGTGCCGGAGGAAGGGCTGTAGTTGTTTGGCATAGTGGCCGCGTTCGCGGTAGCTAAACCGTTGTGCGGCGCTGTGGGTGAGCAATTTGCCCGCAGTCAGTGCCGCCCAATCACTGTTTGTGCGCGCCGGTTCGGCAGCGAGCGCTTCCGGCAGCGAGAGTGGATCGTGGTGGCGGCGAAATTCTTGGTGATAGTGCGAAATCGCGCGGTCTGCAGGGTTGCGCAGCAGTACTAGCAGTTTGGTGGCAGGGCAGTATTCGGCAATGCGCTGGGCAACCAGTGGATGTGCCATATAAAAGGGTGAAGCCTCGCCCGTAATTTGATCGGCTTGGCACAGCGGGAACTGGCGCTCGTACCAAGCGAGTCCCCGGCCGTAATGCTGATCAAAAAAATGAACCTCTTTGCGCGCGGCGCGCAGAATCTGTGGGTGCTGGGTCAGCGCGCTGTAGAGGCTGGAAGTGCCGCCTTTCTGGGTGCCAATAATCAGAAAGTGAGGGGCTGGCATGGGTTACAGCACGGGGCCGTTAGGCAGGAAGCGATTGTCAGAATTGGCCTTGATCCACAACACCGTTTCGCGTGACAGCGGTGTGCCGCGCTTTTTGAGCAGGCGGCTGATCCAGATAACCGGCGATTTGTCGCCGCCGCGCCAGTGCGGCAGTTGCTGCTCTATTAAGGTAAAGAAACGCACGAGATTCAGAAGCGCTGCTTCGTCCAATGGCGCTAGAACATCCTGCCAGTCATGCGCTGTCAGCTTCATGACTTGGTTGCTGCCGCTGGGGAGCTGCTGTTCCCACGCGCTTAGGTCTTGCCAGTTGGCGGTGTGGGCGAAGGCTATGCAGCGGTCGAGCAGGCCTGCATCTATACGGTAGGTCACGGTTTCGCTGCCGTCGGTGGGGTTCCAGCTGCCAAGGGTCATGAAGCGCTTCCGCCTATTTATAGTGTGAGGTTGAGCATTGTAGCGGCTGTCTTTCATCCCTGTTTTGTCCATGAAAAAAAACCAGCATGAGCGTGGTAATTGTGAAAATTTTGTAATAAGCTGCGCGCGTTAAATGCAGTACTTAACGAATTTTTCACATTAGCCTAGGTCGCAGGGTTTTTTGTGCGGCTATGTCTTTTATCATTAAGGAGAAATAAGCATGAAAAACAAACTGGTTGCCGCTTTTGCGGTATCTGCTCTGGCTTTGGGTGTAAGCGCTGCGCAGGCAGACGATCACTTCTACGCTGGTGTGAGCGCTGGTTACTTCGACAGCCACGCTGATCTCGAAAAATCTGTCAACGAAGGCGTAGCTGGTGTGCAAGTGGGCTACCACTTCAACCCAGACTGGTCTATCGAATTGGGTCAATTGTCTGGTTTCAATACCGATGACCAAGAAGTGGTTTCTTTGACTGCTGCATATCGCGTGTGGGGCGAGCAAACTCAGATATTGGCTGTAGGCGGTATTCAAAACCTACGCTACACCAACAGCGAAGTTGAGCCTGTATTGGGCTTGGCGGTATCTCACTATTTCTCCGACAACATCGAAGCGCGTCTCACTGTGTTAGGTGGCGTTGAAGACACTGAATACATGACTAGCACATTGTCTTTGAACTATCACTTCGGCACACACGAAGAAGTCGTTGCTGAACCAGAGCCAGAAAAAGTAGCACCAGCGGTTGTGATGACCAGAACCCTGCACGCTCACTTCGACACTGATAAGAGCAGAGTCCGTGCTGCCGACCGCGCAGAGATCATCCCTGTAGCTCAGGCGATGAAAGAGAATCCAGGTAGCACTGCGACTATCGTGGGTCACACTGATAGCACTGCTTCAGATGCTTACAACCAAGCCCTGTCTGAGCGTCGCGCTGATGCTGTAAAAGCAGTTATGGTTGAAGAAGGCGTAAACCCAGACGCTATCGAAACTTCTGGTCGTGGCGAGTTGGAGCCTGTTGAAAGCAACGATACTTCTGCTGGCCGTCAAGCCAACCGCCGTATCGAAGCTGTTGTGACTGGTCTGCCACAATAAGTGCTAGACGCGTAGAATAAAAAACCCGGTTCGCCGGGTTTTTTTATGCCCGCAATATTTTGATTGAGGAGGAGGAAATTATGAGCACGACGCTCTACTGGCATGACTATGAAACCTTTGGTCGCAATCCGCGTTGGTGTGGCGTTGCGCAGTTTGCCGGCATTCGCACGGATGAAAATCTCAATGAAGTGGGCGAACCTTTGATGGTGTACTGCCAACCGCCACAAGACAGTTGGCCAGACCCCGTGGCGTGTTTGATTACAGGCATTACGCCGCAGTTTTGTCGTCAGCACGGTCTGTCTGATGTGCAGTTTGCAAAACAAATCCTGCGCGAGTTGAGTCGTCCCGGCACTTGCGGTGTGGGTTTTAACAATATTCGTTTTGACGATGAATTCACGCGACAACTGCTGTATCGCAATTTTTACGATCCGTACGAGCGCGAATGGAAAAACGGTAACTCGCGCTGGGATATTTTGGATGTATTGCGCATGGCGCGTGCGCTGCGACCGGATGGTATTGCGTGGCCGGTGGATGAGCAGGGTAACCCCGTGATGAAACTGGAGGCGCTGACAGCGGCCAATCAGATTGAACATGCGGGTGCGCATGATGCGTTAGTGGATGTGCGTGCCACCATTGCCATGGCGCGAAAACTGAAACAGGTGCAGCCGCGTTTGTACGATTTTGCTTTTCAGCTGCGCAGCAAAAAGTTTGCAGGCGAGTTGTTGGATGTAACAAGCCATCGACCTATTTTGCACACCTCCGGCAAGTTGGGTGGCAAACGGCTTTTTACGACACTGATCATGCCTTTGATGCCGCATCCGAGTAACAGCAACGGTGTCGTGGTGTTTGATTTGATGCAAGACCCTGCGGCGTTACTGGCATTGTCAGTCGATGAAATTCGGCGGCGTATTTTTACCGCCAGTGCTGATTTGGAAGAAGGTGTGGAAAGATTGGCGCTGAAAACAGTGCATATCAACAAATCGCCTATGTTGGCTCCTTTAAGTTTGTTGAATGAGGATGTGGAAGCGCGTTTGGGCTTGGATCGCGATTTGTGCGAAAAACATTGGCAAGTGCTGCATAATGCTTTGCCATCGGTATGCAAAAAGCTAATCGAAGTTTTTCAGCAGGCGTACGAGCCTGCGGTGCGCGATGCCGAGTTTTTGATTTATGACGGTTTTTGCAGTCCGCAAGACAAACGCGAGCAAGAGGCCGTGCGCAAAGCAAGTGTGCAGGAATTATCGGCTAATCATTTTGTGTTTGCCGATAAACGCTTGCCGGAGTTGTTGTTTCGCTACCGTGCGCGCAATTTTCCTGAATGTTTGTCGCCCGATGAGCGCGCCCAATGGGATGAGTTTCGCCAGTACCGCTTGCACACTAAAATAAGCGATGACTGGTTGACGCGGGATGACTATCTCGCGCAATTACATGAATTAGAACAAACCCATCAGCAAGCGCCGGAAAAATTAGCCATCCTGGCTGCGCTGCGTGCATGGGAATTGGAGGTTCGCTGATGCATTTTCCTGGTTCACATATTCTTTCCATCGCGTCATTTGAACGCGCCGATATTGAGCGCATTTTCTCGGTGGCAGATCGCATGGAGCCTTACGCGCAGCGCAAACGCGTCACTCGCGTGTTGGAAGGTGCCATTCTCGGCAATATGTTTTTTGAGCCGAGTACGCGCACGCGGGTGAGTTTTGGTTGTGCATTTAATTTACTCGGCGGTGAAGTGCGTGAGACCACAGGTTTTGAATCCTCGGCGTTGGCAAAAGGCGAGTCGCTGCACGACACCGCACGCGTGCTATCCGGCTACAGCGATGTGATCTGCATGCGCCACCCGCAAGCCGGTTCGGTGGCGGAATTTGCAACGGCGAGCCGCGTGCCAGTGATCAACGGTGGTGACGGTGCGAATGAACACCCCAGCCAAGCACTGCTCGATTTGTATACGATTTGCAAAGAGATTGAATCGCGCGGGCGCAGTTTGTCGGAGTTGCGTATCGCGATGATCGGCGATTTGAAATACGGTCGCACCGTGCACTCTCTGTGCAAATTGTTCTGTTTGTATCCCACCGTGCAAGTCACTTTGGTGTCGCCCAAAGAATTGGCCATGCCGCCTGAGTTGGTGGAGAAAATGCGCAGCGCAGGTATTCGCGTGACAGAGACCGATCAACTGGAGGCGAGTATTGGCAAAGTGGATATCGCCTACTCCACGCGCATCCAAGAAGAGCGGTTTTCCAGCAAAGCAGAAGCGGATGTGTATCGCGGTAAGTTTCGCCTCAATCAGCAGGTGTACACGCAGTATTGCGAACCGAATACGGTCATCATGCACCCACTGCCGCGCGATTCACGCGCTGAAGCCAATGAGCTGGATAATGACTTGAATGAAAATCCCAACCTTGCGATTTTTCGCCAAGCCGACAACGGTGTGTTGATTCGCATGGCCTTGTTTGCGCTGGTATTGGATGTGGTGGAGTTGGTTGATAAACATGCGCTGGATGTGCGCTGGTTTCGCGGGCGATAAATCACTAAAAAACAAAAAACTGGCGGACGAAAATATCGTCGCGCCAGTTTGTGTTTAGAGTATTAACGCACAGATTGTTGGAAGCGTTTTTCCAGCGTTTGCACCGTGGAGGGCACGCGCATGGTATCCATGGTGGTGCTCATTTCTGCTAGGCGATCTGTGGGGCTGGGGTGCGTTTGCAGCAACAGTGCCATGCCACTATCGCGCGCAGAACGCGCTTCCAGTTTCTGCATCACAGCGACAAAAGCGTAAGGGTCGTAGCCAGCGTCGGTCATCAGATCCAATGCCGCTTTGTCAGCGGCGTACTCATCGCTTTTATCCAAACCGCGTGCGTACACTTGCTTAGAAGCATTCACCACGCGCTGGGCGAATTCGCGCTCAGTGCTGCTCATTTTCCCATCGGTTGCTGCGCTGCCAACAAAGGCGCCGACATCCAAAGCCGCGCCGAGCAAATTGTTGCTGCGCATCGCGTTGAGATAGTCCTTGTGTGTGACATGCGCAATTTCGTGTGCTAACACGCCCGCCAATTGTGCTTCGCTGTCCAACATATTCAGTAGACCGCTGGTGACAAACACATAGCCGCCGGGTGCTGCAAACGCGTTGACATCGCTGTCATTCAGCACGCCGAAATGCCAAGTCAGATTGGGACGAGTGCTGTGCAGGGTGAGCAAACGACCGACACGGTTCACATAGCGCTGTTGATTTTGCTGGCGGCTGAGTTTGGACGCGCCGAGCAGCGTACCGGCCATGTGGCGACCGATCTCGGTTTCTTCCTGCTCTGTGCTGCCCGCCGTGCTTTTGGCGATCTTGTCGCCAGCATCGGCGAGTGGCGTCAGGTCATAGCCGCCGACATTCACGCCGCGCATGGCGGCGCAGCTCATTACCAAAACAGAAGCGAGCAAGATGGTCAGACGAGAAATCGTTGTTGAATAGCGCATAGCCTTACCTCCTTGGCGCAGGCAGGCCGGCGGCCTGAGCAAATTGTTGTGCTTCCGTCGCGCTGACTTGGTATTGGTTCATCCGCGCCACTTCAGCAAGATCTTCCTGTGCGTTCTGCAGCTGTTGGCGCGACAGTCCGCGCACACCAGTGGCTACCGTGGTGTTGCTGCGCGAGGCTTGCGCCAAGCTCGCCAGCCCACTCATGGTGGATTCGCCGCTGCGCGTTGTGCCGCCCTGCAGGCGCACGCTCAACATGCGCACCCAACCTTCGCCTTGTGGTGTTTTGACTTGATACCAAGCGCCTTGGCGCGTGCCGATTTGCAGACTTTGACCGGCAGACAGCTGGCTGACCGTCGCACTGCTGGCGTTCGGCGCCTGTTTTAGCTCGGTGGCGGCAGTGGTTTGTCCTGTGTCGGCTTGCACAGCGAGCGCGGTGGCGAGCAGGCAACTGCCTAACAGCAGTCGCGGTGCAAAGCGGGTGTTGGTGATGGTGTATTTCCTCACGGTGCTTTCCTCCTAGGTTCGTAGAGATACACGGGCTCTTCGCGACCTTTTACCGTGCAAGAGCCGTGCGGTATGAAATCGAACTGATCGCCGCATAAATCGCGCGTGCTTTGCGACACCAGTATGCGAGCAATGCCTTTGGTGACGCCTTCTAAGCGGCTACCGAGATTCACAGTATCGCCAATGGCAGTGTATTCCAAGCGCTGGTCGCAGCCCAACATGCCGACCACGGCGGGGCCGGAGTGGATGCCGATGCCGACATCAAACTCGCTGAGGCCGTGCTCGGCGCGGAAGTGCTCGAGCTCGTCTACCATGTCCAGTGCCGCCGTCACCGCGTTGATGGCGTGTCGCTCGTCGGCCAGTGGCGCGCCCCAGAAGGCCATGATGGCGTCGCCGATAAACTTATCCAGCGTGCCGTGGTTTTTAAAAATTACGCCGACTTGCCGCGTGAAATAAGCATTCAGCAGCGCCATGATTTCGCTCGCACTCGCTTTTTCCGACATGCTGGTAAAGCCGCGAATATCCGAAAACAGCACGCTAATTTCACACTGCTTGCTTGCTTGTGTGTCTTCATTTAGACCTTGTTCGGCAAGCTGCTGTACCACGATGGGATCGAGAAAACGACCAAACATATCGATAGCTGCTTGTTTGGCGGCGCGTTCCTGCCAGTAGCGCAACGCGGTGCCGGTGCCGAGCAGCAGCAAGCTGGCGATCATCGGCGAGACTACGGGCAGCAAATAGTGTTGGCGCACGGCGATCAAGCTGGCCGCTACCAGCAGCGCGGCGATCAGGGTGGACTGCCACGCCGTTGTCAGCAGTGGTTTTTGTCTCTGCAAACGCCACAGCAGCCACAACAGCCACGGCAGACCGAGTGCCACGCTCGACCACGCGTTGTAGCGCAACCACTGTTGGTTTTTCAGGTTGTCGAAAGTGTTGGCGAGCAGGTACAAGCCTGGATACTGCGCGTTCAGTGGCGTGGGACGCAGGTCGTGCAGACCGGCGGCTGTCGCACCGATAAACACGGTTTTCCCCGTGAAATCCTGCATTTGCCCTGCCTGCACTTTTACCCAGATATCGGCGTAGCTGTAGCGCGTGTAGGGCGAATCCACGCCGTTGCCAAACCATGCCAAACGCAGCGGTGAGGGCGTGTTGCTCGTATCCAGCTGCTGTTTGTTGGCTACCACTTGCGGCAGTGACAGCAGCTGCCAGCCCTGTTTCTCTTGTGTGGTTTGAAAGTGGCGGGCGATGCCATCGGTGTCGGCCAAATAGTTGATCAACCCGAGCTGCCAGTGTTCGGGCAAGCCCATGGCAGGGAGGAGTAAATCGCCGCGCGCATCGGGCTGTGCCTTTGGGGTGCGTAGCAATGGGAGGTTGGCAGCGTAATGACTTAACAGCTTGGCTTGTTCGGGCTGTGCAGTGTTCATCAACAGCGTGGGTAAGAAGATGTTGTCGTGCTGATTGAGCACTTCCCCAAAATATTGATCGAATTCAGGGCGTTGGATATCCGGTTCGCTGAACCAAATATCGAACACGATGGTGCGCGTTTTCTGCGCCAGCAGCCATTCCACCAATTCCGCGTGGGTGGCGCGTGGCCACGGCCAGCGACCGATGGTGTCGGCCATCGCGCGCAGGCTGTAATCGTCGATATCAATCAACACGATGTCGAGGTCAGCGCGATCGCGTTGCGCTTGCTGGGCGGTGAGTTTGTCCAGCCATAAAAAATCCAAACGCGCGCTGGCAGGCCACAGTGCAGGCAGGCAGAGCAAGATTACAGCAAGCGCTGTTGTGACTAGCAAAACAGGAGAAAGTGGGCGTGCCAACATGTGTCAATCCTTGTAATGGCCTCGGTATTGTAGCAGTCTGACCGCCGCTTTCTTTCACCCCCAATTGTTGCTCGCGCTATGAAAATTGCTTCTGTGATCACTGTATTTTTGCTGCTGTATTGCAGCGCGGCGCAGGCTGTGCGTTTGGAACAGCCGTACGCGGTGGATGTGCCGGTGGCGAGCCAATCGGCTGCGGATAGAGCCACCGCTGAGCGCGCCGGTTTGTTGCAAGTGTTGGAAAAACTGAGCGGCCAGCGTTTAGACGGTCACGCGCAAATCACTGCAGCTCAAAACAAAGCCGAAAATTTCGTCACGCAGTTTTCATATCAACAAGACAAAGCAGTCGACAGTAAAACGGCGGGCTGGCGTTTGCATTTAGTGTTTGAACAAGCTGCCTTAGAAAAATTATTGCGTGATGCTGGTGTGGCGCTGTGGCCCTTGGATCGTCCGCAAGTGTTGTTGTTGGCCGTGGATGCGCAAAATCGTTTGTTGTCGGTGAGCGATGACGAAGCGGCTGCTGCGATGATGCGAAATACCGGCTTAGCGCGCGGCGTGCCAGTATTGTTGCTGGATACGGCGGCGGTGGATATCACCACGACGGCCAGTGTGCAGAGTTTGGATGCTGCAGCGCTGCTACCACTGGCTGTGCAGCGCGGTGCGAATGCCTTGTTGTTGGGCAATGTTGGCGGCGGTGATGAAAAGGGCTGGGCAGGTGAATGGGTGGTGCGCGCCGGCGAACAAGAGCAGCGCTTTGCTGAAAAAGCGGCCAGTCTAGATATGTTGATGAGCGCAGCTATGCGTCGCGCGGCAGAGTGGTTGTCCAGCAATTATCGCAACAGTGTCACTGCGGACACCGGCCCTGCGCATTTGCGCCTGCAGGTAGATAATGTGCGCAGTTATGCAGCGTTTATGCAGCTGCGCCAGTATTTAGAACAGTTGGACGCCGTGGAGCGCATCAGCGGTATGCAAATCAATGGCAGTACCGTGATGGTAGAACTGGATGTAAAAGGTCGCGAAAGTTTTCGCAATTTATTTGCTTTGTTTAAGTCGGTGCAATGGAAAGAAGAAGTCGCTTCGCCAGTACAACCGAACGAAACAGCAGCTGTGCCGGTGTGGCACTATCTTTGGGTTGATGGAGGTGTGCAATGAGTCTTTTTCAAAATAACAGTCAAAGCATTGGCGGTACACCGCTGATTCAACTCAGCCGCGTTACCCAACACAAAATTTTCGCAAAAATTGAAAGTCGCAATCCGGCCGGTTCGGTGAAATGTCGCATCGGTGCCAACATGGTGTTGGATGCCGAACAGCGCGGTGTGTTGAAGGCGGGCATGGAGTTGGTGGAGCCGACCAGCGGCAATACAGGCATTGCGTTGGCGTTTGTCGGTGCCGCAAAAGGTTACAAAGTGACGCTGACGATGCCGTCGAGCATGAGTTTAGAACGCCGCCAAATTTTGAAAGCACTGGGTGCCAATGTGGTACTGACAGACGCGGCGCTGGGGATGAACGGCGCGATTGCCAAAGCGAAAGAAATCGTGGCGAGCAATCCAGCGCATTATTTGATGCTGCAGCAATTTGAAAACCCTGCCAATCCACAAGTGCATGAGCAAACCACGGGGCCAGAAATTTGGCGCGATACCGATGGCGCGATTGATATTTTGATCAGCGGCGTTGGCACTGGCGGCACCATCACCGGTGTGTCGCGTTACATCAAGCAGCAAATGGGCAAGGCCATCTTGTCTGTGGCGGTAGAACCGGAATCTTCGTTTGTCATGCGCGCGGTGAAAGAAGGCAAAGAACTCAAACACACGCCGCATAAAATACAGGGCATCGGTGCGGGCTTTATTCCTGGCACGCTGGATATGGCGATGGTCGATCAAGTGGAGGCCGTGAGTGATGCAGAAGCCATGCAGTGGGCACATCGCTTGATGCAGGAGGAGGGGATTCTGGCAGGCATTTCCAGCGGCGCGGCGATGGCGGTGGCGGAGCGCGTAGCCGCGCGTCCAGAACATGCAGGGAAAACTATCGTGGTGGTGCTGCCAGATTCGGCTGAGCGCTATCTGTCATCTCCACTGTTTGCCAATATGTTTGGCGAGCAAGAGACGAAGCAGTAATCCACGGCTGACAATGTATTCGGCAGGCTTTGCCGGTTAGAATCGCGCCCCCTCATTTCGCCACCCGCCACTATGGACTGCCAATATGTCGCAAATACTCGACAAACAGCAGACCCAGCTGAAGCTGGAGCAGCTGAACGACGCGCTATCTAGCGGAACTTTTTTGCAAGTGCGGCACATGCTGAACAGCTTGTCGCCGCCCAGCATTGCCGCCCTGTTGGAATCCAGTTCACCCAAAAACCGTGCCGTGTTGTGGCAGCTGGTGGATGCTGATCGTCAGACGGAAATTATTCTCTGGCTGAATGATGAAATTCAAAGCCACTTCCTGAAAGACATCGACCCCGATCGTCTAGCGGACATGATCGATGAGTTGGATGACGACGATATCGCCCACATTCTGGAAGATTTGCCTGAGGCGGTGATCGAAGAAGTGCTGTCGTCGATGACTGAGCAGGATCGCCAACGCGTTGAGCAAATTCTGTCATACGACGAAGACACCGCCGGTCGTTTGATGAACACCGATACCATTACCATTCACCCGCGTGTGACGCTGGATGTGGTGTTGCGTTACCTGCGCATGCACAAAGAATTGCCGCCGACCACGGATTGCGTGTTCGTCGTCAACAACGACGATCAGTTGGTGGGCTTGTTGCCTATTGCCAAAATATTGACTACCGATCCTGCGGTTTCGGTGCGCGAAGTGATGGTGACGCAACTGCAACCGATTCCTGCCAACATGCAGGCGAGTGAAGTAGCGCAGTTGTTTGAGCGCTATGACTGGATCACCGCGCCTGTGGTGGATGAGGACGGCAAATTGTTAGGGCGTATCACGGTTGATGATGTGATCGATGTCATCATCGACGAAGCCGACCATTCGCTGATGAGCATGGCGGGTATCGCCGAAGAAGAAGATATTTTTGCGCCGGCGCGCAAAGTTGTGCACCTGCGCGCCATGTGGTTGGGCATCAATCTCGCCACCGCTTTTTTAGCGTCGTGGGTGGTGGGCATGTTTGAAGGCACTATTCAAAAAGTTGTAGCACTGGCCGTGTTGATGCCGATTGTGGCAGGACAGGGCGGTGTGTCCGGCACGCAAACCCTGACGGTGGTAATTCGCGGCTTGGCGTTGGGGCAGTTATCGCGCCACAACATCGGCTGGTTATTTAGCCGCGAGATGATTGTCGGTGCGCTCAACGGCATGATTTGGGGTGTGGTTGTCGGTGTGATAGCCGCGTATTGGTTCTCGGATGTGAAGTTGGGTTTGATTATCGGCGCGGCGATGATCATCAATATGGTTGTCGCGGCGCTGTCTGGTGTCATGTTGCCGCTGATGATGAAGCGCATGAAAATTGATCCAGCCTTGGCGGGCAGCGTGGTGCTGACAACATTTACCGACTGCATGGGCTTTTTTGCCTTTTTGGGTTTGGCTTCGTTGTTTTATCTCTAAACTGTTTTATCTCTAATGAATGGGTTGTTAATGCGAAACCGCAGCGTATCAAAGTCAGTGGACGCTGAACTGGACGAAAAGCCCAGCAAATCGCAGCGCAAGCGCGATATGACAGCCGCGCAAGAACTCGGTGAACAATTGCTGCAATTGCGCCCCGATGTGTTGCAAAAAATGCCCTTGGACGAGCGCCTGTTGGAGACCATTCTGCAAGCACAAAAAATGCCTCAACACGAAGCAAAGCGCCGACATTTGCAGTTGATCGGCAAATTGATGCGCTCTGCGGATGTCGATGCGATTCAAACAGCGTTTCTCGAAACACAAGCGGGTAGTGTGGCAGCAACGCGCGCGCTGCATGAATTGGAACACTGGCGCAGTCGTTTACTGAAAGAGGGGGATACGGCTATCGGAGAGGCGCTCGCTATTTTCCCTGGTGTCGATGTGCAGCAATTGCGCCAATTGATTCGCGATGCCAAACGCGAAGCGGAGCAAGCCAAAGCACCGGCGGTGGCGCGCAAATTGTTTCAGTATTTGAAACGGTATCAAACAGCATGAAACCCTCGTTACAGCTCAGACAAGGGCAATCGCTGGCGATGACGCCGCAGTTGCAGCAGGCGATCAAACTGCTGCAATTGTCGACGCTGGAATTGCAACTGGAAATTCAGCAGACGCTGGAATCCAACCCAATGCTGGAGATGCTGGAAGAAGGTGAATCGGCAGAAGATGAGCTGCCGGTGATCAGCGAAGAAGACCTCGCGCGTTTGCGTGAAACATCTAACGAAGTGGTGGATTTCAGTGCGCCCGAACAAACCACCGAATCGGCCGATGAATGGCAGGATGAATACCTGCCTGAAGAGTTGCCGGTAGATAGTCAGTGGGACGATGTTTACGAAACCAGTAGTAGCACAGCGAGTGCGGCAGACGACGATTACGGTTTTGACAGTCGCAATGCTGCTGCGGAGACGCTGCAAGACCATTTGTTGTGGCAGTTGAATCTCACGCCGATGACCGACCGCGATCGCATTATCGCGCTGGCTATTATTGATGCAGTTGCTCCAACCGGCTTTCTGGAAGTATCGGCAGACGATATTTATCAAGGATTGTTAGAGCAGTGGCAAGATGAAGATGCATTGGAAAGCGATGAAGTGTTCGCGGTGCTGCATCGAGTACAGCAGTTTGATCCGCCGGGTGTGGCAGCGCACGATCTGCGTGAATGTTTGCTAATTCAACTCAATCAACTGCATGAAGACACACCGTGGCTATTGGATGCCAAATTGATCGTCTCGGATTATTTGGATTTATTGGCGGCGCGCGATTACAAGCAACTGATGAAAAAATCAGAGATTCGCGAAAACACGCTAAAGAAAGCGATGGAGCTGATCCGCAGCTTGAAGCCGCAGCCCGGCGCACAGATTGAAGCCGAAAAAACCGAATATGTAGTGCCGGATGTGTATGTCACGCGCAAACGCTCGCGCTGGGTGGTGGAATTAAATCCAGAAATAGCACCGCGCTTGCGCGTGAATGCTGATTACGCCGCCTTGGTGCGCCGCGCCGATTCTTCTGCCGACAATGCTTTTTTGCGCGATTGCTTGCAAGAGGCGCGCTGGTTTTTGAAAAGTTTGGTCAGTCGCAATGAAACGCTGATGAAAGTGGCGACGGCTATCGTCGAATATCAGCGCGGTTTTTTGGAATACGGCACCGAGGCGATGAAGCCGATGGTGTTGGCGAATATTGCGGAATCGGTGGGGCTGCATGAATCCACTATTTCGCGCGT
>JAWKZZ010000004.1:0-379715 GCA_041395785.1 Pseudomonadales bacterium
GTGTTGCTCGAAATTCGTCAGGATCAACGCGGTCCCCAGTTGATTTTGTCGCGCAGCTGCCCAGAAATGTTAGTCGAACTGTTCAAAATTGAAGTGCCAGAAATTGCCGAGCAGGTGATTGAAATTCGCGCCGCTGCCCGCGACCCAGGTTCGCGCGCAAAAATTGCGGTAAAAACTAACGACGGTCGCATTGATCCCGTTGGCGCTTGCGTCGGTATGCGCGGTTCGCGTGTGCAAGCCGTTTCCGGTGAACTCGATAACGAACGCATTGATATTGTGTTGTGGAATGACAATCCAGCGCAGTTGGTCATCAGCGCCATGGCGCCAGCGGAAGTGGAATCGATCGTGATGGACGAAGACACGCGCACGATGGATGTGGCTGTGGCAGAAGAAAATCTGGCGCAAGCAATTGGTCGCGGCGGCCAGAATGTTAAATTGGCTTCGCAGCTGACTGGCTGGGCTATCAATGTCATGAGCATAGAAGAAGCGGAAGCGAGACAACAACAAGAGGCGGGTTCGATTCTTGAGTTGTTTATGGCGGCGCTTGAAGTAGATGAAGATGTCGCAGCGGTATTGGTCGAAGAGGGTTTCACTTCTTTGGAAGAAGTGGCCTATGTTCCGCTGGATGAAATGATGAACATCGAAGGCTTCGATGAAGAAATTGCCACAGAATTGCGCAATCGCGCCAAAGATGCTTTGTTGACGCGCGCCTTGGCATCGGAAGAAAAAGCTGGCGGTCAACCGGCGGCAGATTTGTTGGGTATGGATGGCATGGATGAAGCCTTGGCTTATAAATTGGCGGCCAATGGTATTTGCACGATGGAAGATTTGGCAGAGCAAGCCGTTGATGATGTGTTGGAAATTGCACCGGAGCTTGGCGAAGACAAAATTGCCAGTCTGATTATGACGGCGCGTGCGCCGTGGTTTGCCTGATCACTTGAATCGGTAGAAACGCGTCAAGTAAATCAGGTAGAGGAGTGTTGCATGAGCGATGTTGTAGTTAGTCAGTTGGCAGAAAATATTGGTACTCCCGTTGAGCGTTTGCTAAAGCAAATGGAAGAGGCGGGTTTGCCACAGCGAAAAGCTTCCGATTCTGTGTCGGATGAGCAGAAAGAAGTGTTGCTCAAGCATTTGCGCGAATCGCACGGTGAAGTCGACAGCGGTCCGAAAAAAATTACGCTCAAACGCAAAACGGTAAGCACCTTAAAAACAGGTACTGGCACAGCGCGTAAAACCGTTAGCGTTGAAGTTAGAAAAAAACGCACCTATGTCAAACGAGAAGATGCCGGCGTTGATGAGCCAGAAGTTCAACCAGAAGTTGAGCAGGAAGTAGTTGCGCCAGTAGAAGCGGTTATTGAAACGCCGGTGGTGGTTGAAGAAGTGCCGCCTGCTGTTGTTGAGCCTGAACCAGAAGCGCCAACACCGGTAGAAGAAACGGTGGTAGAAGAGCCTGCTGCAGAAGCGACAGCAGTGGCGGAAGAAACACCTGCTGCGCCGGAAGTGCGCGCACCGTCGAAATTGGCTGGAAAAATTTTGGGTCGTTCTGCTTTGGATGATGCCGAGCAGCGCCGTCAGGCCGCGATTCTCGCGCGCCGTGCTGCCGATGAAGTCGAAAAATTAGAGTTGGCGCGCAAGAAAAAACAATTAGAAGCGGAAGCGGAACGCAAAAAAACACAAAAACCGGCTGCCACATCCACGGCTGCCGAAGCTGCACCTGCAGCGGGTGATGTGCGTCACGATGCTGCTAAAAAACGCGCAAAACAAGATGAAGAAGACGATAAAAACAAGAAAAAAGGCGCCGTCAAAACGCGTGAAAAAGCCGCGCGCGCCAAACCGAATCGCAACGATGTGTTTGAGATTCTCGACGAAGAAGATGTCGAACGACACAGCGAAGACATGGACTTTCGTCCATTTGCTCGTGGCACGGGCAAGCACAAAGTGAAAATCAGCAATAAACACACTTTCCAGCGCCCCACAGAAAAACAAGTGCTTCAAGTTGCATTGCCGGAAGAAATTTCGGTGGGCGATTTGGCGCAGAAAATGAATGTCAAAGGCGTTGAAGTGGTTAAAGCGCTAATGAAACTCGGTGTAATGGCGAATATCAGTCAAGTGATTGACCGCGATACTGCAACGCTGATTGTTGAAGAGTTTGGTCATGCGGCGGTTTCTGTTTCGGAAAACGCGCTGGAAGAAGATCTGGAAGCGTTGTTGGCCGGTGATGAAGGTACGGCTGCTCCGCGTGCGCCAGTGGTCACTGTAATGGGCCATGTTGACCACGGTAAAACTTCGCTGCTGGATTACATCCGCAAAGCGAAGGTCGCGGCGGGTGAAGCAGGCGGCATTACGCAGCACATCGGTGCGTATCGCGTAGAAACTGCGCGCGGTGTCATTACTTTCTTGGATACACCGGGGCACGCGGCGTTTACCGCAATGCGTTCACGCGGTGCGCAATCCACGGATGTCGTTATCCTCGTTGTTGCTGCCGATGACGGTGTCATGCCGCAAACGGTAGAAGCTATTCAGCACGCCAAAGCAGCTGGCGTTCCGATCGTGGTGGCCATCAATAAAATTGATAAGCCAGCGGCCGATCCAGAGCGCGTTAAAAATGAATTGGTGCAGCGCGAAGTGATTCCAGAAGAATGGGGTGGCGACACGCAATTTATTCCAGTATCGGCGCATACCGGTGAAGGTATCGACAGTTTGTTGGAAGCGGTGTTGTTGCAAGCGGAAATGTTAGAGCTGCGCGCACCTGCGGATATTCCTGCGCAAGGTGTGGTGATTGAATCGCGTTTGGATAAAGGTCGCGGTGCAGTAGCGAGTTTGTTGGTGCAGCGCGGTACGCTGCGTCGTGGCGATATCGTGCTGGCAGGATTGAACTACGGCCGCGTGCGTGCGATGTTCGATCATACCGGTCATGCGATTACCGAAGCTGGCCCGTCTGTGCCCGTGGAGTTGTTAGGTTTAGATGGCGTGCCCAATGCGGGTGACAGTTTCATGGTGGTGCCTGACGAGCGCCGTGCGCGCGAAGTGGCGCAGTTCCGTGAGCAAAAACAACGGCAGTCGCGTCACGGCCGTCAGCAAGCCGTCAATCTGGAAAACATGTTCGACAACATGGGCGCGGATGAGAAAAAAGTGCTCAACATCGTGTTGAAAGCGGATGTGCGCGGCTCGTTGGAAGCGATTCAATCGGCCTTGGCTGGCATAGGTAATGACGAAGTGGAAGTGCGCGTCGTGAGCGGCGGTGTTGGCGGTATTGCTGAAACCGATGTGAACTTGGCGGTGACAACGAGCGCGGTCATTCTCGGCTTCAATGTGCGTGCAGAAGGCGCGGCTCGTAAACGCGCAGAACAAGAAGGCGTAGAAATTCGCTACTACAGCATCATCTACAACTTGTTGGATGAAATGAAGTTGGCGCTGGCGGGTATGTTGGCGCCAGAAACGCGCGAAGAAATCGTGGGTATTGCGCAAGTGCGTGATGTGTTCAACTCGCCAAAGTTTGGTCAGATCGCTGGCTGTATGGTGGTAGAAGGTATTGTGTATCGCAACAAACCCATTCGTGTGTTGCGTGACAATGTGGTTATCTACCAAGGGCAGTTGGAATCTTTGCGTCGCTTTAAAGATGACGCTTCCGAAGTGCGTGCGGGTATGGAGTGCGGTATCGGCGTGAAAGATTACAACGATGTCAAAGTGGGCGACCAGATTGAGGTGTATCAGGTCAGCACCATCGCGCGCACACTGTAATTGTCGGTGAAGCACTGATGGCACAGGAATACAGTCGCACCCAGCGCGTGGGAGATTATCTCAAACGCGAGCTGGCGCTGCTGATTCAACAAGAGTTGCGTGACCCGCGCGTTGGTATGGTGAATATCAATGATGTGGAGGTCAGTCGCGATTTAGGGCACGCCAAAGTGTTCGTCACTTTTGTGGGTGAGCGCGCGGACGATGCTGTCGCACAGGCTTTAAAAGTACTGAATGCTGCGCAAGGTTTTTTGCGCAGCCGCATCGCTTCCAGCAATCACATGCGCACCACACCTAGGCTGCATTTTGTGTTGGATGTCAGTGTGCAGCGCGGCGCGCACTTGTCGGCGTTGATTGACCAAGCGCTTGCTGCGGATAGCCAACGCCAGCCGCCGAAAGAATCCTAGAGTTAGTTCATGAGTAAGCCACGCAAAGCGCGCGGTCGGCGCGTTGACGGTATTTTGCTGTTGGATAAGCCCATTGGCATGAGCTCAAATGCCGCGTTACAGCGTGTCAAATGGTTGTTTTCAGCGGCAAAAGCAGGACACACCGGCAGTCTCGATCCCATGGCGACTGGTGTTCTGCCATTGTGTTTTGGCGAAGCGACCAAGTTTTCGCAGCACCTGTTGGATGCTGACAAGGCTTACCGCTGCACGATGCGTTTGGGTATCCGAACCACCACAGCAGATGCTGAAGGCGAGGAGCTGAGCAACCAGCCGGCGCCGTCACTGACGCGAGCCGATGTGGATGCAGTTTTGCCAGATTTTATCGGCCAACAAGAGCAAGTGCCGCCGATGTACTCCGCGCTCAAACATCAGGGGACGCCGCTGTACAAGTTGGCCAGAGAGGGCGTTGAAGTTGAGCGGGCAGCCAGAGCAATCACTATCTACAGTCTTGTGCTGTTGGATTTTAGAGCGGGTGATTACCCCGAAGTTGATATCGAAGTGCATGTCAGCAAAGGCACATATATCCGCACACTGGCAGAAGATATTGGTGAAAAACTGGGCTGTGGGGCGCATGTATCGGCGTTGCGACGCATAAAGGCTGGGCAGTTTGAAGAGGCAGCTTGCGTCACGCTGGAGCAGTTGGTGACTTTATGTGGCGATGAAGGGCGAGCAGATGCGGGTCAGTTGGATCACTATTTGTTGCCTGTGGCCGCTGCTCTGGATCACTTACAAACGGTGACTTTACCTGCATCCATGGGTTACTACTTGCGCCAAGGGCAGCCCGTTTTGGATGCCAACGCGCTGCGCACCGTTGAAGTGGGTGAAATCGTCCGGCTAATGCTGGATAATGGCGAGTTCCTTGGGGTGGCAGAAATTCTTGCTGATGGCAGAATTGCTCCACGAAGGCTGCTGCAATAAGGCGGCAGATCACAGCAGCTGTAAATATGCACGGCTGTTTGTGAATTGATCAATGCATATTGAAAGAGGTTGGTTACATGGCACTGTCAGTTGAAGAAAAATCTGCAATCGTTAAAGAACACGGTCAAGGTGAAAAGGATACTGGTTCACCAGAAGTGCAAGTTGCGTTGTTGACGGCAAACATCAATAAATTGCAAGGTCACTTCGGTGCGCACAAGCAAGATCACCACTCGCGCCGTGGCTTGATCCGCATGGTTAATCAGCGTCGTAAATTGCTGGATTACCTCAAGCGCAAAGATGTGAATCGCTACGCACAGCTCATCGCTAAACTCGGTTTGCGTCGCTAAGAGAGATGCCGCGCCAAAAGCGCGGCATTTTTTGACTTGTTTGTGAAAAAAGAAATTATTTGCAGTTGATTGTGATGTTGCGTAGTTAAGTAAGTTTAAAAAAATCGTGAAAGACAAAGTGAAATATTAAGAGTAGAGAGAAGGAAAATACTGTGAAAGCTATTATCAAAAAATTCCAATACGGCGACCAGACCGTCACTCTGGAAACAGGACGCATTGCGCGTCAAGCATCGGGCGCTGTTTTGGCATCTATGGGCAAAACGGCAGTGCTGTGTACGGTTGTTGGCGCAAAGACAGCCAAAGCGGGACAAGATTTCTTTCCCTTGTCGGTGCACTATCAAGAAAAAGCCTATGCAGCTGGAAAAATCCCCGGTGGTTTTTTCAAGCGCGAAGGTCGTCCTAGCGAAAAAGAAACGCTGACTTCGCGTTTGATCGATCGCCCCATTCGTCCATTGTTTCCCAATGATTTCAATAATGAAGTGCAAGTGGTTTGTACGGTCGTATCAGCTGAAAAAGATACCGATCCCGATATTGTTTCCATGATCGGTACTTCTGCTGCGCTGGCAATTTCTGGTATTCCATTCAACGGACCAATCGGCGCGGCGCGCGTGGGTTACACCGATGCAGCGGGTTACATTCTCAATCCAGGCTATAAAAAGTTGGCTGAATCTGAGTTGGACATGGTGGTTGCCGGCACGAAAGACGCTGTGTTGATGGTGGAGTCTGAAGCGAAAGAATTGCCAGAAGACATCATGTTGGGTGCGGTATTGTTTGCGCACCATGAAATGCAAGTGGTGATTGCAGCAATCAGCGCCTTGGCGGCTGATGCAGGAAAACCGCGTTGGGATTGGCAGGCGCCTGCCGAAAATCGCGGTTTGCAAGATCGCGTAGTGGCAGCAGTGGGGCCACAAATCGGTGAAGCGTATCGCATCACAGAAAAACAACAACGCTATGCGCGTTTAGATGAATTGCGCCAAATGGCTATCGAAAAAGTGGCCGGTGACGAAGCGGGCTTCAATGACAAAGATGTTGCCGATATGTTTGGCAAGCTGGAGAAAAAAGTTGTTCGCAATCGTGTGCTGAACGGTGAGCCGCGTATCGATGGTCGCGATAATCGCACCGTGCGTGCATTGGCCATTGAAGTGGGCGTGCTGCCTTCTGTGCACGGCTCTGCTTTGTTCACGCGCGGCGAAACGCAAGCAATTGTGGTTGCAACGCTGGGTTCTATGCGCGATGCGCAAGCGATTGATGCGTTGGAAGGTGAGCGCAAAGATCCGTTCATGCTGCACTACAACTTCCCTCCGTATTCAGTGGGGGAATGTGGTCGTATGGGCGGCACAGGTCGTCGCGAAATTGGTCACGGTCGTTTGGCGCGTCGCGGCGTGGCAGCGATGTTGCCATCGCAAGAAGCGTTTCCGTATGCCATTCGCGTGGTGTCTGAAATTACAGAATCCAATGGTTCCAGCTCCATGGCTTCCGTTTGCGGTAGCAGCTTGGCGCTGATGGACGCTGGCGTGCCTTTGAAAGCGCCAGTCGCAGGTATTGCGATGGGCTTGGTAAAAGATGGCAACCGCTTTGCCGTGTTGACGGATATTTTGGGTGATGAAGATCACCTCGGCGATATGGATTTCAAAGTAGCCGGTACTGCCAACGGCATTACCGCGCTGCAAATGGATATCAAAATTGAAGGTATCAACGAAGAAATTATGGATCGCGCCTTGGAGCAGGCTTTGGCTGCTCGTCTGCAGATTTTGGCAGAAATGAACAAGGTAATTAATACGCCGCGCACAGCGATTGCGGATACAGCGCCTCGCTTTACGCAGATCAAAATTGATCCAGAAAAAATCCGCGATTTGATTGGTAAAGGTGGCGCAACCATTCGCGCGATCACTGAGGCGACTGGTTCACAAATTGATATCGAAGACACCGGTGTTGTGCGTGTGTATGCAGCCAACTCGGAGTCGCAGCAGGAAACCCTGCGCCGCATTGAGTCGATTACGGCAGAAGCGGAAATCGGTGCAATCTATACCGGCAAAGTCGTGCGCATTGTCGATTTTGGTGCTTTCGTCGAGTTTATGCCAGGCAAAGATGGCTTGGTGCATATCTCGCAAATCTGTAACGAGCGCATTGCATCGGTGTCTGATCGCCTGCAGGAAGGTCAAGAAGTGCAGGTGAAAGTGCTGGATGTCGATAATCGCGGCAGAATTAAGCTTTCCATCAAAGAAGCAATGCCAGAAGAAGCCGCTGCTGATGCATCGCCTGCTGAAACGCCGACAGAAGGTTAGTTAAAGTAAATAAAACGCGCAGGGGGGGGGTTGTTTAGCCTCCCTAGCTCGGTTATAGTTTGACCCATAAGAAGTATTACAACGGAGAAGCTCTATGAAAAAGACCACCGTCTTTACCTTGGCTGCAGTTTGTGGCGCGTTTGCATTGGCTCTTCCAGATTGGAAAAAGCCACTGAATGCTACCTACCCTAATGAGCAGTACAAGCTGATTAACGCGGAAATGACGCAGACCTTGGCTGTGTCGGGCTGCAAGACGCTGAAGATCAAGAAGACCAAAACTGGTCCTTCGACATTTAACACGATTGCTCTATTTGATAACGGCAGCTATGCGCTCTATCGCTATGCTACAGGCGACACCAGTGGCACGCCGGATACTATCGTGACTGGCTCTTGGTCTAAGGTGCCTGGAAAAGGTAGTGACACATTCTATTTATCAATCAACTCAGCATCAATGGTTGATTTGTTAGGTGACTTGGATGATGCAGGTTTAGCAAACTGTAAGACAAATCCAAAACTGGCTGCCATGACACAGTTGGACTTCTTGGTGCCTACAGCATTGGTAAAGAAAAATACGCTGGTATTTAACATCAAGAAAAACACAGCTACTGGTACTTTGCAGATTACTGGTCAGCAGCATAACGATCAAAAAGGGTCTCTAAACGCAATGGGTAAGTTTAGTGTTAAAGCGACGCTGAAAGGCGGTACTTGGGAAGAGCTTTAACCCTTCTAGATGTTATTGAGATTTTGTTATCCGATAACTTAAAAAAACAGAGGTATAACATGAACATGACTTCAATCTTAAAAACCGCAGTAGCATCCGCTTCATTGATGGCAGCTTCTACGGTTCTTGCTGCGCCAGTGATTACGATGACCGGCACAGCCACCCAGCAAATCACAATGAGTAGCTGTAAGACACTCAAAACTCCTATGACAGTAACCGTGACTTTTGATGATGACGGTACTTACGATGTTGTAGACGACAATAGCACTAATACGGTGTTACAAGGTACTTGGTTTAAGTTGTCAGGCAAAACCGCTACTAGCCCTTACACTATTTACATGGCGGCCAGTGTTTTTGCTCCCTCTCCATTTGATCCAGATGTACATGCAAGCCCTAATCCCACTATTCCACCGCCAGCAGGAACTTTGGATGATTTCTTAGATCAAGTTGAAGCGACTATAGAAAACGGTATGACATGCAAGCTGAATACTAAGAAACCACCACTAGGCTCACAGTCTATTGACAACTTGGTTCAGCCATCTATTTTGGTGGTTACAAACACACTTAAGGTTACTACAGCAAAAGATGGTGTTACAAAGTCCGGAACTTTGACATTTAAGACAAACAAAGGAAAAGCAACACACATGTTCACAGGTAAATCTAAGGTCGGTAGTTTCTCAGCATCGTTAACGATGAAAGGCCCAGTTGTGGACTAAGCTTTTTCACAATAGCAACATAAAAAAAGCCCGTATGTAATGCATACGGGCTTTTTTTATGTATTCCGGTAAGATCACCTCAAGAAAATCTTTATGGATTGGTTATGCACAGTCTTCCCTTCTCCTTAGTGCGTCGGTTGGTGCCTTTACACGGCTTGAGTGAGAATTCATTGCAATCGTTACTGGAGCAGAGTGAGTACCTTCTGACGGGGAGAGGGCAGATAGTTTTTCCAACAGTTGATAGTGCTCGCTATTATTTTTATTTGTTATCAGGCGAGGCAGAGGTTTGCTGCGCCACCGGTCGAGCCGTACACACAGCAGAGCATTTATTTCCTATCGGATACGGCGCGAGCGATTTGCAATCTGTAACGGCTCTTACCGATTGTGTGTGTCTGCGAATTGAGCGCAGTGTATTGGATCGTCAACTGTGTTGGGATCATGTTGCATCAGCTATTGAGTTGGATCTCTCATATCGTTCAGAAAAAGATGATGAGGCGAGCTGGAGGCTGACGCTACTGCGTTCTAATTTATTTCTTAAAGTGCCTCCGTTGAATATCACTCAAATTTTTTCTCGCCTTAAACCAATGCGCGTAAATACAGATGATGTGATTTTGCGTCAAGGTGATAGTGGTGATGGTTGTTATTTTATCCGTCAAGGTAGAGCAGCGGTTACGCGCCGATTTGAAGATGGAGCAGAGCGCCATTTGGCGGATATTGGTTATGGTCGTTGTTTTGGTGAGGATGCACTAATTCACAATACAGTTCGTAATGCCACAGTGACCATGACGAGTGATGGTTTGTTGATGCGACTGGATAAAGCAGATTTTATGTTACTGCTGCGTGAGCCAACGGTGAGTCATATCAAGGCCGCAGATTTGGCTTCGGCATTGGTGACTGGAGCGATATGTTTAGATGTGCGCTTGCTAGAAGAATTTGATGTTGCGCGTCTGCATCAATCTTTGAATACGCCTTTGCCTTGTTTGCGTTTACTGATGACAGCGCAGTTGGATATCAGTAAAAAATATATTGTGTATTGCGATACAGGTTTGCGCTCGCGCGCTGCAGTGTCTTTACTGCAAGAACATGGGTTTTCTGCGCAGTACTTATTGAATGGGCTCGATGGATTGGATATGCAGCAGCGTGCAGAGTTTTTAGATGTGGTGCCGCCGTTGTCGCTTGTTGCGAGTGATGCGGCGTAAAGTAGAGTGACGATGATGGTAGATCATTTTAAGCGCGTTGGATTGGTAAGCCGCAAAGGCAGTAGCCAAGTAATAGACACATTGACCGCACTGGCGAAGTTTTTGTTGGCGCGCGGCACTGCTCTGATTGTTGAAACGGAAACGCGAGCTGCGCTTAGTGCCGATATTCAATGCGAACAAGTGTGTGACAGAGAGCTGCTGGGGCAGCATTGTGATTTGGTTATTGTCGTGGGTGGTGACGGCAGTATGCTTGGTGTCGCGCGTGCATTGTGTCGACAGTCGGTGCCCGTGCTGGGTATCAATCGCGGCAGTCTTGGGTTTCTGACCGATATTGCGCCCGACGAAATCGAGCAGCGTGTCGGAGAAGTGCTGTCAGGGCATTACATGCTTGAAGAGCGTTTTTTATTGGAGGCGCGTGTTGAGCGCGACAATACCCTGATAGCAGAAGGCGATGCATTGAACGAGCTTGTTTTGCATCGCGGCGCATCGCTGCGCATGATCGAATTCTCTTTGTATGTCGATGAGCAATTTGTTTACAGCCAACACTCGGATGGTTTGATCGTTTCAACGCCAACTGGGTCTACAGCGTACGCGCTGTCCGGTGGCGGACCCATACTACATCCCGTGTTGGATGCTATTTCTCTCGTGCCGATGTTTCCGCATACACTGACCAGTCGTCCTATTGTTGTGGCTGGAAGTTGTCAGTTGCGTATTGTGTTAAGTGAGCCTAATGCAAAAAATGAGCAGGACGGGCGACCAGAATTGTCTTGTGATGGACAGATGCATGTTTCTTTGCAAGCAGGTGATGTGGTGCGCATCCAAAAGAAAAAAGAAAAATTGCAATTGGTGCATCCGCTGGGTCACGACTACTACGAAACTTGCCGTACGAAATTGGGGTGGGGCAGTCGTTTGGTGTAATGAGAGGTTTGGTGATTACCAGCCGAAAACTTCTTTTACAAAGGGAATCGTGACTCGGCGTTTTTCTTCTAACGACAGCGTGTCCAAACTCTGCAGGCATTCAAATAAAGTTAGCATATCGCGCGCTGTGCGTTGAATGATGAAATGCAGTACCTCGTCAGAAAGCTCTATGCCGCGAGCCAGTGCTCGCATTTTGAAAGCTTGCAGCTTCTCTTCATCATTGAGTGGCGTGAGATAAAAAGTGGTTCCCCAGCCCATGCGAGAAATTAAATCTTCCAAGGCGGTCATCAAATCGCGCGGCGCGCAGTCAGCAGAAACAATCAATTTACAGTGTTCATTTTCGCGTAATCGGTTATAGAGGTGAAATAGCGCATGCGCCCATCCCAATTGCCCCACGACATGCTGTAATCCATCAAGGCAAATTAGATCCATTTGCTCAAGATTTTCTAATAGCGCATCGGCCGCGTAGCCGGCTAATTCTTCTAGCGGCAGATAAAGACACTGCTGCCCCAGTTGGTTGGCTGCATGACAAGCTGCTTGCAATAAATGGCTAGTGCCGGTGCCTTCTGCGCCCCATAGATAAATAAAATGTTCGCTGCTGTTGTTGTGTGCCAAAGCTTGTGTAGCTTGGAGGGCTAAGCTGTGCGCGCTGTTTTCTGGCGCAAAAAAATTGTCGAAGGTTGCGTCATCACTCAGGTGCACATTGAGCGAAAGCTGTTTGGGGGAATGTGGTGTCGTCATTCGTGCATCCTGCTGCTATTGCAGGCGAAGCGCAACCAGCAGTAACCGAGAAATGTTGCGGCAAAGGAGGCAAACAGAATGCCTGTTTTTGCCATTAGCAATAGCTCGGGTGTTGAAGAAAACGCGAGGTCAGCAACGAAAATCGACATAGTGAACCCAATACCGGCGAGCAGGCCAATGCCGTGTATGTGGCTCATCCGCACGCCAGCTGGTAATGCGGCAATTTTCAGTTTGACGGCAAGCCAACTGGCTGCAACGACCCCCAGCCATTTGCCCAAAATTAAACCGCCGATTACACCCAGCGTGACGGGATGTGCGAGCGTGGTGGGGAGTTCATTCCAGCGAATAGGAATGGCGGCGTTAGCTAAGGCAAATAGCGGCACCACAAGGCACGCCACGCTGAAATGCAATTGATGCTCAAGGCGCTGCGCTGGCGCTTGTGCTAACTCCAGATTTTTTTCCAAAGTGGCTATTTGCACATGGAGCGTTTCATCTTCGTGAGTAGAAGGCCTGTTATTCACATTGGATTGCATTTGCCTTGCTAGATCATTCACCGCACCGACGAAGTGAGGTGTGCTGTATTTTGGATGTATAGGAATGGTGAACGCTAGAACAACACCGGCAAGCGTTGCATGTATGCCGCTGTTCAGCATGGCGCACCACAGCAGTATGCCCACCAATAGATAAGGTGCGAGATGGTGAATGCCACCTAAGTTCAATATCACTAGCACTGCAGTGAGTAGTAGACAGATCAATAAAGCGGCTGTGTGTAGTTGTTCTGTGTAGAAAAAAGCAATAACCAAAACAGCGCCGATATCATCCACAATCGCCAGCGCAATTAAAAAGGTAACCAGTGCGGGTGAAATGCGTTTGCCCAGCGCGCTGAGTGCGCCGATGGCAAAGGCGATATCGGTTGCCATCGGGATGCCCCAGCCTGCAGCACTGGCTCCCGATGGATTTAGGAGCCAGTAAACAGCAGCAGGAACAACCATGCCGCCAATCGCGGCGATGACGGGCAATGAGGCTCGTTGTTTGTCGGCCAGCTCACCGAGTACCAACTCGCGCTTGAGTTCCAAGCCAACCAATAAAAAGAAAAAACTCATCAATACTTCATTGATCCAATGCTGCAAGCTCATTTCAAAACGCGCGGAGCCAACAGCGACAGAAATCGGTGTGTGTAAGAGGTGTAGATAAGCTTCGCTGAAGCTGGAGTTAGCGAGTGCGAGTGCTATCACGGTACACAGCAACAGCAAAAAACTGCTGGTTGATTGTTGTTGAATGAAGTGCGCTAGCGGTGTGAGTACGCGGGTAAATGTGCGCTCCCACGGTGCTGTGCGAATTTGATTGGTTTCTGTGATGTGATCAGCGGGCATATCAGGTGGCCGTGAAGGGTTTGTGATAATCTCAGCAAGTATTCTTACAAAAAACGGGGTTGCTATGGCTCTGCTGAGTATTGTGTCCGTTTTTCTATTGGCACGCCACACAGTTTTTGCGCGCAGTTTGCATCGTGATGCAGTGGTGACGGTGCTGTTGGATAAGCTGGCAGCGCACAAGCCAAACAGCTGGCTGGCATTTGCTGTGTTGCCACTAGGTGGCGCGGTATTGTTGGCGGTAATTTGGTGGAGCTTGGATTTTTGGCTGGCTTTTTTCGTTGGCGTATTGCTGTTGCTGTATAGCGTGGGGCGTGGTGATTGGCAGCGCGGAATGCCTGATCTGACTGTGCAGTTGCAAGAGGGTAATGCCGAGTCAGTATTGTTGCATTTTGAGGAGCAAGGCATGTTGGTGGCGAGCGAACGAGAAACGCTCGATCACTCGCTGTGGCTTGCTTGGCGGCGTTATGCGGGCAGCTGGTATCTCGATCGCATCTTTGCTGTTTTCTTCTGGTTTTTTGTGCTTGGCCCTGCAGGTGCGGTTTTTTATCGTTGGCTGGTGTTGTACAACCATCATGCGCAAACAAGCGGCGGACAATTGCCATCAGCAAAAAAAGTACAGCATTACTTGGAGTGGTTGCCAGTGCGCTTTATGGGGCTCTGTACCTGTTTAGCGGGCAATTTCACCACGGGGTTTCGCGTGTGGCAGCAGCAAGTGCTGAATACACAAATCGCATCGGCTGATTTTTTGGCGCAGTGTTTGGATGCTGCGCTGATGTTAGATGGAGAAGCAGCGGCGCTGCCAGATAATATCAATGACAACTTGCGTTTAACTTTGCAGCGCAGCTCGGCGTTGGAGTTGTTGATGGTGCGCACAGAAATTATTGGTTTGGTGGGCTTGGCGTTAGCAATTTTGGTGCTGAGGTAGCGCATGACAGAAAAAAAACGCATTGGCGTCGATCTCGGCGGCACAAAAATTGAAGTGGCTGTATTGGTCGGCGATAGCAATATCGTGTGGCGCGAACGCACGCCGACACCGCACGAAGATTATCAAGGTACGCTGCATGCTATTCGTTCATTGGTTGAGCGCGCCATTACAGAAAATCATTTGTCGCAAGACATGCCTGTGGGGATCGGCACGCCGGGTTCACAATCGCCACGCACGGGTCTGATGCGCGGTTGTAATTCGACCGTGTTGAATGAAAAGCCACTGTTGCATGATTTGCGGGAATATTTGGCGCGGCCGATGCGCTTGGCAAATGACGCCGATTGTTTTGCTTTGTCAGAAGCGTGTGCGGGCGTTGGGCGCGGTGCAGACAGTGTATTTGGCGTGATTCTCGGTACCGGTGTGGGTGGCGGTGTGGTCATTCGTCAGCAGTTGTTGTCGGGGCCTAACAACAATGCCGGTGAGTGGGGGCACAACGCTATGCCTGGCAACAGTGTAGATGGGCGCAAAACGCGTTTCTGTTTTTGTGGGCGTGAAAATTGTGTTGAGAATTGGTTGAGTGGCAGAAGTTTAGGCAATAGTTTTCGCGAAGCCGGTTTAGCGATTGAAAAAACACAGCAGGGCATTGAGTTGATGCGTCAAGGTGATGCGATTGCAATGCGTGTATGGCGCGATTATGTGCAGCTATTGGCGCGCGCGTTGGCAGTCGTCATCAATGTTATTGATCCTGATGTGGTTGTTTTGGGTGGCGGTGTTTCCAATGTGGATGAGTTGTATCGCGATGTGCCAGAGTTCTGGGAGCAGTGGATTTTTTCGGATGTGGTGCGCACGCGATTACTAAAAGCGGAGCATGGTGATTCCAGTGGTGTAATCGGTGCGGCGTGGTTGTGGCCTTAATTTCGTGTGTGTTTATTGTCCTTTCGTGACGGGTTTTGGTTTCCACAATACTTCGAAGTCTGTGCCTTCCAAACGGTTCAACACGCGCGCACAGACAAACAGCCAATCGGATAAACGATTGATGTACTGGCGCACAGGCGCATTCACCGCATCACTTTCGTGCATGTGCACCAAAATGCGTTCGGCGCGGCGACAAATGCTGCGCGCGAGATGACAGTTGGCCGCCGTGATCGTGCCGCCTGGCAAAATAAAATCTTTCAGTGGCGGCAGGTGTTCGTTGTAGTGATCCAGCGTTTCTTCCACCCACTCCACATCGGCTTGATCGATAAAAGTGTAGCCGGGCATAGCGAGTTCGCCGCCCAAATCAAACAACCGATGTTGGATGGTGGTGAAAACTGCGCGCAAATCGTCAGGCATGGGGTGAGCGAGCATCACGCCGATAACGCTGTTTAGCTCGTCGATAGTGCCAATGGCTTCCATGCGCGGGCTGTCTTTGCGCGTGCGTTTGCCATCGCCGAGACCGGTAGTGCCATCATCGCCGGTGCGGGTATAGATTTTTGACAGACGATTGCCCATTCTGAGATCCTCTCACTAATATGAATACACGATTTCTGGGCATTATAAATGCAAATCACAACGATTGATTTATTGCGTCACGGCGAATGCGAAGGCGGGCATGTGTACCGCGGTCGCTTGGATTTTCCGTTGAATGAAAACGGTTGGCAGCAATTGCGCGACAAAACGCAGCAATTGGATATGTGGACGCACATTGTTTCTTCGCCGCTACAACGCTGCGCGCTGTTTGCTGATGAAGTGGCGCAGCGCTGCAATAAGCCACTGTCAGTGATGGACGGTTTCCGCGAGGTGGATTTTGGCGATTGGGAAGGTCGTTTGATTGCGGATGTGTGGCAGGAGCAGGGCAGCAATGTGCGGCGTTTTTTTGCCGATCCTGAGAATGCTGCGCCACCGAATGGCGAGCCGATGCGGGAGTTTGAGCGGCGCGTGGTAGAAGCATGGCATGCAATGCTGCAATCGCGGCGTGGTGAGCATGTGTTGCTGGTAGCGCACGGCGGCACGATTCGCGTTTTGCTGGCACATGTATTGGCGATGCCTCTTAATCGAATTGCTAACTTGGAAGTGCCGTATGCATCGGCCAGCCGTATCCGCATCCATCACAACGATGAACACGCCGATTTTTCTAGCTTAATTTTTCACAATAGTCGATTTTGAATGGCTATGAATAAAACCATGAATAACGGCGAAGTTGAACAGTTGCAGCATCGTATCGATGAGTTAGAAATGCGCTTGGCGTTTCAAGAAGATGCTATGCAAACCCTGCATGAGCAGATAGCCAATTTGCAACAGGATGCAGAAAAGCAACAGCAAATGTTGAAGGTGTTGTATCGTCAATGGCGAGACATGCAGGAAGCCGCGGCGGATGGTGCGGCGGCATCTGCACAAGAAAAACCGCCGCACTACTGATCGTTTATTTACTATATGCCGGTGAAAAACTCAGCATATAACGACGAATCAACCAGCGAAACGGCAAAATCAAGAAGCGTTTGTAACGCCATTCGTAGGCTAATTCGCGTTTGTAGGCTTCCAACCCCAAGTTTTGAAATTGCAATAATGTTTGGCTCTCGGTGGTATCCATCCAATCGGTGTAGTAGGGATCTGCACCGAAATCATCCGAGGTTAAATCGCGCAAGCCCATCACGCGCGGTGTGATGTTGACGAATTCCAACCACGAAGTCTGGCTGTGTTTGCCGCTGCCGAGAAACAACGATTTTCCAATCACAGCGGGGTTTTCAAGGGCATTCGCCATCGCCGTTGCGCCATCGCGCGGATGTAGATACTCAATGCGTGTGTCAGGGTGCAGAGAAAACATGTGGCGCATCATTGCTGCACGATCGCCAACTTTGTCATTCATGGCATCAACACAGGCGCCAATACGCAGAATCACCCACGGAATATTGCTGGTGCGCAATAAATTTTCGCAAGAAATTTTGTGGCCGGCGTAGTTGTCTTTGGCTTCCAGCGGCATATCCACTTTGCAAGGTGGTTGGCGTTTATTGCTAAAACCGTGCACAGAAATCGATGAAGGAAAAACTAACAGCGGCATCTTGCTCTGTTTGGCAATGGCATCAATAACCAGTTTTGTTCCCTGCACATTCACTTTTTCTGCGATAGCAGGTTTTTCTTCCGAGAGCGGTGGAATAATGGCGGCGAGATGGATCACGGCATCTTGTTTTGCAACCGCGTTATTCACGCTGGTGGTATCGGTGATATCGCCCCACACCATGCGTATGCGGTCGCCATAACTGCTGGCAATTTTGCGATTGGTTTTATTGTCCAAATCGAAACAGGTAACACGGTGATTGCGTGCCAATAATTCATTCAGCACACGCGTGCCGATGGTGCCGAAAGGGCCGGTAAGCAGTACATTCATAGGTTTGCCGTTATCCGTGTTGGGTGTGGTTATCATAGCGGGCGCTATTGTTTTCGTAGCTACGAGATTCGGGCTAGGCAATATACGCAGTGAGAATTTTTGCTGGTGATGACAAACGATATTCATTTTGATCAATTGGCCGAGCGCTTCGAGCGCAAGATTTACGGCTCGGAAAAGGGCGATCTGCGCTTGCAGTTGCTGTGGGATGACATGCTGACCGCGCTGCCATTGCAGGCTGAACAGCCCTTGCGCGTGTTGGATGCTGGCGGTGGTTTGGGGCAGATGAGCGCGAAGCTCGCCGCATCGGGGCATACGGTGGTGTTGGCGGAGCCGGCAGCGTCGATGTTGCTGCGGGCGCAGGAGCAGTTTGTGGCGTCGGGTTTGGATGCATCGCGCCTGCAGTTCGTGCAGGCCAGTATTCAAGATTTGCCGCAGGCACTGCCGCCGCAGCCGTTTGATTTGGTGGTGTGCCACGCGGTATTGGAGTGGTTGGCCAATCCAATGGAAACATTGGCGCAGCTGTTGTCTTGGCTTGCACCGCGCGGCTGGCTGTCGCTGGCGTTTTACAACCGTGAATCCATCGTGTGGAAGAACTTGCTGAAAGGGAATGTCGATCGCGCCCGCGCCGCTGATAAAGCGGGCGAAGCAGGCAGTTTGACGCCAATCAGTCCGCAATCTGCACCGCAGGTGCTGGCTTGGTTGGTGGAGCAGGGCATGACAGTGACGCAAGTGACGGGCGTGCGCTGCCTGCATGACTATCTATTTCCGGGTGTGAAAATTGCGCCGGATACACTGTTGGAGCTGGAGCGCGAACTGGGCAGGCAGGAGCCGTACAAATGGTTGGGGCGATACATCCATGTCATCGCCAGAAAAGATTAAGGAATAGGGAGTTAGTAGTAGGGCATCGGCGCGGCATCAACCCGCTCACGCGCTTTTTGCTCTAACTTGTCTGTTTCACGCCGCGCTTTGCTTACAGCTTCGTCGTCGCACGCCGAGTTGCTTTTGCCACTGTTGACGCAGGCGTTGCTGAACGCCTGCTCCTGCACTACGGTAAACGGGGTGATGGTCGATTGGCAGCTATCCAGCACCACATTGCGACGCGTGCGGCGGTCGGCATATTTTTCGCGTGAGGTTTTCTCAATCAGATCGTGAACGCAGTCCAAATACTCATCGGCCAATTGGTCCGCTCGCTCTTGTTGCTGTGCCGCCTTGCCTGTCATGCCTTGGGAGCCTGTGCTGCAAGCCGTGAGAGGCAAGCCAATTGCCAGTACAAAAATCAGCGAGATAAGTGTGCGAATCATGGCAGTCTCCGTTGGCTGGGGCGGTGCGATGATAGAACAAAGTCGGCGGTGAGTCCTCGACGCTCTGCTAGAATGGAACGCCATCCATGCCTGCAATCCTGTGTGAAGCCATGACGGAAACTAGCGATCTTCCCGACCTGCAAACCTTGCTCGAAAACATCACGCCCACCGTGTATGAAGCGCTGAAGCGTGCGGTGGAATTGGGCAAGTGGACGGATGGCACGCGCTTAACCGCAGCGCAGCGTGAAACCTGTTTGCAGGCGGTGATTTATTACGATGGCCGTCACAAGCCAGAACACGAACGCGTGGGCTATATTCAGCCGCAAGAGCACGAGCATTGCGGCAGTGAGGGCGATAAAACACACGATCACAAACACAACCGCTGGGATGAAGAGCAGTTGTTAGTGTTTCGTCATCTGTCTGAACAAAATCAAACACGGCATTAAATGTCAGTCGCGCTCGCCAACGCTGTTGTGCAAAAGGGCTGCTTGGACAAAATGCAGGTGGCACTCGGTGCGCCTGCGCAATACGCGCTGCCGTTGAATGAAGTGCGTGTGCCGATGAATCAATACATTGGACAGCGCATCCGTTTGCAACACACAGGCGTGATTCGCTGCACGCACTGCAATCGCGTGACGAAAAAAAGTTTTAATCAGGGCTATTGTTTTCCTTGTTTCAAAGCGCTGGCGCAGTGTGACAGTTGTATTGTCAGTCCAGAAAAATGTCATTTGCATTTAGGTACTTGTCGCGAGCCTGATTGGGCGGAAAGCCACTGCCAGACCGATCATATTGTCTATTTGGCAAATTCCTCTGGTGTAAAAGTCGGCATTACGCGCGCCAGCCAAATGCCAACGCGCTGGTTGGATCAAGGTGCTACGCAGGCTCTGCCGATTGCGCGAGTGGCAACGCGGCGTTTGTCGGGTTTGTTTGAGGTGCTGTGTAAAACATTTGTGGCAGATAAAACCGATTGGCGCGCCTTGTTGCGCTCCGATGCGCAAGCGGTAGATTTGATGGCAGTGCGTGAACAATTGTTGTGCAATGTGGGTGAATGTATTGCCGCATTGCAAAATGAATTTGGTATCAATGTCATACAAACGCTGCCTGATGCTGCAGAGCAGAGGTTTGTGTACCCCATCAATCGCTATGCAGAAAAAGTCAGCACGCACAATTTTGATAAAGCGCCTGTCGTCGAGGGCGAGTTGTTGGGCATAAAAGGTCAATATTTAATGCTGGATACCGGCGCACTCAATGTGCGCAAATTTACAGCGTATGAAGTGGAATTTTCGGTGATATGAACAGTACAGGCGCACAGGCAATCCTATTGCAAGATTACAAACCGTCGGACTTCCTGATCGACGAGACACATCTCAAGTTTCAGTTGACGGAAACGGCTACTACGGTCAATGCGCGTTTGAAAATGCGCAGAAACCCACAGGGGAATGCTGAAGCGACATTGGTGCTGGATGGTAGTGAACTGACTACGCGCGGTGTGTCATTAAACGGAAAGCCACTGGCGGTTGGTGATTACGAAATTAAAGATAACAAGTTACATGTTTTGTCAGAACTGCCAGAGCAATTCGAATTAGAAACGATTGTTGCTATTCGCCCGCAGCTCAATACGGCGCTGGAAGGTTTGTATAAATCAAGTGGTATGTTTTGTACGCAGTGTGAGGCAGAAGGTTTTCGCCGCATTACTTGGTATCTGGATAGACCGGATGTGATGTCGCTGTTTACGGTGACGATATTGGCAGAAGAACAACGCTACCCTGTATTGCTGTCGAACGGCAATTTGGTGGAGAGCGGTAAGCTCAACAATGGGATGCATTGGGCAACATGGAAAGATCCATTTAAAAAACCGTGCTACTTGTTTGCACTCGTTGCCGGCAATTTGAAGTGTGTGGAAGATTATTTTGTGACATGCTCCGGTCGCCGCATCACGCTGCGCATTTATGTGGAAGCAAAAGATTTGGCGAAATGCAGCCACGCGATGTCTTCGTTGAAGCGCGCCATGGCATGGGATGAAAAAGTCTATGGTCGTGAATACGATCTGGATATTTATATGATCGTCGCCGTGGATGATTTCAATATGGGCGCGATGGAGAACAAAGGCCTAAATATTTTTAACACATCCTGTGTGTTGGCGCGCGCGGAAGTGACTACCGATAAAGGCTTTCAACGCGTTGAAGCGGTGGTGGCACACGAGTATTTTCACAATTGGTCTGGCAACCGCGTCACCTGTCGCGATTGGTTTCAGTTGAGTTTGAAAGAAGGCTTTACCGTTTTTCGCGACAGCGAGTTTTCTGCCGATATGGGTTCGCGCACGGTTAAGCGCATCGAAGAAGTCAATTTGCTGCGCACGGCGCAGTTTGCTGAAGACGCAGGGCCGATGGCGCATCCAGTGCAGCCTGCCTCGTACATGGAAATCTCCAACTTTTATACCGCGACCGTATATGAAAAAGGTGCGGAAGTGGTGCGCATGCTACATCGCATGTTGGGTGCAGAAACCTTCCGCAAGGGAACGGATTTGTTCTTTGCGCGCCACGATGGACAGGCGGTCACGATTGATGAATTTTTGGCGGCTATGTCGTCAGCTTCGCACCGCGATTTAACGCAGTTTCGCTACTGGTATACGCAAGCTGGTACGCCGGTGTTGCGTGTGCGCAGCGAATACAACGCGCGCGAAAAAACGCTGCGTTTATCGGTAGAGCAGAGCTGCCCGGCCACGCCAGAGGCCTCCTACAAAGAACCGTTTCATATCCCCTTGGCAGTAGGTTTGTTAGGGAAAACTGGCAGTGAGTTGTCTGTGCGTCTGCGCGCTGAACGCATAGGCGAGCCCAGTGGTGCAGCTAAAAAAGAGCACTTGCTGGAAGTGCGCGACAGCATGCAGCAGTTTGTATTTGAAGACGTAGAAGAACAGCCGGTACTGTCGCTATTGCGTGGATTTTCTGCGCCGGTGAAATTGGATTATCCGCACACCGCGGATGAGTTGGCGTTTTTGATGAGTCATGACAGCGATGGTTTTAATCGCTGGGATGCAGCACAGCAATTGGGCGTGCAAGTGCTGCAAAAATTGGTCGACAAAGTGTTGTGTCAGCAGCCATTGGATTTAGATCACAAATTGGTGGCTGCTTTTCGCGTGTTATTGCTGGATGAAACACTGGATCCAGCAATGGTAGCGTTGATGTTGGAACTGCCTACTGAAAGTTATCTGGCGGAATTGTCGGAGGTGGCGCATCCAGTTGCTATTCATCGCGCGCGACAATTTGCGCGTAAGGCTTTGGCGCATGAATTGCGCCATGCACTGGAAACAGTTTATCACCGTCACCAGCCGGCGACGGCGTATCAGCCTGTGGCAGCTGCAATTGCGCATCGCAGTTTGAAAAATATTGCGCTGTCGTATTTGGCTTTATTGAACGATAAACCGACGGCGCAATTGTGTCTCGATCAATACAACAATGCCGCCAACATGACGGATGCCAGCGCTTCCTTGCAAGCGCTGCTCAACTGCGATGCAGACTTTGTGGTGGCCGTGCGTGAAAAAGCGCTGCGTATTTTTTATCGCCGCTGGCAACACGAGCCGCTGGCTGTCAATCTCTGGTTGCAGTGGCAGGCTGCTTGCTCACTGCCCGGTGCTTTGGAGCGCGTGGAAGAGTTGCTGAAGCACGAAGCATTTGATGTTCGCAACCCCAACAAAGTGCGTGCGGTTATCGGTGCGTTTTGTGGGCAAAACCTCGCAAATTTTCATGCGGACGATGGCAGTGGCTACCGCTTTTTGGCAGATAAAGTGATTGAGTTGGATGCCATCAATCCACAAATTGCCGCGCGTTTGTTATCGCCGTTGACGCGCTGGCAAAAAATGCCTGCCACTAATCAGGAAAAAATGCGCGCGGAATTACAGCGCATTTTGGATAGCGGCAAACGCTCGCCCGATGTGTATGAAGTGGCGAGCAAATCGATGCTTATGAGCGTGTAGGTTTGCGATAAACCTGCACAGCGAGTAGCAATAGCAAGCAAATGCCCAACATTGGCCAGTTGCCTAGCTGCTGATACGGTGTGTGGCCTTGTCTTGCCTGTGTGGTTCCTTGCAGCACAAAGTATTCAAATTGCGGTGAGCGGCTGATGATTTTCCCGCGCGCGTCAATGTGTGCAGAAATGCCGTTGCTGGTGGCGCGCAACATTTCTCTGGCATTTTCACGCGCGCGCATTTGCGCCATCTGTAAGTGTTGGTGTGGTCCGATGGAATTACCGAACCAGGTGTCATTACTCACGGTGAGTAAAATGTCAGCGTCAGTAGCTTGCTGGGCCACTAATTTGGGATAGGCCACTTCGTAACAAATGCTGGATGCAATACGCAGCAAGCCACTATTGATGTTTGATTGATCGGCTGTGCCGACACGGAAATCAGAAATCGGCATTTTGAAAAAATCGAGTAAATCTTTTAGCCAGCTTTCTAGTGGCACATATTCGCCAAAGGGCACGAGGCGTTGTTTGTTGTAAGTGCCGCTGGCTTCACCGAGGCCAATCATGCTGTTGTGAAAATACGGCGTATCGTCGGTGTTGTAATGCAGTGTGGGGACGCCAGTAATCAATGCGCCACCACTGCTGCGTAGTCTCTGCGCCATTTGTTGGAAAAAAGGATGTTCGCTGGTGTACAGCTCAGGGATGGCGGCTTCTGGCCACACCACGAGAGCATGTTTTTTTAGCAGCGGTTCACTGGCGTTGCGGTATAGCGTTCGAATGGCTTCGCGCTGTTCGGGTTTCCATTTCAGTTGTTGCGGCACATTGCCTTGTATCAAGGCGAAGTCTTGTTGTGTGCCGGTTGTATGCGTCCACGATACGCTGCCCAACAGTGTGCTGCCCGCGTACAACAAGGAAAGGGAGAGCAAAAATGCGATGGAAAAACGCCGCTGTTGTATGCATTCAAATGTTGAAGCGGCGACAAACGCTAATAAAAAGCTGATGCCGTACACACCGACAACCGGCGCCCAGTTGCCAATAAAAGTTTCCGTTTGACTGTAGCCGACAAAAAGCCAAGGAAAACCGGTGAGAATCCAACTGCGAAACCATTCGTTGAGCATCCATAGCGCTGGAAATGCCAACGCAACACCGCCGCGTTTATCCTGAAAAAAACGATGCCAACACAACATGGGTAATAAAAAAAGCAACGCCATGCCGCAAGAAAAAAGAAAAATCAATCCGGCAGCGAGTGGCGCGGGTGCAGGGCCGTAATCGTGTACGCTGACATATATCCATGAGGTTCCGGTGCCGTAAAATCCCAAACCCAATAAAAAACTGCGCCAGTAGCGGCGGCGCATGGCAACACCGTGTGACAACGCGAGATAGGCGAGCAGAGGCAGTGGTGCAAACCACCACCAATTAAAAGGCGCCAGTGCCAGTGGCAACATGGCGCCGGCGAGAAGGACAGCGACATCACCCCACTTGCCGGAGAATAAGTTTTTCATGCGCATTTATTCCGCGTCGGGGTTGCTGTGGGTGGGCAAGGTGACGCGTAGCATGTGTATCTGGCGTTTATCGGCATTCAGGATACGGAAACTAAAATCGTTGATGGTGGTGATCTCATTGCGGCGCGGTAAATGACCAAACGCGTGCATCACCAAGCCGCCAATGGTGTCGAACTCTGCGTCAGACAGTGTTGCGCCAAATGCGGCATTGAAATCTTCAATGGGTGTCAGTGCTTTGACTAAATAATCGTGACCAGAGAGCGGACGAATAAAACGCTCGTCTTCTTCAATATCGGTTTCGTCTTCGATGTTGCCGACGATTTCTTCCAGTACATCTTCAATGGTGACTAACCCTGCGACATTGCCGTACTCATCAACCACAATTCCCATGTGGTAGCGATTCAAACGAAATTCGCGCAGCAATTCGCTGATGCGTTTGGTTTCTGGGATGACATTGGCGTTGTGTAAATATTCCTGAATATCGAAGCTGTTTTTGTCTGTCAAAATCAGCGGCAGCAATTTTTTAGCTAACAAAATGCCAACAATTTGATCGGGTGTTTCACCCAAGACAGGAAAGCGGGAGTGTTCCGACTCAATAATGGCGGCCAGCATGGTTTCTAGAGAGTCGCTGGCTTTGAGTGTCACCATTTGGCGACGCGGCACCATGATGTCGCTAACCGTTTTGCCACGGATGTTGATGGCATTTTCCATAATGGAAAGCATTTCATCGTCGAGCAGTTGTTGCTTGTGTGCGTCGTCAAGAATATCAAGCAGATCGGTGCTGTCGCGCAGCGACATGCCGATGGCTTTCATAAAACGATCCAACCATGATTTTTCGGTTGCTTCGTTGTGTTTTTCATCGCTCATGGATGGTGTGCTCTTTCCTGTGCTGTATTTTATTCGTCAGTATTGAATTCATAGGGATTGCTGAATCCCAGTTGATGCAGAATGGCAACTTCACGCGTTTCCATTTCTTCCGCGTCGGCATCGTCGATGTGATCAAATCCTAGTAGGTGCAAGCAGCCGTGAACCACCATATGCGCCCAATGCGCTGTTGGTGTTTTGTGTTGTTCTTGCGCTTCTCTGTCGATAACGGCGGCGCACAATGCCAAATCACCTAACAGTGGCGGGTCAAAATCTTCTGGCAAATCACTGGGGAATGACAGCACATTGGTGGCGTAATTTTTCCCACGGTATTCCATGTTCAAGCTGGCGCTGTTTTCTTCGTTAACAATACCGATAGAAACTTCAGCGCGGTTGCGCAGTCCTGCCAGTGCAGCTGTTATCCACTGTGAGAACAGCGCATCACTGGGGATGTTTTTGTCGTCACAAGTGTTGTCAATTAAAACGCTAATGGATGATTCAGCCATTGCGATCACTGCTTTCGTGGCGATCATAGGCATCGACGATGCGCTGCACTAAAGGATGGCGCACTACATCGTGTGAGCTAAATCGCGTGAAACTGATGCCGTCGACAGCGCGCAACACTTCGCAGGCATGTAACAAGCCGGATTTGGTGCCGCGCGGCAAATCAATTTGTGTGGCGTCGCCGGTGATGATGGCCGTAGAGCCAAAACCGATACGCGTCAAAAACATTTTCATTTGCGATTCGGTCGTGTTTTGGCTTTCGTCCAAAATAATAAAAGCGTTGTTCAGTGTGCGACCGCGCATATAAGCCAGTGGCGCCACTTCAATAATTTGCCGCTCCAATAACTTGCCGACTGTTTCAAAGCCGATCATTTCGTAGAGGGCGTCGTACAGAGGGCGCAGATACGGATCAATTTTTTGCGCCAAATCGCCAGGGAGAAATCCCAGTTTTTCGCCGGCCTCGACGGCGGGGCGCACCAACAATAAGCGTTCAACTTTTTCACTTTGCAGAGCTTCCACTGCGCAGGCGACAGCCAGATAGGTTTTGCCGGTGCCGGCGGGGCCGATGCCAAAATTGATATCGTATTTGCGAATTGCTTGCACATAGGCATTTTGCGCCGCGCCGCGCGGTTTGATATTGCCTTTGCGCGTGCGAATGCTCGCTTGTTCGTAGGCGTGATGCAGCGCGTTATCGCGCAGTTCCATCACATTGGCTTCTTGCAGGGCGAGATGGACTTTCTCGGGCGAGAGATTGTGGTGATCCGCGGTTTCTTGATACAGCTGTTGCAACACGGCGGCCGCAGCGGCGGTGGCGTTGGCATCGCCTTGAATCGTAAAAATATTACCGCGCACATTGAGTTGCACATCTAAACGCTGCTCAATTTGTTTCAGGTGCCCTTGTAGCTGCCCGCAGAGATTGCTCAGGCGATGGTTGTCAGCAGGTTCCAGCACCAAGGTGCGGTCAACAGTATTGTTCGTAGAAGTATTCAAGGCGGCTGCGTAGCGCCGTGGGCGCTGTGATTCATGTCCGCTAGGATATACGCTGCTGAGGAATGGGGGAAGTTGATCGGTAGGGTATTTCCCTTTCATTCAGGATGGGCAGGGTGAGTGTAAAAACACTGCCGCGCCCTTCAGCACTGCTGACGGCAATATGGCCGCCCATGGCATGCGCTAGTGCCTGACTAATGCTCAAGCCTAGACCGGTGCCGTCTGCGTGTTGTTGTGAATTGCGTGCTTGTTGATAGGCTTCAAAGATTTTTGATAATGCCGCCGGTGGTATTCCTGTTCCGGAATCAATGACGCGAAAACACAATACAGGTGTGTTCTCGTGTGTGCTTGTCGGCGTGATCTGCAATTTGATAATGCCGTTGTCTGTAAAGCGCACAGCATTGGCCAACAAATTGCTGAGTATTTGGCGAATTTTTCCAACATCGTGATACAAGTTTTTTGGTACAGCGGGATGCGTGTGAGCCATGAGGATCACACCTTTTTGCTGCGCTTGGCAGGAGTAAAGCGTGAGCAGTGGATGTATCAGATCTGCGATGGAAAACTCTTGATTGCAGATGCCATAAGTGCCGCCAGCACGCGTGCGCTGCAGGATTTCGTCGAGCAGGGATAACAGTGTGCAGTTGGCGCTGTCTGCAGTGTTCAGTAGTTTTCGTTGATTGTCATCAAGCGCTGTCGCACTGAGTAGGCGCAGTGCTGCCAGCACGCTGGTCAGCGGGTTGCGTATCTCGTGGCTGAGGGTGGCAGTGAGGTACATCGGTTGTGCTATCCGTAGCGAAAAAAAGCCAGCCTCATTGCTGGCGAATCAGTGTGTGTATTGGCTTACAACTTCTCGTTGTGTTGCTGTAAATACTGGACAACACCAGCAGGTGTGGCTTGCATGCCTGCATCGCCTTTTTGCCAGCCCGCAGGGCAGACTTCGCCGTGCTCGGCGTGAAATTGCAGCGCATCAATCAAGCGCAGCAATTCATCAATATTGCGGCCGAGTGGTAAGTCGTTCACGATTTGGCTGCGCACGATGCCGCGTGGATCGATCAAGAATGCGCCGCGATAGGCCATGCCGCCATCGGTTTGCACATCGTAGTCGCGTGCAATTTGGTGTGTGAGATCGGCAGCCATGGTGTAACGCACGGCACCGATGCCGCCGTCATTGATCGCCGTGTTGCGCCACGCGTGGTGCGTGAAATGCGAGTCGATAGAAATGCTGATCACTTCAACGCCGCGTGTGCGGAATTCATCCATGCGATGATCGAGTGCAATCAACTCCGATGGGCAGACAAAAGTGAAATCCAGCGGATAAAAAAACAACAGTGCATATTTGTTTTGAATCGCACTAGCGAGATGAAAATCCTGCACGATCTCGCCGTTGCCCAATACCGCCGCGCAACGAAAATCCGGCGCCGGTTTGCCTACCAATACAGCCATTACACACTCCTTGTTGCGAGAGAACTCAGTTTTCTTGCACGGCAGCTTCTTGCAACAGTGGCAGCAGCTCACCTTTGGCGTGCATATCCGTGACGATATCGCAGCCACCAATCAATTCGCCTTTTACCCACAATTGCGGGAAGGTCGGCCAGTTGCCGTAGCGCGGCAGATTGGTGCGAATATCGGGATTGGCAAGAATATCGACAAAAGCAAACTTCACGCCGCAGTTCATCAGCGCTTCAGCGGTGCGAGCAGAGAAGCCGCACTGTGGCGCGTTAGGGCTGCCCTTCATGTAAACGATGATCGGGTTTTTTTCGATTTGGTTTTTGATTTGCTCCATGACATCCATGGGGTGGCCTCGCTGAAAGTATAGGGACGGTTGGGATAGGCGCATTTTAGCGGTCGGCGCTAGAAAAAGCACCGTTGGCTAAGTGTGTGTCTATCTCGTCAGCCTCATGATGGCCAGAGGCGATCAGCATATACACGGCAGGCAAGACAAAAAGGGTAAACAAGGTGCCGACTAACATGCCGGCCACCAAAATAATGCCGATGCTATTGCGTGCTTCTGCACCTGGGCCGGACACCAACACCAAGGGGAAGTGTCCCAGTACGGTGGCGCAAGTTGTCATCAGCACGGGGCGCAAACGCGTGGTGGCGGCCTGGGTGATGGCTTCAAATTTGCTGCGGCCTTCCTGCTGCAAATGGTTGGCAAATTCGACGATCAAAATGCCGTTTTTGGAGATCAAACCGACGAGCGTGATAAACCCCACTTGCGAGAAAATGTTGATCGTAGTCCAGCCGAGAAAAGTGAACAGCATCGCGCCAGACAGTGCGAGTGGCACGGAGCCCAGCAAGACGACTAACGGATCGCGAAAGCTGTTGAATTGAATCGCCAACACAAAAAACACAAACAGTAGTGCCACCAATAACACGCCGAATAAAGTGTTGCCTTCATGGCGCATTTGGCGTGATTCGCCGGCGTAATCAATGCTGTAACTCGGGGGCAATATTTTTTTGGCTTCGCTTTCTAGTGCGGTTAATGCCTGTGCTTTGGTTGTGCCGGGCATGGCGGCGCCGTAGAGTCGAAAGGCGTTGTTTTGTTGGAATTTTCCTAATACGCGCGGCGCCGTATGTTGTTGCAATGTGGCGATGGCAGATAGCGGAACCAATTCGCCGCGTGGTGTGCGCAGTTGTAAGTTCATCAGCGCTTGTGGATCAGGGCGCTCACCTGAGGCGATCATGGGGATGACTTGATACGCTTTGCCATGTAAATCAAAACGATTGACATAGTTGGCCGATAACAACACGCCCAATTGTTGGCTCACGCTGGCGAGATCCATGCCGAGATCGGCAATGCGTTGTCGATTGAGTTGAAATTCAGCTTGCGGCAAATCGATTTTCAAGTCGGTATCCGCATAGAGAAATTTATTGCTGGTTCTGGCGTACGCCACCAGTTTGTCAGCGTAGGGTTTCATTTGTGCGGGCGTATCGTTGGAGAGCACCACCATTTCAATATCAAAATTGCCAGCCGTCGGCAGAGCGGGGTAGAGAATAGGGAAGGCTTTTAAGCCGCTAATTTTGCCTAAATCGCCGTAAGCGCGTGGCAGCAATTCTTGCACGCTGTATTCGCGTTTATTGAAATCAACAAAAGTTTGGCCGCCGAATCCACCCTGCGGCGTCACTACCTGCCACATAAAGCTCGCGCCGGGCAGCGCATTCAAAACATTGACGACCTCGTGCATATAGCGCGTGGTGTAGGCGAGTGAAGCTTGTGGCGGCGCTTCCACCACCACATTGATGCTGTTTTGGTCTTCGACGGGGGCGAGTTCTTGTTGCGAAAAAAAATAAAAAGGCAGCACCAAGAGCGAAAAAAATAATGCGGCTGTTAAGACTTGCGGGCGCCACAATAAACAGTGCGCCAATGCGCGACCATAGCGTTGTTGCAACACAGCAAACCAGTGATTGACCTTGAGCGTCATGTTGCTTTCTTTGCCGTGGGTAGGGCAGACATAAGCGCTCATGATCGGTGACAGCGTGAGCGCAACGACGCCGGAGATCAGCACGGCGACGGCCAGTGTGAATGCAAATTCCTTGAACAGTACGCCGGTCAAGCCGGACAAAAAACCAATTGGCGCATACACCGCAGCCAGTGTGATGGTCATGCCGATGATGGGTGCGATCAATTGTCGTGAGCTGGCGAGCGCCGCTTCAATGCGACCTCGGCCTTCGCGCATGTGGCGCGCCACATTTTCCACTACGACGATGGCGTCATCCACCACCAAGCCAACCGATAACACAATGGCTAATACCGTCAGCAAATTGAGTGAGAAACCCATCGCCAACATGGCAGTCATTGCGCCCAATAATGAAATGGGAATCGTGATCAAAGGCACTAGTGCCGTGCGGGCGGAGCCCATCAAAGCCAGTACAACAATGCCGACTAATAAAATGGTTTCTGCCAGCGTTTGAAAAATTTCACGCAAGGCAGAACGCATGTACAGCGTGATGTCATAACCAATGCCGATGTGCATGCCCTGTGGCAGGGTGGGGTTGATCGCGGCTAATTCCTTGTACAGTGCATCGGCAATTTCAATTTCATTGGCACCGGGCAGCGGCCAGACAGAAATATAAACAGCATCACGATTGTCTATACGCGCGTTGTTTTCACCTTCCACTTCGCCCAGTTTTATTTGTGCGAGATCGCGCAGGCGAATTTGTGCGCCTTGGCTTTCGCGCACAATTAACTGCTCAAAATCTTCCGCTGTTTTGAGTGTGGTGTTGGCGAGTAAATCGATGCGCTGCCAGTTGTTTTCACTGCGCCCGATGGTGGCGATTAAGTTATTGCTGCGCAGTGCAGCATCGATATCGCTGGCACTGAGATTGAATGCTTGTAGTTTGGATGGGTCCAACCAAATGCGCATCGCCGGCGCCCGCCCGCCTTCAATGCCAATGCGTTGCACGCCGGGAATAGCCGCTAAACGCGGATTCACATTGCGGGTGAGATAATCCGTGATAGACGCTCGTGTATGTGAACCTGTAATGGGTACATCGAGATAAAACCCCGCGCCTTGCTTGTCGGCGCGATTCACCTGAATAGCGGGGTCTTCCGCACCTGCGGGCAACTCGTAGCGAATTTGTTGCAGTCTGGCAGTTAATTCCGCCAGTGCCGCCGTGCTGTTTTCATTCAATTTCAACCAAACCGTTACCGTGCTCATGCCGGCCAGTGTGGTGGAGTCCACATAGTCCACGCCGGGCACAGTCGCGGCAACGCGTTCAATCGGATCGGTAATAAAACCCTGCACGCGTTCAGCGGATGCGCCGACAAACGGTGTCGTAATCACGAGCGATGAACTTTCAATGCGCGGGAATTGCAGTACGGGCAATTTATGAGCTGCATACAAGCCGATCACAATCAACGCCAGTGAAATAACCACGGCAATAATCGGGCGCTTGATAAAAATATCCATGGGGGATGCGCGATGGGCGACATCACTCATTGCACAGTACTCTTTTCGTTTTCTTTTACATGCACCAGCATGCCGTTGTGCAATTTGTATGCGCCATTGGTGGCGACGCGCTCATTGGCTTGCAAACCACTTTCAATCACCACGCGTTGATCTTTTTCTGTGCCGATAGTGACAGTGCGAGCGGTGGCGCGCAGTGTGTTTTTGTCTGAGGGTGTAATCACAAACACAAAATTGCCTGCATCGTTGTACTGCACAGCCGTAGACGGAATAGCAATTACGCTCTGCGCTGCGGTAGTGGGAACTTGTACATCCACCAACATACCGGGTTTGAGTTGCTCATTAGTATTGTTGATGGCCGCTCGCCATTTTTTGTTGCGCGACGAAGTGGAGATGGCGGAGTCGCCAGCAATAATTTTTCCTGCCAGCGGTTCCGTTGTTGCGCCGCTAGCACTGACGCGGATCGGTGTTTCTAGTGCGATGCCGCTTTGCTGTTGTGGTAGTGAAAAATCCACCCACATCGTAACCAGTGAACCGACTAACTGCGTGATCACCGTGTTGGCAGCGAGATATTGACCGGCTTGCAGATTGTGCAGACCGGCGCGACCATCAAACGGCGCGGTGATGGTTTTTTTGTCGATGACGGCTTGCAGGGCTTGCGTGCGTGCGGTGGCGACAGAAAATTGCGCGCGCGCTTGATCGTATTGTTCGCGGCTCACCAGTTTTTGTGTCACTAATTTTTCATAGCGTGCGAGTGCAACTTTGGCGAGCTGTGCATCGGCTTGCGCTGCGCGCAGTTGCGCGATGTCTTCACTGGCATCTAGCTGCAAGAGCATTTGATCTTTTTTGATGTTGTCGCCCGCATGAAAACCAACAGCAATCACACGACCTTCCAGCTCGTTGCGCAATTCCACGGTTTGCGGTGCTAACACTTCGCCCACCGTGCTGACGCTGTCTTGCCAGTGTTGCGTTTGCACCACTTCCGCTTCTACGGTTTCGGATGGTTCGGGATAAGCAGCGGCGATGGCCATCAACTGACGGATTTGTAACACCTTGTAAGCGGCAAGTGCCAATAGCAATAGCAGGCAGCTAAAAAAAACTACCAGCCAGCGTTTGTATTTGGAAAGTGCCGCCATATTTTTCTCCGCCGTGCTTGAGGCTTAACCGCGTTGGATGCCAATGTTTTCCGGCGTGCCATCAGCCGCGTGCACATACTCTGCACGAATGCGCGTGGGTTTTACCGTAAAGGTGATACGCACATCGTTGGGTTGATCAAACGGATAGTGATCTTGATTCATGTATTTTTTGGCGATGCTGTTGATAAATTGCCGTTCGCTGTCTTCTTTTATTTCAACGGTGCCGCGAATTTCAATGTAGCGCCACGGATTTTTTGGATCGACGATGCACAGCGCCACGCGTTGATCATTGGCGAGATTTTTGTATTTTTGGCGCGATTTGATGGTGCTAAAACGCACAAACTCGCCATCCCACACGAATGCCACCACATTGTTGGCCAGTGAGCCGTCGGGCATCACCATTGCCACTTGCGCGTAGTTGTTGCCTTTGACGATATCGTGATGCGATTCAGGAATGCGCGGGGTGGTGACTGTCATATTCTGCTCCGGTAATAGCGGTGATTAAACAGGCAGAATTGTATGCGATAGCTGGGCAATAAAAAGCCCGACACGAGGCCGGGCTTTTGCGTATTGCTGTGGAAGTCTTAAGCAGCAGGGCGTTTGACATGGCCGTCGCGCAAGTGAGAGATCGTGCTGCCGTTGAGCGATTTGCCGACAAAGTCATAGGCGCGTCCGAAACCTTTGACAAAGCGACCACTGACGGGCTGCAATTTAAACAAATGGAAATCGCTCAGTTGGCTGAGGTCGTTGATGCGTTGGCCGTGACGATCGCTCAACACTTTGATGCCTTCTTCGTACGCAGCGCCGGCTGTGTGCTCAATTTCTGTTGCTTCGATGCGGTAGACCACGCGAATGCGTGCAAACAATTCGTCAGCAGCGCTTTCATCCTGGATGATCATCACAGAAGGTGTTGGATTCAGCTTGAGATTGACAGCGTGCAACGCGATGTCTGACAACAGCACATACAAGCACTCATCGCCAATACCAAAAGGAGCATAAGAGGCGTATGGATTACCTTGCGGGTCAATCGATGACAAGATCAGGCTTTTCTGTGTGTTGATAAACTGCGTGATTTCACCTTGCAAATTGTCTTGTGTGGATTGCTTTAAATTGGATTCAGACATGATCGTACCTCGTGGTGGATAAATTAGGCGGCCAATGCTCGTTGGCGCAGCTGTTCAAACTGTGTCATTTGGTTTTGTAGCAATTCGCCGTTGGCATCGCGACCGATAAAGATTTTAAAAACGGTTTCGCCATTTTTATTAACGAAAACCAAGGCGTGGCTTTCTCTGCCGCGATGGTTTTTGCTCTGAAATTGGATGCTTTCAATGCTATCCAAATTCAAATGGCCTTCAAAGCCGGCGTCGCCTTTTAGGTTGTAAAAGCCTTCAGCGAGTGTTCCCGTTGGAAAGTTGCCTTTGAATTCAAACACACTGCCGCCATGCAAAATAATGGTGGTGGTGTTGCCCCAAGTGCTGATTTGTTGCAGTAGTGATAGCGCTTCCGAGCCTGCAAGTACAGGTGTGGATGTTGCTTCACTTGCGAGATTGTTCATCAAGGTTTCTCCTGCGTGAAAATTAGAAGCGGTAAGTGACGGCAGCGCGCACTTCACGGCCGGGTTGATACAGTTCTTGAAAAGCGACGCGATAGTATTCGTCGGTGACATTGTTGACGCTGAAATCCAGCGTCAAGTTTTCACCAACGGGCTGCCAGCTCGCATAGATATCCGCGATATTGTAGCCGTCATAAGCGTTCGCTGTGGTAGCGGGCGTGCGGTCTTGTGCGGCTGTGTGAGTTAAACGCACGCCAGCTAACAATTTTTGTTCGGGAATAAATGTGTAGTTGGTGTCGATAACCCATTTATCAGCAGGGATATTCGTAAGGTATTCGCCAGTCTCTTTATCCTCGCCGCGTGTTTTGCCATAACTGACGCGCGTAGAAAGATTTTCCCATTGATAGCGCGCTTCCAGTTCGTACCCTTTCAGGCGCGCCTTATCAACATTTACCCAAGTGGTGTGACCGGGATCAAAAATAACAGTGGGCGGACCAGGAGGGTTAGGAATGACGGTAACGGTGGGGCTGGTGACGATCTGTTCGATGAAGTTATCAACATCATTACGAAAAACAGATGCCTTGAATGAAAGTTTATCGTCGCTAGCAAAAACATTGTTCCAGTTCATGCGCGTCAACAGCTCTTTGTTAGCGGCATTTTCTGCTTCTAGATCGGCGTTAGGCACAAAGCTGTTACAACCAAAGGGAGGGCCCATACAGAAGTGTGCGCCGGTGGTATACATTTCTTCCGAACTTGGTGCGCGGAAAGCTTCGTCATAACGCGCAGCAATTTCCATCCAATCGGTTGCTTGTAAAACGAGTGCAGCAGATGGCGAAATGGCACTGTCTTCGCGAGAAATGTTTAAATTTTTGGCTTCGGTTTCAAACTTGTCGTGACGAATACCGAGCTCGGTGCGCAACACATCTTTTACCAAAGGAATGGTGGCTTGTACAAAAGTGCCGCGCACATCCAGTGTGGATTCCGGTGGTGTAGGACGATTAGTGCCGCCGCGTTTGGTAGAAAATTCGTCCTGATAACCATCGAAGCCGTACAGCAAGCTGATGCCGGCAAAATCCGATTTGTTGTTCAATGCATAGCCGCGTGTTTTGAGGCTTGTGTCGTCGCTGCGACCATCGCTCAAGCGCGATTCACTCATGTCCGTTTTATTCTGATAAATCATCGCTTGCGCGTTTACTAGTGGTGATGCTGTGTCGATTCGGTAATCCAAGGAAATATTTTCATTTTCCACATCGCGCTCAATTAAAAAGTTGCTGGTTGGCGCCACAGGCGCAGAGCTGTTGGTGGGCACGCTGCCGTTTTCTTCCGATTTGCGTAAGTTCAAGGCGAGGCTTTGGCTGTCTGTGATCTGCCAAAGGCCTTTGAGTAATACGCCGTGGTCACGACTGCCGGAATTATCTAAGTTGTCATTAAAACGGTAGCTTTTATGTCCCAACTCGATGTCGTTGGTATCGCGGTAGTAGCCAGATGCCAATAGGTCAAACTGATCAGTGCGTGCACCTACGGCCAAGGTGGTGGCACTGGCTTCGCCGTTGTCGTTGTAGCCGTATTTGATTAAACCACCGACTTCTTGACCAGGTTTCAAAATATCACTGGCATTAATGGTGCTTTGCGCCACGACGCCGCCGATAGCGCCAGAGCCCCAGAGGCTACTGGCAGGGCCTTTCAAGGCTTCGACGCTGCGCAGTAATACAGGGTCTAGGAAGTAGGTTGGGCGGTGTCCGGAGTTAAAGTTCTGGCGCACGCCATCTACGGTTTGCAGCACTTGTTGTCCTTCAATACCGCGAATATTCACGATTTGGCTGCTGGCGCGCGGGCCGCCAGCCAATTCGATATTGGATTCATGCGACAGCACTTCTGCCGTGGAGCTGGGCTGCATCTGGTTGATTTTTTCTTTGGTGACCACGGCGAGTGGTCTGGCCACTTGCTTCTCATCGGTGTCAGTTCGCACGGCGGTAACGATGACGGTCTCGAGATCGGTAGAGGGAGTGACAGCGGCTTCGTTGGCTTGTGCGTGTGCACCCAGCATGCTGCTCAATGCCAGCGCTAGAGGTGTGAGGCGCACAAAAGCGGTGTGGGTAAACGGTGTAGACATGTGGGTGTAGCTCCTGACTGCGTGTGTTGGTATGATGCTAATGATAATTACTATCATTACCTCTTGTAAACAAGAATTGTTATCATTTGCTATGCGGACGAAAAAACACGGCACTGAACATCTGACATTGCTCTTGGGCGTGGCTGTAGCCCTGTTGCTGCATGCGGGCTTGTTGATGAGTTGGTCACTGCTGTCACCCGCAGCGCCAGCCAATACAACAACAGCCGTGGTGATGGAGACCTTTATGCTCGCGCCTCCAGCGTTGGCACCGGCACCAGCACAGCCGACACAAACGGACGCAGCTGAGCAAGTGGTTCAACCTAAAGAGGAAGCTGTGGCGCAGGTGGTGCGCCCGAAGCGACCTCCAGTACAGAAACGCGTGGCTAGACCCGCACCCACACCCGCCGCGCAGCCGCAACCGGCGGCGGTTGAGACACCTACTGCCGCCGCGCAGCCTACCGCTGCTAAATCAGTCGCGGTGGCACCGGCTGCGCCCGTATTGGTGACCAAACCACAATTTTTAGTGCCGCCATCGCAACCGGTTTATCCGCCAGTGGCGCAGCGCCGCGGGCAGCAGGGTACGGTGTGGCTGGAGATCTTGCTGTCTGAGAGCGGCAAACAACTCAAGTTATCCATCACGCGCAGTTCGGGTGTTGAATCATTGGATAATGCTGCCAAAGTGGCTGTGGCCGAATGGAAATTTGCGCCGTATCGTATGAACGGCATGGCTGTTTTGTCGCGTGTGCAAGTGCCCGTAGAATTTGTTATTCAGTGATTCTTATTTAGTAATTGGTGGAGAGAAAATGAAAGTTAAACAAATGCGTTTTGTGATTGCACTGGTTGCCAGTCTGTTGTCTTTAGGATTGCAGGCAGCAGAGAGAATTATCAGTGCTGATGCTGGTGTTACTGCTGTGTTGCGTGCATTGCAGTTGGAAAAAGAATTAGTGGGTATTGATGTTACGAGCGCGCAACTTGCGGGAACACCGCTGCCGGTGGTGGGCTATCACCGACAATTAGCCACAGAAGGTTTATTGGCGCTGAAGCCATCGCTGTTGGTGGGCGGCGAACACATGGGGCCGCCGGCCACATTGACAGCACTGGAAGCAGCGGGCGTAAAAGTTTTGCGTCTGTCGCAGGCGCAAGATGGAGCAGGTTTGCTGGCGGGTATTCGCCAGTTGGCTGCAGAGGTAGCAACACCAGAGCAGGCAAACCCTGTGTTGGAACAAGTGCAGCAGAAGCTAACGACTTTGCAAAAACAAGCGTTGCCACAACATAGTCGCGCCTTGTTTTTGTTATCGGCGGGCAGTCGCGGTTTGCGCGCGGCGGGTGTGGGTACCGGCGGTGATTCGTTAATTCGTTTGATGGGCGCCAGCAATGTGATGAGCTACAACAGCTATCAGCCCATTTCTGCTGAGGCCATTATGGCCGCGAATCCCGACATTATTTTCTTGGCAGCAGACGGCAGCAAAAATGCCATGGCCGATTTTTTGCGCGACTATCCAACCTTGTCAGCATTGAAAGCGACGCAAGAGCAGAAAATTGTAGAAGTGCGCAGTGAAACCTTGGTGGCGGGTTTGAGTGTGTTGACCGTGGATGAAGCGCTGCGTCTGCAAGCACTCCTGCAACAACAAACGGCGAAAACTGAGCAGAAAAAATAGTGAGAAGATTGCCGGTTTTTTGGGTGGCGCTGGTTTTGTCGCTGGCGCTGCTGGTTGTTGCCGTATTGTCGATTGTCACAGGCCCGATGCAATTGCCGACCTTGGCGAGTTTGCAAACAGTGTGGGACGCAGCCATTGGGCAGAACAGCACTGCTTTGCAGCGCCACGAGCAAACGGTGGTGCTGCAACTGCGCCTGCCGCGCTTTTTATTGGCGGTATTGGTGGGTGCGCTGTTATCGCAATGCGGTGTCGTGATGCAGGGTTTGTTTCGCAATCCGCTGGCTGATCCTGGTATTACCGGTGTTTCAACGGGCGCCGCATTGGGCGCCGTGATGTGTATCGCCTTATTGCCGCCAGCGTTGGCAGTATGGTTGACGCCTTTGGCGGCCTTTGGCGGCGGTTTGTTGGCGACATTGATGGTGTATCGCTTTGCGCGCACAGCACAGGGCACTTCTATTTCCATGTTGTTGTTGTCGGGTGTGGCGCTGTCCGCTTTCGGCGGCGCAGCGATTGGTTTTTTGAATTATTCCGCCAGTGATCGCGTGTTGCGCGATATCACGCTGTGGCAAATGGGTTCTTTAGCTGGTGCGAGTAACGCCCATATTTTGCTTGGTACGGCAACCGTGGCTGCGCTGGCTTTTTTCTTTCAACGCCATGCGGCGGCGTTGAATGCGATGGCCTTGGGTGAAGCGGAAGCGCGCTACCTCGGCATCGATGTCGAAAAATTAAAATTATTGTTGATTGTGTTGTCGGCGATTGGCGTCGGTGTTGCGGTAGCCGCAGCCGGTATTATCGGTTTTGTCGGTTTGGTGATGCCGCATGCGGTGCGCATGTTGTCGGGCCCCGATCACCGCAGTTTATTGCCGCTGTCAGCCTTGGCTGGTGCTTTGTTATTAGCAGGTGCCGATTTGTTTGCGCGCACGCAAGTAGCGCCGGCTGAATTGCCCGTGGGTCTGGTGACGACGCTGCTCGGTGCACCATTTTTCTTGTCGCTGTTATTGCGGCAACGCAGCAAGCCGGATGGTGTGTGATATGACAGCGGAAACCATTCTCACCATCGAGCAACTGCATTTTTCGCGCCATGAAAAAACGGTGCTGGAGATTCCAGAATGGCAATTGGCCGCAGGACAGTTTGTCGGTGTGCTGGGGCCAAACGGTGCGGGGAAATCAACCTTACTCAAACTGATTGCTGGCGAGTGGCAGGGTACAGGTGCGGTGCATTTTCACGCGCACGCTTTAAAGCAATGGGATAAGCGCGAATTGGCGTGTCATCTCGCGGTGTTGCCGCAATCCAGTCGTTTGAGCTTGCCGTTTACCGCGCGCGAAGTGGTGGCGCTGGGCGGCATTCCCTTGTCAATCAATCGCAAACAATTGGCCGTGTTAGTGGAAGAGGCGATGGCGCGCACGCACGCTTCCTCGTTGGCCGATGCTTTGTTCACGGAATTGTCTGGCGGCGAACAGCAGCGTGTGCAATTGGCGCGCGTGCTGGTGCAGTTGGCGCAGGCTAAAAAGCCACCGCTGTTAATTTTGGATGAACCGATTTCGGCACAAGACATGATGCAGCAGCACGCCATCATGCATCTCGCGATGAATTTGGCGCACAAGCAGGGATGGAGTGTGTTGGCGGTATTGCACGACATCAATTTCGCCGCGCACTACTGCGATCAAGTGTGTGTGCTGCGCGAGGGAAAAATGGTAACGGCAGGCCTGCCCACGGAATGCCTGCGGCCCGATGTGATCGAAGCTGTGTGGCGTTACCGCCCCAATACTTTGCTGAACGATAAAGGTGCAGTGTTTTATTTTTAAAGCATGGCTGTTTAGTGATGCCCTAGATGCATCCACGCGCTGCTAAGCGTCCACAGTGCATACATGCCCAGTAAACAAGCAGCGGCGTAGCGCCATGATGTTTTTTGAAAAAAAGCTTTCAGTTGCTGTGAAAAAATGCCGCTGGCCAGCAGTGCCGGCGCAGTGCCTAAACCAAAAAAAATCATCAGCGCGGTCGATTCAACGGCATTGGCGCGGCTCGCGCTCCACGCCAGTGTGCTGTATACCAGCGCGCAGGGCAGCCATCCCCACAGCAATCCCAGAGCAAACACTTTTAGATTTGTATTTGCTGGTAGCAGCGGTTTAGCGAGTTTTTGCAGAGGTTGCCACCAGCGCGTACCCAGGCGCTCCAGTTGCGTAATGCCGCTCCAGATATTCGCAATATGCAGCGCCATGGCTAATAACAACAAACCCGCGATGCTGCGCAGTATCGGTGACAACAACGGCTGTTGATGCGTGAGGTGTTGCAGTGTCGCGCCAAACAAGAGAGCGAGCAGCGCATAGCTCGCAATGCGCCCTGCGTGATAAATCAGCAGCGTGAATGTGGATTTGTCAGCTTGCAAACCGAGTGCGCAGGCGATGCCGCCACACATGCCCAAGCAGTGACCGCTGCTCATCAAGCCGAGTAAAAATGCGGACGAGAGTGCTGGCAGCCAATCCATCAGTGCATTCATATTTGTGGTGGGTTTTTGTCGTCGTCTTCAAAAATACGGCGCGCTTCGCGATCGAGGTCGTCGTATTGCCCACTGCGACTCGCCCACAGCCATGCAGAGACAGCAATGATGCAAAAAATAATTGCGACAGGGATGATGAGATAAAAGCTGGCCATGTTTTTTTATCTCTGGCGCGGAAATAAGCGCAGTGCGTTGAGTGTGACAAGCAGTGAGCTGAGTGCCATGCCGATCGCGGCGTGTACCGGCGCTAACCACCCGATAGCGGCCAGCGGCAGGATGCTGAGATTGTACAACAGCGCCCAGATTAAACTTTGCTGCACAATTTTTTGTGTGCGCAGTGCCACACTGCGCAACACCAGCAAATCATCCAGCCGGTTGTTGAGCAAGATAACATCTGCGGCGAGTTGGGCGGTTTGGCTGGCATCGGCTAGTGCCACAGAAATATCCGCATGTGCCAGTACAGGGCCATCGTTGATGCCATCGCCCACCATTAAAACCGCGCCGTGTTGCTGGCGCAGGTTTTCAATGAGGCTGACTTTTTGTTCGGGCGTACAGTTGCGGTGCGCAGCAGACATCGACAGCGTATTGGCAATTGTTTGTACGGCAGCAGAGTGGTCGCCAGAAGCAATCGTGCAGTGAATGCCGCTGCTTTGTAATTGCTGAATACTGTGCAGAGCGGTTGCACGCAATGGATCACCCAAGAAAAAAACCGCCAGCGCAGTGCCGTTTTTGCTGAGATAAATGGGCATTGCGCCGTCGATGACGGATTGTTGTTGCGGGTTATCGCAAGCCCAAGTGGGTTTTCCTAAACGATAAATATCGTCGTGCTGTTTTGCTTCGATGCCGCAATGCAGCAGGGAAGTGATGTCTTGTGCGGCAAAGACGATCGGTGTTTTTAATGTGGTGCGAAATGCGCTGGCAATTGGATGCAGCGAGTAATGTTCCATTGCACCTGCTAACGCCAAACAGTCTTCTGCCGAAAAGTGGCTGAAAGTTTGTGTGTGGATGACGTGCATGCGCCCTTGCGTCAGCGTGCCGGTTTTATCAAATACAAATTGCGCAATGCTAGGCAGCATTTGCAGCACATGACTGCCCGTGATCAAAATACCGTGTCGCCGCAATTGCAGCGTGGCAGCGGTGAGCGCTGTTGGTAGCGCCAGCGTCAACGCGCAGGGGCAACTGGCAACCAATACCGCGAGCAGGCTGGGCAGCGCGCGGGCTGCGTCAGTCCACCACCAAAACAGTGCGCTACCGCTGGCTAGAGTCAGCACGATCGGCGTAAAAAACTGCGCGACTTTTTCATAGAGTAAGCGCGCTGTGGCGTGACGGTATTGTTTATTGCTGAGCGCCTGTTCCATGCGTTGATGCAAATGCGCGATGTGGCTGTCTGCGCCCCAGTGTTCGGCTTGCACGATCAATTCACCACTGATAAGTGTGGTGCCGGCGATCACGGTGTCGCCCGCTTGTTTTTGCACGGGTAGAAATTCGCCGGTGATGATCGCTTGCTCAATGGCTGCGCTGCCGCTGAGTACGGTGCCATCAACGGGGACGATGCCGTTGTTGATCAATACGCAGTCGCGCATTTGTAAGCTGTGAGTGCTGATGGTTTCTGGCTTTTCATCACGCAAGCGCACGCAAGTTTGCGGCAGCGTGGGTTCTTGTGCGAATTCGGTGAGCCGGTTGCGCGCTTGTGTTTCTAAAAAACGCGCGCCCAACAATAGAAAAACAAACATGGCGATGGAATCAAAATACACATCGTCTGTGCCTTTGATGACTGCAATAATGCTGGCGATTGCAGCGGCGACGATAGCTAAGGCTATCGGGATGTCCATGCTGAGAGCAAAAGACGGCTGCTTGCGGTTCAATAAATTGCTGAGACTGCGTTTGGCGTTGCTGAAAAAAATATCCGCGCAATAAAACCACAGCGGCAGTGACAGCAGTAATGCCACCACATCTAACCAGCGTTGTATGTTGGCTTCGGCGCCAAAATAGCTGCCCATTGCCACCATGTGAATTTGCATGGCGAGAATGCCGGCTACACCGAGGCGTTGCAGCATTTTTTTTTGCTGGGATTGAATAGTTTCTTGCTGTGTGGACGGCAGCCATGGCGCGGCGCGATAGCCAATGTTTTGTAGGGATTGCAATAAATCGTGCAGCGATAGCGAGGTTTTATGCCAGCGCACGGTGAGTTTGTGTGAGTGAAATTGCGCGTGCGCCTCGCGGACGGCGGCAAGTTGCAGCAGGCGTTTTTCAATCAGCCAACAGCAAGAGGTGCAGTGGATATCGGGGATAAATAATTGGATTTCACTGATGTTTTCGTCGATGGCGCGCAACACGCTTTGGTATTGCGCTTCTAATTCTGTGGCTGAAAGTGTGATCGGTGTTGGGCGCTGCGGTTTTTCATCGCGTTGGCGGTAATACTGTTCCAGACCTAAGTTGTAAATGGTGTCCGCCACCGCCGCGCAGGCGGGGCAGCAAAAAAAGCGTGAGGTGTTGTTGATGACAGAGGAGTAACGCTGCGGATAGTCGCGCGCCAGTAATTCTTGGCAGTGAAAACAGTGTGTAGTTTCGGTGTTCACAAGTGCGCTGGCTTTGTTTTAACGCGGTGGCTGCGCATCCTTTTTCTCCAGCGTTTGGTTGATGCGTAAACCTTCTTGGTAGTCGTTTTTATCGACCACAGGATCGGCGTGTTTGACGGCGAGATAAATAAACACCGAGCAAAAACTGATCGCAAATGCGAGCAAACCCAGAATGAACCACGGCCAGAATTGACGATACCAAGGTTTGGTGTCTGTGCGCCGTGGTGTGTTCATTGCAGTGGTCCTGTAAAGCGACTTTCTTGGTTGATACAGTGTGACCGCTCGGCGGTATCCGCTAAGCAGGCGCTAAATTTCACATCAAAATTGCGTCTGCGCCATGCGCTGACAGGCAAAGACAAACGCACGGGGATGCTGAGTTCTTCGCCGGATTCTACACGCACGGCGGTTTCACCGATGATGACCATATTTTTTTCATCGACACTTAAAGTGTACTGGTGGCTGTTGCGGTCGCGGTTGCCAATTTTGATGGTGTACACATTCTCAATATTGCCATTGCGCAATTGATACAAGGCGTTGCGTTCGCGCAGAATTTTTAAATCGGTTGTTTCGCGCAATACCAGCGCGCCAATAAATAACGCGCACATAATAAGCAGCACGCTGCCGTAACCCACGGTGCGCAGACGCAGCCAATGAAACGGTTTGCCCTCTACGCGGCTTTCTGAGCTGTAGGCGATCAAGTTGGGGGCGTAGCCCACTTTTTCCATCACGGCATTGCAGGCATCCACGCATAAGGCGCAGTTGATGCATTCGTATTGCAGGCCATCGCGTATATCAATGCCGGTTGGACACACTTGCACGCATAGCATGCAGTCGATGCAGTCGCCAAGATTTTTGGGTTTTTCACCTTCGTTTACACGGCGCGCGCCGCGCGGCTCACCGCGCAGTTGGTCGTAAGTCACGGTGAGTGTGTCGCTATCGAACATCGCGGCTTGAAAACGCGCATAAGGACACATGTACAAACACACCTGCTCACGCAGCCAGCCGGCGTTGAGGTAGGTCATAAACGCAAATAAACCTATCCAACCATAAACGGTGAGATCAGCATTGCCGGTAAAAAAATCAAAGGTGAGATCGGTGATCGGTGTGAAATAACCGATAAAGGTAAAGCCGGTGAGAAAGGCAAAGCCTACCCACATCGCGTGTTTTGCGGTTTTGCGTAAAACTTTTTCCGTAGACCACGGCACTTGATCGAGTTTGATACGCTGGTTGCGACTGCCTTCCGCTTTTTGCTCCATCCACATGAAAATACTGGTCCACACCGTTAGCGGGCAGGAGTAACCGCACCAGATGCGGCCAAATAGTGAAGTGAAAAAAAACAGTGCAAACGCGGCAATGATCAGCGTCCACGCCAGCAAGACTAAATCTTGCGGCCAGAACACCAAATCAAAAATATAAAATTTGCGCGCGGGTAGATCAAATAGAACGGTTTGGTGGCCGTGCCATTGTGTCCACGGCAGAAAAAAATAACCGACTAGCAGGGGCCAGCCGGTGAATAAACGAATGCGTTGAAAAAAACCTTCTATGCTGCGCGTGTAAATTTTTTCGCGCTTTTGATACAGGTCTAGCTCGGCAACTTCCTTGGGTGCGTACTCGTTAACAGCGGCAATGCGTTCAGGTTCGTTTGATGACATAGAGATACCAACCTGTTTGCAATTACTGTTGCGCAGTCTGCGAAGTACCTTCCTGGTTAGTTGCGCTTAAGCTGTAGACAAAGGCTGCCAGCAGATGGATTTTTTCCGGAATTAATAGATGTTCGTGTGCAGGCATCTGCCCGTTGCGACCGTTGTGGATAGTGAATTTAATGTCGCCAATTTCGCCGCCGTACAACCACACATCGTCAGTGAGATTGGGTGCGCCCATCGCCTGATTGCCTTTGGCGTCGGGGTTGTGGCAAGCCGCACAGTAAGTGGCAAACACTTGCGCGCCGGCGGCTGGCTTTTTGCTCGCGTCGGCGGTGGTGAGCCACGCGGTGACATCATCAATCTGTGTTTCCGTCAGTACACTTTTCCATGGTGGCATAACGCCTTTACGGCCGAGGGCAATGCTTTCTACGATTTTTTCTGGTGAGTCGCCGTAGAGCCAATCGCTATCGCGCAAATTGGGAAAGCCTTTCGTGCCGCCTGCGTCTGCGCCGTGACAAAGCGCGCAGTTGGACGCAAACAAGCGTTGACCAATGCGCATGGCTTTTTCATCTTTGGCTAAATCTTCAATCGACATAGCGGCGTACGGCGCGAGTGCCGTACTAATTTTTTCATCCATTTTGGCATTTTCTTGTTGCCACTCCATGTTTTGTGTCCAGCCAAGTACGCCTCTGTAATTGCCCATGCCAGGATAAAAAATCAAATAAGCCACGCCGAAAATAATCGACAACACGAACATATAGAACCACCACGCTGGCATGGGGTTGTCGTACTCCTCGATGCCATCGTAGACATGGCCGGTGGTGGAATCTGGGTTGCCGGAGCGTGTGCGGTTGCCAAACAACACCCACACCAAACCCACTAAAACGATTGTGGTGAGAATAATGATCCACGCACTCCAGAAACTGCTCATGAGTGTTCTCCTGTTCTGGTGTTGGTCGCTGACTTTGCGTCATCCGCAAATGGCAGATTGGCGGCTTCGTTAAAGGTGGTGGTGCGTTTTTTGCTGTACGCCCAAATCACTAGCCAGACAAAAAGAATCAGCAGTGCCAGCGTAATCAAGCCGCGCACGGTGTTGAGATCAAGATTCATTGCTGCACCTTGGCGGCTTCGCTGCGCTGCTTGATGGCAGGGTTGGCGGGTATCCAAGTGCCGAGGTGTTGCAAGTAGGCGATCATGGCATCGACTTCCAGTTTTCCAGCAACAGCGGCTTGTGCGCCAGCAATGTCTTCATCGGTGTATGGAACACCTAATTTGCGCAATGCGCGCATCTTGGCGGCGGTGTGTTTGCCGTCTAGCGTGTTATTGAACAGCCACGGGTAGGCGGGCATGACAGATTCCGGCACGACATCGCGTGGGTTATACAAATGCGCGCTGTGCCATTCATCACTGTAGCGACCGCCGACGCGCGCTAAGTCTGGCCCTGTGCGTTTGGAGCCCCACAAGAAGGGATGTTCATACACCGATTCACCGGCAACAGAATAAAAACCGTAGCGCTCGGTTTCAGCACGGAAAGGGCGAATCATTTGCGAGTGACAGGCGTTGCAACCTTCGCGAATGTAAATGTCGCGACCTTCCAGTTGCAGTGCCGTCCACGGTTTTAGACCTTTCACGGGCTCGGTGACATCTTTTTGAAATGCCAGTGGCAGAATTTCAACCAACACGCTGAAGCTGATGACAATAACGATCAACACCATCATCAGAGCGATATTTTTTTCGATTTTGCTGTGTAGATTTTCTTGTCCGCTCATGCTGATTGCTCCGCTGTTGCCGCTGGCAGCTTCGAGGTTTTCCAGAGGTTATAGGCCATGATCAACATGCCGAGCAGGAACATCGCGCCGCCAATAAAGCGCACGATGTAACCGGGGTAGCTGGCTGATACAGATTCCGCAAAGCTGTAAGTGAGTGTGCCGTCGGTGTTATAGGCGTGCCACATCAGTGCTTGCATGATGCCGTTTACCCACATGGAGGCGATGTACAACACCGTGCCCACAGTGGAGAGCCAGAAATGCACATTCACTAACTTAATGCTGTGCAGGCTGTTTTGTTAAACAGGATGGGGAACAGGTGATAGATCGAGCCGATGGTAATCATCGCTACCCAGCCGAGTGCGCCGGAATGCACATGGCCGATGGTCCAGTCGGTGTAATGCGACATGGCATTCACGCTTTTGATCGACATCATCGAGCCTTCAAAAGTGGACATGCCGTAAAACGACAGCGATACCACGAGGAAGCGCAGCACGGGATCGGTGCGCAATTTGTCCCACGCGCCGGAGAGTGTCATCACGCCGTTAATCATGCCGCCCCATGACGGCGCAAGCAGAATAATGGACATCACCATGCCCAAACTTTGTACCCAGCCAGGCAGAGCGGTGTAGTGCAAATGGTGCGGGCCGGCCCAGATGTAGGTGGCGATCAAAGCCCAAAAATGCACGATGGACAAACGGTACGAGTACACAGGGCGTTCGGCTTGCTTGGGCACGAAGTAGTACATCATGCCGAGGAAGCCTGCGGTGAGCAGGAAGCCCACAGCGTTGTGGCCGTACCACCACTGGATCATGGCGTCCACGGCGCCGGCGTATACGGAGTAGGACTTGGTGAGAGTGACGGGAATCTCGGCGCTGTTGAGAATATGCAGTATGGCCACCGCAATGATAAAGGCGGCGTAAAACCAGTTGGCTACATAGATGTGTGAAGTGCGGCGTTTGGTAATAGTGCCGAAAAACACGATGGCGTAGACCACCCAAACAATCGTAATCAAAATATCGATAGGCCATTCCAGCTCGGCGTACTCCTTACTGGTGGAGAGCCCCATGGGTAGGGTGATAGCGGCGAGCACAATCACCAACTGCCAGCCCCAGAACACAAAGGCGGCAAGTGAGTCGGAAATCAGGCGCGCTTGGCAGGTGCGCTGCACGATATAAAACGAGGTGGCGATCAACGCACTGCCGCCAAAGGCAAAAATCACGGCATTGGTATGCAGCGGGCGCAGGCGACCGAAAGACAGCCACGCTTGGCCAAAATTGAGGTCTGGCCACACCAGTTGCGCGGCGATTAACACACCGACAAACATGCCGACGATGCCCCACACCACCGTCATCACGGTAAATTGCTGCACCACCTTGTAGTTGTAAGCCACAGGAGCCGAGTTTTGATTATCAGCTTGCATAGAACGCCTTTTGTAACATCAGGAGAAAACTTGGAGGATGTGCTGCGTGCGCGTTAGTCCATGAATTCAGGCATAAAACCAAAATTCCAAAGAACAACCGTGGCTCCCATCATGACCATGAGAAAAACCATACATACGCCCAGTACGGCGCTGGCGTACAAGAAACCGCGCTCGGTAGGAATGTTCATTACCACGGGCAGGCCGGAGTAAAGCAGGTAAACGGCCCATGCCACGGCGAGTACACCAATGCTCAGATCCAGCCAGAGCAGTGGGTAAAAGCCCACCAGACCCGCAATAAATAGCGGTGTGGCACCGTAAGCAGCGACCGCGTAGCCCTTGGTGAAGGTGGTGATGGAGCCGTAGGTGCCGGCCATCCAATGTATGGCATAGCCAATACCCCACAGCGCCAAAATAATGGCGCAGTAGAAGGCGATGATGATTTTTAGTGCGCTATCGGGCGAAAGATAAATCAAATCACTGCCACCAGGCAGATGCCAGCCGGTCACGGTAGTGCCGTAGTACCACGCGTAGCAGGGCAGCGCGGCCAGTACAAAAGTATAGAGAGCCGAGGTTCGCAATGCCCCTAAGCTGGCAGTAGCGACTTTTTGCCACTGTTTGTGAGGAAAGAATAGGAAGCTAAAGGGGTTGTTGAGCATCGTAGGAACCAGTGTGAAAACACGGACGCCGCTATTTTAGAGACATCTGTGTGAATTATGTTGATACGGGTCAAGTTTAATACCCTGCATTTTACGGAGGTTAATGCGCATTGTCGGTAGGGAATGTGTCTACGCCCCGTCAATGTCGGTTGTTAGAAATCAAATAGGTCAGACAAAAAGCTTTCGCGCTTGCGCTTCTTGTAGTGGCTGCCGTGGTGTTTGTTGTAGGTGTCGTACGGCTGTGGGATGGGTTGTTGCGGCGCGCGCTGTACGGGTTGTGGTGCTGGCTCCGCAGGTGTAGAGCGTTCGATAATTTTGTCCAGCTCGCCGCGATCCAGCCATACGCCGCGGCACTGCGGGCAGTAGTCGATCTCGATACCTTGTCTCTCAGACATCACCAGTGCGGTGTTGGGGCAGATAGGGCATTGCATAAAAAACTCCTGATGTTTGCTGCGCGGTAGTCACTGTAACGCCGTTCGACCGTAGAAACACAGAAAGATTCATGTGCGTGTTATGCTGCGTAAAAAATCATTTTCAAAAGGAAGAAGGGATGTTGGGTCGTACTACACGCGCTAACGGCGCCTTGCTCAGTGGCTTGCTGACCACGCTGTTTTTTTTATCGGGATTTTCGGCGCTGCTGTACCAAGTTATTTGGCAGCGCATGTTGGGCTTGTTCTCCGGTGCGGATGTGTATTCCGCCACCATCATTGTTTCCGCGTTTATGTTAGGGATGGGCGTTGGCAGTCTCATCGGTGGTTATCTCGCCGATCGCTTAAATCAATACCGCTGCTTATTGATGTTTGCGTTGGCAGAGTTGGTAATTGCGGTATTTGCCGTCAGTAGTAAATGGTTTTACTACGATGTGTTGTATCAAACATGGCCGCAGTTGAGTGCCTCAAAGCCGTTGCTGAGTGTGGTGCTGTTTTTAAGTTTATTGATTCCAACATTTTGCATGGGTATCACGCTGCCGCTGTTGTCGAAAGCCTTGACGCGCTACCTGAGTGAAGCCTCGTTCAAAATCGCGTGGTTGTATGCGCTGAACACACTGGGTGCGGGTTTGGGGGCGTTGGTCACGGGTTTGTTTTTGGTTCGCCACTACGGTTTTGAAATTAGTTTGCAAATGGGCGCTGCGCTGAATGCCGGTGCAATGGTTGGCGCACTGTTGTTGGCGCTGTTGCTGCAGCGCAGCTCGTACTGGACGCAACAAGCGGATGCACCCATTGCAACGCAGGCAGAAAAAACTGACACCTATTTTTCCCTGCGCACTTGGCTGGTGATTTATGCGCTGTCGGGTTTTGTGGCGCTGGGCTTGGAGATTGTTTGGTTCCGCATTTTGGGTGTGATGCTGAAATCAACCTCATTTACTTTCAGTATCTTGCTGTTCTTTTTCTTGGTCGGTTTGGCTATCGGCACCATTCTGGGTTTGATATTTTCGCCGCGCAGTCGCCGTCCAGTACACAGCTTTTTGCTGCTGCAGGCAGGTATCGCTGCGTATGCCGTGTTGTCGATCTCTGCTCTCGTGCATGTCGTCGATCAGTGGCCGTCGTTGGCAGTGTTGTGGCAGTACTTTGCGTCACCGATCAACTTCCCCTTCGCGTTTGAATTGTCGAAAGCCACGCCGGAATTTTTGATGATGTATTTCATCGTGGTTCCCCTGTTGATCGTGCCGCCCACCATCTTGATGGGTGCTAGCTTTCCGTACTTGCAGCGTATCAATCAAACCAGTTTGGACGATATTGGCAAGCGTGTCGGCGCGCTACAAACGGCCAATATTTTGGGCTCGACGCTGGGTTCGATTTTGGTCGGCTTGGTGTTGTTGCATTTCTTCGGCAGTGTGGGTGCGTTGAAAATCTTGCTGCTACTCGGCGCGGTGTACTGGTTTTTGTTGGCAAAAATTGTGGCCAAACCTTGGTTGAAGGGCGTGGTTGCCGCCGTAGGGGTTGCGGTGGTTGTGGCGGGTTTTTACGGCATCCCCAACAAAGAAACTTTATGGGCAAAACTGCACGGCACCACGCCAGCAGGTGGTTTGCCTGCAGAAGACAGCACGGGAGTTTCCTACATCAAAGGCAATATGCACGATGCTGGATCGGGTGAATTGTCAGCGTACTTTATGATCAATGGCGCTACGCAAAGTGCTATTCCTTATGAAAATATTCACACGGCGTTGAGTTATGTGCCTGCAGTGTTGCATCCCGCGCCGGAAGATATTCTGATTATCGGTTTAGGCTCGGGTAACACGCTGTGGGCTGCCGGCGGCAGACCAGAAACCAAGCGCATTACCAATGTGGAAATCTTGGGTTCGCAATGGAAAAACCTGCGTGATGCGCATGCGTTGAAACCCTACGCTGCCGTGCAATCCATGCTGGACGATAAGCGCATGGAGTTTGTTATTGATGATGGCCGCACTTGGCTGATGCGCAGTGGTCGCCAATTCGACATTATCGAAACGGATGCGCTGCGCCCATTTATTCCCTATGCGGGTAATTTGTATTCCAGTGAGTATTTCACACTGTTGAAAAATCACCTTAAGCCAGGCGGTTATGTGGTGAACTGGATACCTACCGGCAGAACCATTCAAACATTTCGTTCAGTGTTCCCCTACACACTGAATTTTGGTTTCTGGATGTTTATCGGCAGCGATCAACCCATCAAGGTGGATAAAGCATTAGCGTTTGCGCGTGCGCGCGATCCGTTCACGAATAACTACTACACCCGTGCAGGCATTGATCCGGTCAATTTATTGCAAATGGAATTCGATAAAATTGTCGACCAACCACAGGAGCGGTGGACGCAAGCGGGCTTAGACATCAATTACGATCTTTTCCCGAAAGACGAATTTGAAAAGCCAGAACCAGTGCAGTGATTACGCGCTGGTTAAGCTGCCTTGATTGATTAAAGCCAACAGTAATTCGCTGTCGGCTTGGGTGGCGCATTCTGCGGCTGTGATGCGGCCTTTGCAGATCGCGCGTGCCAATGCCGCCGTGGTGTGCAATTGCCCGCCATCCACATACAGCACGGCATGGCTTTTATCGTCAGTTAGGCGATAGGCCAGACGACTGGCGGGGTGATGCTCTACCTGCAAACCATTTTTCGCCTGCAATTTTTTCTGTAATTGTTTTTCGCTGAGCGTGCTTTCAGGAGTGATGCGTTCGTGTTGACGCGGTTCGGTGGCGAGTTCGCCGAGCGCATCGGTCAAGGCCGCACGGATAGTGTGGCGCGGCAAGCTGTCCCACAGTGCGAGCAGTTTGTCGATGGCGGCATCATTGATGCAAAACGAATCTGTATCGATTGCGGCGGGAGAGTCTGTATAACGCCAATGCGCGGGTAGCGTGTCGGCAATATTTTCCAGTGCGGCTTGCACAATTTCGCGATGCGCGGCTGCGCGAAAACCAATAGACACGGTAATGCAATCATCGCCAACTGCCGTACCCCAGTGCGCTACACCGGCCGGCACATACAGCAGGTCGCCCGCTGCCAGTATTTCATCCGTTTGTGTTTGAAAATCTTGCAACAGACGTAGCGGTTCATCGTCGCGCAGTGCCGATGTTTCGTCGCAGCGCTGCCCAGTTTGCCAGCGGCGTTTGCCAGACACTTGCAGCAAAAATACATCGTAGTAATCAAAGTGCGGGCCGACTCCGCCGCCATCGGTGGCGTAGCTGATCATGATGTCATCCAAACGCCAGCGCGGCAGAAAACTGAAATGTTGGAGTAGGGCTGCAACTTCGGGAATCCAGTGATCCACCGATTGCACCAATAGCGTCCACTGTGTTTTTGGCAGTTTTTTGAAACGCGCAGCTTTGAAAGGGCCTTGCTCACACAGCCAACGATCTTGTGCGCTGTCGTGAATAATCAAGCGTGCTTCACCATCGGGTTCGCAAGCGATGCCGGCGAGGTCATTGCCATCGACAACGCCAATCGCCTCCGGCAGCGCGTTGCGCACCAGCAGCGGTTGTTGTTGCCAGATGGTGTCGATAAAAGTTTGTGCACTCAGGGTGCCAAGCGGAGAGGAAAGCATGCGTTGCGCCAGTGCTGAACGAGGGCAGGCTTTGTATCATGCACTCTTGGCAATGGGAATCACCGATGGCTTTTGGCGCCGATATTGCACGCACCGACACTTGGCACCGCTACCGAAAAGGGCTGTGTGACAACTGCATGGCAGGCTGTTGCCAGTTGCCGGTGGAAGTGCGGTTGTCAGATTTACTGCGCCTCGGTGTGATCGATGCCTTCGAAATGGAGGAGCCGCTGAAAGCTATCGGTAAACGCCTGCAAAAAGAAGGCATCGTGCAACATCTCAATCAACGCGATGGCATTTTTACGCTCACACAACACTCCAGTGGTGATTGCTTATATCTTGATCGCAACACGCGCCGCTGCACGGTATATGAAAAACGCCCTGAAACTTGCCGCAATCATCCTGCCATTGGCCCGCGCCCTGGATTTTGTGCGTGGAAGCAAAAGGAGAGTTGATGAAGCGCAGATTTTTTTTCATCTTCGTTTTTGTGTTGCTCGCAGCGTGTACTTCCACGCCAGTTGTCACAAAAAAACGCGAAGACCCCAACAGTTTTCCTGCATGGCAAGCGCGCCACAAACCAGCAGTAGAGTCATATTTGCAGTATCTCACTGCGCAGGATGTAGCGACCGTTTTGCCGCCGGAACATTTATTGCGTTCCGCTTCGGATTGGGAAAAATGCAACGCTGAACCGTTTGCTGTTCCGCCGCGACAGCGCTGGAACGACGCTGTTTCGGTGTTGCGTTTATTGCGCTATCTGCAGCTGACTGGGGTAATCGGTAGTGTGGAAATTTATTCGGCGTATCGCAATCCGGTGCTGAATGCTTGTGCGGGTGGTGCGGAAAAAAGTGCGCATGCGCGCAGCTTTGCGCTGGATTTTCGTGTGCAGGGAACGGTCGATCCAACGGATGCGCTGTGTGAGTTTTGGCGCACGCAAGGCGCCTTGTGGAATATGGGTTACACCCGCTACCCCTCCGGCCGCATTCATATTGATACGGCGGGCTATCGTACATGGGGAATTGACCCAGTCAGTGGTTCGGTAGCTTGCAGGCATTTTTGACTAAATTTTGACAATCTCCTGTGTAAGGTGCGCGCCTTTCGTTAAGTCGCGGACTAATCCGCGTGGTAGGAGTATTGCGTGTCTGATGGTCGTGAGTGGCGCTGGCCCCGTTTAAATTCGTTTCAGTTGATTGTGTGTATCGCAACGCTGCTGGTGTTGTTTTACAACCGAGGCGTGTGGAAAGCATTGCTGACGCTGGTGCCTTATGAGGGGTTATCAACTGCAGTGTTTTATGCGTCGTTTGGCGTATTTCTGGTGGCGTTCTTTTCGCTGCTGTTGCTGTTGTTGTCGTTCCGGTATGTATTGAAGCCTGCGCTGATGCTGTTGTTGTTGGTCTCTGCTGGCACGCTGTATTTCATCAACAGTTATGGCGTGTCTATTGATAAGGACATGATTCAAAATGTGTTCGAAACCGACATGCGTGAAACCAAAGCATTGCTCACGCCGCGCATGGTGCTGTATTTGGTGGGTTTGGGTGTAGTGCCCGCTATTTTGGTTTGGTTGCTGCCGGTGCGGTACCCCACTTTTTGGCGCGGTTGGTGGCAGCGTTTGTTGGGTGTGGTGTGTGCCTTGGTTGTGGTGGCAGCAGTAGTTACACCTTTTTATCTTACCTACGCCTCAATTTTTCGGCAGGAAGATAAATTGACGCACTTCATTAACCCAACCAATGTGGTGTACGGCACGAGCAAATACATAAAAACTTTAGTAGGTATAAAAAAAATCCACGCCATTATTCCGATCGGATTGGATGGTAAATTTGGCGCGCAGATTACGAGCAGACCTAAAAAATCTTTAGTCATTTTGGTGGTGGGTGAAACGGCGCGCGCAGATCATTTTTCACTGAACGGTTATGGTCGCAATACAAATCCCGCATTGCAGAAACAAGATATTTTGAACTATGGCGATGTGTCTTCTTGTGGTACGGCTACGGCCGTGTCGGTGCCGTGCATGTTTTCTAGGTTCAATCGCGAGGATTACGGCGATAAGAAAGGGAAAACGATGGAAAATGTACTCGATATATTGCAGCGTGCAGGGCTCAATGTGTTCTGGCGCACCAATAACAGCGGGGATTGCAAAGGCGTTTGCGCACGCATTCCGAGTGAGGATATGTCGAGGTCAGAGAATCCTGCGCTGTGTAAGGACGGCGAATGTTTAGATGAAATCTTGCTAGAAAATTTGCAGGCCTATGTTGATAAACAAACGGACAATGCTCTGGTGGTCTTTCATTCTAACGGCAGCCACGGACCGGAATATTTCAGGCGTTATCCGGCGGCCATGGAGCGCTTCACGCCCGTTTGTCGCACCAATCAGTTGGGCAGTTGTACCAATGAAGAGCTGGTCAATGTTTATGACAATACGATTTTGTATACCGATTATTTTCTGAATCAGGTCATCGAATTTCTCAAGCGCAACAGTCAGACGCGCGATACAGCGATGCTCTATATTTCGGATCACGGCGAATCTTTGGGTGAAGACGGTATGTATTTGCATGGCGCCCCATACGCCATCGCGCCAGATGCACAAACACGAGTGCCGATTTTGGCTTGGTTTTCACCCAATGCGTTTGCAAATTGGGGCTTGTCGCAGGATTGTTTGCGCCAGAATCAAAACGCCAAACTGACGCATGACAATGTATTCCACACGCTGCTCGGTTTGTTCGATGTGCAAACCCAAGAATACAAACCTGAGCTGGATATGTTTTTGCCGTGTCGGCAGAAGTGACAGTGAGCAGCGTTCGCTATTTTAGTTCGCGCTGCTTGTCCCATTCGGCAAACGAGATCTGCACCTTTGGTTCGGGTGGCTTGGATGGTTCTTGCGGCAACAGAAAGCCTGCGGCGATCAGTTTTTCCCTATTGGCATCCTGTTCCAGTAATTTCTTGTAGTACAAGCCAATGATGCTACTGCAGCCCTCCAGCCAAGCTGGAGGCTCGCGGCAAATTCCAGTTTCAGGTTTATTTCGTCTTCGGTGCGCCATATCGCAATCCCCGCGTTTTGTTTGAACCTATCATCGCAAGGTTCAAGCTCACTCGGTGATACTGCTCGCGCTTCAGCTTTGATTCTCAATGCATTGGGTTGGACTATGCCAGACAAATAAATGGCGGTGAGACAGGGATTTGAACCCTGGGTACGCTATTAACGTACACACACTTTCCAGGCGTGCGCCTTAAACCGCTCGGCCATCTCACCGTAAGAGGGATCCCTGAAACAGGGAGGCGCACTGTACACAAGCCCCCCCGCGAAAGCAACGAAAACGCGGCAAAATCCGTTGATTTTGCTTGACAGAACGAGGGTGAGACGGCATATTTGCGCGTCCCGAAATCCGCAACAATTTTTTGAGGTTCTACAGTGGCCAACACTAAGCAAGCCAAGAAACGCGCTCTCCAAGCTGACAAGCGTCGCGACCATAACGCCAGCCTGCGTTCTACCGTTCGTACCTACATCAAAAAAGTGGTGTTGGCGATTGAGAGTGGCAACAAAGAAGCGGCGAAAGCAGCTTATACGGCTGCTGTGCCAGTGATCGACCGCATTGCGGACAAAGACCAAATCCACAAAAACAAAGCTGCTCGCCACAAGAGCCGTTTGAGCGCACAAATCAAGGCAATGGCCTGATTAAACGCTTCGCACTGAATAGCAAAACGCCCCGCTAGTCGGGGCGTTTTTGTTTCTGGCGTTTGCGTCCAGCGGCTGAATTTCAGGCACAAAAAAACCCGCGCGCGGCGGGTTTCGGCTGCTCTACTATGCCTGTGCTGATATCTATTTCTGCGGCACGGTTATCTTTGTATCAGTCATTAACTGACTGAATCTACAAGTCTTTGTGGTATAAAACCTCACCTGTTGTCAGTGATAAAGAAGCACGGAATGGCACCGCCTCCAACCTATACAGAAAAAGATGAAGCGCAGACCCGCATTGAGATAGATCGCTAGCTCGAACAAGCAGGTTGGGTTGTGCAGGACAAGAAAAAGCTGAACTTGCATGCTGGATTGGGCGTGGCGGTGCGTGAAATGGACACCGACAGTGGCCCAGCTGATTACATGCTGTTCATTGATGGCAAAGCTTGCGGTGTGGTGGAGGCCAAACGTGAAGGCCATAGTCTCGGTGAGGTGGTGGCGCAAAGCCGCCGTTACGCCATTTCTTCTACCAAGTTTATTCAGCGTTGGGCAGACAAACTGCCGTTCACTTACGAAGCTACCAATCATGAAATTCGGTTTTGCGATTGGCGCGACCCGTTCGCGCGTTCGCGCTATGTATTCCATTTCCACAAACCGGAAACATTAAAAAATTGGCTGGAGCAAGACGATACATTTCGTGCGCGGTTACAACATTTACCAGAGCTGCACACGGAAGCGTTGCGTGCTTGCCAAGTTGATGCCATCAGCGGGCTGGAAAAATCTCTGGCAGAAGGCAAGCCCCGTGCGTTGCTGCAAATGGCTACTGGCTCCGGCAAAACTTTTACTGCGGTCACGGAAGTGTATCGCCTTGCCAAATACGCCAAAGCTAAACGCGTGTTGTTTCTGGTGGACAGGGGCAATCTCGGACGGCAAGCACTGAAAGAGTTTCAGCAATACACGGTGCCGGATGATGGCCGCAAGTTTACCGATCTCTACAACGCGCACATTCTCGGCACGGCTGGCATTGGCGATGAAATCAAGGTGACGATCTCCACCATCCAGCGCCTGTATTCGCAATTGAGTGGCACAGAACTGGATGACGATGCAGACGAACGCTCCGGTTATGAAATTGAATCGAATACGCTGAGTGATAAACCGCGCGATGTGCGTTACAACCCGCATATTCCGATTGAAGCGTTTGATGTGATCATCATCGACGAATGCCACCGCAGCATCTACAACTTGTGGAGCCAAGTGCTGGATTATTTTGATGCGTTTTTGATTGGCCTTACTGCTACACCGACGAAAAAAACACTCGGCTACTTTAATCAAAATCTCGTGAGTGAATACACACACGAAGATGCAGTGTGTGACAAAGTAAATGTTGGCTATGACATTTATCGCATCAAGACAGCGATGGGTGATAAGGGCAATACGATAGAAGCGGGCACGGCGGTGCAGATTCGTGATCGTCTTACCAAACAGAAACGCCTTGAATTGCTGGATGAAGATGAAGTTTGGCAGGCGAAACAACTGGACCGCAGCGTGATTGCGCCGAACCAGGTGCGCACAGTGATTCAGGCATTCAAAGACAATGCGTTGAAAGACTGTTTCCCGGAACGGACATGGGTGCCCAAAACGCTGATCTTCGCCAAAGACGATGACCATGCCGACCGCATTGTGGATACCGTGCGCGAGGTGTTTAACGAGAGCAATGATTTCTGCAAGAAAGTCACCTACCGCGTGGGCAAGCAAGCCGCTGAAAACACCATTGCGGAATTTCGCACCAGCCCGCGTTTGCGCGTGGCGGTCACGGTAGACATGATAGCCACTGGAACAGACATCAAACCGCTGGAATGTTTGATCTTCATGCGCGATGTAAAAAGCCAAGCGTATTACGAGCAGATGAAAGGGCGTGGCACGCGAGTGCTCGGCATCGATGAGTTGCACAAAGTCACGCCCGATGCCAAAGCCAAAACCCGTTTTGTGTTGGTGGATGCGGTGGGCGTAACCGAAACCGATAAAACCGAAACGGTGTCACTGGAAAGCAAGCCGTCTGTACCCACGCACAAATTGATGGAACAGATTGCGCGTGGAGATCGTGATCCCGATACCATTCGCACGCTCGGCAATCGTTTGATACGGCTGGATTTGCAATTGAATGACCAGCAGCGCAAACAAGTCAGTGAATTAGCAGGTGTGCCATTGGCAATATTGGCGGGCGAGTTGATACATGCCGCCAACCCCGATACGAATCCGGATTTGCAAACTGATACCGTGCCATCGGCCATGATCGAAACGGCCGTTAAACCGTTTCACAATCCTGCGTTGCGCGAAAAAATCGAGGACTTGCGCCGCACCACCGATCAGTTGATAGACCCATCTCCAGATGAACCGGTTTTTACCGGTTATGACGAAGAGAAAGCAAAAAACTTGATCAAAAGTTTTCAGCAATTCATGGCAGACCACAAAGCAGAACTCGGTGCCATCCAGCTGATTTACAGCCAGCCCTATAACCAGCGGCATTTGAGTTATGCGCAGATTGAAAAGCTGGCGGAAGAAATAGAGCAACCGCCGTATAACCTGGCACCCATCGAGGTGTGGAAGGCATACGAGCAGCTGGAGAAATCCCGTGTGGCCGGTGCGCCGCCGGTGAAGTTGCTCACCAATATTGTGAGCCTGATTTATTTCGCCACCAATCTGAACAATGTGTTGGAGCCGTTTCCAGCGTTAGTGGAACGGCGTTTTGCGGATTGGTTGCAGCAGCAGGCGCAGGGCGGCAAGCAGTTTTCGCCAGACCAGTTGAAGTGGTTGCAATGGATCAAGGAGCAGATTGCCAGTAATGCGGAGATACGCACGGAGGATTTTGAGTACACGCCGTTTAACCAGGAAGGGGGTTTGATGAAGGCGAGGGCGTTATTCGGGGCGGAGTTGCCGCAGTTGATCAGTGAATTGAATGGGTATTTGATTGCATGAAGGCGGTAGCAGTTAAAAAAAGTAATGAAGCTCCAGAAAATGGTTTGATGCAAACCACTCTTGGTGCAATTGGTGAGTATATAAATGGCAGAGGTTTTAAAAAAAGTGAATGGTCAGATAGTGGATTGCCAATTATTAGGATTCAAGACTTAACTGGAACCGGTAAAGGCCATAATTATTACAATGGTGAAATTGCTGAATGCCATGTCGTTGAGCCGGGTGATTTACTTATTTCATGGTCTGCAACTCTTGGGGTTTATATTTGGGATGGCCCTAAAGCTGCGCTTAACCAGCATATTTTTAAAGTTGTATCAAAAATTGATAAAAAATTACATTACTACTTGGTCCAACATATTTTAGAAGAGCTATACAGAAAGACGCATGGATCAGGAATGGTTCATATTACAAAAGGTAAATTTGAAGAAACGCCTGTATCAATTCCTGAATCGCCAGAACAACAAAAACAAATCGTCGCCAAAATCGAAGAGCTCTTTTCCCATATTGATGCAGGCATCGACGCCCTTAAGCAATCCAAACAACTCCTCAAGCAATATCGCCAGTCCGTCCTCAAGGCCGCCGTCACCGGCGAATTGAGCAAAGAGTGGCGAGAGCAGAATAAAGACAAGCTGGAACTTGCCTCGAAATTGCTGGAGCGCATTCTCCAAGAGCGCCGCCAGAAATGGGAAGCGCAACAGATGGAGCAGTTTAAGGCGAAGGGAAAAGTGCCGAAGGATGATGGGTGGAAAGCCAAATACAAAGAACCATCTGCGCCGGATGCGGAAGGGTTCCCTGAAATTCCAGAAGAATGGATTTGGTCTGGTTTTGAGCAAGTGGCTTCACCTGAAAAAAACAGTATGAAAGCAGGGCCATTTGGTTCCGCACTTAAAAAGCAGTTTTATACTGAGAGCGGCTATAAAATCTACGGACAGGAGCAGGTAATTAATGGTGATCCATATTATGGTGATTACTACATAAGTGAAGATAAATACCAAAGCTTAATAAGCTGCGCAATAAAACCTGGAGATTTTTTGATAAGTTTAGTTGGAACGATAGGTAAAACACTTGTGCTTCCAGAAGATTGCGAGCCAGGAATCATAAATCCTCGCTTAATCAAGATTACTTTTGATAAAAATATTTGCCAACCTAATTATGCGAAGATTTATGTTTCATCTCCGGTTGTCAAGGGAATATTCTCATTATCTTCTCATGGCGGAACAATGGATGTTTTAAACATGAATTCTTTAAAGTCATTGCCATTTCCATTGCCTTCACTTTATGAACAGAAAATCATATGTGTTGAGGTGGATAGAATTTTTACTGTAATTGAATCAATGGAAAAAGCTATTGATTATGAATTGCAAAGATCGGAACGATTAAAGCAAAGCGTTTTGCAGAGTGCGTTTGGCGGTAATTTAATTATTGGAGAAAGAAATTGAATTTATTCGGATTTTTTGGAAGCGAAAAAATACCTGAATCTTTGCAAATTGATGATTTGAAAAAGTACACAAAGGTATTAATTATTGATGATGAAGACCCTGTTGACATAAAGGAGTATTTAAAAAAAGAGGGATGGAAGGTTCAATATATTCCTGATCTTGATGCCATCTCAAATAAGAAACTTATTGATAGTCACGTAATATGCGTCGATATTATGGGGGTTGGAAAGCTATTAGGTGTAGAAAGCGGCATGGGTTTGGTTAAAGCAATTAAGCAAACATATCCCGAAAAGAAAATAATTATTTACTCTTCTGTACCCAAGCATGACTCTTTTGACGATGCTTGGGATTATGTAGATAAAAAACTTCGCAAAGAGTCCACGTTGCTTCCTTATTCTTCAGCGATTGAAGAGCTGGCATCAAAGTCGCTTAACTGGGACGATTCATTGCGTTACGCTTATGGAAAAGTAAAAAATCATCTTGGTAAAAATGTAAGCTTTGATGACTTCAATGCGATGTCAAGAAAGTGCGTAAAAAACAAAAAATTCGACTCTGGAAAGCTGCAGAAAGCTGCGGACATAGCGGCAGATCATGCAACGCTAGTCGCAAAACTTGTTAAGCTTGCGCTAACAGTTGGGGCTTGATTGTGAAATTCTGGGTTGTTAATAAGAATTCTAATTCAGTCTATTTTGATTATGTGCAAGATGGGGATAGAAGGCTTGCGATAATTGCCTGGTGGAGGAGATATCTGGGATATGCCATAAAAAAAGATATGCGTATAGAAAAGAAAAGGAAGACAACATCTACATATTTTGCCATGAAGAAAATTCCGTAAGCAAGCAGGTTAAGTGGGTCTCTGGAATATGTGTTGAGGGGTATCTAAAGGCGGAATTAATAGCAAAAAGCTTCAAAAGTGATTTAAATGATTTTGAGGCTATCGCATTGCACAATGTAAGAAAGCATACTGCAAGTCTTGGTCAAAAAATTGGAAATATTATTGGCGAGGATGGATTGTCTTCTGCGCAAGATAAATTGGGACATATAAAAAATTCAGTTAAATCGAATATAAATTCTGTGGCGAAGGAGCTTTTAACTTCTAGAAAGCTCCTTGAGCAAATGGAGTTTGACTTCATAATGATAGAAAGTCTAACTACTAAGATTGGCTTGCAAGACCTTACTGCGCACAAGGCGCATCATCTTGTGAAAATGGCATATTACCTTCATGAAGAGGAAATATTAAAAAAACATAGGGTTAATATTGCCACTTACGACGGAAAAATACTTTGTGATTTTGGATCAGCAAGATCAGCTATCTCTCAAATATTTTCAAATGCAATAAAGTATTGTAAAAATAATGAACAAATTAACGTGGTATTTGTTGAGGATGGTGATTTCGTCAGTATTTGTTTTGAGATGGTTAGCTTGTATTTTTCTAGCGCGGAGGCTGTAAATCTTACTCAAAAAGGATATCGCGGTATCAACACGAAAAATATAGATGGCAAGGGCATTGGCCTATACGCCGTATCACATTTTATGGAAATGAATCATGGGTATATGGATATATCAAGTAGTGAGGCTACAAAATTTCATAGTGGCGAGAATCACTATTCGACAAATCGATTTGTCTTGTCCTTTAAAAAATCTTCTTATTGATATGGTGATTTTAATGAAAAAAATTGGTGCCGGAGGAATTAAAAGATGATTACATGGGCCAAAGTTAATTCAACGGCCATCCAGCAAATTGGTTATGAAGTTGCAACCCGTCGCATGTATGTGGATTTTCATGACAGCACGCCGCAATACACTTTCTGTGGCGTGCCTGAAGAAGTGTTCAGGCAGTTTGTGAATGCGAGATCCGTGGGGCAGTTTTACCATGCCTTTATCAAAGACCGATATCAGTGTTGAGTTGAGCAATGGCAGCCATCATCCAGATTGAAGAAATCATCCGGCCTGCCGAGCAAGGACTTACGAAGCCGTTTCTGTGTCGTGCCGAAGACGGGTATCGCTACTATGTTAAAGGCCGCAGCGCAACGCGCGCTGGGCAATGCCATGAATGGCTCTGCGCCCATTTAGGCCGCGCCCTCGGCTTGCCCATTCCTGAGTTCTCCTTGGTGGAGGTTCCGGCAGAATTACTGGCGGAAGCCCCCACATACTTCCAGCCCTTGGGCGCTGGTGTGGCCTTTGCCTCCCGCGAATGTGCTGCCGCTCAATGGTTGGAGCCAAGCCTTGCGGTCAACATACCGCAGGCTTTACGCCGTGATGTGGCGGTATTTGACTGGTGGATACGCAATGAAGACCGCAACGCGGGCAACCCCAATCTGTTATTGAATACTGAGCGTGAACTGGTGGTGATTGACCATAACAAGGCGTTTGACGCGGATTTCAACGCTCAGGATTTTCTCAGTCAGCATCTCTTTGCCGCAGAGCTCGTGGCGGTAATGGAGGATTTTGTCGAGCAGGGGCGCTATGCCCGCCGTTTGTCGGAGGCGCTGGCTGTCTGGGAAGAGGGCTGCCACAATATCCCTGCCTCATGGCACTGGGTGAATGACGAGGAAGATATACCTGCAGGTTTTGACCTTGCAGCTATGCGCCAGCAATTGGCTCGTTGTGAGAGCAATGCATTCTGGAGTTCTGTATGAAGAAGTACGCGTGCCGCTACGCGATCGTTAAATTCCTGCCTTATCCCGAAACGGGCGAGTTTGCCAATATCGGGATCGTGCTGGCGTGCCCAGCGCTTGGCTACATGGATTTTCTGTTGCTGGATAAAGGGCATCGCCGCATCACCACTTTTTTTGAAGAGCTGGATGCACGCGTTTACAAACAGGCTGTGATGGGGTTTGGTGAAGAGCTGCGCCGTATCCGTGCAGACATACAGAGCGGTTGGAGTCTGAATGCCGAGCCTGAATTGCTGCGGCAGATTTTCGACCAGCTAGTGCATCCGCGTGAGGCGATTGTGCGTTTTGATGCTGCTCGTGTGGTCATGGCAGAAGAGCCTAAAGTCGTTTTGCACGAGTTATTTAGCCACTATGTGCATCGTGAATTTACCAAGAATCAGGTTTATCAGGAAAGGCTGCTGGTGGTTGAAACGCGCAATGTGCTGCGTAGTCTGAAGCTGGTGCAGCCGTTTCGCCCCGATACGCTCGGTGATGATGACTACCACGCAAAATTTGATTTCGTGCAGCGAGTGGATGGTGATCCGGTAAAAGTAATCAAGCCGTTTTATCTCGCACAGGAAGATACTAACAAGATTTACCAGCATGCAGATATATGGTTGCAGCGTGTGCGCCGGTTGCGGAATCGCAAGCAGTTGCCTGCACAAGTTTTGTTCGCTGTTCAAGCACCTGATGAAAATGATGCCTCTCGTTTCCAAGCATTTGCCGATATTCGCGATGAGCTGCAGGCAATGGATGTTCTTGTCGCCACGGCAGATGCTCATCAACTGACGCAATTTGCGGCGGGCAATCAGATTCACTAGAAACGCTGGTTTTTTGCGTGTAGAAATCCTTCTGTTTTATCCAAATCTCGGAAAAATCAAGTTTCAGGAATTCGTTTGTTATGAGCGCGTCAGACATCAGTAACAAAGTATGGGGTTATGCCAAAGTCCTATTGGACGATGGAGTTTCTTATAACGATTATGTTGAACAGTTAACCTATCTCATCTTCCTCAAGATGGCGGATGAACGCCAACAGGCAGGGCAAATTGACCATGTGCCTAAGGAGTGGAGCTGGCGTAAGCTGGTGAAGCTCGACGGTGTTGATCTTGAAATTCAATATCGTAAAACTCTAGAACAGCTTGGAAAGCTGGGCGGTATGCTCGGAACCATTTTCCGCAAAGCGCAAAATAAAATTCAAGACCCTGCAAAACTTGAGCGCTTGATAAAACTCATCGACAAAGAAGAATGGTCAACGCTGCCAGCAGATATTAAAGGCGATATTTACGAAGGATTGCTGGAACGCAACGCGCAAGATGTGAAAGGCGGAGCAGGGCAATACTTCACCCCGCGCCCACTCATTCAAGCTATGGTGGAGGTAATGCAGCCGTCGCCAGATATGACGGTTTCTGATCCTGCTTGTGGTACAGGTGGATTCTTACTTGCCGCGCACGATTACATGGCCAAAGCCGAAGGTCTTTCCAAGAAACAGGCAAAACATCTGAAAGAAAACGCGCTGCGCGGTTCCGACATTGTGGATGGCGTGGTGCGCCTGTGTGCCATGAACATGTACCTGCACGGCATCGGCTCGGATGAATGCCCCATCACCAACCGCGATGCACTGGCCAAGGAGCTGGGCGAGGCGGATCTGGTAGACATGGTGCTGGCCAACCCGCCGTTCGGCAAGAAAAGCGCCGTAACGGTGATGAACGAGGCAAGTGGCAAGGCGGAAAAGGAAAAGCTCACCTACGAGCGCACGGATTTCTGGGCCTCCACCTCCAACAAACAGCTCAACTTTGTGCAGCACATCGCCAACATGCTGAAGATCGGCGGCAAGGCAGCGGTAGTGGTGCCGGATAACGTGTTGTTTGAAGGCGGTGCCGGTGAAACCATCCGCAAGACCCTGCTGGAGCGTTGCGATGTACACACGCTGTTGCGGCTGCCTACCGGCATTTTCTACGCGCAGGGCGTGAAAGCGAACGTGATTTTCTTTGATGCCAAACCGGCCTCTAAAAAACCTTGGACACAGAAGTTATGGGTGTATGACTTCCGCACCAACATACACAAAACTTTGAAAACAAACCGGCTTAACACTGCTGACTTCAAAGAATTTATTGATTGCTACAAGCCGGATGATCGCACTAAGCGCAAAGCGACATTTAATGATAAAAACGCGGAGGGCAGATGGCGCGCTTACACCTACGAAGAGTTGGTAGCGCGCGATAAAACCAGCCTGGATATTTTCTGGTTGAAAGATGATTCGTTGGCAGATGCCGATAACCTGCCAGCCCCAGCTGTGCTGGCTGCAGAAATTGTTGAACAGCTCACGGCTGCGCTGGAAGAGTTTCGGAGTGTTGAGGAAGTGTTGGGGTAATTGTATAGCTCCCACACGCACCAAACTTGTCGGGCTGTTTGCATGCCAGCGGCAGAAAGTAAAGGTTAATAAAAAAGCCTGCAAATCAGTGACTTGCAGGCTTTTGAAGCGCAATGAATGCGAATGAACAGGTCACATGATGTTTACATCATGCCCATGCCGCCCATACCACCCATGCCGCCCATGTCTGGCATGCCACCAGCAGGCTTGTCTTCAACAACATCAGTCACCATGGCTTCGGTGGTGATCATCAGACCAGCCACAGAACCGGCCGCTTGCAATGCAGCGCGCGTCACTTTGGCAGGGTCGAGGATACCCATTGCCAACATGTCGCCGTACTCGCCAGTGGCTGCGTTGTAACCGAAGTTACCTTTGTTCTGCTTGATCTTGTCGACCACAACAGAGGCTTCGTCGCCCGCGTTGCTGACGATTTGACGGATCGGTGCTTCCATCGCGCGACGCGCCAAGGTGATGCCGATAGTCTGGTCTTCGTTGTCGCCACGCAAACCTTCCAGCGCTTGCACAGCGCGGATCAGCGCAACGCCGCCGCCAGCCACAACACCTTCTTCAACTGCAGCGCGAGTGGCGTGCAGTGCGTCTTCCACGCGTGCTTTTTTCTCTTTCATTTCCACTTCAGTGCCGGCGCCCACTTTGATTACCGCAACGCCGCCAGCCAGTTTGGCTACGCGCTCTTGCAGTTTTTCGCGGTCGTAGTCAGAAGTGGTTTCTTCCATCTGTACACGCAATGCAGCAACGCGCGCTTCGATGGCTTTGGCATCGCCAGCGCCGTCGATGATGGTGGTGTTTTCTTTGTCCATGGTGACGCGCTTGGCGTGGCCGAGGTGAGCCAGTGTCGCGCTCTCCAATTCCAAACCAATTTCTTCCGCGATCACAGTGCCGCCAGAGAGAATCGCGATGTCTTCCAGCATGGCTTTGCGGCGGTCGCCGAAGCCAGGCGCTTTACAGGCAGCGACTTTCACAATGCCGCGCATGTTGTTCACCACCAGTGTGGCCAGCGCTTCGCCTTCCACATCTTCCGCGATGATCGCCAGTGGACGGCCAGATTTTGCAACGGCTTCCAACACAGGCAACATTTCGCGAATGTTGGAGATTTTTTTATCGACCAACAGAATGTGCGGGTTGTCCAACTCGACGCTCATGCTGGCTTGGTTGTTGATGAAGTAAGGCGAGATGTAGCCGCGGTCAAACTGCATACCTTCAACCACATCCAGCGTGTTTTCCGCCGTTGCCTTCTTCAACGGTGATAACGCCTTCTTTGCCCACTTTTTCCATTGCAGTGGCGATGATCTCACCTACGCTGTTGTCGCTGTTGGCAGAGATCGTGCCAACTTGTGCAATCGCTTTGGTGTCTGCACACGGCGTAGACATTTTTTTGATTTCTTCAACGGCAGCAGCGACTGCTTTGTCGATGCCGCGCTTCAGATCCATCGGGTTCATGCCGGCGGCAACGGATTTCAAACCTTCGTTGACGATGGCTTGTGCCAACACAGTAGCGGTAGTGGTGCCGTCACCGGCTTCGTCGTTCGCTTTAGAAGCGACTTCTTTCAGCAACTGCGCGCCCATGTTTTCGAACTTGTCTTTCAGCTCGATTTCTTTAGCAACAGAAACGCCGTCTTTGGTGATGGTCGGTGCGCCAAACGATTTGTCGAGCACTACATTGCGGCCTTTAGGGCCCAAGGTCACTTTTACGGCATCGGCCAGTACATTTACGCCTTTCAGCATTTTTTGGCGAGCGCTGTCGCCGAATTTTACGTCTTTAGCTGTCATGGTCTTTCCTCTAACAGATTCTCAAATGGATAAAGATGGGTGGAACTTATTCCAACACGCCCAGAATTTCGCTTTCGCTCATGATGATGAATTCGTCATCACCGTCTTTCAGGGTTTGGCTGCCGGCGTAACTGGCGAATACCACTTTGTCGCCTACTTTCACTTGCAGGGCGCGCACTTGGCCGTTGTCCAGTGCTTTACCAGGGCCTACGGCGATCACTTCACCTTTGTTAGGTTTTTCACGCGCAGTGGATGCCAGCACGATACCGCCGGCGGATTTTTCTTCTTTCTCTTCGCGACGAATAACGACGCGATCATGCAAAGGACGGATCTTCATGGTTCTCTCCGTAAAGGTTTTAGTGAATTAAAACAGACAGTTAGCGCAGCTTTGCAGCCTTGCTTACTCTTCGTATAAAGAGGTGGCTTGTTTATGGGGGATGGCGGTGCGCATTTCAATAGTCGCCGGGAAAATTTCCCCATTAGCGCAGCTGCGGGTCATCCTCGCGCCGGTATTCGCCTTCGATGATGTCGTTATCGCGGCGGTAGGTCGTATTAGCCGTTGTGTTGCTGTGGCTGGAATAGCGCTGCACATAGAAGTGTGTGCCGAGAAAGTGTCGAACCAGCCAGCGGCGCAGCGGTGGGATCAGTAGTGGAATGGCAAAAATATCGGTGATAAAGCCGGGGATGATCAGCAGAAACGCCGCCAGTGCTAGGGCAAAACTGTCCATGATTTCGATGGCGGGCAACTCGCCGCGCTGCAGGCGTTGATCGAGCTTGGTCAGGGTGTTGAAGCCCTGCAAGCGCAGCAGGTTCATGCCGAGGATGCCTGCGCCCACAAGCAGGGCGATGGTGGTAAAGCCGCCGATGGACGAGCCCACGCGAATGATGAACCACAGTTCGATTAACGGCATGGCCAACAACAACCACAACAGCCAGCGCATGTGTTTTCCTCTTTTACCCTGTGAGTGATTCTGCGAGGATGCAGACTTTACTGAGCTGACGCAAGCGCAAGGCTATGAATTTCTCTGATAACAATAAAGTGTTTCCGTGGTTAGCCTTTGGTTTGTGTGTCGTGTTTTACGCGGCATTGATCGCTATTGGTTTTGATGACATCGAAGAAGATGCCTTTATTTATTTTCGTTTTGCCGAAAATATCGCACAGGGTTATGGCTATGTGTTCAATATTGGCGGGGAGCGTATAGAAGCCTGCAGTGGTTTGCTTTGGTTGGGCTTGGTCACGCTGCTGACATATCTGCCTCTGCATATCATTCTCGCCACCAAGTTGTTGTGTTTTATTTTTGGCGTACTGTGTATCCATAAAGTGTTTGTGTTGTCGCAGCGCTTTATTCCCGATTCTTTTCTCGCACTGCTGCCCGCTTTTTTAATGACAGCGAGTATTCCTTTTTATATTTGGTCAGTGCGCGGTTTAGAAACGGCCTTTTATTGGTTTGTGTTGTTGTGGTTGGTCGATTGGGTGACGCGTGCTGATCGTGTGCGCTGGTGGTGGTTGCCCGCTATTGCGTTAATCAATGCAAGGCCGGAAGGTGTATTTATGTTGGCGGCCGTGCTGCCGTATTTGTTTTTTTATCAGCGCATCGAAGCCAAGTTTTGGCAGGGAATGCTATGGGTGGCGGTGTCATTTGTTGCGGTGACACTGTGGCGGTTTTGGTATTTTCATGATGCGGTACCGCATCCGTTTTATTTTAAGGTCAATCCCGATCATCTGCAGTCGTTTAAAAATTTACTGACTTACGGCTGGTATTCTGGATGGTGGCTGCTGTTGTTGGTCGCGCTGCCCGGCGTGTTGCAGCGTTGGGAACGGCGTGATTTAGCATTGGTCGGCATGTTGGCGCTTTCGCTGTTGTGGACAGTGTTTGTTTTTGAAGACAAAGTGTTCAACCGACACACAGGTTTAGTGCTGCCCTTTATTTATATCTTTAGTCTTATGTTGCTCGCGCGTTGGTGGCAGCCGAGCCGTTGGTTGATGGCAGCTACGCGTTGTGTATTGGTGGCGCTGGTTTTGGTAACGCTGGTTTTTTCGCGCTATGTGCATTTCAAGGATTCACATCCTGCGCCATTTATGGCGAATTTAGGGCGCGCCATCAGCAATCAAGACGGTTATTGGCAAACAGTAGGGCGCTTGCTCAAAAATCCCGATGCTTTCAAAGAGAACCCAGCGGGCATTGGCGTTTTTAATATTCGCTACAACTTTATTGCGGCGGTGGGAGATTTTGTGCATCTCAATTACCGTGATAACGCCGTGGTGGTGTACGACCAAATGGGTCAAGCGCCTTGGTACGCAGGGCCAAACACTATTTTTATTGATAATTTAGGGTTGGGCTATCGCGCGATAGGTTTGGCGCGTTTTCATCAGGCGGCTGAGCAGTCTTGGGTGTATCGCAGCTATGAACGCGTGATGGATAGTGCCGTACACTTTTTTTGGCCATCAGAAAAGCGCGCTCAGGCTGACGAGGAAATTATCGCGGGCATCATGGCGCAACACCCCGATGTGATCGTGGCGCGCAAAGGTTATATCGCCAAAGGACGAAACAATACTTTGACGATGATACTGCGCAATCCGGAGATTCTTGCGAAGTATCAGGCGCGTTATTTGCTGAATAATCGAGAAATTATTTTTGAGCGTATCACGCCACTTGAGCCCGCTTATCACAAATTGGCTGATAGCAAGTTTCTTGTGCCAGCAGGCTCAACCGTCAAAGAAATTGCGAGCTTTTCCTGGTGCGATGGCTCGCCCTGTATCGCGCTAAAAGAATAAAAAATTATGTGGGCAGGTGTGCGCAGTTGTAAAAAGCGGTGAGCGCCTGTTGTAAATAAGCAACATCCTTTGCGCCTGCTAATTCGCGGATGGAGTGCATGGCGAAGGTCGGCACGCCAATATCAATCGTTTTTATGCCGGTTTCTGCTGCGGTGAGTGGGCCGATAGTGCTGCCGCAGCCCATATCCGCGCGCGCGACAAAACTTTGCACGGGGATTTGTTCTTGTTCGCACAGGTTGCGGAAAAAAGCCTGTGTAACGGCATTGCTGGCATAGCGCTGATTGGCATTGATTTTAATAACGGGACCACTGTTCAACAGTGGGCCATGTTTCTCGTCGTGCTTTTCTGGGTAATTGGGGTGGATGCCGTGCGCGTTGTCGGCGGAAATCATCAGCGAGCGATGCGTGCTGCGTGCAAGTGTTTCGTTGTCGCCCAGCCAGCGCTGCAAAACGCTGGTGAGAAAAGTGCCCTGCGCACCGCAGCAAGAAACGCTGCCGACTTCTTCGTGATCGGTGCAAACCAAAACGGCGGGCTGTAAACCATCGCAAGCTAATAGCGCTTGTAAACCAGCGTAGCAGCTCAATAAATTATCTAAACGCGCGCTGGCAATGAAATCGTCGTGCAAGCCGATATATGCGGCGGCTTGTGTGTCGCCAGCACAGATTTCGAAATCCAATACGGCTTCTGCTTCGCAGTTGGGATGCTCTTGCAGTAGTTGTGTGAGCAACAATTGGCGTATGTCGAGTTTCTCGTCAGTTTTTTGGTTGTGCAGCAATAGCGGCAATTCTTTTTGCGCGTTCAGGGCGCGGCCGTTATTTACATCGCGATCCAGATGAATGGCCAAACTGGGAATGCAGGCAATGGCGCGAGAAAAGTTAATCAATGCGGTGGCGAGCGCGCCGTCATTTTTACGATAGCTGACGCGACCGGCGAGTGTGAGGTCGCGATCAAACCACGGGTGCAATAACACGCCGCCGTACACTTCAACGCCCAATTGTGCGTAACCGGAGCGCTGCAAATGCGGCTCAGGTTTGAGTTTTAAACAGGGGCTGTCGGTGTGTGCACCCACTAGGCGAATGCCGCTCAACGCAGGGTCTTGTTGTGAGGTGATGAAGGCGATCAGCGAAGAATCATTGCGCGTCACCACATAGCGTTTGCCGGCTTGAATCTGCCAGCTGTCGCTTTCATGCAGCGCGATAAAGCCAGCGTCGAGCAGCTTATTTTGCATTTGCTGCACAGCGTGAAAGGGCGTGGGTGAGGCGTTGAGAAAAGCGAGAAAATTATCGAGTGCGTTGTGCGTCATGGCGTTAAGCAGAAAGTGAATCTCCCGCCATTCTATAACGGAAGATTCAGCAGCGATGCAGTGTTACAGCGGATAGTGCGCAGGGTAGGGCAGACGCGCGACGCCGCTATCCACAGCTGCGCGAGCTACAGCCGCCGACACGCGCGACAACAAACGCGGATCGGTCGGTTTTGGCAGGATGTAATCGCGGCCAAAAGCCAAGGGCTTGCCGCCGTAGGACGCGACAACCGAATCCGGCACGGCTTCTTTCGTGATTTCGCACAGCGCGCGCACCGCAGCCATTTTCATTTCGGTATTGATCACGGCTGCGCGTATATCCAAGGCGCCGCGAAAAATAAAGGGGAAGCCGAGCACATTGTTCACTTGGTTCGGGTAGTCCGAGCGGCCGGTGGCTATCAACACATCGCTGCGCGTGGCGAGTGCCAATTCGGGGCGAATCTCTGGGTCGGGGTTGGAGCCGGCAAATACGATAGGTTTGTCTGCCATCTTCAACAGCTGTTCTGGGCTGAGCAGGTCGGGGCCCGACAGGCCCACAAACACATCGGCGCCTGTGATGGCATCGTCCAGCGTGCGCGCCGAGGTTTCCACGGCAAAGCGCTGTTTGTACACGCCGAGACCTTGGCGATCCGTATGGATAACGCCTTTGCTATCCAGCATCAGAATGTTGTCGTGTGGTGCGCCAGCGGCCATCAACAATTCACAACTGGCGATAGCGGCTGCGCCAGCGCCGAGGAACACAATTTTTACCTGATCTAGTCGCTTGCCCTGCACTTCCAAAGCATTCAACAGGCCGGCCAAGCCGACGATGGCAGTGCCGTGCTGGTCGTCGTGAAACACCGGCACATCGCAGCGCTTGATCAGCTCGGCTTCAATGTCGAAGCACTCTGGCGCGCGGATATCTTCTAAATTGATACCGCCAAACGAGTTGGCGATCAGGGCGACGGCATCGATAAGGCGCTCGCTGTCTTCGGTGTCCACTTCGATGTCGATGGCGTTAATGTCAGCAAAGCGCTTGAATAACAAAGCCTTACCTTCCATCACCGGCTTGCTGGCCATCGCGCCGAGATTGCCCAAGCCGAGGATGGCGGTGCCGTTAGAGATAACCGCTACTTGATTGCCTTTGCCGGTGTAGCGGTAGGCGAGTTCTGGGTTTTGTGCGATTTCACGCACTGGCTCGGCCACACCGGGGCTGTAAGCGAGTGATAAATCGCGCTGGTCATCGGCAGGTGTCGTGAGGACGGTGGCCAGCTTTCCCGGCGTCGGCAGGGCGTGGTAATCCAGCGCCGCTTGGCGCAAATCTTCATCACACGGCTTTTTTACATCAAGCATGCCGTTGGATCCTGCCGATTCAGAGGTGAAAATGGAGAGAGCAAGACAGGGCGTGCGCCCTGCCAAACAAGTACGAGCAGCTTATTTCAAGCCGCGAGCGCCAAAGCGCTGTTTGAAGCGGTCGATACGGCCACCAGTTTCCGCCACTTTTTGACGGCCTGTGTAGAACGGGTGGCAGGCGGCGCATACATCGAGGTTGATGTCGCGGCACAGTGTAGAGCGGGTAGCAACTGTGTTGCCGCAGCTGCACTTGGCAGTAATTTCGGCGTATTTTGGGTGGATATCGGTTTTCATGGTCGAGCGCTCCGGGTGTCGTGCCGCCATCAGGGTCAAACGCCTGACACGGCAACAGGGAAAAACGGGACGCGCATCCTACCAGAAGCCCCAGCTTATTGAAACCGCTTGTATGACAGTTGTTGCAGGCAATGTTCAGCAGAAACAAAGGCTTGGCGATCTAAGGGTTATCCGAGTTATTTTCTCGGATAAAAGATTGAGGAAAACACTCGGTTATTGCATAATGGCATCAAGGTTTGGTGCGTGAAATACGAGGGTCGTTATGCGTCTCACAACAAAAGGTCGTTATGCGGTAACCGCTATGTTGGATCTCGCGCTGCGCGCGGACAAAGGTCCTGTCAGTTTGGCCGAAATTTCCAATCGTCAGGGCATCTCGCTGTCCTACTTAGAGCAGCTATTTGCGAAGTTGCGCGGCAATGAATTAGTCAGTAGTGTTCGCGGCCCCGGCGGCGGCTACCGTCTCAGCCGTGATGCCGCCTTGATTTCCGTGGCGCAGATTATTGATGCGGTCAATGAATCGGTGGATGCCACCAGTTGTGGTGGTGAAGGCGATTGTCAGCAGGGCGAGAAGTGCTTAACGCATGATCTTTGGTGTTTGTTGAGTGAGAAAATTCACGATTTTCTCAGTGCAATTACGCTGGCGAGCCTCGTAAATAGTCAGGGTGTGCAGGATGTATCGGCGCGCCAGCAACGCAAGCTAGATGATGTGCATCCAGTGACGGTTTTGAACGCGCGCACAACCGCGTAATCGTTATCAGTAAGAGAGTGTAACCATGAAACTGCCGATTTATTTTGATTACTCTGCTACCACACCGGTCGATCCGCGTGTCGCCAAAAAAATGATGGATTGTTTGACGCTGGATGGAAATTTTGGCAATCCCGCTTCGCGCTCGCATTTGTTTGGTTGGAAAGCAGAAGAAGCAGTGGAAGAGGCGCGCAGCCAAGTAGCGGCTCTCATCGGTGCTGATCCGCGTGAAATTGTTTGGACCTCGGGTGCTACCGAGTCGGACAATTTAGCGATCAAAGGTGTTGCGCATTTCAACGAGAAAAAGGGCAAGCACATCATCACCTCCAAGATTGAACACAAGGCGGTGTTGGACGCTTGTCGTCAGTTGGAGCGCGAAGGTTTTGAAGTCACTTATTTGGATCCGAGTGCAGACGGTTTGATCAGTCCGCAGCAGGTAGAAGCTGCGTTGCGCCCAGACACCACGCTGGTGTCGATCATGCATGTCAACAACGAAATCGGCACCATCAACGATATCGCTGCCATCGGTGCGGTGTGTCGCGCAAAAGGCGTGATCTACCATGTCGATGCGGCGCAGAGTGCAGGTAAAGTGCCTTTGAATATGGCGGAGTTGCCGGTAGATTTGTTGTCGCTATCCGCGCATAAAATTTATGGCCCGAAAGGTATTGGCGCGCTGTATGTTGGCCGCAAACCGCGCGTGCGCATCGAAGCGCAAATGCACGGCGGCGGTCACGAGCGCGGCATGCGTTCCGGTACGCTGCCCACGCACCAAATTGTTGGTATGGGGGAAGCATTTCGTGTCGCCGGTGAGGATATGGCGGAAGAAAATACTCGGATTCTCGCCTTGCGCAATCGTCTGCTGGCTGGTGTCAGTGATATGGAACAAGTATTTGTAAATGGTTCGCTCGATCACCGTGTCGCGGGCAACTTGAATATCAGTTTTGCATTTGTAGAAGGTGAATCGTTGTTGATGGCGCTGAAAGATCTGGCGTTGTCTTCTGGTTCTGCGTGTACATCTGCAAGTTTGGAGCCGTCTTATGTGTTGCGTGCTTTGGGCTTGAACGATGAATTGGCGCACAGTTCGCTGCGTTTCAGTATTGGCCGCTTTACAACGGAGGAAGATATTGATTTTGCAGTATCGCACTTGCGTAAAGCTGTCAGTAAGTTGCGCGAGTTGTCGCCGTTGTGGGATATGTATAAAGAAGGGATAGATTTGAATTCTGTGCAGTGGGCTGCACACTAATTGCAGTCGGGAGTTGAGTCATGTCATACAGTGAAAAAGTCATCGATCATTATGAAAATCCGCGCAATGTCGGCGTGCTGGATACGAAAGCCGCCAATGTCGGCACTGGCATGGTGGGCGCGCCCGCTTGCGGCGATGTGATGCGTTTGCAAATTCAAGTGAATGAACAGGGCATTATTGAAGATGCCAAGTTCAAAACTTACGGCTGTGGCTCCGCGATTGCCTCCAGCTCGCTGTTGACCGAGTGGGTAAAAGGCAAAACGCTAGACGAAGCCGCGCAGATCAAAAATGTGCAAATCGCTGAAGAATTGGCACTGCCGCCGGTAAAAATTCATTGCTCGGTGTTGGCGGAAGATGCCATCAAAGCCGCCATTCACGATCTACAGCAAAAACGCGCGCAGTAATATTGCCTAGCAAGCTGGAGGTGAGTGAATGGCCATAACCATGACAGAAGCGGCGCGCAATCATGTGCATAATTTCCTGACAAATCGCGGTCACGGTTTGGGTGTGCGTCTCGGCGTGAAAACAGCAGGCTGTTCAGGACTTTCTTATGTGCTGGAGTTTGTCGATGAGCTGCAAGAAGGCGATGAAGTGTTCGACAATAATGGTGTAAAAATTGTTGTCGATGGCAAGAGTTTGGTTTATCTCAATGGCACTGAACTCGATTACACCAAGGAAGGGTTGAATGAAGGCTTTCAGTTCAATAACCCCAATGTCAGCGCCGAGTGTGGTTGCGGCGAAAGTTTTCACATCTGAGTTGTTATGGCGACATCGGCTGAGCATGTTATCGCCTGCACCTTAAAGCCGGCGTTTGGCGAACAGCAAGATTATTTTTCTATCTTTGGGTTGGTGCCGAGTTGCGTCGTCGATCTCGATGATTTGCGTGTGCGCTATCGACAACTGCAACAAGCCGTTCATCCCGATCGCTTTGCACACGAATGCGATCGCTCACAGCGTTTGGCGCAACAGCAGGCAGCGCAGGTTAACGCGGCATATAACACGCTGAAATCGCCTTTGTTGCGCGCACAGTATTTGATGGCCTGTGCGGGGCAAGAGCGTGCGGCAGAAAGAACGGTGCAAGATGCTGGTTTTTTAATGACACAAATCGAGCTGCGTGAACGCTTGGATGAGGCCGCTAACGATCTGAGCACTTTAGATCAGTTGATGGCAGATGTGCGGAAAAAGATTGCGCAGCATCAGCAGTCATTTGCAGAGGCATGGCAAAAGCAAGAGTGGCTTGCGGCACAAAATGCAATTGATAAGTTGCAGTTTGCTACCAAGTTGTCTCTAGAAATTGAAGATCGGCAAGAACATTTGTTGGATATTTGAGCGTTATCGCTTGATAAAAAATTACGGCTAATAGCATGGCACTTTTACAGATATCAGAACCCGGCATGAGTCCTGCGCCGCACATGCGCAAACGCGCCGTAGGCATTGATTTAGGCACAACGCATTCACTGGTGGCGACGGTGCGCAGCGGCTCGCCAGTGATCTTGCCCGATGGCAATGGTGACAACATCACGCCATCCGCGGTGCATTATTTTGCGGACGGCAGTGTGGAAGTTGGCAAAGCTGCGCGTGTACAGGCGGCTAAAGATCCGCTTAACACGCTGTTGTCGGTTAAGCGTTTGATGGGGCGCGGTTTGCAGGATGTGAGCAGTCTCGGCGGCGGATTTTCATATCGTTTTGCTGATCAAGACGGCATGGTGCAAATTGAAACCGTGGCGGGTTTAGTGAGCCCTGTGCAGGCATCGGCAGAAATTTTGAAGCATTTGGCGGCGCGCGCTAGCACAGCATTGGACGGCGCATTGGATGGCGTGGTGATTACTGTCCCAGCGTATTTTGATGACGCGCAACGCCAAGCGACAAAAGATGCCGCGACGCTCGCAGGCTTGCAGGTGTTGCGATTGCTCAACGAGCCGACAGCCGCAGCGGTTGCTTACGGTTTGGATCGCGGTGAAGAAGGAGTGATTGCTGTTTACGATCTCGGCGGCGGCACTTTGGATATTTCCATTCTGCGTTTATCGCGCGGCGTGTTTGAAGTGTTGGCCACAGTGGGCGACACCGCCTTGGGTGGCGACGATTTTGATCAGGCGCTGGCAGAGTGGGTGCTGCAACAAGCAAACATCAGCGCGTTGGATTTTTCAGGTCGCCGCGAACTGTTAGATATCTGTCGTGCCGCGAAAGAAGCGTTATCCAATGCAACATCTGTCGCTATTGCGTTTAACGGTTGGTCAGGAAGTATTGCGCGTGAACAATACGACGCGTTGATCGAAGCCTTTGTTGAGCGCAGTGTGCGTTGCTGCCGCAAAGCACTGCGCGATGCCAAAATTTCAGCGGAAGAAGTTGCGCATGTGGTGATGGTGGGCGGCTCAACGCGCTGCCCGTTTGTGCGCAAAAAAGTTGGTGATTTTTTTCAGCAATTGCCATTGACGGATATCGATCCTGATAGCGTGGTTGCCTTGGGCGCAGCTATTCAAGCCGATCAATTGGTCGGCAATCGTCCCGACAGTGAATTGTTGTTGTTGGATGTGATTCCGCTGTCTTTAGGGCTCGAAACCATGGGCGGCTTGGTGGAAAAAATTATTCCACGCAACACCACGATTCCAGTTGCTAAGGCGCAGGAGTTCACCACTTTCAAAGATGGTCAAACGGCAATGAGCATTCATGTGCTGCAAGGCGAGCGCGAAATGGTGACAGATTGCCGTTCGTTGGCGCGTTTTGAATTGCGCAATATTCCGCCGATGGTGGCGGGTGCAGCGCATATTCGCGTGACTTTCCAAGTGGATGCCGATGGTTTGCTCAGTGTCAGTGCGCGTGAAAACAGCAGCGGTGTGCAGGCGCATATCACCGTTAAGCCTTCATACGGTTTGAGTGACAGTGAAGTGGTTCGCATCCTGCAAGATTCCTTTACTTATGCCAAAGAAGATGTGCAGGCGCGCAAGTTGAGTGAGCAGCGTGTGGAAGCGCGCCGCATGCAAGAAAATTTATTGTCGGCTATGCAGGCTGATGGCGCCTTGCTCACAGAAGATGAGCGCAGCGGTTTGCTGTGTTTGCTGGATGAGCTGGTGCAGCAAGAAAATAGTCAGGACAGCCGCGCTATTGCGGAAGTGGTTGAGCGTGCAGCACGCGAAAGTGAATTTTTTGCGGCGCGCCGTATGAATGCCGCCGTGCAGAAAGCACTGACAGGAAAATCCATTCAAGAATTATCTGCTGCTGATGACAGCAACGGAGTTTGAAATGCCTAAAATTGTTTTTTTGCCACACGAAACGCTATGCCCAGACGGTGCTGTGGTCGAGGCAATAAAGGGTGACAGCATTTGTGTGACGGCGTTGAAGCACGGCATCAAAATTGAGCATGCCTGTGAGATGTCCTGCGCTTGCACCACTTGCCATGTCATCGTGCGCGAGGGCGGTGATTCGCTGGAATCGCCCGACGAATTGGAAGACGACATGCTGGATAAAGCGTGGGGCTTGGAGCCGGATTCACGGTTGAGCTGCCAAGCGCTGGTGGCAGACGAAGATTTAGTGATCGAAATTCCGAAATACACCATCAACCTCGCGTCAGAGCGTCACTGAGGAGGTCTCTATGAAATGGACAGATGTGCAAGATATTGCGATTGAATTGGCCGAGAGTAAGTCGGACATCGATCCGCGCTACATCAACTTTGTGGATTTGCGCGATTTGGTGATGGCACTGCCAGATTTTGACGATACCCCAGATCGCTGTGGCGAAAAAATCCTAGAGGCTATCCAAGCGGCTTGGCTGAGCGAGCTGGACTAAGCTCTCTGAGATGCATGGCAGTGGCAAGCGGCGCGGCTTGCCCTATAATGCCGCCCCTGATTTTGGCATTCCGCCCATTTTTAACCCAGTTTTTTGGAGAACGCAGTAATGGCTGTAGAAAGCACTTTGTCCATCATCAAACCAGACGCTGTTGCCAAGAATGCTATCGGTGCCATTTACAGCCGCTTTGAGCAGGCCGGTCTCCACATTGCTGCGTCACGCATGAAACATTTGAGTCAAGCTGAAGCCGAAGGTTTTTATGCAGAACACCGCGAGCGTGGCTTTTTCAAAGACCTCGTGGCCTTCATGACTTCCGGTCCCGTGATGGTGCAAGTGTTGGTGGGCGAGAACGCTGTGGCCAAGAACCGCGAGCTGATGGGTGCTACCGATCCTAAGCAAGCTGCAGCAGGCACGATTCGTGCAGATTTCGCCAGCAGCATCGACGCCAATGCAGTACACGGCTCTGACTCTGCCGCCTCTGCTGCGCGTGAAATTGCCTACTTTTTCCCTGCGACGGATATTTATCCTCGCTAAAGCCCTACATGTCGGGCGCCCGGAGGCGCGATGAGCGAGATGACTGACAAAGTGAATCTGCTCGGCCTCAGTCCGGCAAAAATGGAGGCTTTTTTTGCCGAACTCGGCGAAAAACCCTTCCGCGCACGACAAGTGCTGCAGTGGATACACCAGTACGGTGTCGATGACTTCAGCCAGATGTCCAACCTCTCCAAAGCTCTGCGTGCCAAACTGGACGCAGTGGCCGAGGTGCGTCCGCCCGAGCTGGTGCAGCAGATGGAGTCGGTGGACGGCACGCGCAAATGGTTGATCCGCGTTTCTGGCGGCAGCTGCATCGAAACCGTGTTTATCCCAGAAAAAAAACGCGGCACGCTATGTGTGTCCTCACAGGTAGGCTGCTCGTTGGATTGCAGTTTTTGCGCTACCGGAAAACAGGGGTTTCAGCGAGATTTAACGGCGGCAGAAATCGTCGGTCAGCTGTGGTTGGCGGCGCGCTCGTTTAACAGTTTGAATCCGCAAGCCGAGCGCGTGATCTCCAATGTGGTGATGATGGGCATGGGCGAGCCGCTGCTCAATTTTGAGAATGTGGTGGATGCCGTCAATTTAATGATGGACGACCATGCCTACGGTTTGTCCAAGCGACGCGTGACGCTTAGCACCTCCGGTGTAGTGCCGATGCTGGATGAGCTGGGCAAGCGCACCAATGTTTCGCTGGCGGTCTCACTGCATGCGCCGAATGATGCGTTGCGCGATGAGCTGGTGCCGATCAATCGCAAATACCCCATCGCGATGTTGTTGGCATCGGTTAAACGCTATTTAGATGGCTTATCCGACAAACGCAGCGCAACGATTGAGTACACCTTGATCGACGGCGTGAACGACAGGCCTGAGCACGCGCGTCAATTAGCGGAACTGCTGCGCGATGTGCCGTCTAAGATCAACCTGATTCCGTTCAATCCGTTTTCGCTGTCGGATTATCGACGCGTGAGCAACAACAGTTTGTACCGATTCCGTGACATTTTGATAGAAGCAGGGTATACAACCACCATTCGCACCACGCGTGGTGATGATATTGATGCGGCTTGTGGGCAGCTGGCGGGGCAGGTCAATGACCGGACGCGCCGCAGTGAGCGCTACGAACGCGGGCTATCATCAACAAGCGATGATGTTGTGCGTATTGTTCAAGGAGAAAAATGATGGTTTTACTGAAACGCTTAGTCGCTGGCGCACTGGTCTGTGGTTGTGTGTTGGTCGCCGGTTGTGTGACTGAAGTTACAGACGATGCAACGGGCAAACCTAAATCGAAGCCAAGCACAGAGAGAAAAGTGGACATGCAGTCCGCATTGGCGGACTACATTACTTTGGCCAATGGTTATATGCGCGAGGGTAAGCGCGAGTTGGCTTTGCGCGCCATCAAAAAGGGTTTGGAAATTGACGACGATTCTGCCGAACTGCGTAATGTATTGGCGTATTACTATCTATCGGATGGAGAAAAAGTACTAGCAGAAAAGGAATACAAAGAAGCTTTGAGTGATGATGCCCGTTACACCCCGACCTATGTTAATTACGGCGTGTTTTTGTACCGCGATAATCGTATAGATGAGGCTTGCTCATATTTTGCGAAAGCTACCGAAGATGTGATGTATGGCAAGCGAGATGTGGCGTTTTTAAATTACGGCACCTGTTTGAAAAAACAGGGCAAGATGAAAGAGGCGGAGGAAGCCTTTCGTCGCAGTTATATCAACAATGCGCGCAACCCGCAGGTCATTTTGGAAATGGCGGAGTTGAAGTTTGAAACTGGCGAATTTGATCAAAGTAACCAGTTGTATGAAAAGTTTTTGATGTCATCGAAGCAGACAGCACAATCGTTGTGGTTGGGTATCCGTTTGGCACAGAAGCAAGGTCAACCAGATAAAGTATCAAGCTACGCGCTGCTCCTGAAGAATCATTTTGCAACCTCACCGCAGTACAGTGAATATCAGGTGTGGGCCAAGAAAAAATGAGTCTTGTGGATGATTCCTCGTCTGGCCTCTCTAGCGCGGCAGAGCTGGGCCTTGCGTTACGGCAACATCGTGAGCAAAAACAAATTTCTCTTGATGTTGCTGCAAGTGAATTGCGATTGTCGCCGCGCCAGGTGGCCAATTTAGAGGCGGGGCAATTTACCGATTTTCGCAGTGCGGTGTTTGTAAAAGGCTATTTGCGAACTTGCGCCAAAATGTATGGATTGGATGGCGATACCTTGGTGCGTGCTTATGAGCGTGTGGCGCCGCAAACAGAAACGACCTTGCGCTCGCCGGCAACTAAGATCAGTCGTGTAGTAATTTCTGCGCCTAACCACGCCAAAAAATATTGGGCAGTTGCGGCGCTATTGTTGATCGCGATTGCAGTAGTTGCGTATTGGCAATGGACAGTGCGACAAGATGTCGTGTCTGTTATGCCTGCAGTCGAAACGGCACCAGAGTTAGTTGCACCCCCTGAGGTTGGTGTGGTGAATCCAAGCGTGAATGATGTTGCGCAATTGGTAGTGCCGGCGACAACTGGTGATATGCAGCCAAATGCCGCTGCAACAGAAATTAAATCGGAAGACACAAAAATAGACCCGCAAGATGCTGTGCTGCATATGGAGTTTTCCGATGATTGCTGGGTGCAAATTAAGAATGCCGATGGCAAGGTATTGCGCGAAAAAAATCAACGCAAAGGTGATGTGCTTGATATGAATGTGTCTCCACCTTTGCATGTTTGGCTGGGAAGGGCGGGTGCAGCCAATGTCAGTTATAACGGCATTTCCGTTGTTGTGCCGATCAAAACGGGCTACCAGTCAGCGCAGTTTGTGTTGGGTGATGACACGCAATCCGATCGGGTCGAGTAGTGAGAGGTACGACCGAACATGTTAAATCATAGTCCTATTCAGCGCCGCAAATCGCGACAGATCATGGTGGGTAATGTGCCAGTCGGTGGCGACGCACCGATTGCCGTGCAGAGTATGACCAATACGGAAACAACCGATGTGGTTGCTACCGTGGCGCAAATCCGTCAATTGGAAAATGTGGGTGCCGATATTGTCCGCGTCTCTGTCCCGTCAATGGAGGCGGCGGATGCCTTTGGTCTTATTCGTCAGCAGGTTAAAGTGCCTTTGGTGGCGGATATCCATTTCGATTACAAAATTGCACTGCGTGTAGCGGATCTTGGCGTTGATTGTTTGCGCATCAATCCGGGTAATATCGGTCGCGAAGATCGTGTGCGCGCCGTGGTTGAAAAAGCGCGTGAAAAAAACATTCCGATTCGTATTGGTGTTAATGCCGGATCGCTAGAAAAAGATTTGCAGAAAAAATATGGCGAACCCAATGCCGATGCTTTGGTGGAATCTGCGTTTCGCCATGTCGATATTTTGTACAAAATGGATTTTCATGATTTTAAATTGAGTTTGAAAGCCTCGGATGTATTTTTGACAGTGGAAGCCTATCGCAAGATTGCTTCGCAAATTGAGCAGCCTTTGCATTTGGGTATTACGGAAGCAGGTGCCTTGCGTTCAGGGACGGTGAAGTCGTCTGTCGGTTTGGGCATGCTGTTGATGGATGGCATCGGCGACACCATTCGCATTTCGCTGGCGGCAGATCCGGTGGAAGAAATCAAAGTGGGCTTTGATATTCTAAAAAGTCTGCATTTGCGCACCAAGGGCATCAACATCATCGCCTGCCCCAGCTGTTCACGGCAGAACTTTGATGTGATTCAAACGGTCAACGCGTTGGAGTCGCGTTTGGAAGATATCAACGATGCGCTGGATGTCGCCATTATCGGTTGTTATGTCAACGGCCCCGGCGAGGCCAAAGTGGCGCATATCGGTTTAACCGGCAGTTCGCCTACCAATATGGTGTTCGTAGACGGCAAGCCCAGTGTGAAATTGGACAACGCTGAATTGGTGGATTCGTTGGAGAAAATGATCCGCGAAAAAGTTGCACAGCAAGCTGCCGTTATTGGCAGAGGCTAATCAATCCAAATTTTTAGATCAGGTTTTTATTCGTGAGCAAGATTCAATCCATTCGCGGCATGAATGACTTACTGCCGCATGAGTCCCATGTCTGGCAATTTATCGAATCGACTGTAGCCGATGTGTTGCACGGATACAGTTATCGCGAAATTCGGTTTCCAATTCTGGAGCAGACAGCGTTGTTTAAACGCGCTATCGGTGAAGTAACCGATATTGTCGAAAAAGAAATGTATACCTTTGAAGATCGCAATGGCGATAGTTTGACCTTGCGCCCTGAAGGTACTGCTAGCTGTGTGCGTGCTTGCGAGCAAAATGGTTTGCTGTACAACCAAACGCAAAAGTTGTGGTACATGGGGCCGATGTTTCGGCACGAGCGCCCACAGAAAGGTCGCTTGCGTCAGTTTCACCAAATTGGGGTTGAGGCCTTTGGTTTTGAAGGCCCAGATATTGATGCGGAAATGCTGCTGTTGACCGCGCGTTTGTGGCGCGAACTCGGCGTGGAAGACTTGGTTTCATTGCAGTTAAATTCTTTGGGGTCAAATGCTGCGCGCGCAGAGTATCGAGCGGCATTGGTTCATTATTTGGAAAAATATTTTTCTGAATTGGATGAGGATAGTAAGCGCCGCTTACATAGTAATCCGCTGCGTATTCTTGATAGCAAAGATGAGAATACACAGAAAATTTTGTGCAGCGCACCGCAAATGCAAAATTACCTAGACGATGCGTCGCGTCGTCATTTTGATGTGTTGTGTAATGCTTTGACGCGTGCAGGTGTGAAGTTTGAACTCAATTCACGCTTGGTGCGCGGTTTGGATTATTACAATGCCACCGTGTTCGAATGGGTGACTAGCTCGCTGGGTGCGCAAGGGACCGTGTGTGCGGGTGGGCGCTACGACGGACTGGTCGAACAGTTGGGCGGCAAGCCGACGCCGGCTTTTGGTTTTGCAATGGGTATGGAGCGACTCGCACTGTTGCTGGAAGGCGCCAGCGAAATTCCCGCCGCAGCGCCCGATGTTTTTATTGTGTTTACAGAGGTGGCCTTGGCTGAGGCTTTGGTGTTGGCTGAGCAGTGCCGTGACGCTATCCCTCACTCCGTCGTGGTGTTGAATACCGGCGGTGGGAGCTTCAAAAATCAGTTTAAGCGCGCCGATCGCAGCGGAGCCAGCATTGCATTGGTGTTGGGAGAAGATGAACTGGCTAAACAGGTGGTCGCTGTCAAATTTTTGCGCGATGAGCGAGAACAGCAGGAAGTGCCTTTTGGTACACTGAGCACCTTTTTGCGCCAGCATTTGCTGGTGTGAATGTCATATTCGTAGATTGAAAGCGCTGTTGAGAGGGCGTTATGGCTGATTATCGTACTGAAGAAGAACAAATTGAGCTGATAAAAAAATGGTGGCGTGAGAATGGTCGCTCCACCGTTGTCGGTGTTGGCGTGGCATTGGTGGCGTTTTTTGGTTGGACGCAGTATCAGTCGCACCAGAAAAAAACTACTGAGGCGGCATCTGATTTGTTTCAGCAGATGTTAACGGTCTCGGAAGCGACAGATAGCGCGCAAAAGGTAGCAGACTTGGCTGAACAGCTGCGCAAATCGTATCCCAACACGGTGTATGCAACTTTTGCTGGTTTGCGTTTGGCAAAAGATGCCGTTGCTGCCAATAACTTGTCGGCGGCTGCAGAGTTTTTGGTGTGGGTGCAGCAACAAAAGCCGGATATCAGTTTGCAGCCTTTGGTGAGTTTGCGTTTGGCGCAAGTGCAATATGCGCAAAACGAAGGCGAAAAAGCGCTAGCCACTCTGGGCAGCATTAAAGGCGCCAGTGCATGGGATGGCGAAGTGGCTGAGTTGCGCGGGGATGTATTGGCCGATCAAGGAAAGACAGAAGAAGCGCGTGCCAGTTATCAAACGGCAAAACAGGCGTTTGACGCAACAGGTAATAAAGCGCGCACAACGGCATTGGAGGTGAAAGCATCTAGCTTGTCATCGTCTGCTGCAATTAAAGGTGAGTCAGGTAAGTAGTCATGAACAAAAAAACTGTGCAGCCAGTGTTGCAATCATTGATAAAAACAACGGCTATTGTTTCATTGATGTCGTGGATGGCGGCCTGCAGTTTGCTCGATGATTCAAATAAAAAAGATGCAACAGTAGCGCCGCTGAAAGAATTGTCAGACAGTTCTGTTTCCTTGGTGAAGCAGTGGTCACGCGGTGTCGGCAGCCAGGGCGACGACGCGTTGTTGTTATCGCTCACGCCGGCAGTCAATGGCGGAACGATTTATGCCGCGAATGCCGATGGCGGCGTATTGGCAATTAGTCGCGCTAGCGGTGATGTGCGTTGGAAAATTGATCTGGATACCGCCTTGGTTGGCGCGGTGGGCGCGGGTGCCGATATGGTCTTTGTGTCGCCAGCAAATGGCGGTGTTATTGCGCTGGATGCAGCGAGTGGAGCCGAGCGTTGGCGCGCAAAAACCAGCAGTCAAGTATTGGCGGCTGCAGCCACCGATGGTGATGTTGTCGTAGCGCAATCCACCGATGCGCAAGTGAAAGCCTTTGATGCGGCCAGTGGTCGTGTGCGCTGGTCTTATAAGTCGTCACAAGCCGTGTTAACGCTGCGTGGAAACAGTTCGCCAGTGATTCAATCCGGCTCCGTTTTTGTGGCGTTTGATAATGGAAAAGTAGCTGTGTTGGATGCGAGCACCGGTTTAATGCAATGGGAGCGCCGCTTTATTGTGCCGAGTGGCCGCTCAGAGTTAGAGCGTATCATTGATGTGCAAGCTGACCCTGTGCTGACATCGACGGATGTCATTGTTGCCTCTTATCAAGGTGCGATTGTCGATATTGCACAAGAGAGCGGTCAAATAAAGTGGGAACAAAAAGCATCGGTTGTGCAGAGTATGGCAACAGCAGACGATGTGATTTTTTTAGTCGAAGGCAATGACACCGTGCGCGCATTGAGTATGGCCACGGGTAGTGAAATATGGAAAGCAGAAGGTTTTGATAATCGCGGTTTGTCATCGCCTGCTGTTATTGGTGCTTATGTTGCTGTAGCGGATAAACGCGGTTACATCCACTTGCTGAAGCGCGCGGGCGGCACTTATGCGGGTCGTTACAATATTGGTGGCAATGGCGTAAGAGCAAATTTGCAGAGCGATGGCGATACGCTGTATGCGCTGACCGCTAGCGGCAAATTGTATGCCTTGAGCATTAAACAGTAAGGATTTTTCAGTGCTACCTGTTATTGCGTTGGTTGGTCGCCCCAATGTTGGTAAATCGACATTGTTCAATCGTATTACGCGCACGCGCAATGCGATTGTCGCCAATTTCTCTGGCTTAACGCGCGATCGACAATACGGTGAGGCTTCATTCGAAGGCCATCGTTTTATTGTGGTGGATACTGGCGGCCTCGGTGAAGAAGAGCGCGGTATTGACGATGCAATGGCGCATCAATCACTGACAGCGATCGAAGAAGCCGATGTGGTTTTATTTTTGGTGGATTGTCGTGCGGGGCTGTCTGCCGGTGACGAATTGATTGCGCGTCATCTGCGCGAAAATCATAAAAATACTTTTTTGGTGGTGAATAAATCGGATGGCATGGATCCCGATATCGCTACCAGCGATTTTTTCTCTTTAGGTTTTCAGCAAGTGCATCCCATTGCGGCAACGCACGGTCGCGGTGTGCATCAACTTTTGGAAGCGGTCGCGCAGACACTGTTTCCAGAAGCAGATAATGTCGATTCTGAGGAAGATGATGAGTTGTTTGATGATGCATCAGAAATCTTTGATGCTGGTGATGAGTCAGAAGATGCTGAAAATGAAGATTTAGCACCGCATCGAATAAAAATTGCTATCGTCGGTCGACCCAATGTGGGGAAATCCACTTTAGTGAATCGGATGCTGGGCGAAGATCGCGTCGTGGTATTTGATTTACCTGGCACGACCCGTGACAGCATTTATATTGATTATCAGCGCAACGATGAAAACTTCACGCTGATTGATACGGCAGGTATTCGCAAGCGCAAAAACATCACCGAAGCGATAGAAAAATTTTCTATCGTAAAAACCCTGCAAGCGATTGAAGACGCCAATGTCGTTATTTTGCTGATGGATGCACAAGAAGGCATCGTCGAGCAGGATCTGCACTTGCTCGGCCATGTCATCGAAAAAGGCCGCGCGCTGGTGGTGGCAATCAACAAATGGGATGGTTTGGACGAAGACCAGCGCAACGAAGTGAAGCGCGTATTGGACCGCCGTATGCAATTCACCAAGTTTGCGACCACGCATTTTATTTCCGCGCTGCACGGCAGCGGTGTGGGTAATTTGTACGATTCCATTAAAAAGGCTTACAAGTCGGCGACGCAGAAACTGAGCACGCCGTTCCTGACTCGCATTCTCGAAGATGCTGTGTCTTCCCATCAGCCGCCGCTGGTGAATGGCCGCCGAATCAAACTGCGCTACGCCCATGCCGGTGGGCAGAACCCGCCCATCATCATCATCCACGGCAATCAGGTAGATAAGGTGCCGGATCACTACCGGCGCTACCTCGAAAATATTTACCGCGAAGTGTTGCAGTTGTCGGGTACACCGCTGCGCATTGAATTTCGCGGTGGTGACAACCCTTACGAAGGTCGCCGCAATACGCTCACGCCGCGCCAGTTGCAGAAGCGCAAGCGCATGGTGCAGCACTTCAAAAAGCGGGATAAATAGCGTTTTTGAGCAACGCGCTGAGCCTATCGAGGTTTGCTGCTGTCGGCGGTCTATGACTGCCGCTTAAACATAGAAATATACCCTTTGCGGGTATAGAATAGGGAAACGGAGATGAGAATCCTGAAGCGAAAGGACTTCGTGCGGTGGCAGATGGGTGAAGCACTGCCTGATACTGCTCTATGCAAGGCTGTCAGAGAGATGGAGCTTGGCTTGATCGACGCAGATTTGGGTGGCTTCCTTTATAAGAAGCGCGTCGCTCGTTCGGGCGCAGGTAAAAGCGGTGACTACCGGACACTGTTGTCAGTCCGAATAGGTAGTCGGTATGTGTTTCTGCACGGGTTTCCCAAGAGCCACAAGGCGAACATTACCCAAGACGAGAAGAAAGCACTGCAATTTGCTGGAAAAGTATTTCTGGATCTGTCTATCGAGGCTTTGTCGAAGGCGTTGTGGTCGGGTGTATTACTGGAGGTGCATTGTGAGCAAGATAATTGAATCACTGCGCGGCGACTTGGCTGCGCTCCACGAGGTAGAGGCGATCAGCAAGGTGACGATGCGCGAGTTTGATACGATCTGCCCGCCGCCAGTGCGAGAGTTTGGTGCTGCCGACATCAAGCGTCTGCGCGAAACTTTGAAGTTCAGCCAGCCGGTATTCGCGCTTCACCTGCACACATCAGCCTCAACGGTGCGTAAATGGGAGCAAGGCGAAACCCGCCCAGCTGGTTCCGCACTTAAACTACTTAATGTCATTGCTGACAAAGGTTTGCAGGCGATTATTTAGTTGTTGCCTGGGGTGTTCCGAATGGTTCCAGTGTTGTGTTTTCTCCCCTCAGATTTGGCTTCAAGGCAGTCAAGTGGGCAAGCAGGCAGCCGCAAGGTTTTCTGGAAGCTATGGCGGCAATGTGGTATAAAGCCCGCCCGTTTCAGCATGGGGCTGAACGGATCAACGACTCACACAGCTCGTCACATCAATCTGGGTGCCCTACGGGGTAGGTTGATGGGGGCTGTGGTGGCTTAACCCGAGAGGACATTATGGCCAATATCAGCATGACAGACCTGCTGCAAGCAGGTGCGCACTTCGGACACCAGACGCGCTACTGGAACCCTAAGATGGGCAAATACATCTTCGGCGCGCGCAATAAAATTCACATCATCAACCTTGAGCACACCGTGCCGGCTTTCAACGAAGCCTTGGGTTTGGTGCGTGACTTGGCTTCTAAGCGCAACAAGATTTTGTTTGTCGGCACCAAGCGTGCGGCGGCAAAAGTCGTTGCTGAACAAGCGGCGCGTGTAGGCATGCCGTATGTCAGCCACCGCTGGTTGGGCGGCATGTTGACCAACTACAAAACCATTCGCACTTCTATCAAGCGTTATCGCGAATTGGAAAAGCAATCACAAGACGGCACTTTCAATTTGCTGACGAAAAAGAAGCGTTGATGCGCACGCGCGACATGGAAAAACTGGAGCGCGCTATCGGCGGTATCAAAGACATGGGTGGCTTGCCTGATGCGCTGTTTGTTATCGATGTGGATCACGAGCGCATTGCCATTACCGAAGCCAACAAACTGGGTATTCCTGTTATCGGTATCGTCGATACCAACAGCGATCCTTCCGGTGTGGATATCGTTATTCCTGCGAATGACGACGCACTGCGCGCGGTGAAGTTGTATGTTACGGCTATGGCTGATGCTTGCGCAGAAGGCATTGCCAATGCGACAGGCGGCGTGGTCAATAAAGACGAGTTTGTTGAAGTAGATAGCGAGCAGGCTTGATTCAAAAAAATCATCGCTAGCTTGTGAGAAAGGGGGCGTGTCCCCCTTTCTGGTTTTTGAATAATTGATAAATACTGAGAGGAAAAACCCATGGCAGAGATTTCAGCATCCAGTGTAAAAGAACTGCGTGAGCGCACCGGTCTTGGCATGATGGAATGTAAAAAAGCATTGGTAGAAGCCAATGGCGATATCGAAACAGCAATTGATAATTTGCGTAAATCCGGTCAAGCCAAAGCGGCGAAAAAAGCGGGCAATATTGCCGCAGACGGCGCTATTGTTATCGCTAACAACGGCAAAACCGCGTTGGTATTGGAAGTGAATAGCCAAACAGACTTCGTTGCCAAAGATGAAAACTTCACCGTGTTTGCTAACAAAGTGGCAGAAGTTGCTTTGGCTGCGCGTGAAACGGATGCAGAGAAAATTGCTGCATTGGATTTCGGTGGTCAGACAGTTGAAGAAGCGCGTGTGGCTTTGGTACAAAAAATTGGTGAAAACATTCAGGTGCGCCGTGCAGAGTTGGTGGAAGGCGCTTTGCTGGCTTCGTATCGTCACGGCATCAAAATCGGTGTGGTGGTAGCAATGGAAGGTGGCAGCGAAGATTTGGCGCGCGATATCGCTATGCATATCGCGGCAGCAAAACCTGAAGCGGTATCACCGGAAGAAGTATCACCGGCAGTTATCGCGAAAGAGCGTGAAATTGCAGCGGCGAAAGCGGCTGAATCCGGCAAGCCAGCCAATATCGTTGAAAAAATGGTAGAAGGCGCGGTGAAAAAATACCTGTCTGAGGTGTCGTTGATTGAGCAGGCGTATGTCAAAGAGCCTGACATGAAAGTGGCGCAGCTATTGGCAAAACACAGTGCCAAAGTCACTCGTTTCGTGCGTTTGGAAGTGGGTGAAGGCATCGAGAAAAAAGAAGTCGACTTTGCTGCAGAAGTGGCGGCGGCTGTCGCTGCTAAGTAATCAGCAGTTAGTGTCGAAAACGGCGAAGCGGGGCAGCCTGCTTCGCCGTTTTTGTTGGTGGCATTACTGGGTTTGCGGCTGAAATATCCCCCTTCATGCACTAAAATGACCGCCACTTTTCTTTGATGGAAATGACCCATGACCTCTGGCAAGGATAGAAAGTACAAACGCATCCTGCTCAAACTGAGCGGCGAAGAGTTGATAGGGCAAGAGGGCTTTGGTATTGACCCCAAAGTGCTCGACAAAATGGCGCTGGAGATCGGCCAACTGGTAGGTATTGGCGTACAAGTAGGGTTGGTCGTCGGTGGCGGTAATTTGTTTCGCGGCGCGGCATTGTCGGCGGCCGGTTTGGATCGTGTTACCGGCGATCATATGGGTATGTTGGCTACGGTCATGAACGGCTTGGCTCTGCGCGATGCGTTGGAGCGCAGCAATATCCAAAGTCATGTGATGTCCTCTATTCCCATGAGCGGCGTGGTGGAACACTACGATCGCCGCCGCGCCATCCGTTACTTAGAACAAGGCGAAGTGGTTATTTTTGCCGCTGGTACGGGCAACCCATTTTTTACTACCGATTCAGCCGCTTGTTTGCGCGGTATTGAAGTGAATGCGGAGCTGGTACTCAAAGCTACCAAAGTGGATGGCGTTTACGATGCTGATCCGATGAAAAATCCCAATGCGAAAATGTATGAGCGTTTGTCATACGATGAAGCCTTGGATAAAAAATTGGGTGTGATGGATTTGACGGCGATATGTTTGTGCCGTGAACACAATATGCCTGTGCGCGTATTCAGAATGTCGAAAGCGGGTGCGCTGCTCAATATCGTCGTCGGCGGCAATGAAGGCACGCTGATGGTTGAGAAAAACGAAGACTAATATCGATAGCGATTTCAAGAGAGTACGCCAGCATGATCAATGACATCAAAAAAGAAGCCGAAGATCGCATGAAGAAGAGTATTGAAGCACTCTCTCATGCGTTGAACCGTATTCGTACCGGTCGCGCGCATCCCAGCATTCTTGAAGGTATTGTGGTGAATTACTACGGTGCAGATACGCCGCTGCAACAATTGGCGAATATCAATGTGGAAGATGCGCGCACGCTGTCGATTACACCGTGGGAAAAAGCCGTGGTGCCGGCGATTGAAAAAGCCATCATGACATCCGATTTGGGGCTGAACCCCAGCACAGCAGGCACAGTAATCCGTATCCCGATGCCTGCTTTGACGGAGGAGACGCGCAAGAACTTTATTAAACATGCAAAGGCAGAAGCGGAAACGGCGCGTGTTTCTGTGCGCAATATTCGTCGCGACGCCAATGCTCAGCTGAAAGATTTGCTCAAAGAAAAGGCGATCAGCGAAGATGATGATCGTCGCGCACAGGATGAAGTGCAAAAAATAACCGATAAATATATTGCAGAAGTTGAGAAAGCTTTTTCAATCAAAGAAAAGGATTTGATGGAAATCTGAGGCGAGGCCTCGGTTTTTCTGGTTCTTTATGTCTTCTTCAGCGGCTAAAAATTCTGCCTTGCAACATGTTGCCTTGATTATGGATGGCAATAATCGTTGGGCAAAGCAACGCAGTTTGCCTGGCGTGGCCGGTCATAAAAAAGGCGTGGAGCGTGTGCGCGATGTTTTACGTGCGGCCAGGGATGCCAACATTCCCTATGTCACCGTGTTTGCTTTTAGCTCTGAGAATTGGCAGCGCCCAACGAAAGAAGTGGATGCTTTGATGGGGTTGTTCTCGCTTTATCTCGCCAATGAAAAAAAGAAAATGAAAGAAGAAGGGGTGAGCTTGCGCGTCATCGGTGATCGCACACGCTTTTCTCCCAAATTAATTAAGTTAATGGATGAGGCAGAGGCTTTTACTGCAGGCGGCGAGCGCGTGCTGTCGATTGCTGCAGATTACGGTGGTCGCTGGGATATAGCTAACACGGCAAAAAAGTTAGCGGAAGCCTGTGTGCGCGGTGATATTGCACCAGCAGATATTGATGAAAGTTTGGTGAATCGCACAATGAGTTTGGGGGATTTGCCCCCCGTGGATTTACTGATACGCACCGGCGGTGAAAAACGCATCAGTAATTTCTTGTTGTGGCATGCGGCCTACGCAGAACTGTATTTTTCTGATTTGTTTTGGCCAGATTTTGATGAGGCCGCGATGCGTGCAGCAATCACAGACTTTTACACGCGTCAACGCCGCTTTGGTCTCTCCGGTGATCAGGTGGGTGCCGGTGCTTAAAACGCGTGTCATCACAGCCTGTTGTTTATTCCTGGGCCTGGTTCTCGGCTTGTTGGCGTTGCCGTATAGCGGATTGGTTGTGTTTTTTTCGGTCATTTTTTTGTTGGCGGCGGGCGAGTGGGCCAATATATCTGGCCTAGCGCAACGATGGCAGCAGGGCGTTTACGCAGGTGTGATGGCGTGTGTGATGTATCTGTTGTTTCTCTTTGGCGCTCATCGCGCTGGCGTTTTGTTAAACATCGTATTGCTGTTGTCGTTACTGGGCTGGCTGTTTGTTTTTATAGTGGTTCGTAGTTACCCAACTAAAAAAATATCAAACCATGCATCGTGGTTATTGTTGTTGGGTTTTTGGTTGTTGATTCCGGCATGGTTAGGCGTGTTGTTTTTACAGCCTTTGGTCGCGTACAGCGGTTTGTTGTGGTTGGTGATTGCAGTAATCGCTTTTGCAGATATTGGCGCTTATTTTTCAGGTCGCCGTTTTGGTCGCCGAAAATTGGCGGTGCATGTCAGCCCAAATAAAACTTGGGAAGGATTTTGGGGTGGCACATTGGCGAATGCAGTGTTTGCACTGGTGCTTGCTCTGATTGTGCAATGCAGTGCATGGCAAACACTGGGATTGGTTGTAGCGGTGGTGTTAGTGTCTTGCGTGTCAGTGCTCGGTGATTTGTTTGAAAGCATGATGAAGCGTGAGCGCGGCATCAAAGACAGCAGTAATTTACTGCCAGGCCACGGCGGCGTGTTGGATAGATTGGATGGATGGACGGCTGCCGTTCCCATGTTCACAGCGCTCTATATTGTGTGGAGTGCTTTGCAGTGAAACGCATACAGGCAATCACCATCTTGGGTTCTACGGGATCGATTGGTGTCAGTACGCTGGATGTCATTGCGCGCCATCCAGATCGTTATTCGGTTTTTGCATTGACGGCGCACACCCGTGTTGATGTGTTATTGGCGCAATGCAAAACTTTTGCACCGCGTTACGCGGTGGTGGTAGATGCGGCGCTGGCAGAAAAATTGGCGACAGAAATTCGCGCTTCGGGTTTAGCAACAGAGGTGTTGTCTGGCGTAGCGGGCTTAGAAACAGTTGCAGCGCACGCCGAAGTCGATACCGTAATGGCGGCGATAGTCGGCTTTGCTGGCCTCGCGCCAACACTGGCGGCGGTAAAAGAGAGCAAAAAAGTTTTATTGGCGAACAAAGAAGCGCTGGTGTGTGCTGGGCATTTGTTTACACAGGCAGTCACAGCATCAGGTGCACAGTTATTGCCTATCGACAGTGAACACAACGCTATTTTTCAGTGTTTGCCTTACGGTAAATCCATGAGCGAAGCGGGCGTCAGTCGTTTAATTTTGACGGCATCCGGAGGGCCATTCCGTGAGTTCTCTCTGGATGCGATGCGTTCAGTTACGCCGCAGCAGGCATGTGCGCATCCCAACTGGAGCATGGGACAAAAAATTTCTATCGATTCCGCCACGATGATGAACAAAGGTTTGGAATTGATTGAAGCCTGTCACTTGTTCGATATCAAACAGGCGTGTGTGGATATCGTGGTACATCCACAGAGCATCGTGCATTCGATGGTTGAGTACCGCGATGGCTCTACGCTTGCACAAATGGGCAATCCTGATATGCGTACGCCGATTGCTTACGGTTTGGCGTGGCCAGAACGCATTGATGCGGGTGTGCAACGCTTGAGCTTTACTTCTGCCATGCGGTTGGATTTTTCGCCGCCGGATGAAGTGCGTTTTCCATCTCTGCGTCTAGCGCGCGAAGTATTGCGTGCCGATGGCAGTGCGCCAGCCGTTTTGAATGCGGCTAATGAAGTCGCGGTAGCGGCATTCCTTGCAGGGCGTCTGTCATTCACAGGCATTGCAGAAGTGGTTGAGCAAACTCTGACAGTTTTGGCTGCGCAACCGGCGCCGAGCGATATTTGCGCGCTGCTGGCAGTGGACGAGCAGGCGAGAGCCATTGCAGAGAGCGAGGTGAAACACCGTGATTGATACGGTATTGCAGTCTCTGACGGGTTTTTTGTGGTCCGCGGGCGCTTTTGTGGTGGCGATCGCCATTTTGGTCGCCGTGCATGAATTCGGACACTTTTGGGTGGCAAGAAAGCTGGGCGTAAAAGTGCTGCGGTTCTCGATTGGTTTCGGCAAGACTTTGTGGAGCAGGACGGACAGCGCAGGTTGCGAGTATGTGGTGGCGGCTATCCCTCTGGGCGGCTATGTCAAAATGCTGGATGAGCGCGAAGCGCCGGTTGCAGAAGCAGAGCAGCACGCCAGTTTTAACCGTCAGCCGGTGTGGAAGCGTTGCGCTATTGTCCTCGCAGGGCCCGTAGCTAATTTCGTGTTGGCTATCTGTTTGTTTTGGGTGATGTTTTTCGGCGAGCAGCTGAGTTTGGTTCCTGTGGTTGGGCAGGTGACGCCAAATTCGCCCGCCGCACACGCCGGCTTGCAGGCAGGACAGGAAATTGTCGCCGTTGATGGCATCCCCACCTCGACGCGCTCAGCTGTGTTGGAAGCCTTGTTGCTGCGCATCGGTGATACCGGCGATTTGGCGATTACGGTGCGCTATCCCGACAACTCAACCTCTTATGAACTCTTAGTGGGGGTACAGGACTGGTTGTCGGATACGGATATGCCGGATCCATTTGCCAGCTTGGGTATGGCGTTTTACCTGCCGCCGTTTGTGCAGGTGCGTGAGGTCATGCCACAGAGTCGCGCAGAAACAGCGGGTTTGCTGGCAGGCGATATCATCGAAAAGCTGGATGGCAAGCCGGTGGATAGCGTGGAGAGCTGGCTTGAAGTTGTGCGCAGCAAGCCGGAGCAAGCATTGGTATTGGGTGTGCGGAGGCAGGGTGCGTGGCAGGAAATCGTTATTACGCCGGCTCGTGTGGTCGACTCTCAGGGCAAAGCTATCGGACAGATAGGCGCGCAAATTGGTACGCCACCTCTAGGCAAGCAGTACACACGGCTTGTCAGTAACTCGCCCTGGCAGGCGTTTCAGAAGGGAGTCCGTGAAACGGCGAGCCAATCCCAGTTATTGCTGGTGACACTACAGAAATTGATTGTTGGCAACTTATCGCCAAAAAACTTGAGCGGTCCCCTTGGCATTGCTAAAGTGGCCGGCGATTCAGCGAGCATGGCCTAGCGGTGTTCTGCCGCATGCTGGCCATTCTCAGTATCAATTTGGGCGTAGTGAATTTGCTGCCCATTCCCGTGTTGGATGGTGGTCTGTTGTTGCTTTATCTAATCGAGGCTGCCAAGGGAAGCCCAGTATCTGAACGCATCCAGCAGCTAGGTACTCAGGTAGGGATGACCCTTATCATCGGGTTGATGTTGTTTGCTATTTACAATGATTTGCTCAGGCTGTGATGTGAGTAAATTGCTATATCGGTTAAGGGTGAGCTGATGGTTTTTCGGCTCGCACAGGGGATTTTGAGTGATTGATGTAATTAAAAAGCGGGTCTTTTTTGCAGGGTTGCTATTGACGCTGCTTGCGTCTGTCTCTCACGCGGCAGATACATTCAGAGTGGCAGATATCCGCATTGAAGGGTTACAGCGCGTTTCGTCGGGTTCAGTGTTTGCTGCTTTGCCTGTGAATACCGGTGATGAGATTGATGCAAGCCAATTGCAAGATTTGACCCGTTCTTTGTTCCGCACAGGTTATTTCGACGACATTCAAATCAATCGCGATCACGATGTGTTGGTCATTAAAGTGGTAGAACGACCAACGGTTGCGGAAGTCAGTATCTCTGGCAACAAAGTGATTAAAACAGAAGATTTAAATGATGCGCTAAAAAAATCTGGTCTGTCAGAAGGACAAATCTACAAACCATCTACGCTGGAAGCAATGAGCTCTGAGTTGGAAAGGCAGTATGTTGCGCAGGGGCGTTACGGCGCAAAAGTAAAGACAGAAGTGCGTAATTTGCCGCGCAACCGTGTTGGCATTTCTATCGGTATTGATGAAGGTGAAGTCGCTAGAATCAAAGCGATCAATATTATTGGCAATGCGGTGTTTCCAACAGAAGATCTATTGAATTTGTTCCAGTCTGAAACATCCAACTGGTTGTCATGGGCAACTAGCAATGACAAGTATGCGCGTGAAAAAATGGAAGGTGATTTGGAGCGCTTGCGCTCTTATTACATGGATCGCGGCTACCTGCGCTTTGAAATTGAATCGACACAGGTGTCATTGTCGGATAATAAAGAAGCAATTTTTATTACAGTCAATATTCACGAAGGTGAGGTGTATACCGTTAGTGATATTGAATTTGCAGGGAAATTGATTATTCCAGAAGATGAAATGCGTGGATTGGTCACGCTCAAGCCGGGTGCTGTGTTTTCGCAGGTGAATCTGACAAATTCGCAATCGTCCATTAGTAAGCGATTGGGCAATGAAGGTTACACCTATGCAGAGGTTAAACCAGTGCCTGAACGCAACGAAGCAGATAAAACGGTAAAAATTACCTTTTCGGTTTTGCCGCACCATCGCGCTTATGTGAATCGCATCAATTTCAAAGGCAATACCAAGACAGCAGATGAAGTGTTGCGTCGTGAAATGCGTCAAATGGAATCAGCAACAGCCGATGCATCAAAAATTGAACAGTCCAAAACGCGCTTGGAGCGTTTAGGTTATTTCAAAACCGTTGATGTGAAGACGACAGATGTTCCAGGTACTGGCGATCAAATTGATGTGGAATACACAGTGGAAGAGCAACCATCAGGCAGTATCGGTGCCAGCGTTGGTTTTGCGCAGGGGTCGGGTTTGATTCTGGGCGGCAGTATTCAACAAGATAATTTTATGGGTACGGGCAAACAAGTAGGTGTGAATATCAGCACCAGCTCATACATGGATCAAATTAGTTTTCGCTACAACGACCCTTATTACACGGTGGATGGCGTGAGTCGTGGGTTTAACCTGTATTACACAGCGAGAGATCTTTCTAATTACAACGTGTCAGATTACTCGGTTGATAGTTATGGTTTAGATATGAATTTTGGCTATCCAATTTCAGAAATTGAACGACTGCAATTTGGCATCGGTTACGCACACAACAATATCAAAGTGGGATCGGCGCCTGCGCAAGAGATTTCGGGTACACCGTTGTTGCCAGATCCTAGTATTCCTTATGTCGACCAAGTGTGTTTGGCCAATCCAGCGAGCTGTGTAACGCAATTTCCTGCGACTGGAACATACGCAGGCATGACGGCAGGCCCCGCCTATAAGGGCTTTCTGGATCGTCACGGCACCAGCTTCGACGATATCAAGCTGACGGCAAGCTGGAGTCAGTCTACTTTGAACAAAGCTAAATTGCCCACCAGTGGATTTTCGCAAAGCATTGCCTTTGAAGGTACTGCACCGTTTGTCAGTGATTTGGAATATTTCAAAGCGGTTTATCGCGGCCAAGTATTCAAACCGATCAATGATAAATACACAGTGCGTTTTCGTGGCCGTTTTGGCTATGGCATGGGTTACGGCGGTACAGATGAACTGCCATTTTTTGAGAACTTCTATGGTGGTGGCTTCGGTTCCGTGCGTGGTTTTAAACGCAATACTTTAGGGCCGCGCGGTACGCCAGCTCGAGCTTTCCAATACGCTGCATTGCCTAATGGTCAACTTGCTTATGTTTCTGTGTTGACGGCAAACGGAGATAAGTTGATAGAAACAAATTCCTTGGATGGTGATGATGATCCTATCGGTGGCAATGTAGTGATGGATGGCAGTATTGATCTGATTGTGCCAACGCCGTTTGTAAAAGATCAAACATCCATGCAAACATCAGTGTTTCTCGATATGGGCAATGTTTACGATACCGATTGCAGTGATGCAGTTCCGACAATTCTTAACGGCAGAATTGTGCGAGAAAAAGGGGAAAAACAAATTAACTGTGACAGCTTTAGCTTTAGCCCTGCGGATATGCGGTATTCAACTGGCGTAAGTCTGACATGGATTACTAGCTTTGGGCCATTGATGTTTAGTATTGCTAAGCCGCTGAATGCGGGTAGTGATGATGAATCAGAGGTGTTCCAGTTTTCCATGGGACAGAGTTTCTAAAGTAGTTAACATTTTTTTGATGGCGGCCGATGTATTATTTGTCGTTCAGGTTTAATCAATGCTAGGTGGAGTTTTTATCGTGAATAAAGCAATCAAAGTAATGGCAGTTGTTGCTGCGTTGGTGTTGGCTCCGATCGCTGTTGCAGAAGGCAGTAAGGTGGCGGTGTTGGATGTACAAGAAGCCATCCTGAGCACCAACATGGCCAAGTCAGAAATGAAAGCGTTTGAAGCGCGCTCTGATATTGCCAAGATGATCACTGATGCAGAAAAATTGAAAAAAGAAATTACTAGTTTGCGCTCTGCGATTGAGGGTGGTGGTGCTGGTGCGCAGGACAAACAGAAAACAATGGAATTTAAGCAAGCTGATTTCGAGCTGATTGTTCGCAAGCTGAATGCGGAGCGCCAAGTAGCAGGCAAACGATTGATGGATAACATCGGACCGCGCTTAGAAAGTGCTGTAAAAAGTATTGTTGAATCAGAAGGTATCGGTTTGTTGATGGATAGAAAGGCCGTTATCCACGCTGATTCGACCTTTGATATCACATCCAAAGTGACTGCCAAGCTGAACGCAGCTTCTTCTAGCAAAAAATAAAAATGCACCGGAGCTATACGCTCGCCGAAATTGCTGAGCGTTTCTCCCTGACACTATCAGGGGGGGCGGCTGGTGATTGCTGCGTACAAGGTATTGCAACCTTGGCGAATGCAGATGCTAGTGCGATTAGTTTTTTTTCCAATACGGCGTATCGCGGGCAGCTGCAGCAAACGCAAGCTGCCGCGGTCATTCTTAAAGCAGAAGCTGCAGTCGATTGCCCTGTTCCCTATTTGCTTTCTGAAAACCCCTATCTGGATTACGCCAAGATTTCGGCACTTTTTGCTGAATCTGTGCAATGCGAGTCAGGCATTCATGCAGCCGCAGTGATAGATCCCTCTGCCCGCATTGCACCGACCGCATCGATTGGCGCGCATTGCGTGATCGCCGCTGATGTGGTGATTGGAGAAGGCGTTGTGTTGGGTGCTGGTTGCTCGGTAGGTAGGGCTAGTGTGATTGGCGCTCACAGCTTCTTACATTCGCGCGTTACGATTTATCACGGTGTCAAGATTGGCGCGAATGTCGTGATTCATAGTGGTGCAGTGATCGGTGCCGATGGTTTTGGTTTCGCGCCAAATTTTTCTTCGCAAGGTGCAAACGGCTGGCAAAAAATTCACCAGTTGGGCGGTGTGGTGATTGGTGATGGTGTGGAAATCGGCGCCAACACCTGTATTGATCGCGGTGCGCTGGATGATACAGTCATCGAAGACGGTGTGATTATCGATAATCTTGTCCAGATTGCGCACAATGTGAAAGTCGGTAAGTACACAGCAATTGCTGCATGTACCGGTATTGCTGGTAGTACGGAAATTGGCCAGCATTGCACAATTGCCGGTGCGGTGGGTATCGTCGGTCACTTGCGTATTGCAGATAGAGTGCATATCACAGCCAAGAGTCTGGTGACGGGGTCAATCAGCGAGTCAGGCTCGTATTCATCGGGTACGGCCTTGACGAAAACAGTCGCATGGCGCAAAAGTGCTGTGCGGTTTTTACAGTTGGAAACACTTTTTCAGCGCGTGCGCGCATTGGAAAAACATTAAGATCATTCGTTGTAATTCTGATTGGTAAAACTACAGCTTATAAAAAGAAGGTAAAAATATGTTGATGGATGTGAAGGAAATTCGTGAATACTTGCCACATCGTTATCCATTCCTGTTGGTGGATCGTGTAGTGGAATTAAAAGAAGGTGAGTCGATTGTTGCCTTCAAAAACATCACCATCAACGAAGCAATTTTTAATGGTCACTTCCCTGAAATTCCAGTATTTCCTGGGGTGTTAATTATTGAAGCGATGGCGCAAGCGGCGGGGATTCTCGGTTTTAAAACCATGAATAAAAAACCGCAGGATGGCTCTATTTACTATTTTGTCGGTGCCGATGATGTGCGTTTCAAGCGTCCTGTAGTGCCGGGTGATCGCTTGCGTTTAGAGGCTAGTATCATTTCGGAAAAACGCGGCATTTGGAAATTTGCTTGCCGCGCATTGGTGGATGGCGAGTTAGCCAGCGAAGGCACTATTTTGTGTGCGGATCGTAAAGTGTGAGTGTGGAGATCATGATTGATCCTCGCGCAATTGTTGATCCCGCTGCTCGTTTGGCGAGCGATGTTATAGTCGGACCGTGGACCATCATCGGGCCCGGTGTAGAGATTGGCGAAGGTACAGAGATCGCTTCACACTGCGTACTGAAAGGTCCCACAACTATCGGGAAACATAATCGTATCTATCAATTTTCCACGGTGGGCGATGATACGCCCGATCTTAAATACCGCGGCGAAGAAACGCGATTGGTTATCGGGGATCACAATGTTATTCGCGAGGGCGTTACGATTCATCGCGGTACGATTCAAGATCGCGCAGAGACGACAATCGGCAATCACAATTTGTTGATGGCGTATGTGCATGTTGGGCATGACAGCGTAATTGGCGACAACACTATTTTGGTTAACAACACCGCGTTAGCTGGGCATGTTCATGTTGATGATTGGGCGGTGCTCGGCGGATACACTTTGGTGCACCAGCGCGTACACATCGGCGCACACGCTTTTACTGGTATGGGGACGGCGGTAGGAAAAGATATTCCCGCCTTTGTGTTGGCTTACGGTAATCCTGCAGAAGCGCGCGGCATCAATTTAGAAGGATTAAAACGCCGCGGCTTTACGCGCGAACAACTCACCGTGTTGAACCGCGCATATAAAACGGTGTATCGCGAAGGCTTAACTTTGGAAGAGGCCTTGTCTGAATTAGAGGTGATGCATTCAGATTGCCCGCCATTGGATGTTTTTATTGAATCTTTGCGCAGTTCGACGCGCGGCATTGTGCGTTAACCACGAATTGCTGTGAGTAAAAAAACTTTCAGAGTGGGGATTGTTGCCGGTGAAGCTTCTGGTGACATTCTCGGCGCGGGCTTGATACGCGCGTTGCGTGAACATTACCCGAGTTTGCATGTGGAAGGCATAGGCGGTTCACTGATGGAGGCTGAAGGCTGCCACAGTTTTTTTCCGCAAGATCGTTTGGCTGTAATGGGTTTGATCGAGCCTCTCAAGCGCTTGCCTGAGTTGCTGCGCATTCGGCGATGTTTGCGCGAACATTTTCTCGCCAATCCTCCCGATGTTTTTGTTGGTATTGATTCGCCAGATTTTAATTTGTCATTGGAAGAAGCATTGCGTAGTGCGGGCGTTAAAACAGTGCACTATGTCAGTCCGTCGGTGTGGGCATGGCGGCAAGGGCGGATTAAAAAAATTGCGCGCGCTGCCGATGTGGTGTTGACGCTGTTTCCGTTCGAGGAAAAATTTTATCGCGATCGCGCTAAAAGTTACCCTTCGTTGCAAGCCGTGTGTGTAGGGCACTCTTTGGCAGATAGTATTCCGCTGGAGAATGACGGTGCGACGGCGCGTTCTGCGCTGTCAATCTCGCAGACTGCACCTGTTATTGCATTGTTGCCGGGTAGTCGTGCCGGTGAGGTGGCGCGCATGGGTTGTCTGTTTTTGGATGTGGCGCGATGGTGTGCGGCGCAGAAAAAGGATGTGACTTTTGTAATGCCAGCCGCCAATGCGGCGCGCAAGGCGCAGCTGATGACAATGCTGGCCAATTATTCGGATATCACGGTGCGTTTAGTGGATGGGCAGTCGCATCTGTGTATGGCTGCCAGTGATGCCGTGCTGATGGCCTCAGGCACAACAGCTTTAGAAGCCATGCTGCTCAAGAGGCCGATGGTGGTGGCTTACAAAATGGCGCGGCTATCCTTCGCTATTATTTCACGCTTGTTAAAAGTGCCCTATGTGTCACTGCCCAATTTGTTAGCCAATAAAAAATTGGTGCCGGAGTTTTTGCAAGATGATGCAACCGTAGAAAATTTGGGCGGTGCGTTATTGAGCTTGCTGAATAACCCAGAGCAAGTAAAAAATTTGCAGCAACAATTTACAGCGATACATCGAGATATTCAGCGCGATGCCGATCGTTGTGCTGCACGAGCTATTGTGGCTTTGCAGGAAAAATAATGCCGTGACGCGTATAGAAGGTGGCGCATATATTTGTGCTTATCAAGGCGCCTTACTCGCTGGTGTGGATGAAGTTGGGCGCGGACCTTTGGTTGGTGATGTGGTGACAGCAGCAGTCATTCTTGATCCCAGTAAACCGATCAAAGGTTTGGCAGATTCAAAAAAAATCAGTGAAAAAAAGCGCGAAGCTTTATTTGTTGAAATACAAGAGAAGGCGCTGTGTTGGGCGATGGGACGCGCTACGCCGCAAGAAATTGATGCGATAAATATTTTGCAGGCTAGTTTGTTGGCGATGCACCGTGCCGTAGCGGCATTAAAAATACAACCAGAGTTTGTGTTAGTCGATGGCAATCGCCTGCCGCAGTGGTCGTATCCATCGGAAGCGGTGGTGAAGGGGGATAGTCGTGTGGCTGCTATCAGTGCAGCTTCTATTCTTGCGAAAGTGCAGCGCGATCGCGAAATGGCTTTGCTAGATGAGCAGTATCCTGATTATGGATTTGCCGATCACAAAGGCTACCCAACAGCAAAACATTTGGCTGCGCTACAGCGCCACGGCGTAACCGCCCTACACCGACGCTCCTATGCGCCGGTGGCGCGCATCATTGCCGCAGCGATTGAATGACGGATTCTAGGGCGCGATCAAAAAAGATTGTGTCATCGATAATGCTGAGTTCGCCACTGCGTAATAACTCGGCAACTTCTGGTTTTTTGGCAGTGATGACTTTTACACCTTCGCGATTTACAAAAATGTAATTGCCGTTATGTTTGATAATTGCAGCCAGTTTGACTTTAAGCTTATCGTGGGTCGCATTGCTGAGTCGGAACCAAGTGTCTGCTCGCAGCATGTCGGCCTGCTTATCGAAAATATCTTCGACAAATAGCTCTTCCTCTGCGGCTAACTCTTCCTCTATCTCATCGTCATCATCGAGAATGATTTCATCCAGTAACGGCTGGTCAAGTTCAAAACTGATGTCGCTAGCGGCCGGTGAAGATGATGGTGAGCCAAAGATGGCTTCATTCGTGAATTCGGCAATGGGTGCGATAGTTGCAGTAGTAGTTGCTGCAGGTGATGGTGTGCTTTGAGTTTCTTTGCGTTCCAAGATGTTGCTGACAGCACTAGAAAGCTCGGCCGCTGCACGCGCAGCGGCTTCCTCGCGTTCGGCGGCTTTATTGGCAGCTTCAGCGGCGGCAGCCAAGGCATCTTTGATCGCCTGCTGCCCACTGTTAAATTCATTGCGTAGGTTGCTTTGTGTTTGTTCTTGTTCGGCGAGTGCCAGTCCGATGTGATGCAGGTGCCAGAGAATAGACTCAAACACTTTATTGAAATCAGTATCCAGTGTTTCTTGCTTAAAAATCAAGAGATCATCGATAATTTTTCGTGCTTGTTCTTGCTCTTCCGAGTGATAATCTTCATCGCGATTGATGTAGAAAAATAAAACATGTTGCCAGTATTCTTGCAGGAAAGTAGCGGTATGTTGCTGTGCATTATGGCGAACAATTTTCTTTAAAACGATCTTTTCTGAAGTTTCGCGCGCGGATTCTGTTCTCGCCTTCATAGACTCGGCTTGGATAATTCGCTCTTCCAATAATGCAGAGCGCTGTTTTTCGCGCTCCAGAAAGTCTTTCAGGGTAACCAGTTTTCCTTCAAAAAATTCTTCGTGGTTATCGATAGTTTCAGAGGCTGTGCTGATGTCATCGACAAGAGCTGATATTTTTTTATAGAACGGGTCTTTATTGACATTTTGCTTGGGTGTCCACTGTGTGCCTACTTGTGCAATTTCATTGATGAGTTCTTGCGCAGAGTTATCTGGATTTGAGAAGAATTCATGATCTTGTACGGCGACTTTCAGAATGGGGATTTGCAGTTCATCGATCAACGGCTTGATAGGTGCAGCAATCTGTTCTTCATTCTGTAGACGATCAAACATCATCGACAAAAGAGAGACGGTGTTTTGTGTTTGGTTGTCCAGCGCCTTGGATTGCATTTCGGTTAGGGCGGCGACTTTTTCAGCCAGTGACTTAACTTGGGCGGGCAGTTCGCGGTAACCGGTTTCTATATTGATTTGCGTATCGCTGGAGATGTTGCTGACTGCTTCAAATACTTCAGCTTTTGAAGCAATTGCGCCGCCCGCTGCGCCAGTGACAATGTGCTTATTCAATTCTGGGTTGGCGGCTGCAGCATTGGACACCAACGTTTTTAGCGATTGCATCAGCTCGGCGTTGTTGATGCCATCATCCGTGTTTTGAGGTTTTCCGGTGATATCCTCGATCAAGTTTTTACGCATTTCGCGCGCTTTGTCTTGATTTTTTTTCTCGTAACGGCGGTTGATATCGTCGAGATCAAGGCGCGGCAGAATATGTTGCTTGATCAATAGTTGATTCAGTTGTTTCAGCCATTGCGGGTAAGCCTCTTTCAGTGCTTTGCCCCAGTTGGTCATGGCGGCATCGCGCGCTGTCTTGGTCGGTTGTAATACATCGCAGCACTGCAGGAAAACTGCCGTGAGATGTTTGGTGCACAGTGGGTTGCTGCTGCGTTCGATGGTGATGCCAGCCATGCGTTCAAGACGCATAGTGAGACAATCTGCGTCGTACTGGTGTTCTATTTGTAAGGCGTTGCAGAGGCGATCTATTAACAGTTGTACTTCGAGTAGTTCGGAATCGACCAGCGAGTATTTGCTGATGCGCTCTTCCATGGCCTCGCGCGTATTCTCAATTTTTTTGGTGGGCGCTGTATTTTTGTCATCCGGTTTTTTAGCCAGTTGCGCAAACTGTTCGGATAAGCCTCTTTTGAATTGTTGGATGAAAATGCCGCGTTTGTCCTGTGTAGGCTCGCCGTCTTCGCGTTTCATTATCACCAACACCGGTCCACCAGATCGGATGGCGGTTGGCAACACCAATGCCAAGGTCTGTTCGAAGATTTTTTGTAGCTTGTGCGGTAGTGGGCTGCTCATGAAAATTCCAATGCAATGCTGTGTAAATTGAACCGATGGTGGGTCGAGTATAATGTCTCGCCTATGCCTGAGGTAGACAGGCATTCATCTTAATGGATGGGATTTGTGACCACCTCGACATTTATCCATTTGCGCCTTCATACGGAATACTCGCTGGTTGATGGGCTGGTTACCACGGATGCGCTCGTTGATCGTCTGCGCGCATTGGATATGCCCGCTGTGGCTGTTACAGATATTTGTAATTTTTTTGGATTGATTCAGTGCTACAAAGCGCTACAAGCCAAGGGCATCAAGCTGATTATCGGCAGTGATCTTTGGCTGGGTGATGGTGATGATTTATCGCAGCCTACAGTGGTAACGGCTTTGGCGCAAAACGAGCAGGGTTATCGTCATCTCACACAGCTGATTTCGCGGGCGTATCAACACGGGCAGTCACAGGGGCGCGCGGTTATTCAGCGGCAGTGGCTGCATGAGTTGAATGAAGGTCTGATTGTGTTGTCAGGAGGCAGGCTGGGGGATGTAGGTCGCGCCTTGCAGTCGGGGCATGCCGATGAAGCGAAGTCTTTGCTGCAAACTTGGCAGCAGTATTTTCCCGGGCGTTTTTATCTGGAAGTGCAGCGCACTAATCGCGCGGGTGATGAAGATTGTTTGCACGCCACCGTGGCTTTGGCGGTGGAAGCAAATTGCCCACTGGTGGCAACCAATGATGTGCGTTTTATTGAGCGCGAAGATTTTGAAGCGCACGAAGTGCGTGTGTGTATCAATGACGGTCGCACTCTGGATGATCCGCGCCGCGAGCGCCGTTACAGTGAGGAGCAATACTTAAAATCCGTGCAAGAAATGCAGGAATTGTTTAGCGATTTGCCGCAGGCGCTCGCCAATACCGTAGAAATTGCTAAACGCTGCAATGTGGTACTGCAATTGGGCAAACCGTTTTTGCCTAATTATCCCGTGCCTGCCGACCTAACCATTGAACAATTTTTCGAGCAAGTTTCTCAGCAAGGCTTGGCAGAGCGCTTGCCAAAATTATTGCCGGCAGGCTCAGATCCCGATGGCAGCAAACGCAAAGTGTATGAAGAGCGTCTCGCTTTCGAGTTGTCGGTTATCAATCAAATGAAATTTCCAGGCTACTTTTTGGTGGTGATGGATTTCATTCAATGGGCAAAAAATAATGGTATTCCGGTGGGACCTGGGCGCGGCTCTGGCGCTGGCTCACTGGTGGCTTATGCGTTAAAGATTACGGATTTGGATCCGCTGGCATACGACTTGCTGTTCGAGCGCTTTCTGAATCCAGAGCGGGTGTCCATGCCGGATTTTGATATCGACTTCTGTACGGATGGGCGCGATCGTGTGATCAGTTATGTGGCTGACACCTACGGTCGCGATGCGGTGTCACAGATCATCACCTTTGGCACCATGGCAGCGAAAGCGGTGGTGCGCGATGTGGCGCGCGTGCAGGGTAAATCCTACGGTTTGGCGGATAAGTTATCCAAAATGATTCCGTTTGAAGTGGGCATGACTTTAGAAGAAGCCTACAAGCGCGAAGAAATTTTGCGCGATTTTTTAACCCATGATGCCGATGCCAAAGAGATTTGGGATATGGCGCTGCAGTTGGAAGGTTTGACACGCAATGTCGGCAAACACGCAGGTGGTGTGGTCATCGCGCCGACGCAGTTGATCGACTTTTCACCGCTGTACTGTGATGAGTCTGGCGGCGGTTTGGTAACGCAGTTTGATAAAAATGATGTTGAAGAAGCCGGCCTGGTAAAGTTTGACTTTTTGGGCTTGCGCACGCTGACCATCATCGACTGGGCGATGAAAATCATCAATCCGGTGCGTGCAAAAAATGGTGAAGTGGCGCTGGATATTGCCGATATCCCGCTTGATGACAAATTAACCTACGAGTTGTTAAAGAAGGCGCAAACCACGGCGGTATTCCAGTTGGAATCCAGTGGCATGAAAACACTGATCGCCAAATTGCAGCCCGATTGTTTTGAAGATTTGATCGCTTTAGTGGCGCTGTATCGTCCGGGGCCGCTGGAGTCCGGCATGGTAGACGATTTCGTCAACCGCAAGCACGGCAGAGCCAAGGTGGCGTATCCAACCGTCGAATTGCACCACGATGATCTTGACGCGGTATTGCGCCCCACTTATGGCGTAATCGTTTATCAAGAGCAAGTTATGCAGATTGCGCAGGTGATGGCGAATTACACACTGGGCGGCGCGGATATGTTGCGCCGTGCGATGGGTAAGAAAAAGCCGGAAGAAATGGCGAAAGAGCGCGGCAAGTTTATGGAAGGCGCCAGTGCGCGCGGTATCAGCGAAGCGCAGTCCGGCGGCCTGTTTGATTTGATGGAAAAATTTGCCGGTTACGGTTTTAACAAATCGCACTCGGCGGCGTACGCGCTGGTGTCATATCAAACAGCGTGGTTAAAAGCACATTATCCCGCTGAATTTATGGCGGCTACCATTTCGTCGGATATGGATAAAACCGACAAGGTGGTGACATTTATTGAAGAGTGTCGTGCGATGGGCTTGACCCTGTTGCCGCCGGATGTGAACAGCGGTGATTTTCATTTCACGGTCGATGAATCTTCGCGCATCATTTACGGTTTGGGCGCGATCAAAGGTTTGGGCGAAGGAGCGATTGAATCCATTGTCGCCTCGCGCCGCGAGCAGGGAGAATTTGTCGATTTATTTGATTTTTGTGCGCGTGTCGATCAACACAAACTCAACAAGCGCGCATTGGAAGCGTTGGTGCGTTGTGGGGCTTTAGATAATTTAGTGGCCGAGAGCACGATTGATCGCGCGCGCGCAGTGTTGATGGCTGCACTGGCTGATGCCGTACAAGCATCCGGCCAAAAACATAAAAACCAAAGTGCAGGCATGGCTGACTTATTTGGCGATGTGGTATCGACTGCCGTTGAAGCTAGCGGTGATGTGTACGCGGATTATCGGCAGGTTTCGGCGTGGTCTATGCGCGACCGTTTGCAGGGTGAAAAAGACACGCTGGGTTTGTACCTCACAGGGCATCCGGTTGAGGAGTATCAAGACGAGCTGCGTGTGCTGGTGAAAAACCGTATCGCGGATGTCGAGCCCAATCGCAGCCCTCAGCGCGTGGCTGGCTTGGTGGTGGATGTGCGCGTGCGCAAGACCAAAAGTGGCAAGAACATGGCCTCAGTGTTGCTGGATGATCGCAGTGGTCGCCTAGAGGCAACGGTGTTCGCTGAAGAGTACGAGCGCGCGCGCGACAAGCTGGAGTTGGGGCGCTTGCTCGTGGTAGAGGGTGTAGTCAATAAAGACGAATATCGGAACGCTTTGGCGCTGCGGGCATCACAAGTCAGAGACTTTACGCAAGTGCGCCATGAACAAGCGCGCTATTTGCAGATTGCGCTTGATGCTGAGACACTGAGCTCGCTGCAAACCAGCCGAGAATCGGCGGTGGCGCTGATCGGCAAACTGATTCAGCCTTTCCGGCAGACAGAGGGGTGCGGGTTGCAGTTTGTGTACCAAGGGCAGCTGGCGAGGGGTGAACTCGTGGCGGGTGCTGCGTGGCACATTAGCCCGACCGATGAGTTGTTGCGCGCCCTGCGTGCGCGGCTCGGATTTGCCGCCGTGCGCGTGCAGTATTGATAACAAAGCCATAGCGAGTGGAGTAACCAGTGGCGTATAACTACCTTCAATTTGAACAACCCATTGCCGAGTTGGAAGCCAAGATCGAAGAGCTGCAATTGGTGGGCAATGATTCCGGCGTGAACATCGCCGATGAATTGGGAAAATTGCGTGAAAAAAGCCGCAAGCAAACGGAAAAAATTTATAGCGATCTCAGTGCGTGGCAAGTGGTGCAAGTGGCGCGCCATCCACAGCGTCCTTATACCTTGGATTACATTCCGCATTTGTTTACAGAGTTTGATGAATTGCACGGCGACCGCCGTTTCGGCGATGACAAATCCATCATCGGCGGCGTTGCGCGTTTGGAAGACAAGCCTGTGATGGTGATCGGCCAGGAGAAAGGCCGCACGGTGCAGGAAAAAGTGGCGCGCAATTTTGGTATGCCCAAGCCAGAAGGCTATCGCAAAGCGCTGCGTTTGATGGAGATGGCCGAGCGCTTTCGTCTGCCGGTGTTGACCTTGATCGACACACCGGGGGCCTATCCTGGCATCGACTCAGAAGAGCGCGGTATTTCAGAAGCGATTGCACAAAATCTGGCAGTGATGTCGCGTTTGCGCACGCCGATGATTTGCACGGTGATCGGCGAGGGTAGCTCTGGCGGTGCGCTGGGTATTGGTATTGGTGATCAAATCAATATGCTGCAATACGCCACTTATTTTGTTATTTCGCCGGAAGGCTGCGCCAATATTATTTGGAAAACAGCAGAGAAAGCGCCATTGGCGGCGGAGGCGATGGGCGTTACTTCGCAAACGCTGTTGGAGTTAGGTATTGTCGATCATGTTATTCCTGAGCCACTGGGCGGTGCACACCGCAGCTTGGAAGAAATGGCGAAAAGCTTGCGCGAGACCTTGGCGCAGCAGTTGGATGGTTTGTTGCAGAAATCGACGGATGTGTTGCTGGAGCAGCGCTATCAGCGCTTGATGAGTTTTGGAAATCCATAAATAGCTTACAAAGGGATAAGTCTTGCTATGAGTGATGCGCTGCGCGAACTGTTGCGAGAAAAGCTGGAAGGTTTTCACGATGCAGAGCGCTTTATTGTCGCTTACAGCGGCGGCGCAGACTCTCACGCCTTGCTGCACGCTGTTGTTGCATTGGATTTGCCGCAAGAAATTTTGGCGTTGCATGTGAACCACGGGTTGAGCCCCAATGCCGATGCTTGGCAAGCGCACTGTGCGGCTATCGCGCACGATTTGGGCGTCGATTTTTTTGCCGAACGCGTTGCGGTCGTGCGCAATGGCAGTGGCTTGGAAAATGCCGCGCGACAAGCGCGCTACGATATTTTTTCCAGTCGCGTGGGCTATGGCGATGTGTTGTTGATGGCACATCATGCTGACGATCAAATTGAAACTTTTTTCCTGCGCTTGTTGCGTGGCTCGGGTGTGCGCGGTTTGGGCGGTATGCCAGAGTGGCGTCGCTTAGGTGGTGGCTGTCTGTATCGGCCGTGGTTGGCACGCCCGCAAACAGAGCTGCGCGACTACGCAATCCAACACCAGTTGAGTTGGGTGGAAGACGAATCGAACAGCGATCCGCATTTTGATAGGAATTATTTGCGCGAGCAGGTGTTGCCTGTGTTGCGCGCACGCTGGCCGCAGGCTGATCAATCCATTGCGCGCAGTATGGATTGGTGTGGCGAAGCAGATGCGGTGAATGATGAGTTGGCAGAAATTGATTACTTTGCCTGTTATCCACACTCCGAGCGTTTTGGTTATTCGTTGGCGTATTCGTATCTGTTGGGTCTGTCGCGTGCGCGGCGGCGCAATGTGTTGCGCTTGTGGTTTATGCGTTGCGGAGTGCCCGTTCCCGGTCACAAAATTTTGGATGCCATTCAAGCGCAAGCGATGGACTCGCGTGTGGATTCCTCACCGCAAATTGAGTGGGACGAGTGGCAGTGTCGCCGTTATCAAGGACGCATTTATGTGATGCCGCAATTGCCGCCGTTAGATGGCGAGCGCATTTGGCAGTGCAGCGTAGATGATTTGTTGAGCAATGCCAGTTTTGGTCAACTGTCTTTTTCTTCGGTGTGCGGGCAGGGCATGCGACTCGACAACACGCGTCCACTCACCGTGAGTTTTGCGCGCGAAGGCGTGCGCTGTCGCCCGCATGGCCGCGAGCATTCACAATCCTTAAAAAAATTGTTTCAAGAATGTGCGATTCCTCCTTGGTTGCGCGAGCGCACGCCGCTGATTTATCAAGACAAGCAGTTGTTGGCGGTGGGTGATTGGTGGATTTGCGCTGATGCGGTAGTGGTAGAAGATGAAGTGGGTTATTTGCCGCAGTGGGAATTGTCCCTTTAGCAGTTTGTATGTTCGTCAAACGAGAGGTGTGGTGTCATGGGTAAAAAATCGACGGTAATTGATATTGGTATCAGCGAAAAAGATCGCGCTGCTATTGCAGATGGTTTGAGTCATTTATTGGCGGATACCTACACGCTGTATCTCACCACGCACAATCCTCTATTGGAATGTAACGGGTGTGATGTTTAACACCCTGCATGTGATGTTTATGGGGCAGTACACCGAACTGTGGAACGCGGTAGACCCCATTGCGGAGCGCATCCGTTCATTGGGGCATATCGCACCCGGCGGTTATGCGGCGTTTAGCAAATTGGCATCGCTGCCGGATACGCCAGCACAGCCTCCTAAAGCCTTGGAAATGGTAAAAATTTTGGCGCAGGGGCATGAGGCGGTGGCGCGCACGGCGCGTCAATTGTTTCCCTGTGTCGACAAAGCCAGCGATGAACCGACGGCAGATTTGCTCACCCAGCGCATCGCGATTCATGAACAAACGGCGTGGATGCTGCGCTCCTTGCTGGAAGAGTAGGAACAGTAGCGCTCCAAGATGTTGGCTGTTTTTTGATTTGGGGCAAGAAAGTTTAGTCGACAGGGTTTGGTGCACTGCACAGGGTCAATAAAAATCATTATCATTCGCGGGTTGTTACATTCCCCGTTGGAGATTTTTATGCGTCGACCATTCCCGTTTTATTCATTGATTCTGAGTGCAGGCACTTTGTCGCTGGCGCTCATTCTGTCCGGTTGTGGTAAAGACGATACCGCCAAGCCTGCCGCAGTTGAGCAAGCTGTGCCTGCTGCTGAAACACCGCAGCCAGCAGAGGCTGCGCCGGTGCAAGCCGATGCCGCTGCGCGTGCGGTGGTCGAGCATTACAGCGATATAGCTTTGGCTGTGTTCAGTGATTCCCTGACAGCCGCCCAAGCCTTGCAGACGACTGTTGATAAGCTGATTGCTGAGCCGACCGATGCTAATTTGCAAGCTGCACGCGCTGCTTGGCTGGCCGCGCGTCCTTACTACATGCAAAGTGAAGTGTTTCGTTTTGGTAACGCAGTTGTGGATGACTGGGAAGGTCAGTTGAACGCGTGGCCATTGGATGAGGGCTTGATTGATTATGTCGCGCCTAGCTATCAATCCGCGTTGGGCAACCCAGGTGCTGCCGCCAATGTTGTCGCCAATACTTCGTTGAAAGTGGGCGAGAAAACTTTGGATCTTTCCACCATCACGCCTGAAGTATTGGCGAGTTTGAACGAGTTGGGTGGCAGCGAAGCCAATGTCGCCACGGGATACCACGCCATTGAATTTTTGTTGTGGGGACAAGATTTAAATGGCACAGCTCCTGGTGCCGGTAATCGTCCTGCCACGGACTACGCTAAAGGTGATGCCTGCACCGGCGGGAATTGCGAGCGTCGTGCGGAATTCTTGAAAGCGGCGACAACTTTGCTGGTGAAAGATTTGCAAGACATGGTGGCGCAGTGGCAGCCAAACGCAGACAACTATCGCGCCACTTTGGCGAAAGAAAGCGCCGAACAAGGTTTGCGCAAAATGCTGTTTGGTATGGGTAGCCTTTCTTTAGGAGAGTTGGCGGGAGAGCGCATGAAAGTGGCGCTGGAAGCAAACTCTACTGAAGACGAGCACGATTGCTTCAGTGACAACACGCACAATTCGCATTTCTATAACGCAAAAGGTATTCGCAATATTTATCTCGGTGAGTTTCATCGTTTGGATGGCAGCGTGCTGAAAGGTGCGAGCTTGTCGTCGTTGGTGCAAAAGCACGACGCCGCTGTTGATGCTGCGCTGCAAGAAAAATTAGCCAACACCGAAAAAGCAATGCAAGCGCTAGTGGACAGCGCAAATGCGGGCAAGCATTTTGATCAGTTGATCGCCGCCGATAATGCCGAAGGCAACGCATTGGTAAAAGCGGGTATTGATGCGTTGGTTGCGCAGACTGCGGATATCGAAGCTGCAGCTAAGGCGCTGGGCATTCAAGATTTGAATCCTGATACGGCGGATCACAAATTCTGATTGTTTTCTAATCCTTGTCACTGAAAGTGGAGGTGTAGTTTCGTTATGTTGTCGCGTTTACTTTCAGTGTCCCGCTTGCGCCCTATCACGCTTGTATCTCTACTGTTGTGGACCTCCGCGTCCGCGCAGGCAGAGATCGCGCCGAACTCCTTGCTGTCGGTTGGCAATCCAGCGCTGCCAGGTGGAGCAACCACCACATTTGAACAGGGTGCTAACGCGTACTCACTGCCATCGGCGAATTTGCCGCCTTCGCGCCGCGTGGATTTCAGTGTCGGCAACAGTTTTTTCCGCAATCCGTGGGTGGCGGCGCCATCTTCAACTACGGCTCGCGATGGTCTAGGCCCTTTGTTCAATACCAACGCCTGCCAGAACTGCCATATCAAGGACGGGCGCGGCCATCCACCGACGCCCGATGCAGTCAACGCCGTCTCTATGCTGGTGAGATTGTCTGTGCCAGCTAAAGCTGGGCAGGAGGAGCAGCTGCTGCGCGATGGAGTGATCGGTGATCCCGTTTACGGCGGACAGTTGCAAGACATGGCGAACCCCGGCCTCAAACCCGAAGGCCGCGTGCGTATGGCTTACAGCGAACAGCCAGTAAAGTTGGCAGATGGCACGACGGTCAGCTTGCGTAAACCGACGCTGCAAATTTCAGAGCTCGCTTACGGGCCTATGGATCCACAAGTGATGATGTCGGCGCGCGTAGCCCCGCCGATGATCGGTCTGGGTTTGTTGGAGGCGATTAGCGATAACGATCTGTTGGCGCACGAAGATCCCGACGATAAAAATCAGGATGGTATTTCCGGTCGCGCCAATCGCGTGTGGGACGGTGAGTTGCAGAAAACGGTGGTTGGGCGCTTTGGTTGGAAGGCGGGCAAGCCAACCTTGAATCAACAAAACGCCGGTGCATTTGCTGGCGACATGGGGCTGACTTCGTTCGTGAATCACGCAGATGATTGCACGCAACATCAGAAAGATTGTCTGCAAGCAGCCAAGGGCAACGACAAAGAAGGCACAGAAGTGAGCCGCAAGATTTTGGCGCAAGTGCTGTTTTATTCGCGCAATCTCGGTGTGCCGGGGCGACGCAATCTGGATAAACCCGCTGTTGCTCAAGGTGAAAAGCTGTTTGCGGATGCGGGCTGCCACAGTTGCCATGTGCCGTCATTCATCACGCGAGCCGATGCAGCCGAGCCTGAATTGGCCAATCAAACCATTTACCCGTACACCGATTTGTTGCTGCACGATATGGGCGAAGGTCTGGCGGATCATCGCCCCGAGTTTCTCGCCAGTGGTACAGAGTGGCGCACGCCGCCTTTATGGGGCTTGGGTATGACACAAACCGTCAACGGTCACACGCAGTATTTGCACGATGGCCGCGCGCGCAATGTGTTGGAAGCCATTTTGTGGCACGGCGGTGAAGCCGAAAAATCGCAGCGGGCGGTGGTGCAAATGAGCGCCGAAGAGCGCGATGCGCTGGTGCAATTTGTGGAGTCGCTATGAAGTTTTATCGCAGTTTAGTCGCGTGCTGTTTTGCAGGGTTGTGCGGCGCAAACAGTGCATTAGCCGCGAGCCTAGAACAGCAAACAGCCGAGCACTTGGTCAACAACATTGCACTGCCGGCATACGCAAACTGGCAGCACAACAACCAAGTTTTTCACACGGCAAGTGAGCAGTTTTGTGCCGGCAAAATAGAGCTGACGGCAGTGCGCTCGCAATGGTTGGCGGCGCTGCACGCTTGGGTAGCACTGCAGCCGGTTTTAGTGCCGCCGAGCCCAGCGGATCATCTCGGTTTGCAGATTCAGTTTTGGCCCGACAAACGCAATCTCGCCGCTAAACAATCGGAAGAATTGTTAAACAAAAAAGAAGCCTTGACGGCGGACAGCTTGGCAAAGGGCAGTGTGGCGGTGCGCGGTCTGACAGCCAGCGAGTACATCTTGTTTGACCGCGCGCACAACCTCGCTGATCCCACCCAGCGCGCGCGTTACTGTTCTCTGTTGCAGGTAAATACCGCCTACCAGTTGGCGCAGTCACAGCACATCCTGAAAGTCTGGCAGCAGGAATTTGCTCAGCAATTGTTGCAGACACCCAATGCGCGCTATGCCGATGCGATGGGGCCACTGGCGGAATTGCTGCGCGCGCAGGTGACGGCGTTTGATGTGATGCGCAAGAAGCTGGGCGTGGCGATAGGGCAGCCGGGTGATGGCACGCCGCAGCCGTATCAGGCTGAGGCATGGCGTTCGGGCGATACGCTGGGCGGGTTGCAAGCAGGCGTGATGGCGAGTCGCGCTTTGTGGGATGGCGGCGGTTGGCGCAACTTGGCGCACAGCAAGCAGCCGGAATTGGCGCAGAAAATTGATGAAGCCTATACCGCGTTGCAGGCACAGCTCGCCAAGCTGCAGTCGCCGTTGGATAGCTTGTTAGCCACGGAAGCGAGCAAACAACAGCTCAAAGTGCTGTATGGACAGTTAAATACGCTGCATCTGCTGTACGAAAAAGAATTGTCGAAAGCGCTGGGTGTGCAACTGGGTTTCAACGGCACCGATGGCGATTGAGATGCGCTGCAGTCGCCGCCAATTTTTGCAGCAGGCTTTGCTTCTAGGCGCAGCGACCACAATGGCTGCCGTGCCGATGTCTGCACTGGCCGAGCGCGCGTACTGTTTGCTATCCGCTCGTTCGGACGCCGCGGGTCAGCATTTTTGTGCGGGATACACACAGGACGGCAAGCAGGTTTTTCAAACGCCGGTGCCGCAGCGCTGCCACGATATCGCGCCGCATCCCTTTTTGCCGCGCGTGGCCTTTGTGGCGCGCCGCCCCGGCACGCAGGTTTACTGGTTGGACAGTCGCGACGGGCGCATCCTCGCCACACTCCATGCGCGGGCGGATCGCCATTTTTACGGTCACAGTTTGTTTGATGCCGCTGGCGAGCGCCTGTATTTGGTGGAGAACGATACCAAGCAGCCGGGGCGCGGTGTGGTCGGTGTGTATCGCCTGCAGCGGGAGCGTTTTGTGTTTGAGCGCGAATTTGCCACGCATGGCATAGAGCCGCATCAGTTTGTGTGGCTGCCGGATCGCAGTGGCTTTGCCATCGCCAATGGCGGTGTGCGCACCGAGGCGAACAGCCGCGAAGCAATGAGCGATGTGGTGGAATCTAGTCTCACAATCGTGAATCTCGACGGCAGCCTGCGCAGCCGCGACACGCTGGCGGATGTGCGTGCCAGCATTCGCCATGTCGCCGTGGCGCAAGACGGCACGCTAGTGACGGGGCAGCAGTACATTTTTGCAGAGGGCAATACGCTGGACGATGGTTATGAACCCGCGCACGGCGGCTCACTGATTGCCATCAAACGCCCGCAACAAAGCCTGCAATTGTTTCCATTGGCGGCAGCGCAGATGGACGGCGTGAATTACTACAGCGCCAGCATCACCGTGCATAACGGCCTGCGCTGGCTGGCGGCCTCGGCGCCGCGCGGCAATCGCTTGCAAATCTGGCATCTCGACAGCACCGCCAATTTGCTCGACTACGCGCTGCCGGATTGCGCGGGTATTGTCGCTGTCGACGACGGTTTTATCGCCACCTCGGGACAGCAAGCCTGCTTCCAAGCACACAACGCTAACCACAGCATCGTGATGCAGCGCTTGGCGTTGCCCGCTGGCGGCTGGGACAACCATTTATCCATTGCGTATTCCTAAAGGAGAAAACTGATGAACCGTTCATTGCGTTGGTCGAAGCCGATTGTTGTCGCTGCTCTCTTGGCTGGGTTAGTTGCTTGTGACAAACCAGCAGCGCCTGCTGTCACGCCTGCGCCTTCGGCATCCGCACCGGCAGCGGAAGTGGTGGTGTATTCCACGCGCAACGAGCAGCTGATCAAGCCGGTGTTCGACGCCTACACCCAACAGACTGGCGTGAAAGTGAGTTTTGTCACCGACAAGGAAGGGCCGCTGCTGGAGCGTTTGAAACAGGAAGGCCAGAACACGCAGGCGGATGTGCTGCTGACCGTAGATGCCGGCAGTTTGTGGCTGGCGGCACAGCAGGGCTTGCTGCAGCCGGTGGAGTCGGCGGCGCTGCAGAAAAATGTCGCCGAACATTTGCGAGATCCGGGCAAGCGCTGGTTTGGGTTGTCGGCGCGTGCGCGCAGCATTTTCTACAATCCGACGCTAGTAAAACCAGAAGAACTGTCGACTTATCAAGCACTTGCCAATGATAAATGGGCGGGCAAGCTGTGCCTGCGCACCTCGAAAAAAGTCTACAACCAGTCGTTGGTGGCGATGTTGATTGCCGCGAATGGCGAAGCGGCAACCGAGGCTATGGTGCGCGGCTGGGTGGACAATCTGGCGGTGGCGCCGTTCTCGGATGACACCAAGTTGCTAGAAGCGATTGCTGCCGGCGAATGCGCCGTTGGTATCGTCAACACTTATTACTTCGGCCGTTTGTTGAAAGTGAAACCCGATATCGCTGTGAAAGTGTTTTGGCCCAACCAGGGCGAAGGACAGGACGGCGTGCATGTGAATGTCTCCGGTGCTGGTGTCACCACCCATGCCAAGCACCGCGACGAGGCGGTGAAGCTGCTGGAGTGGATGTCGTCTACACAGGCGCAGAATCTGTTTGCGGATTCCAACATGGAATACCCCGTCAATTGGGATGTGAAGCCGGCGCCTATCGTGTCGTCGTGGGGGGATTTCAAGCCGAGTGCAATCAACATCAGCAAAGCGGGCGAGCTGCAGGCACAGGCTGTGCAGCTGATGGATCGCGCTGGGTACCAATAATCTGATGTTGCCGCTGCGGCTGGCCGTCTGGTGTGTGGCGGCGATCTCGGCACTGCCGCTGCTGGTCGTGCTGTCGTCGTTTACGCATCCGGAAGCGGCTATCTGGCAGCATCTGGCGGCCTATGTGCTGCCTCGTGTGCTGTTTAACACGGCGGTGTTGGGTGTAGGCGTACTGTGCGGTGTGCTGTTGTTGGGCGTCTCGCTGGCGTGGTTGGTCACCCAGTACCAGTTTCCCGGCAGCCGGCTGTTTAGTTGGGCGCTGATGCTGCCATTGGCAGTACCGGCGTATGTGATGGCGTTTGTGCAGGTGGGGTTGCTGGATTTCACCGGCCCTGTGCAAGAGAGTCTGCGCGCAGTTTTCGGCGCTGATCTGCGCCTGCCAGCCGTGCGCAGCCTCGGCGGTGCGATTGTCGTGCTGTCGCTCAGCTTCTACCCCTATGTGTATTTGCTGGCGCGCAATGCCTTTGCCACGCAGGGCAGCCGCGCGCTGGAAGTCGGGCAGTCCTTGGGCTTGTCGCCGTTACAGGCCATGTGGCGGGTGGCGCTGCCTTTGGCGCGACCGTGGATCGCGGCGGGCTGTCTGCTCGCCATGATGGAAACGCTGGCGGATTTCGGCGCGGTGTATGTGCTCGGTGTCGACACTTTCACCACGGCCATCTACAAGGCTTGGTTCGCTTTGTTCTCGCTGCCGGCAAAACGGTTGGCTTCGTTGTTGATACTGCTGGCGTTTGCCTTGATCGCCATCGAGCAGTGGCAGCGCGGCGCGCGGCGCTACACCAGCAGGGCGCGCAGCGGTACCTGCGCGCCTGCTATCGCGCACAGGCGTGGTTGGCGGCCTGGTGTGCCAGTGTGCTGCTGGCGGCTGTCATCATCCCTATGTTGCAATGGCTGGTGTGGGCTTGGCGCGCTGTGTCTACGGACTTTGACAGCCGCTATCTCGACTTTGCCAGCCACTCGCTGCTGCTCGCCGTGTTGGTGGCGTTGGTGGTGGTGGCGGTGGCCTTGCTGCTGGGATACGCCCGCCATGTATTGCCGCAGCGCGGGATAGCTGTAGCCACCCAGATTGCCACCGTGGGCTATGCCATCCCCGGCACCGTATTGGCGGTGGGGGTGTTCATTCCGGTGGCTTGGCTGGACAACCAGCTCATCGCCGTGACGGGTATGCAGCAAAGCGCCGTGTTGAAGGGCTCGGTGGCGGTGTTGCTCGTGGCGCTAGCCTGTCGTTTTCTCTCCGTGGGTTTGTCGCCGGTGGTCAGTGCTTTTCAGCGTATTACTGCGTCACAGGTGATGGCGGCGCGCTCGCTCGGCGTGCATGGATTCGCTTTGCTACAGCGGGTTTATTTGCCCTTGCTGCGCGGCGGTCTCACCACTGGCTTGTTGCTGGTGGTGATTGATGTGTTGAAGGAGATGCCTATCACCCTGATGATGCGGCCTTTCGGTTGGGACACACTCGCTGTGCGTATTTTTGAAATGACCTCAGAAGGCGAATGGCAACGCGCAGCACTGCCGGCGGTATTGTTGGTTGCTGCGGGGTTGTTGCCGGTGCTCATTCTCGACCGTACAGGAGATTCCGCGTTGCATGAGTGATGTGCAGAAAGCGCCTTGGTTGGCCATTGAAAATCTTACGGTGCGCTATGGTGCGCACACCGTCGTAAACGGGGTTTCACTGACGCTGGCTGCAGGTGAGATCGGCTGTCTACTGGGCGGCTCGGGTACAGGCAAATCGACCTTGTTGCGCGCGATTGCGGGCTTTGAAACGCCCGCCGTTGGTCGCATTTTGCTGGCGGACAAAGTGCTCGCCGAGAACGGCAGTGCAGTGCCGGCGCACCAGCGCGGTGTCGGCATGGTGTTCCAAGATCACGCGCTGTTTCCGCATCTCACCGTGACGGACAACATTGCTTTTGGTTTGCGAAGCCTGTCAGTTGCACAGCGGCGGCAGCGCGTTGAAGAGCTGCTGGCGATGATTGAATTAGATGCGCTGGCACAGCAGTTTCCGCACGAATTATCCGGCGGTCAACAGCAGCGTGTGGCGCTGGCGCGCGCTTTGGCACCGCAGCCCGCATTGGTATTGCTCGACGAACCGTTTGCCAGTTTGGATACCGATTTGCGCCAGCGTTTAGCCATGGATGTGCGCGCCCTGTTGAAACGCAGTAACACCGCAGCCCTGTTGGTGACGCACGATCAGCAGGAAGCCTTTGCGATGGCCGATCGCGTAGGCTTGCTGGCGGCGGGAAATTTGCAGCAGTGGGCAACACCGTACGCGCTCTACCACGAGCCCATCAACCGTACGGTGGCGGCGTTTGTCGGTGAAGGCGTGCTGCTGCCGGCGGCGGTGTTGAGTGAGCGCTGCTTGCAGATGCCGCTCGGTGAGTTCTGTCGTCTGCACGATTTGCCAGCCGCTGAACGAGGTGTGGTCGATGTGTTGGTGCGTCCCGACGATGTGGTGCACGATGATGCGAGCCTCGTGCGCGCGCAGTTGCTGCACAAACAGTTTCGCGGTGCTGATTTTTTGTGCGTGCTGCAGTTGGATGACGGCAGCAAAGTGCTGTCATTGATTCCGAGTCACCACAATCATGCTATCGGTGAATACATCGGTATCCGCGTGGAATTTGATCACTTAATTACTTTTCCTCGTCCATAACTTTCAACGCAGCAGCGCCGCCAGTTTTTCAATCACGGCGGTGCGCACGCTAGTCTTGCGCCACACCAATCCGATGGTGCGATACGGCGCTGGTTTTTTGAACGGCACATAACAAATATCGGATTCATTCGCTTGGATGGCGATATGCGGCATAAAGGTAATGCCCGTGCCCGCTTTCACCATTTGGCGCAGCGTTTCTAAACTGGTGGCGCGAAAATCTTGTTCTTCCTCCGAGCCGGCTAACTGGCAGACGGATAGCGCTTGATCGCGCAAGCAGTGTCCTTCTTCCAATAAAAGTAATTTCTCGCCGCTAATATCGGTTTGTGCAATTTGTTTTTTGCTGGCGTGTGGATGACTGGGCGGCACAGCCAGCAAAAATTCATCATCAAACAGCGCTTGCGCTGCCAACTGATCCTCGTGAATAGGTAGCGCCAACAGCGCGGCATCCAATTCGCCGCGTTTTAAGCGATCCAATAACTGCTGTGTTTTTTCTTCAATCAACACCAGCTTCAGTTGCGGCAGCGCCGCTGTAATTTTTGGCACTAAGCTGGGAAAAATATAAGTGGATAGCGTAGGAAAAGCGCCGAGGCGAAACTTGCCCGCCAACGGGTCTTTGGAGCTTTTGGCGACATCGTGCATGGTGTCCACTTGCTGCAACACTTTGCGCGCTAGGGCGACAATTTGCTCGCCTGTTTCGGTGGGGATCACGCGTTTGTTATTGCGCTCAAACAGGGTGATGCCCAGCGTTTCTTCCAGTTTGCGTATTTGATTCGACAGCGTCGGTTGGCTGACAAAACATTTGTCAGCCGCCTGACTGAAATTGCGCACATCGGCAACCGCTACCAAGTATTGCAAATCGCGCAAGTTCATACGCCGTACTCCTTTTCTTGAAAAATCGCGTTACTGCCGAATCATATGATCAAACGCGCCCAGTGCCGCCGTAGCGCCTGCGCCCATCGCAATGATGATTTGCTTGAACGGCACGGTAGTGGCATCACCGGCGGCAAACACGCCCGGCATGCTGGTCGCGCCGCGCGTATCAATTTCAATTTCCCCGCGCGCGCTGAGCGCAATCGTGTCTTTCAGCCAATCGGTGTTCGGCACTAAACCAATCTGCACAAAAATTCCTTCCAGTTCGACGGTGTGTGTGTCGCCGCTGTTGCGATCTTTGTAGGTTAAGCCGTTCACCTTATTGCCGTCGCCGGTCACTTCCGTGGTTTGTGCGGAAGTGATGACGGTGACATTTGGCAAACTCGCCAATTTTTTCTGCAACACGGCATCGGCGCGCAACTGCGCATCAAACTCCAACACTGTCACATGCGCCACAATACCGGCGAGATCAATCGCTGCTTCAATGCCGGAATTGCCGCCGCCGATCACCGCCACGCGTTTGCCTTTGAACAAAGGGCCATCGCAGTGTGGACAGTAGGCGACACCGCGCCCGCGGTATTCTTTTTCCCCTGGCACATTCATTTCGCGCCAGCGCGCGCCGGTGGCGAGCACTACTGTTTTACTTTTCACTGATGCGCCACTGGCGAGTTCCACTTCTATCATGCCATCGCTATTTTTTAACGCGGAAGCGCGCTGCAAGTTCATGATATCGACATCGTAAGCGCGCACATGTTGTTCCAGCGCCGCCGCCATTTTGGGGCCTTCGGTTTCCGGCACAGAAATAAAGTTTTCTATCGCCATCGTGTCTAACACTTGTCCGCCAAAGCGCTCAGACACCACGCCCGTGCGTATGCCTTTGCGCGCCGCGTAAATCGCTGCGGCTGCACCGGCGGGGCCGCCGCCGACAATCAACATGTCGAACGCGTCTTTCGCCGCAATTTTTTCGGCTGCTTTGGCTGCGCTGTTCTTGTCGAGCTTAACCAGCATTTCATCCAACTCGATGCGTCCTTGACCGAACTGTTCGCCGTTCAAGTACACGGTAGGCACGGCCATGATTTGACGATTATTTACTTCGTCTTGAAACAACGCGCCGTCGATCATCGTGTGACGAATGCGGGGGTTTAACACCGCCATGATGTTGAGCGCTTGCACCACTTCTGGGCAGATCTGGCAGCTCAAGGAAATGTAAGTTTCAAATTCGGCATCCACTTCGAGTGCGCGGATTTGCGCGATCTGCTCCTCGCTGATTTTGGGTGCGCGCCCGCCGGTTTGCAGCAAAGCGAGGATGAGGGAAGTGAACTCGTGACCGAGCGGAATGCCAGCAAAACGGATACGAGGCGCTTCGCCGGCGCGGGCAACGCTAAAGGAGGGCGCGCGCTGCTGGCTGTCATCGTCTTCGCGGAAGCTGATTTTGTCGGACAGAGAGGCGATCTCCTGCAACAGCTCGCGCATCTCCAAGGCGGTGCTGCTGGCGTCCGGCACCATCACCAATTCAATGGGGTTCTCCAACAGGGCAATGTACTGCTCAAGCTGGGCTTTGAGATTGTTGTCGAGCATGGTTGTGTCCTCCAGTGGTGGGCAGGGTGTTCTTGGATGTGGCCACTGTAAGCGCTGACAATAGATTTTCAAAATGGATTGTTTTTATAGACTCAATAGCTATTGACTATGCAAATAGATGGGCAATTTGTGAAGTAGATAGTGGTGGAGGATGGCGCATCGTGGCAGGCTGTCGCTATTCCAAAGGAGGTGGTAGTGCGATGCCTGTGTCAAAGAAAATAGGGATAGCGGTGGGCGCATTAGCCGTTGCGGCGCTGGCCGCGTGGTGGCGTTTGTCGCCGCCTGTGCAAGAGTCTCTACAGGCGGCTCCCTCTGCTGTACCTCTGCCATCCAATAGTGCCCCAGCTACAGCGGAAGCCGCATCAACACCGCAGTCCGCAGCAGAAACAAAAACCGCAACAACGCCGTCCAGTGAAGCTGCCATGCAGCGTCCGGAAGACGCCATTGTGGCGGAGCCAGACGACAACAGCACGGAGGCTGATCAAGCCAAACCATCGCCAGAAGTGATTGCGGGTATTCGCGAATTGAAGAAACCAACGGCGGATGAAGGTGAGGTGACAATCAACCCCGATGGTTCGCAAAAAATATCGTTGGGAAATCGCTACAAATCTGTGCCCGTGGCAACGCGCGATAAAGATGGAAAAGTGCGTGTGAATTATCACGGCGAAGGGTATATCGAAGAATCTACACAGAAAGAAAAACCATAGCGCTAATTTTTGGTGGTGTTTTATGAAAAAGTTATTTCAATTTTTACTGATAACAGTCGCAATTTTCTTGGCTGGAATTTCTTCTGTGCAAGCCGCTGGCATCGTTTTTATTTTTGGTAACAATGTTACAGCGGAGCGACAGACAGCGTTGTTGGCGGCGAAAGCTGAAATTGAACAGCTGATCAATTTTCGGCAAAACATTAAGGTCAGTGTTTCTTTTGATAATTTGACTTGTAGTGAGTCCAGTGCAGTATTGGGTTTTGCTGGCCCAAATAATGCGCATGCTAATTTTTCCGGCGCGCCACAAAATAATGTTTGGTATGTTTCAGCGCAAGCGGCAGACATGGGGTTGCCCGTTGCGATGAATGAGGCTGAGCATATTGAAGCAACATTTAACAACAGGCTTGGTCAAAGCGGCTGCTTGACAGGAACCACTTGGTATTTTGGTACGGATCACAACCCTAGCTTCAATCAAGTCGATTTTTAGGTACGGCGGTGCATGAAATGATGCACGGTTTAGGTTTTCTTTCTTTTTATCGGCAGCAATGGCCAATTCAATAGCGGGATAATTGACAACTACAGCACCTTCCTGATGGATGCCAGCACGGGAGAAAGTTGGACAACCATGACAAACGCAGAACGCGCAGCGTCAATTCTGAAAGACGGCGATCTGGTGTGGACAGGTGCTAAAGCATCCGCCATGAGCAGTTTGTTATCAGCCGGTGTAAATGCTGGCAGAGTGCAACTGTTCGCGCCGAGCGCTTATCAAGGCGGTTCATCCACCAGTCATTTTGATGATGCGGTGCATTACGATTCGGATGCTGACGAGGTAATGGAGCCTCAATACGAATTTCCCAATGAAAGCGTGATGGCATCTGCTGCATTTTGTGACATGGGGTGGTTGTTGGCGCGCGATTCCGATAGTGATGGTATTGATGATTGCCAAGACGACGAACCGCTGTCTCCGCCACCACCGGATACCGATGGCGATGGCGTGAGCGATAACTTGGATGCATTTCCAAATAATGATGCTGCGGCTGTGGATACCGATGGTGATGGCATGCCGGATGCGTGGTTGCCGGGAAACCCGTACGGCTGTGCGCCCAATGCGGCCACTTGCAACGGCCTCACTTTGGATACGGATAGCGATAACGATGGTGTGGCAGATGCAACGGATAACTGCCCGTTCATCGCCAATGCCGATCAAAAAGATTACAACAGCAACGGACAGGGTGATGCTTGTGATCCGCTGCCGATGCCTAGTGTCAACGGTAAGGTAACGAAAGATAGAACAGGTTCAGCTGTTGCGTTTGCCGGTGATTTTAATGGTGATGGTTATGGCGATTACATCGTTGGCTCACCTGGGTTTGATGTTGCCGCTGTGCCAAAGGTAAGCCCAGTTATCAAAGATATTGGACGCATTGAAATTATTTCTGGCAAAACAGGACTGTCCATTTTTTCACTGACTGGCAGTGTGGCGAAAGATGGTTTTGGTACGGCCGTCGCCGGCAATGTGGATGTAAACAATGACGGTATTGCTGATGTGGTGGTAGGCGCGCCGCTCGCCGATGATGTGGGTAATGGACTAAAAAATGTTGGCATGATCAGCGTGATTTACGGCTGTGCTGCGCCGTGTGCTGTGCAACATGAAGAACGCTACGGTACAGAAACCAATGCGATGTTTGGTGCAGCGGTTGCGTTAGGCTATTTCAATAATGATGACAATGCGGATGTTGCGGTGGGTGCTCCCAAAGCTGTCAATGCACAGGGTATTAAACCGTTGAAACAAGCGGGTGCAGTCATGGTGTTGTCAGGATCAGCACTACAGGCAACACCGTTATTGGAAGTGTTTGGTAAAAAAGCTAAGGCAAAAGCAGGAACGGCTGTCGCCCTCGGTGTTTGGGATGCCTCCACACCAGAAGACGAGCTGATGGTGGGCGCACCTTACGATGATGATACGGACAATCAAATCGTTGATGCGGGTAGTGTGCGTGTCTACTCACTGAGTGATGGCACTGATGAAATCTTTTTTGAATTCGGTGATGCGCTAAAAGATTATTTTGGAGCAGCAATTGCCACGGGTGGCGATATTGATACCGATGGATTGCAAGATTGGGTGATAGGCATGCCAGGTGCTGATGCGATCGTTAATGGTGTGAAGAAAAAAAATGCCGGTGGTGTCAGGGTTTTTCGAGGTAGCAATACCAGCCTGCATCCAGAACTTGATCCGCTATTGGGTGTAGATACCAACGGTGCTTTGGGCGCTTCTGTAGCACTGGCGGATATTAATAATGATGTTTATGCCGACATTATTGTGGGTGCTCCCAAAGCGGCGAATCCAACGGCTGTACCCAAGGCGATAGCGGCGACAGGCAGCGTGCGTATTTATTCCATGGTGAGTGGTTCGCTGCAATTATTGGCTAGTCCGTTGTACGGCGAGAAAAAAGGTGATTTGTTTGGCGCGTCCGTGAGTGCAGGCGATATTGATGGCGATGGTAAAGCCGATCTTATTATCGGCATTCCTGGTCAAGATGTGCCGAGCATTAAATTGCAAAAAGATGCAGGAGGCGTAGATGTGGTGAGCGGAGCAGCGCTGCAATAATTCATGTGTGGAATTCATAAAAAAAACGCCCCGTGGGGCGTTTTTATGTAGCTGTTTTTCTGAATGATGGCTTAGATTTTGCCAACCAAATCCAGTGATGGTTTCAGCGTAGCTTCGCCTTCTTTCCACTTCGCAGGGCACACTTCGCCATCGTGTGAAGCAACATATTGTGCCGCTTTGACTTTGCGCAACAGTTCAGTGGCATCGCGACCGATGCCTAAGTCGTGAATTTCGCAGACTTTGATCACGCCTTCTGGGTTGATCACGAAAGTGCCGCGCAGTGCGAGGCCCGCTTCTTCAATCATCACGCCGAAGTTACGAGTGATCGCGCCCGTTGGATCGCCGATCATTGGGTATTTGATTTTCTTGATGGTGTCAGACGCATCGTGCCAAGCTTTGTGTGTGAAGTGCGTGTCGGTAGACACAGAATAGACTTCTACACCGATTTTTTGGTATTCAGCGTAGGTGTCGGCCAGATCGCCCAGTTCGGTTGGACACACGAAGGTGAAGTCAGCTGGGTAGAAACAAACCACCGACCATTTGCCTTTCAGGTCGGCGTCAGTTACTTCAACAAACTTGCCGTTGTGAAAAGCAGTTGCTTTAAACGGTTTGATAGCGGTGTTAATCAATGAACTCATAAGGTACTCCTTGTAGAGCGGGTGGTTGGGATTGCCACTATAGGCATAGTGGCAATTTTTGAAAAATGGATAGTTTTTATGGTTTTGATAGCTATTAGCTATTCTTGTTCTGCTGTTACAGATGGGGGGTCTACACCGTAGAGCCATTCTTTTGCCAACGCATAACCCAACGCCAGCAGGGTTGGGCCAAGGAATACGCCCAATGCGCCAAACTGAATCGCGCCGCCCAAAATACCGAGCATGATAAGAATGAAAGGCAAATTGCTGTTTTGCCCGATCACGAGAGGTTTGATGACATTGTCGGCCGAGCCTGCAATGCCTGCACACCACGCCACCACGAAAATAGCCATATACATCTGATCATTTTGGTACAGCCAAAAGGCTGCTGGCCCCCAAATCAAGAAAGAACCAAACGGAACTAGCGACAATAGAATGGCTAAAAAAGTCAGGCCTGCAGTGGAGGGGATGCCCGCAATGAGTAGGGCGATGCCAACCAAAAAGCCTTGCGCCAGTGCAGTGCCAAGTATGCCAAACACCACGCCTTGGATGGTGCCGCCCGCTACAGCCAGTAAGCTTTCAGCACGGTGATTGCCGCCAGAGACGCGACGCACGCCGGTTTGCAGCCACTGTGTGACGGAAGGCAAGCCGGCGTAGAAAAACAGTGACACAAAGCAGCTCAACACCAACATGCCCACGCCTTGCCCAGCTACTGCGCCAAATTTGAGCAGGCCCTTCAGCATCACCATCACCGCATCGTTCACTTGCTGGCGCACGGCGGGGTCGCCCAGCACCAATTTTTCCCACCACTCGTGAATCTTGGGGCCTACCCAACGCATCTCGACCAGCCACTGCGGCAGGGTGGGCATGCCGCCCTGCAAATGTGAGGTGAGACGGATTACATAATCACTGGTTACACCGCCAAAGCTGATTACCGCGTATATCAGTGGCAACACAATCAAGCCAAAAATCGCGAGCACTAAAAGGGACGCTGAGAGCCAGTTGCGGCCGCCGAGTTTCTGGTTGATGAACCAATACACATGGCGCGTGGAAAAAACAAAGATGGCGGCCCAGACCAGTGCTGATGAAAACGGCAGCAAAATCATGACGCAGCCCACTACCAGTAAGCCGAGGGCGATGAGTGTAGTTACAGGTTCCAGCAGGCGGCGGTCGTACACGGTGATTTCCTTTCGTGTGGAAGCGTGACAGGAGTATTTGGCCTGCATGTTACCATGCGTCCCGCAGCTGAAAACGAGGCAAATAACGATGCAAGCACAGATTCTTACCATGCTCACTTTGCAAGACAGTATGAACTGCAAGGTGCATCCAGAGTGGCGCGAGCAGGGCTATGAATGGTACCGCGCAATTTGGGTGGAGTGCGCCGAGTTGATGGATCACTACGGCTGGAAATGGTGGAAAAAACAACAGCCGGATGCCGAGCAAGTGCGCTTGGAGTTGATCGATATTTTTCACTTTGGTTTGAGCAGTCTGCTGGCAACCAATGCGCCGGTAGAGCAGCTGAGTGCCGAGTTAGAAACGGCTTTGCGTGTTCGTTATGAGAAAAAAGAATTTCGCGTGGCGTTAGAGGATTTTGTGCAGCTCACGCTGAATCAGCGCGCTTTTAATCTGGATGCGTTTGTGCAGTTGATGGCGTCAGCAGAGTTAGGTTTTGATACGCTGTATCGCGGCTATGTCGGAAAAAATGTGCTCAACTTTTTTCGCCAAGACAACGGCTATAAAGATGGGAGCTACATCAAGAATTGGGCGGGCCGTGAAGACAACGAGCACTTGGTCGATTTGATGGCGAGTCTTGATGCAGGCAGCAAAAACTTCAAAGACGATTTATACGCAGGTTTGTCACAGCGTTATCGCGCGCTAGCGGCGAATCAGTAAAGATTTCAGCCACGGCCACCAGCGATTATTGCCTAGAACAAATTTGTCGATATCGTCAAATTGTTTGGCTAGTGCTTCTGGATGTGCGTAAAACAGCGTGCGCGTGCGGAGGGTGGCATTGGCGTCTAATTCTTTTACTACGCGCGCAGGATTACCCGCTACGATGACATTGGCCGGTACATTTTTCGTCACGACGCTGCACGCGGCGACGATGCTGTTATCGCCAATCGTCACGCCTTTTAATACCGTGGCATGGTCGCCCACCCACACATTGTTGCCGATGCGCACGGGATATGCCTGCGCATCGCGCTCGGTGCGGTCGTAAACACCGTGCCAATCGCAATCCGTAATGTAAGCGCCATTGGCAAACATGCAGCCGTCGCCAATCGTGATTTCATCGGAAGCAGAAATGCGCACGCCAGGGGAAATCATCACAGCATCGCCGATTCGAATCGTGCCGCCGCCTTGTGCGCGTCCCCATACACCGATGCGCACGCGTTGATCCGTCTCCGCCACAATTGTTGGTGATTCGCCAATAAAAATATTGTCGCCAGAAATCACGGTGTACCACGGTTTGGTGATGGTGTGGTATTGGCCGAGAGCTGCGCACTCTGGGCGCAAAAAATACTCAGCGTACCAATGGCGGAAACGCAGCCAGATTTTTTTGACGAGGTAAGGGCGTAAATCCTGTTTCATAGGGTGTGGTTGCCCGCGATGGTGTTAATCCAAGTGCAGTTTAATGCGCTGCCCTGGTTTGATGGCTGTGTTGTTTTTGCTGAGTGAATTCCAGCGCATGATGTCATTCACGCTAACTTTGTATTGACGCGAAATAGCCATCAATGTGTCGCCACTTTTTACTGTGTGCGAGGTGATTTTGCTGCTGGTTTTTTTGGTGGTGGCACTGCTGCTTGGCAACGAGATTTTTTGGCCTTGGCTGAGAGTTTGCCCTGCGCGCAAGTTATTTGCTTTGCGCAGCGCATCAGCCGTGGTGCCGGTTTTTTTGGCAATTGACCACAGCGTATCGCCGGATTTAACGGTGTAGCTTGAGCTTGATCTGCTCTTGCTGTTTAGCGTGCTATTGCTTTTGCTAACAGAGCTGCTGCTGGGCAAGCGGGTTTTGGTGTTGCGCGCGGCCTTATCTTCTAGGGCTTGCACATGGGGATTGAAGCTGTTGTTGCTGTTGAGGGAACCGGCATTCGGCAGCAACTCATTGCTGTTCATGCTGGCAATGCGTTCTTGCAGGTCGTTGGCTTGATCGATGGGCACTAGCAGACGGTACGGTCCTCCTGGCGGAGTAGCCCAGCGACTGACACCAGGGTTCAGCAGGTGTAATTCATCGCTGTCAACTTTGGCTAAGTCAGCGGCAAAACCGAGGTCGATCTGGCCGCTGAAATGCACTTCGGAGAAGTAGGGTAGGTCAGGGATATAGGCCCAGTTAATGCCGAATTTTTCAGGTTGCTTACTGATTTGCGCTAGTGCCAGCAGTTTGGGTACATACGCCTTGGTTTCGGTAGGAACATCAAGGCTCCAGTAATCGGTAGGCAGCCCGCGCGCGCGATTTTTGGCAACGGCTTTGTCTATGGTTCCCCAGCCGGCGTTATAGGCGGCCAGTGCTTTCAGCCAATCGCCATCGTAGTGATTGCGCAGGAATACAAGGTAGTCGAGCGCTTTGTTGGTGGCGGCGGGCACATCGCGACGCGCGTCATACCACCAGTTCATATCCATCCCTAGGTGTTTGGCGGTACCGGGAATGAACTGCCACAGCCCTGATGCGTTGCTGGTTGAAACAGCGAAGGGGTTGTAAGCGCTTTCCACAATCGGCAGCAAAGCCAGCTCACCAGGGAGGTTGCGTGCTTCTAATTGGCCGACAACATAGTGCAGATAGCGGGATGAGCGCGCCGACACGCGGTTCAAATAGGATTGATGACTGGTGTACCAGCCCCGCTCCTTGATGATGCGCGGGTTGGTGTCGCTGTTCGGCATCTGGTAGCGGTTTACCGCGCGCTGCCACAGGCTTGGTGCTAAGTGAGGGGCTTTACTCCACTCGGCGCGGCATTGTTGGCCATCGCTGCGGATGTTGTAAGAAAACAGTGAAAAACGAAAAGAGTGATGTTTGGCGCCGTAAGCATCGCGTTCCGATACGGTCTCGCAACCCGTCAGCATGAGTAAGATGAAGCCAAATAGCAGCGTGCGCGTTGGCGTAGCAGTGCGGAAATTCATCGGGTAATCACAGAAAAAGGTCGCCGATTGTCGTTGATTTATATGTAATTTTCTAGCCTGATTTTTGAGCGAAACCTGCGTTAGGACAGGTAGAAGCCTGTGCAAAGCAAGGGCTTTTGGTTAACATAAGCGCGTTTGCTCGATGTCCTTTTTCGCCTCTGGAGCCTATGTGTCTGTCACTGCGCTAGACAAGGTAGAAACTCTCGCCCACAACTGGTCCTTCGGTATTTTCCTGCTCGGCATCGTCGCCATTTGCGTACTGATGCTCGGCGTATCGTGGCTGGTCGGTGGTCGCTATCGCGGCCGCGCCAAGAACGAGCCGTTTGAGTCAGGTGTGGTATCCGTCGGCAATGCACGCCTGCGGTTTTCAGCCAAGTTTTATCTTACCGCCATGTTTTTTGTCATTTTTGATGTGGAAGCGCTCTTTCTGTACGCATGGGCGGTATCTGTGCGTGAATCTGGATGGCCGGGTTTTATCGAGGCCGCCATTTTTATTTTGGTGCTACTGGCGGGATTGGTTTATGTCTGGCGCATCGGCGCGTTGGACTGGGCGCCAGACGCCCGCCGCAAGAAAAACTCACAAAGCAAATAAATCGCCACACTTTTTGACTTGAGGTAAAGATGGATTACACGCTGACCCGCATTGATCCCGACGAACCCGGTCGTTATCCGCCCGTCAATCGCCAGCAAGTGGCAGATCCGCTTGAGGAGCAGGTGCACAAGAATATCTTTCTGGGGAAGTTGGAAGATATTCTGCACGGTACCGTAAATTGGGGGCGCAAAAATTCACTCTGGCCTTACAACTTTGGTTTGTCGTGCTGCTATGTCGAAATGGCGACTTCCTTCACTTCGCCACACGATGTGGCGCGCTTCGGGGCTGAGGTTATTCGTGCATCGCCGCGTCAGGCTGATTTGATAGTAATCGCAGGAACCTGCTTCATCAAAATGGCGCCTGTCGTGCAGCGTTTGTACGAGCAAATGTTGGAGCCTAAGTGGGTGATCTCCATGGGTTCTTGCGCCAATTCTGGCGGCATGTACGACATTTACTCGGTGGTGCAAGGCGTAGATAAATTTTTGCCAGTGGATGTGTATATCCCCGGCTGCCCGCCGCGTCCTGAAGCTTTTTTACAGGGATTGATGTTGTTGCAAGATGCCATTGGCAAAGAGCGCAGACCGCTGTCGTGGGTAGTGGGTGAGCAAGGTGTTTACAAAGCCAATATGCCAGCGCAGCGCGATTTGAAACAAGCCGAGCGCAACGCAGTGCAGATTTTGCGCACACCGGATCAAGTTTAATTTTGCAAAATATTTTTATAGCTAGAGCCAGTTGGAAGCCATCGCGTGACGCAAGAAACTGACACACAATCCTCGGCAGCCGCAGCATCTCAGTCTGCAGGGTTTGAGCATGAAGTCGTGCGTGAATTGCATGCGAAGTTTGGTGAAAGTGTCTGCCACTTTCAACGCACGCGCGATGCAGTGCCAACTATATGGGTGCCACGCGAGCGCGTAAAAGAAGTGCTGTTATTCTTGCGCGATATGCCGCGTCCGTTTGTGATGCTATACGACTTGTCCGCTATTGATGAGCAATTGCGCACACACCGCCGCGGTCAGCCGCCTTCTGATTTCACAGTTTTCTATCACCTGCTGTCGATTGAGCGCAACAGCGATGTGCGCATCAAAGTGGCATTAGCGGCTAGCGATATTCATTTGCCTTCGGTCACGGGTATTTGGCCAAACGCCAATTGGTATGAGCGTGAAGTGTGGGATATGTTCGGCATTACCTTCGAAGGGCATCCGCATTTGTCGCGCATTTTGATGCCAGCTTATTGGCAAGGGCATCCGCTGCGCAAAAGTTATCCTGCGCGCGCCACGGAATTTGATCCGTTTTATTTGGATGCCGCCAAGCAAGATGCCGAGCAGGAATCGCTGCGTTTCAAGCCGGAAGATTGGGGTATGAAGCGCAGCACCGAGAATGAAGATTTTATGTTTCTCAACCTCGGTCCTAATCACCCATCGGCGCACGGCGCATTTCGTATTGTGCTACAACTGGATGGTGAAGAAATTGTCGATTGTGTGCCCGACATTGGCTATCACCATCGCGGCGCAGAAAAGATGGCTGAGCGCCAGAGCTGGCACTCGTTTATTCCTTACACCGATCGCATCGATTATCTCGGCGGCGTGATGAATAACCTGCCTTATGTGCTGGCCGTGGAAAAATTGGCTGGCATTAAAGTGCCGGCGCGCGTGGAAGTCATTCGCGTGATGATGGCGGAGTTTTTCCGCATCACTTCGCACTTATTGTTTCTCGGTACTTATGTGCAAGATGTCGGCGGCATGACGCCGATTTTCTTCATGTTTACCGATCGCCAAAAAGCCTACGATGTTATCGAAGCGATTACCGGTTTTCGTATGCACCCTGCGTGGTATCGCATCGGTGGTTTAGCGCATGATTTGCCGCGCGGTTGGGATGTGAAAGTGCGCGAGTTTCTCGACTGGATGCCTAAGCGTTTAGACGAATACGAAAAATCGGCATTTAAAAACGGCATGTTGCGCGCGCGCACGATTGGTGTGGCGCAGTACAACAGCAAGCAGGCATTGGAGTGGGGTGTAACCGGTTCCGGTTTGCGCGCTACCGGTGTCGATTACGATTTGCGCAAAAAGCGTCCGTATTCTGGTTACGAGCAATTCGATTTTGAAGTGCCACTGGCGGTGAACGGCGATGCTTACGATCGCGCCATGGTGCGTTTGGAAGAAATTCGGCAGAGTTTGCGCATCATTCGTCAGTGTTTAGAAAATATGCCGGCCGGCACTTACAAAGCGGATCATCCTCTAACTTGCCCACCGCCAAAAGAGCGCACACTAAAAGATATTGAAACATTGATTACACACTTCCTCGGTGTCTCGTGGGGGCCGGTAATGCCATCGGGCGAAAGCAGCCAGATGATCGAGGCGACGAAAGGTATCAACAGTTATTACCTTGTGTCGGATGCCAGCACCATGAGCTACCGCACGCGCATACGCACGCCTAGCTTCCCGCACTTGCAACAAATTCCTTCGGTGATTCGCGGTTCGATGATCGCGGATCTGATTGCTTATTTGGCTTCTATTGATTTTGTGATGGCAGATGTCGACCGCTAAACCTACTCCCAGCAAGGCCGTGTTGGCGACGGATCGTCCGTCGCGTTACGCCTTTCACCCGGCTGATCGCGAAGAAATTTTGCACGCGATTCATCATTACGATGATGCGCGCGCGGCTTCGATTGACGCTTTGAAAATTGTGCAAAAGCGTCACGGCTGGGTGCCCGATGAAGCCATTGATGCCATCGCCGGTATTTTGGGGATCCCTGGTTCCGATGTAGAAGGCGTGGCGACTTTTTATAATTTGATTTTTCGCCGTCCCGTCGGCCGTCATGTCATTAAGGTGTGTGACAGCATCGGCTGTTTTCTCACGGGCTATGAAGAATTAACAGCTGCGATTAAAAAACATTTGTCGATTGAGTACGGCCAAACAACTGCAGATGGTCGTTTCACACTATTGCCGATTTGCTGTTTGGGTAACTGTGATAAGGGCCCCACTTAGATGATCGATAACGACACCCACGGCCCAGTGAGTGTTGCCGATGTGCCTGCTCTGTTGGAGCGTTATGTATGAACGCGAATAAATCCGCAGACACGCATCCACTCACATGGCGTTTAGATCATCTCAAAGATCGTGCATTGGATTTGCCGACTTACGAAAATTTGGAAGGCTTCGCTGCACTGCGCAAAGTGGTGAAAGAAATGGCGCCGCAAGATGTGCAGCAGTTGGTGAAAGACGCCAATTTGCGCGGTCGCGGCGGCGCGGGTTTTCCAGCGGGCATTAAATGGTCATTGGTGCCGATGGGTGAGGGCGCGCCGAAGCAAAAATATTTGGTGTGCAATGCCGATGAAATGGAGCCGGGTACTTTCAAAGATCGCTTGTTGATGGAGCAATTACCGCATCAGTTGGTTGAAGCGATGATTGTTGTCGGCTACGCGCTGCAGGTATCGAAAGCGTATATTTTTCTGCGCGGTGAATATGTTGTCGCTGCGCATCATCTCAATCGTGCGATTGCAGAAGCCAAAGCAGCTGGCTATCTTGGTGAAAATATTCTCGGCAGTGGCTGGGGGATGGAATTGTTCGTCCACACCGGCGCGGGTCGTTATATTTGCGGTGAAGAAACCGCGTTGATCAATTCGTTGGAAGGTCGCCGCGCCAATCCGCGTGCAAAACCGCCGTTTCCGCAAGTGTCCGGTTTGTGGGGTAAACCCACCGTCGTCAACAATGTGGAAACGCTGAACAATGTGCCGGCGATTGTGTTGCGCGGTGCAGAGTGGTTTAAAACTTTGTCGCAAGGCAAAAGTCCGGATGCGGGCACCAAGTTGTACGGCATGTCTGGCCGCACTAAACGCACAGGTGTTTGGGAATTGCCAATCGGCACCACAGCGCGTGAAATTTTTGAAGATTATGCCGGCGGCATGCAAGACGGTTTGGATTTGATGTGCTGGTTGCCCGGTGGTGCGTCAACCGATTTTTTGTTGCCAGAACATCTCGATTTGGCGATGGATTTTGACACCATCATGAAAGCGGGTAGTCGTATGGGTACCGGTCTAATCATGGCGGTAGACAGCAAACAAAATATTGTTTCTGTTGTGCGTAACCTCGAACAATTTTTTGCGCGCGAGTCTTGCGGTTGGTGTACACCGTGTCGCGACGGCTTGCCGTGGACCGTGAAAGTTTTGCAATCCATTGAGCGCGGTGAAGGCGAGGTGGGCGATATCGAAATGCTGGAGCAGACCACGCGCTTTTTAGGCCCCGGCAAAACTTTTTGTGCGCATGCACCCGGTGCTATGGAGCCGTTGCAGAGTGCATTGAAATTCTTTCGCGGTGCGTTCGAGCAGGGCATCAATAATGTGCAAGCACCAGCCGCACAAGAACAGCAAGTAGGGTGACAGAAAGATGGCCACTATTTTCGTTGATGGCAAACCGCACGAAGTAGACGGCGCAGACAATTTGCTGCGCGCGTGTTTGTCGCTAGGGCTGGATGTGCCGTATTTCTGCTGGCATCCCGCATTGGGTTCAGTCGGCGCGTGCCGCGCTTGTGCCGTCAAACAATACGCTAATGCCGATGACAAACGCGGTCGGATTGTGATGTCGTGCATGACACCATCCACTGACAATACTTATATTTCGATTGATGACGAAGAAGCGAAAGACTTCCGCAAATCGATTGTCGAATGGCTGATGACCAACCATCCGCACGATTGTCCGGTGTGCGAAGAAGGCGGGCACTGCCATTTGCAAGATATGACAGTGATGACAGGACACAATCAGCGCCGCTATCGCTTCACTAAACGCACGCACCAAAATCAAGATCTCGGTCCGTTTATCAACCACGAAATGAATCGCTGTATCGCCTGTTATCGCTGCGTGCGCTACTACAAAGATTACGCCGGCGGTGAAGATCTCGGTGTGTACGGCGCGCACGACAATGTTTATTTTGGTCGTGAAACCGATGGTGTTTTTGAAAATGAGTTTTCTGGCAATTTGGTAGAAGTGTGCCCAACGGGCGTGTTCACCGATCGCACACACTCGGAGCGCTACAACCGTAAATGGGATATGCAGTTTGCACCGAGTATTTGCCAGCAGTGCAGCGTCGGCTGTAATACCAGCCCCGGCGAACGCTACGGCGAGTTGCGCCGCATAGAAAACCGTTATCACGGTGAAATCAATCACTACTTTTTGTGTGATCGCGGTCGTTTTGGTCACGGCTATGTCAACCGCAAAGACAGACCGCGCCAGCCTTGGCAGCGCGTGGGCGATGCCATTAATTTTATGGATGTGGATACAGCGTTAGATACAGCGGCAGATGCGCTGCGCAGTTGCAAACGCGTTATCGGTATTGGTTCGCCACGCGCCAGTGTGGAAGCCAATTTTTCACTGAGACAATGGTTGGGCGAGAATAATTTCTTTAGTGGTACCAGTGCCGCGAAACAATCTTTGGTGGAACAAGCGTTAGCCATTTTGCAAAGCAGCCCTGTGCGCACGCCTTCGCTGCGAGAGATGGAACGCGCTGATGCAGTATTTGTTTTGGGTGAAGATGTCACACAAACTGCACCGCGTATTGCTTTGGCATTGCGACAAGCAGTGAAAAACAAAGGCCTGCAAATGGCGGCTGATAGCAAAATAGCCGACTGGCAAGCTATCGGTGTTAAAGACATTGCACAGAATGAAAAAAGTCCTCTATTTATTGCGGCATTTGCAGCAACGCGTTTAGATGATGTGGCAGAAGCCAGCGTGCAACTCGCCAGCGAAGATATTGCGCGCTTGGGTTTCGCCGTGGCGCATTGCATCGATGCCAGTGCGCCAGCGGTCAATGATTTAACCGCAGAGCAGCAAGCGTTGGCAGAAAAAATTGCAGCGGCTTTGTCTGCGGCAGAAAAACCGTTAGTGGTTTCCGGTACCGGTTGCGCGTCGGTTGCCATTATGCAAGCGGCAGCCAATATCGCCACCGCGCTGCATAACAAAGGTCGTGCTGCAGAATTGGCATTGTGTCAGCCGGAAGTGAATAGCATCGGCGTTGCAATGTTGGGTGGCGATTCAGTAGAAAAAGCGCTCAGCTTGCTGGAAAGCGGTGAAGCTGACGGTGTAGTTGTTATTGAAAATGATATTTGTCGCCGCAGTGATGCCGAGCGCGTTGAAGCCGCGTTGGCCAAAGCCAAAGTATTGGTGGTGATCGATCATCAACAAACGGCAACAGTTGCCAAAGCCGATTTTGTGTTGCCCGCGAGCAGTTTTGCCGAAGGCGATGGCACGATGATCAACATGGAAGGCCGCGCACAATGTTTCTTCCAGTTGTACGATCCGGCTTATTACGATCCTGAGTGCAAAATTCACGAAAGCTGGCGTTGGGTGTACGCACTGCAAACTTCTGTAGAAAACCGTGAAGTATCGTGGACACACTTTGATGACATCACGCGCATGTGTGCAGCCACTATTCCCGCGTTGTCGCGCATTATGGAAGCGTCGCCGGATGCCACTTATCGTGTGAAAGGTTTGAAAATTGCGCGTTCGCCGCGCCGTTATTCGGGGCGCACGGCTATGCGTGCCAATATCTCGGTGCATGAGCCGCGCGCGTCACAGGATTCTGACAGCGCACTGTCTTTTTCGATGGAAGGTTATGTGGGGCCGAACGAGCCTGCGCCGTTTATTCCTTTTGCATGGGCGCCGGGTTGGAATTCGCCGCAAGCGTGGACCAAGTTTCAAGATGAAGTGGGCGGACATTTGCGCACCGGAGATTCCGGCGTGCGTTTAATAGAACCCAAAGCAGATGCAACGCTGCATTATTTTTCTGATATTCCTGCGGCGTTTTCTGTACACGATGATGCACTGCGTGTTGCGCCGCTGTATCACTTATTTGGCAGCGATGAATTGTCTGCCATGGCTCCTGCCACACAGTCGATGGTGGTGCAGGCGTATGTGGCCTTATCGGTTGCGGATGCAAGTCGTTTGAAGTTGGCAGAAAACAGTTTGGTCAAAGTGACGCTGGGCAATCGTACCTATTCGCGGCGCTTACAAATTAGCAAAACACTGGCAGCGGGGTTGGTTGGTTTACCCGCAGGTATTCCAGGCATGCCGCCTGTACTTGGTTATGCATATGCGCAACTGGCAGCAGGGAGTGGTGCATGAACAGTGTGATAGATGGCTTGTCATGGGACGACCTCATCACCATCGGTGTGACAGTGTTGAAGGCTGTGGTGATTTTGGTGGGCACTTTGGTCGGCGGTGGTTTTTTAAGTTTTGTTGAGCGCCGCGTATTGGCGCTGTGGCAAGATCGTTACGGCCCCAATCGTGTAGGCCCGTTTGGTTTGTTGCAACTGCCTGCCGATATTGTGAAGTTGCTGTTTAAAGAAGACTGGACACCACCGTTCGCCGATAAATTAACTTTTTGGCTCGCGCCTTTTATTGCGATGAGTGCGCTGTTGGTGTCGGCGGCGATAGTGCCGGTGACAGAAACTTGGGGCGTGGCCGATCTCAATATTGGCATTCTTTTCTTCCTCGCGATGGCTGGTTTGTCGGTGTATGCCGTGTTGTTTGCCGGTTGGTCGTCCAATAGCAAATATTCGCTGTTGGGCGGTATGCGTTCTGCAGCGCAAACCGTGAGTTATGAAGTGTTCATGGGGATTTCTGTGATGGGCGTGGTGATGCTCGCCGGTTCCTTCAACATGCGTGACATCGTAGAAGCGCAGCGCGACGGCTGGTTTTTTGTCCCACAATTTTTTGGTTTTATTACTTTTTTGGTGGCGGGCGTGGCGATGGCGCATAGAACACCCTTTGACTTGCCAGAGGCAGAATCGGAGTTGGCGTCTGGGTATCACACCGAATATTCCGGTATGAAATGGGTTATGTTTTTTGTTAGTGAATATGTCGGCGTGGTTTTGGTTTCTGCATTGTTAGTGACGCTGTTTTTTGGCGGTTGGCACGAGCCCGCGTTGTTGGGTTTTGATTTGTGGCCGCAGTGGTTGTCTTTTATTCCAGGCTTTTTCTGGTTTGCTTTTAAAACGGCGTTTTTCATTATGTTATTTATTTTGGCGCGCGCTGCATTGCCGCGCCCTCGCTATGATCAAGTGATGGCAGCAGGCTGGAAGTTTTGTTTGCCATTGACGCTGCTTAACTTGTTAGCGACGGCAGTGGTGGTGTTGCTGCAAAATCCATCGCCAGTGGGAGGTGTGTAATGGCTACAGCCAAACAAATCCTGTTCGGTGTTGGCAGCCAGCTGCGCAGCCTGTGGATGATTTTTTCGCACGCCTGGCGCAAGCGCGACACACTGCAATATCCAGAAGAAAAAGTGTATTTGCCGCCGCGCTATCGCGGTCGCATTGTGTTGACACGCGATCCGGACGGCGAGGAGCGCTGTGTGGCCTGCAACTTGTGTGCAGTGGCGTGTCCGGTGGGCTGTATCTCGCTACAGAAAGCGGAGAAAGAAGACGGGCGTTGGTATGCCGATTTCTTTCGTATCAATTTTTCGCGTTGCATTTTTTGTGGCATGTGTGAAGAAGCTTGTCCCACAACAGCCATTCAGTTAACACCCGATTTTGAAATGGCGGAATACGATCGCCAAAACTTGGTGTATGAAAAAGAACACCTAATGATTTCTGGCGTGGGTAAATACCCCGATTACAATTTTTATCGCATGTCAGGTATGGCGATTGCCGGTAAGCCGAAAGGGGCTGCCAACAATGAAGCGGCGCCAATTGATGTGCGAGGTTTATTACCATGAGGTTTGTACAATGGTGATTGCATTTTATTTGTCAGCAGTGGTGGCACTGTTGTCTACCATGATGGTGATTAGCACACGCAAACCCATACACGGTTTGTTGTATCTGGTGGTGTCGTTATTGGCTGTGGCAATGATTTTCTTTGCCATCGGCGCACCCTTTGCCGGCGCCTTGGAAATTATTGTGTACGCCGGTGCCATCATGGTGCTATTTGTGTTTGCGGTGATGATGCTCAATCTCGGTGAAAAAGGTTTGCAGCAAGAAAGTGCGTGGACGGGGCTGTCGGTGTGGATCGGACCTTCCGTACTCACCGCGATCCTGTTGCTGCAGTTGTTGTATGTCATGTTCACCGGTGAATTGCCGGCTGCCGGTTTATACAGTGTTGATGCAAAACAGGTGGGCATTGCTTTGTATGGCCCGTATTTGTTGTGCGTGGAATTGGCGTCCATCTTGTTGCTGGCTGCTTTGGTGGCGGCGTATCACTTGGGGCGCGTGGATGAAAAAGAGTAAGCAGCGATGAATGGGATTCCGTTAGAACACGGTTTGATGTTGGCGGCAGTGCTTTTTGCTTTGGGGCTCACCGGTGTATTGGTGCGTCGCAATATTTTGTTCGTGCTGATGAGTATTGAAATCATGATGAATGCCGCGGGTTTGGCCTTCGTGCTGGCGGCGAGCCGCTGGGGGCAGCCTGATGGCCAGATCATGTTTATTCTGATTCTTACATTGGCTGCCGCAGAAGCATCCATCGGTCTTGCAATTGTGTTGCGGTTACATCGTCGCTTTCATTCGCTGGATATTGATGCAGCAAGTGAGATGCGCGGATGAGTAGCTCAATGATGTCATGGTTGCCGTTCACTTTTTTGTTTCCATTGCTTGGCTTTGTGCTACTGGCGTTTTCACGCGGTCGTTTATCTGAAAATGTAGCCGCAGTAATTGGCGTCGGCAGCATGGCGTTATCTGCAGTAACCAGCGCATGTGTGGCGTTTGATTTTCTTGCGCAGCCTGCACCCGCCAGTGTTTCACAAGTGCTGTGGACATGGATGCAAGTGGGTGATTTTGTGCCGCGTATCGCGCTGCATTTGGATGGTTTGTCATTGACGATGTTGTGCGTCGTCACGGGTGTCGGTTTCTTCATTCACTTGTTTGCTTCTTGGTATATGCGTGGCGAAGAAGGTTACTCGCGCTTTTTTGCCTACATGAATTTGTTTGTGGCGAGCATGTTGTTTTTGGTGCTGGCCGATAATTTGCTGTTCCTGTTTTTAGGTTGGGAAGGCGTGGGTTTGTGTAGTTATCTGTTGATTGGTTTTTACTACAAGCACGCTGCGAACGGTCACGCAGCGATGAAGGCTTTCATCATCACGCGCGTTGGTGATGTGTTTATGATGCTGGGTTTGTTAGTGCTGTTTCACGCTTTCGGCACGCTTGATATTCAGCCGATATTGAAGGCTATTCCAGAGCACGCTGATCGCGGCGCACTGGCGTTGGCTGCATTGTTATTGTTGGGCGGTGCTGTCGGCAAATCTGCGCAGCTCCCATTGCAAACATGGTTGGCCGATGCGATGGCAGGCCCTACGCCAGTATCGGCTTTGATCCACGCGGCTACGATGGTAACGGCCGGTGTGTATTTGATTGCGCGCACGCACACTTTGTTTGAAGTGTCGCCCGATGTATTGATGTTGGTTGGCACAACGGGCGCGGTAACTTTGTTGCTCGCTGGTTTTAGCGCGCTGGTACAAACCGATATCAAACGCATTTTGGCGTATTCCACCATGAGCCAAATCGGTTATATGTTTTTGGCGCTGGGTGTGGGTGCGTGGCAAGCGGCGGTATTTCATTTGATGACGCACGCGTTTTTCAAAGCGCTGTTGTTCTTGTCTGCAGGCGCGGTGATTGTTGCCTGCCATCACGAACAAGATATTTTCCGCATGGGCGGCTTGCGTAAAAAATTGCCTTTGGTGTACGCCTGTTTTCTGGTGGGCGGTTCAGCCTTGGCCGCGCTGCCGTTTGTGACGGCAGGGTTTTATAGCAAAGATGAAATTTTATGGTTGGCGTTTGCCAATGGTCAGCAGGCGTTTTTCTATGTGGGATTGTTTGGCGCGTTGCTCACCTCCATCTATACCTTCCGTTTAATTTTTATTGTTTTCCACGGCGAAGAAAAAACACCGGCGCATGCAGGGCATGGGATTGCGCATGTTTTACCGCTGGCAGTGTTGTTACTGCTATCGACGGCTGTAGGCGCAATGATTCATCCGCCGCTGGCTGGTGTGTTGCCTGCAGCAACGGTTGCCGATGAATCGGCAAAACATTGGGTGGAAATTATTTCTGCAGCTGTAGCAATAGCAGGTGTAGGCATTGCTGCTTGGTTGTTCTTGCCAGCTCAAAAACCACTGCAAACCTTGTTTGCCAAGAATTGGGCGCATGGCGTGCGTTGCCTGTGGAAATATGCGTGGGGATTCGATGTGTTGTACGACAGGCTTTTTGTGCGTCCGTATTTGTGGCTGGTGCGTATCAACAGTCGCGATGCCATTGATGTGGTAGTGGAAAGTATCCCAGTTTTGATGCGTAAAGGACACGATGCACTCAGCGTCACAGAAAATGGTTTGGTGCGTTGGTACGCCGCCAGTATTGCAGCAGGCGCAGCAGCGATATTGCTGGTTGTGTTGTGGTTGTGAATTTGAACGGGAATACATAACGACATGAGTATTATTTGGCTAATTTTTATCCCGTTGCTCGGCGGCTTGCTGTGTTGGCAGAGCGAGCGCGTGAGTCGCGCTGCACCGCGTTGGATAGCCTTAATCAGCATGTTGCTGATGGGTGCACTAGGCGTACATTTTTTAGCGCATGGAGATTACACACTTGTGCCTTCAGCCGACGGCATGACGGCGTGGCAATTTGAGTATCGCGCACCGTGGATCCCCTCATTGGGTATCAGTTTTCACCTCGGTTTGGATGGTTTGTCGCTGGCGATGATTTTGCTGACAGCGGGGTTGGGTATCGCAGCGGTATTGTGTTCATGGCGTGAAATTCAACGCAATGTTGGTTTCTTTTATCTCAATTTGTTGTGGAATCTTGCTGGCGTAGCCGGTGTGTTTTTGGCGCTGGATTTGTTTGTGTTTTTCTTCTTTTGGGAAGTGATGTTGGTGCCCATGTATTTCTTGATTGCATTGTGGGGGCACAACACGCCTGGCGGTAAAGGTAGGATTCATGCAGCGAATAAGTTTTTTATTTTCACGCAGGCCAGTGGCTTGTTGTTGCTGATTGCGATTATTGGTTTGGTGATTGTGTCTTACCAGCAAACTGGCACGCTGAGTTTTGATTACGACGATTTGCGCAAAACAGTCATGTCGCCACCCGTAGAAATGGCTTTGATGTTGGGCTTCTTTATTGCGTTTGCTGTGAAGATGCCTATCGTGCCATTTCATTCTTGGTTGCCGGATGCACACGCACAAGCGCCCACTGCGGGCAGCGTGGATTTAGCTGGTGTGCTGTTGAAAACAGCTGCATTCGGTCTGCTGCGCTATGTGTTGCCGCTGTTTCCCAATGCATCGCAAGCGTTTGCACCGGTAGCGATGAGTTTGGGCGTGCTGGGCATTTTTTACGGTGCGGTGTTGGCTTGCGCGCAGCACGACATTAAACGCTTGGTGGCTTACACCAGTATTTCGCACATGGGTTTTGTGGTGCTGGGTATTTACTCGGCCAATATGCTGTCGCTGCAAGGTGTGGTGATTCAGATGTTGGCGCACGGCCTTTCTGCCGGTGCGCTGTTTATTTTGTGCGGTGAGATCTATGAAAGACTGCATACGCGCGATTTGCGCATGATGGGTGGATTGTGGTCGCGCATCACTTGGCTGCCTGGTTTGTTTATGTTTTTTGTTGCCGCTTCATTAGGCTTGCCTGGTTTGGGCAACTTTGTCGGTGAGTTTTTAATTCTGCTCGGCGCCTTTAAATCATCGCCGATGTTGGCAACGCTGGCGGCTGCCGCTTTGATTTTGGCAGCGGTTTACAGTTTGTTAATGATGCAGCGCTCCTTTTATGGTGCCGCCCAAGCAGAAACAAAGCTGGAAGGTTTAACAGCGCGTGAGGTATTGATGGTGCTGTTATTAGTGGGCTTCTTATTATGGCTGGGAATCTATCCACAGCCGGTGCTTGATTTAACGCAAGCCAGCATGATGCCGCTGGTGAGGTAAACGCGATGCCAATTGAAACTGCCAACGCTTCGCTATCGATGCAAGGCTTGCTGAGTCTGCTCCCTGTTATTTTATGTAGCTTGACGGCTGTGTGCGTCATGTTAGGTATTGCGATTAAACGCAATCATTTTTTCAATGCAGCAATTGCTGTGGTTGGGTTGAGCGCATCACTGGTGGCGGTGTGGTGGGTGTCACGCAACCCATTGCCGCAAGCAGTAACAGATTTATTTGTAGTGGATAGCTTTGCCTGTGTTTACATGGCATTAATTTTGGTCGCCACTTTAGTGTGTGTCATGCTGTCGTATGCCTATATGGAAACGCACAGCGGCAATCGCGAAGAGTTTTATTTGTTGTTGGTGCTGTCTGCAGTGGGTGCGATGCTGATGGCCTGCAGTCGCCACATGGCGGCATTGTTTATCAGCATGGAAATATTAACGATCCCCGTATTTGGTTTGGCGGCATACAGCTTTGCGCGTTCGCGCTCGCTGGAAGCAGGGATTAAATATTTGGTTTTATCCGCGACATCAACGGCATTTATGTTGTTCGGCATGGCATTGTTGTATGCGCAAACCGGCAGCTTGTCTTACGCAGGCATTCAAGCGGCATTAACGGAAACGGCGCAAATGGCGCCCTTAATGTTGGCGGGATTTGCGATGCTCTTTATCGCTTTCGCCTTCAAATTATCTTTCGCACCGTTCCACCTCTGGACGCCGGATGTGTATGAAGGCGCGCCTGCGCCGGTGTCCGCTTTTCTCGCCACGGCGAGTAAGGTGGCTGTGTTTGCCGCCTTTTTGCGTTTGTGGCAGTGGATGCCGGCATTGTCATCGGGCGTGATGAACGATGTGCTGGCGGCTATTGCTGGGTTGTCGATTGTAGTGGGTAATTTATTGGCGCTGACGCAAACCAATATCAAACGCATGTTGGGCTATTCGTCGATTGCGCACTTTGGTTATTTGTTGATCGCGGTAGTGTCTGGCTTAAATATCGAACGCTCGGCGGTGATGATTTATCTGGTGACTTATGTGGTGACGGTGCTTGCTGCATTTGGTGTGGTGGTGCAGGTATCTAGCCCGTATCAAGGCGCAGACGCGGATAATTTGCACAACTATCGCGGTTTGTTCTGGAAGCGTCCATATCTCGCTTCTGTAATGACGGTGGCAATGTTGTCGATGGCCGGCATCCCAATGACAGCAGGATTTATCGGCAAGTTTTACGTAGTGATGACCGGCGTAGGCGCTCACTTGTGGTGGCTGTTGGCTGCCTTGGTATTGGGTAGTGCGTTGGGTTTGTATTACTACCTGCGTTTTATGATCACCATGTATTTGCTGGAGCCGGGCATGCGCCGTTTCAATGCGCCGCTGAATTGGGGGCGCACCACCGGCGGTTTGGTGTTGTTGTTGATGGCTGTGTTGGTAATATTGCTCGGTGTGTACCCAGAACCGCTAACTTTTGCTGCGATGAATTTGCCGGTGGTGTGACTATATTGCTTGGCTATTTAAAAGGATAAAAATAAATTACTATGAAAAAGTCGCATTAGAAATTTTATGTGGCGACCTTACTTTTCATAAATTTTCCGAGGATGGAACAATGAAAAAATCAATCGTACGCAGTGCGCAGTGCGCAGTGCGCAGTGCTGGGTGCTAGTGTTATTGCTTGCTCTGCTCAGGCGGGTTACTCTTCTAGTTACTCTTATGATTATGAGGAAAATAGCCCCCAAAAAGCCAGTTTGACAATTTCCTTGAGCGGTGACTGCTCTGCCAAGATAGACTTACCAGTAACCAAAGTTGACTACGGTAACGAGTATTCAGACAACAATGTGGCTGGGCAGATAGATAAGGACAGTAGCTATGCTTACTTTAATTTTCTTACAAGCGATAGTGATATCTATGTAGCTGCCTTTAACTATGCCGAAAGTGCCGGTGAGAAAGTTACTGAGAAAGTCAAAGGCGGTAAACGCTCGGTGAGTTTTAACATCGTCGGTAGTGGTTACTGGGATGTTCAAGCGTATTTTGATTCTTTGGCGGGCGGTGGTTACGACAGCCAGATCAAGTGTAAAGATGGTGGCACTTTGCAGCAGCAAATGATGCCAGGGTGGGGTCCTTACTATGATGCACGCGGTAACAAAGTCAGCGGCTCGTTGACGCACAGCAACAGCACGAGTGACCCATCAACAGGCACTTACAAAGTGAAGTTTTCTTCTACGGGAACAATGCAAGCACCAGGTCAGTGCGCGCTGAAAGGTACATTAGGCAGTGACTACAGCTTTGTTTGTGCGCCTTCAAAGAAAATTACTATCAAGGTAACAGCAACTGCGCAAGGCGATTCTACACTGGTTCTTTAACGGCATAGTTTTGCCAACAAAGGTTGTAAAAATAGAAAGCACCCACTGGGTGCTTTTTTATTGGCCAGTGCAAATAGAGATAGAAATTATTCCCAACTCAATGCGCCGCCAGTTTGATATTCAATCACGCGCGTTTCAAAGAAGTTTTTCTCTTTGCGCAGATCCATGATTTCGCTCATCCACGGAAAAGGGTTTTTCACGCCGGGGAAGGCTTCAGGCAGGCCGAGTTGCGCGAGGCGGCGATTGGCGATGAAGTGCAGGTATTCTTCCATCATTGCCGCGTTCATGCCGAGTACGCCGCGCGGCATGGAGTCGCGTGCGTATTCCACTTCCAGTTGCGTGCCTTCCAAAATCATTTGAATGACTTCTTGCTGGAACTCAGCCGTCCACAAGTGTGGATTTTCCAGTTTGATCTGGTTGATGACATCTACACCGAAGTTCAGGTGCATGGATTCGTCGCGCAAAATGTATTGGAACTGTTCGGCTACGCCGGTCATTTTGTTGCGGCGGCCCATCGACAAAATTTGTGTGAAGCCGCAGTAGAAGAAAATGCCTTCGGTGACGACATAAAAGCCGATCAAATTGCGCAGCAGTTTTTGATCCAATTCTGGTGTGCCGGTGTGGAAATCGCGATCCGCCAAACCTTGTGTGTAACGCAAGCTCCATGTCGCTTTTTTGGCGATGGAAGGCAATTCGCGATACATGTTGAATACTTCGCCTTCATCCATGCCCAGCGATTCAATGCAGTATTGATAGGCGTGCGTATGAATAGCTTCTTCAAATGCTTGGCGCAACAAATACTGGCGGCACTCAGGGTTGGTGATGTGGCGATAAATGCCGAGCACCAAGTTATTCGCCACCAGCGAATCCGCCGTTGAAAAATAACCGAGGCTGCGCATCACAATGCGGCGCTCGTCTTCGGAAAGTGCTTCCGGTGTGCGCCAAGTCTGCACATCCTTCGCCATGTTGATTTCCTGCGGCATCCAATGGTTGGCGCAGCCGTCGAGATATTTCTGCCACGCCCAGTCGTACTTAAATGGCACGAGTTGGTTGAGATCCGCACGACAGTTGATCATGCGTTTTTCATCAACCGTGATGCGCGCTGCGCCCATCTCCAGTTCTTCCAGACCGGTGGCTGAATCCATGGTGTCCACCACATGTTGTGCTTGTGCAATTGCAGCGGTGAGATCGGAGGGGACATTTTCCATGCGCACTTGCGTTTGTGCTGGCGCGATGGGCTGCTCTATAGCAGTAGCTTGCACAACGGGTGCAGGTATTTCTTCGACTGTTTTATTTACAACAGCGGCAGGGGTGGCTGCTGTGCTGAGGTTGTCTTCGCTGTAATCATCCCAACTTAACATCGTCTTTCTCCTAATTTTTTCTAAATCTAATTTTTCTGTACGAAATTTTCTGCATTGCAGTGAGAAAAAATATCGTTGGCGGCCGTGTATGCACACCGCACCGCCAACGATTTCTCCCCCCAGAGAGAACCGTTACTGACAAGCCTCGCAGTCAGGATTATCAATGGAACACGCCTTCGGCACAGGAGCCGCTTGCGGTGCCATGTTCATGGATCCACCCGCAGATACCGCGTTGAGTGCGCCAGTATTGATGGTGGATTTTTCAGTCGTGGTGGCAGCTAAGGCACGCAAGTAGTAAGTGGTTTTCAGGCCGCGATACCACGCCATGCGATAAGTGACATCCAATTTTTTGCCGGACGCACCAGAGATATACAAGTTAAGCGACTGCGCTTGGTCAATCCATTTTTGACGACGGCTAGCGGCATCCACCAACCAGCGCGGTTCCACCTCAAAGGAAGTGGCGTACAGCGCTTTCATATCATCGGGAATACGATCAATTTTTTGCACACTGCCTTCGTAATATTTCAGGTCGTTCACCATTACGCTGTCCCACAGGTCGCGCGCTTTGAGATCGTGCACCAAGAAAGGATTCACGACGGTGAATTCGCCAGAAAGATTCGATTTTACATACAAGTTTTGATAAGTCGGCTCAATAGATTGCGACACGCCGCAGATGTTGGAGATCGTAGCCGTTGGTGCAATCGCCATCACATTCGAGTTGCGCATACCTTGCGAGCGCACTTTGTTGCGCAAGCCGTTCCAGTCGAGTGTTTGGCTGCGATCGACTTCAATAAATTCGCTGCCGCGCGCTTGCACCAAGGCTTCAATGGAATCAATCGGCAGGATGCCTTTTGACCATAATGAGCCTTCAAAAGTGGAGTAGCGACCGCGCTCAAGGGCGAGATTGCTGGAGGCTTCAATCGCGTAGTAGCTAACTGCTTCCATTGAGCGATCGGCAAACTCTACTGCAGCTTCTGAGCTGTATGGAATGCGCATTTTGTACAGCGCATCTTGGAAGCCCATGATGCCGAGTCCGACAGGGCGATGGCGCAAGTTGGAAGTGCGTGCTGCCGTTACGGAGTAGTAGTTAATGTCGATCACATTGTCGAGCATGCGCACGGCAGTTTTGATCGTTTTTGCCAACTTCTCGGTATTCAATTTTCCGTTTTCAATGTGTTGCAACAGGTTGATAGAGCCCAAGTTGCACACGGCGATTTCTTCGTTGGCTTTGGTGTTCAGTGTGATTTCGGTGCACAGGTTAGAGCTGTGTACCACGCCGACATGTTGTTGTGGGCTGCGTAAATTGCACGCGTCTTTGAAAGTGATCCAAGGGTGGCCAGTTTCAAACAACATGCCCAACATTTTGCGCCAGAGATCAGCGGCACGCACGCGTTTGAACAAACGCATTTTTCCTTCGCGTGCTAATTGCTCGTAGTGCTCGTAACGCTGTTCGAATGCTGTGCCGTACAGGTCGTGCAAGTCAGGTGTTTCGCTCGGTGTAAACAGCGTCCAATCACCATCGGTAAACACGCGTTTCATGAACAAATCGGGCACCCAGTTGGCGGTGTTCATGTCGTGTGTGCGGCGGCGATCATCGCCGGTGTTTTTGCGCAATTCGATAAACTCTTCCACATCGATGTGCCAAGTTTCGAGATACGCGCACACAGCGCCTTTGCGTTTACCGCCTTGGTTGACGGCAACGGCGGTGTCGTTCGCCACTTTAAGAAAGGAACCACGCCTTGCGATTTGCCGTTGGTGCCTTTGATATACGAGCCGAGTGCGCGCACGGGCGTCCAGTCATTGCCGAGACCGCCAGCCCATTTAGACAGCATGGCGTTGTCTTGGATTGCGCCGTAAATGCCGTGTAAATCATCGGGCACGGTAGTTAGGTAGCAAGAAGACAATTGTGGGCGCAGCGTGCCTGCGTTAAATAATGTTGGCGTAGATGCCATGTAATCGAACGAAGACAGCAATTCATAAAACTCAATTGCGCGATCTTCTTTGTTGGCTTCTGCGGCTGCCAAACCCATCGCAACACGCATGAAGAAAACTTGCGGCAATTCAAAACGAATATCGTCTTCGGTGTGAATGAAGTAGCGATCGTACAGCGTTTGCAAACCTAAATAGTTGAACTGCATGTCGCGGTTGGCGTCTAGCGCGCGACCGAGTTTTTCCATGTCGTACTGCGCGAGATCGGGAGCAACCAATTCCAGTTCAATCGCTTTTTTAATGTATGTCGGCAGTGCGCGTGGATACAGTGCTGCCATTTCACTTTGCGTGGCTTGTTGCGCAAGGCCGAGGAATGACAGTGCTTCTGCGCGCAGTTGGTCCATCAATAAACGCGCAGTGGCGTAAGAATAATTGGGTTCTTTTTCAACCAGCGCGCGTGCGGTAATCACCAGTGATGTGTTGACATCATCGTGCGAAACGCCGTCGTACAAATTGCGCATCGCTTCTTCGATGATCGTATTGGCATCAACGCCTTCGAGTTCCACGCAGGCTTCGCGCACGATGGTTTCTAAGCGACCGATATCCAGTGGCTGTTTGGAGCCGTCTGCCAAAGTCACATTAATAGAGGGATGGGCTTTTTGTGTGGGCTGTTTGGCAGCGCGCAGGCGTGCATGTTCTTCGCGGTACAGCACATAATCGCGCGCGACTTTCTGCTCGCCGTTGCGCATCAGTGCCAATTCGGCTTGATCTTGGATGTCTTCGATATGCACCGTGCCGCCAGAAGGCATGCGGCGGCGGAAGGTATGGTCGATTTGCTGCGTCAGGTTGGCAACAGTCTCGTGGATGCGCGAGGAGGCGGCAGCGGTGCCACCTTCCACGGCCAAGAAGGCTTTGGTCAAGGCTACGGCGATTTTGCTGCTGTCGTAGGGGACCACGGTACCGTTGCGTTTGATAACGCGCAGCTGTCCGGGGGCGGTGGCGGTAATGCTGGTGGTTTCATCGGTCATAGTAGAAACGGGTGTGGTGCCGAAAGTGGGTTCTTGTGTGTGTGCGGTTTCAGTCTGCATGGTGGCCTCGTGATCTCTCTTATTATGTGTAAGGTGCCTTCGTGGCACCTGCTTCCGTTGTGAGGGCTAGTTCACATAAAACCCTATATATTGGGCTTTTGAGCTGGCGAGCTACAAGATAATGCGCTTTTGGCAGGATGGCAAGGGATATCTGGGCGGAAAATCTGTGAATAAGATGTGCTTGATCAAGCCGCCTGTGGGTTTCTTGTTGGGATTGGGTGTCGATCGTGATTGACATTGTTGTTTCTGCTGGCAAAATCGTCAGCCTCGCACTGGGGAGTGGTCATCGCGGGTCAAATCCTGATGATCGCCCTGTCAGATAAATCATCTGCTTCCCAGTCTTTTTGTGCATATCCAATGCACGCTTTCCGCGTTTGGCAAGGGTCTTATCCGGCTTGTGCCCCGTGGCTTTGAAAGCAGAGCGCTCGCGCCCTGATTCTCGATACAGCCCAAGGTCACCTTGTAAGCTCTTAACGCCCGTTGGTGCCGCGGCAAGAAACTATTGGAAAAGACATGACTGAACGCAAAACAGAAATGCTGTCTGGCGGAGAGATGCTGATTCGCGCCCTTCACGATGAAGGCGTGGAATATGTTTTTGGCTATCCAGGTGGCGCAGCTCTGCATATTTACGATGCCATTTTTCAGCAAAAAGAGGTGCAGCATATTTTGGTGCGCCACGAACAGGCGGCCACGCACGCAGCTGATGGCTACGCTCGCGCCACCGGCAAAGTGGGCGTGGTATTGGTAACTTCCGGCCCGGGCGCGACCAATGCCATCACGGGTATTGCCACGGCGTATATGGATTCCATCCCGATGGTGGTGATTTCCGGTCAGGTGCAAAGCCATTTGATCGGCGGCGATGCGTTTCAAGAAACTGACATGATCGGCGTATCGCGCCCCATCGTAAAACACAGTTTTATGGTGAAAGATCCAGCGGATATTCCTGAAATTGTTCGCAAAGCATTTTATGTAGCGAGCACAGGTCGCCCTGGTCCTGTGGTTATTGATATTCCGAAAGACAAAACACACCCGCATCTGAAATTTGAATATAAATTTCCAGAGAAAGTGAAGCTGCGCGCCTATCAACCACCTGGCCGCGGTCACACAGGGCAGATCAAAAAAGCAGTGCAGGTTTTGTTGGAAGCGCGTCGCCCTGTGATTTACGCAGGCGGTGGCGTGGTGCAGGGCGAAAGTGCGCAATTGTTGACGCAATTGGCGCAGTTGCTCGGTTACCCCGTGACAAACACTTTGATGGGCTTGGGCGGATATCCAGGTTCAGATAAACAGTATCTCGGCATGCTCGGCATGCACGGTAACTACGAAGCCAACATGGCGATGCACCATGCGGATGTTATTTTGGCTGTCGGCGCGCGCTTTGATGACCGTGTGACAAACACACCATCCAAGTTTTGCCCCGATGCAAAAATCATTCATATTGATGTTGATCCTGCCGCTATTTCAAAAACAGTGCATGCGGATATTCCCATCGTTGGCATGGCAGATTCTGTGTTGCGCGACATGTTGGATATCATCAAAGAAAGCAAAGAAAAACCGGATGCCGTTGCACTGAAAGATTGGTGGAAGCGCATTGAGGTGTGGCGTGAAGAATACGGTTTGTATACACAGCCGCGTTACGCGCCATCTGGTGGCACGCTGATTAAGCCGCAAGATGTAATTAAAATGTTGCACAAAGTGACGAAAGGCGATGCCTATATCACTTCGGATGTCGGTCAGCATCAGATGTTTGCCGCGCAATATTATTTGTTTGATAAACCGCGTCGTTGGATCAATTCTGGCGGTCTCGGCACAATGGGTTTTGGTTTGCCGGCAGCGATGGGCGTGCAGATGGCGTTTCCAGACGCTACGGTTGCCTGCGTCACTGGTGAAGGCAGTATTCAAATGTGCATTCAAGAGTTGTCTACCTGTACGCAATACCATTTGCCGGTAAAAATCATCAATCTCAACAACCAAGCGTTGGGCATGGTGAAGCAGTGGCAAGATATGCAGTACGAAGGCCGTCACTCGCAAAGTTTGTACGAAGATTCGTTGCCGGATTTCATTAAGTTGATGGATGCATACGGTCATGTTGGTATCAAAGTAACACGCTACGAAGATTTAGAAGCGGCGATGGAGCAATGCTTTGCGATGAAAGATCGCGTGGTGTTTATGGATATTTATGTCGATAGCACCGAGCATGTTTATCCGATGCAAATTGCGCCGAATGGTTCGATGCGCGATATGTTGTTGAGCAAGACGGAGCGCACCTAATGAGACGCATTATTTCTGTATTGCTGGAAAATGAGCCGGGTTCTTTGTCGCGTGTGGTGGGCCTGTTCTCGCAGCGCGGTTACAACATCGAAACGCTGACCGTGGCGCCGACGGAAGATCCCACTTTGTCGCGCCTGACTTTGACGACGATTGGTGATGAAAATGTGATTGAGCAGATCACCAAGCATCTGAATAAATTGGTGGATGTGGTGAAGTTGGTTGATCTCACCGAAGGCGCACACATCGAGCGTGAGATCATGTTGATCAAAGTGCGTGCTGGCGGCGCGCAGCGCGCAGAAATTAAACGCTGCGTTGATATCTTTCGCGGGCAAATTGTGGATGTCACTAGCGCGATTTATACCATCCAGTTGGTGGGTTCTAGCGCGAAGTTGGATGCATTTTTGGAAGCGGTTGGTGATGCAGCTATTCTGGAAGTGGTGCGCAGCGGTGTTTCCGGTATCGCACGCGGTGAAAAAGTATTAGGGCTCTAATTTTTATTTAACTGGCACAAGCCAAAACTCACGAGGTAAACCATGCAAATCTATTACGACAAAGACGCTGACATTTCTATCATTCGCGGTAAAAAAGTAGCGATTATCGGTTTTGGTTCTCAGGGCCATGCGCATGCAGGCAATTTGAAAGATTCTGGCGTAGATGTGGTAGTGGCTTTGCGTCCAAACTCACCTACTGCCCAAAAAGCAGAAGCAGCGGGCTTGGCGGTTAAATCCGTGCCGGAGGCTGTCAAGTGGGCTGATTTGGTGATGGTGTTGACGCCTGATGAGTTTCAATCACAGTTGTACAAAAGTGAAATCGAACCCAATTTGAAGCAGGGTGCAACGCTGGCGTTCGCACACGGTTTTGCCATTCACTACAACCAAGTCGTGCCGCGCGCTGATTTGGATGTCATCATGATCGCACCCAAAGCGCCTGGCCACACCGTGCGCAATGAGTTTGTAAAAGGCGGCGGTATTCCTGATCTCGTTGCAATTTATCAGAACGCATCGGGTAAGGCGAAAGAAGTTGCATTGTCTTATGCCTCTGCTATTGGCGGTGGCCGTACCGGTATTATCGAAACCACTTTCAAAGATGAAACCGAAACCGATTTGTTCGGTGAGCAAGCGGTTCTGTGTGGTGGCGCGGTTGAGCTGGTCAAGATGGGCTTTGAAACGCTTGTTGAAGCGGGTTACGCGCCAGAGATGGCTTATTTTGAATGCTTGCATGAATTGAAGCTGATTGTTGATTTGATGTACGAAGGTGGCATCGCCAACATGAATTATTCAATTTCAAACAATGCTGAGTACGGCGAATATGTAACGGGTCCTCGTGTTATCAACGAAGAGTCGCGCAAAGCCATGCGCCAAGCGTTGAAAGACATCCAGAATGGCGAGTACGCCAAGAAATTTATTCTGGAAGGTGCAACCAACTACCCATCCATGACGGCGTATCGTCGCAACAATGCAGCGCACCCAATTGAAGTGGTGGGTACTAAACTGCGTTCAATGATGCCTTGGATCAAGAAAATTGTAGACAAGAGCAAAAATTGATAGCTGTTGAAGCGAAGCGCGGCTTAGGCCGCGTTTTGTTTTTGTAGCGTATTTTTTTAAAAGTTTAGAAAGGTAGTCCGTATGTCAAAGGATCAGCAGAATTCAGCCGGTATCGCCGAAGAAGATGGTGGTGTGCTTCCTGTGGGTGAGCATGTGGAAGAAGTTGCGGGTGCCGATGGAAAAAAAGTTCGCCATCGCGGCATTTATTTGCTGCCAAATTTGTTCACTACAATGGCTCTCTTTTGTGGTTATTACGCGGTGATTGCCGGTATGCAGCATCGTTTTGATAACGCAGCTATCGCCATTTTTGTCGCAATGATTTTTGACGGCTTGGATGGGCGCGTTGCGCGTCTCACCAATACGCAAAGCGCATTTGGTGTGCAGTACGACAGTCTGTCTGACATGGTGTCTTTCGGTGTGGCGCCCGGTTTGGTGATGTTTAACTGGGCGCTGGTGAATGTAGGTAAATTTGGCTGGTCGGCAGCATTTTTGTATTGCGCATGTGCGGCTTTGCGCCTTGCTCGGTTTAATACACAGGTTGAGACGGCGGATAAGCGCTACTTCACAGGCTTGGCCAGTCCGGCTGCTGCTGCCGTTATAGCGGGAACTGTGTGGTTGGGTAGCAATACGCAGATTGAGCCGGGCTTAGTGCCTGTTTTGTTAACAGTGTTGACTGCAGTGACCGGGCTATTGATGGTGACTAATCTGCGTTACTACAGTTTTAAAGGAATTGATTTCAAAGGTCGCGTGCCTTTGGTGTATTTATTGGCGGTTCCTTTGATCATTATGGTGTTGGCTTGGCACACTGAGCTAATGGTGTTGAGTTTGGCGATGGTCTACGCGTTGTCCGGCCCTGTTCTGCATTGGCGCACACGCAAGCAGGTGGTTGCACAGGTTAGTAGCGGTGCGGAATCCAATCCGTAAATAAATGTAAAAAAATGCACTTACATGTTGCAACGGTTTTTTAGTTGCCTATAATGCGCGTCCGCACTGAGCGAGCCTCAGGCGGGTTGGTTAACAAAGAATCAGACAATGCGTGTGGGTACTTGTATTGGAAGCAGTATTATCAATACGACCTGACAATTCATATTGTGAAAGTTGAAGTATTGAGCCGAGTTTTGGATGGTTAGCGGGTAACTGCGAAATCATCCGCTCTTGCCCTTTCTCTTGTAGAAAACGGGGCAGAGTTAAAAGATTGAACTGAAGAGTTTGATCATGGCTCAGATTGAACGCTGGCGGCAGGCCTAACACATGCAAGTCGAGCGGATGAAGGCTTGCTCTGGATTCAGCGGCGGACGGGTGAGTAATACGCAGGAATCTACCTAGTAGTGGGGGATAACGTTTCGAAAGGGGCGCTAATACCGCATACGTTCTGAGGAAGAAAGCAGGGGACCTTCGGGCCTTGCGCTATTAGATGAGCTTGTCCGATTAGCTAGTTGGTGGGGTAAAGGCCTACCAAGGCGACGATCGGTAACTGGTCTGAGAGGATGATCAGTCACACTGGAACTGAGACACGGTCCAGACTCCTACGGGAGGCAGCAGTGGGGAATATTGGACAATGGGGGCAACCCTGATCCAGCCATGCCGCGTGTGTGAAGAAGGCCTTCGGGTTGTAAAGCACTTTAAGCGGGGAGGAAGGGCTTGAGGCTAATATCCTTGAGCATTGGCGTTACCCGCAGAATAAGCACCGGCAAACTTCGTGCCAGCAGCGCGTATGCAGAAGGTGCGAGCGTTAATCGGAATTACTGGGCGTAAAGCGCGCGTAGGTGGTTGAGTAAGCGATCTGTGAAAGCCCCGGGCTTACACCGTGGAACTGCAGGTCGAACTGCTCGGCTAGAGGTATGGTAGAGGGTATGTGGAATTTCCTGTGTAGCGGTGAAATGCGTAGATATAGGAAGGAACATCAGTGGCGAAGGCGACACCCTGGACCGATACTGACACTGAGGCGCGAAAGCGTGGGTAGCGAACAGGATTAGATACCCTGGTAGTCCACGCCGTAAACGATGTCTGCTAGCCGTTGGGGGCTTGTCCCTTCAGTGGCGGAGCTAACCGCGATAAGCAGACCGCCTGGGGTACGCCGCAAGGTTAAAACTCAAATGAATTGACGGGGGCCCGCACAAGCGGTGGAGTATGTGGTTTAATTCGACGCAACGCGAGAGCCTTACCCGGTCTTGACATCCTGGGAACCTTTAGAGATAGAGGGGTGCCGCAAGGAGCCCAGAGACAGGTGCTGCATGGCTGTCGTCAGCTCGTGTCGTGAGATGTTGGGTTAAGTCCCGCAACGAGCGCAACCCCTGTCCCTAGTTGCCAGCATTTAGTTGGGCACTCTAGGAGACTGCCGGTGACAAACCGGAGGAAGGTGGGGATGACGTCAAGTCATCATGGCCCACTGACCGGGGCTACACGTGCTACAATGGAGCGCACAGAGGGTTGCAATACCGCGAGGTGGAGCTAATCCTCAAAGCGTTTCGCAGTCCGGATCGGAGTCTGCAACTCGACTCCGTGAAGTCGGAATCGCTAGTAATCGCGAATCAGCATGTCGCGGTGAATAAGTTCCCGGGCCTTGTACACACCGCCCGTCACACCATGGGAGTTTACTGCGCAGAAGCCGGTAGCTTAACCGCAAGGGAGGCGCCGTCCACGGTGTGGTCGATGACTGGGGTGAAGTCGTAACAAGGTAGCCGTAGGGGAACCGCGGCTGGATCCTCCTTTAAACGAACACTGCCCAAACGAGTACTCACACTCATTGTCTGATCGTGAATATACACAGCGAACATGTCCGTGGGTGAAGAGTCGGCAGATTATCGCCGCTTGGTTGCAGGCATTAATTTAGGCCTGTAGCTCAGTTGGTTAGAGCGCACCCCGATAAGGGTGAGGTCGGCAGTTCGAGTCTGCCCTGGCCTACCACTCTTAATGGAGAGAAAAGGGCTATAGCTCAGCTGGGAGAGCGCCTGCTTTGCACGCAGGAGGTCAGCGGTTCGATCCCGCTTAGCTCCACCATTGTTTGGCTGTGTTGTCTGAGAGAAATCAGAACGGAGTGATGGGTGTCATCACTGTTTTCTGGTTTTTACGCCAGATGTTCTTTAAAAGATAGAAACTGTAGTAATAAGTATGCTGAATCAAGCGCATGTTGTTGTGTCGCCTAGACGCAACGGCTGCAATCCGGCGAAAAAAGCAGAGACAGCCAGTCGATTGTTTCTATTCCAGTCGTTTGTCTTATATGGTCAAGCGACTAAGCGCATACGGTGGATGCCTTGGCAACGAGAGGCGAAGAAAGACGTTGGAGCCTGCGATAAGCTTCGGGGAGGTGGCAACCGACCTTTGATCCAGAGATCTCTGAATGGGAAACCCACCTGTCATAAGGCAGGTATCCTGCACTGAATCCATAGGTGTAGGAGGCGAACAGGGGGAACTGAAACATCTAAGCCACCTGAGAAAGAAATCAACCGAGATTCCTTAGTAGCGGCGAGCGAACGGGGACCAGCCCTTAAGCACAGTGAGTTCTAGTGGAATGCTCTGGAAAGTGCAGCCATAGAGAGTGATAGCCTCGTACACGAAAGGGCTCATTGTGTGAAATCGAGTAGGACAGGACCTGTTATCCTGTCTGAATATGGGGGGACCATCCTCCCAAGGCTAAATACTCCTCGTTGACCGATAGTGAACCAGTACCGTGAGGGAAAGGCGAAAAGAACCGCGGTGAGCGGGTGAAATAGATCCTGAAACCGTATGCGTACAAGCAGTAGGAGCCTTCGGGGTGACTGCGTACCTTTTGTATAATGGGTCAGCGACTTACTGTCAGTGGCAAGTTAACCGTATAGGGGAGGCGTAGCGAAAGCGAGTCTTAATAGGGCGTTTTAGTCGCTGGGAGTAGACCCGAAACCGGGCGATCTAGCCATGGGCAGGGTGAAGGTTAGGTAACACTGACTGGAGGCCCGAACCGGGATCTGTTGAAAAAGATTCCGGATGACCTGTGGTTAGGAGGAATGGCTAATCAAGCTCGGAGATAGCTGGTTCTCCTCGAAAGCTATTTAGGTAGCGCCTCGGACCGAATACCAGGGGTAGAGCACTGTTAAGGCTAGGGGGTCATCGCGACTTCCAACCCTTTGCAAACTCCGAATACCAGTGAGTACTATCCGGGAGGCACACGGCGGTGCCGTCCGTCGTGAAAAGAACCCAGACCGCCAGCTAAGGTCCCCAATCATGGCTAAGTGAAACGATGTGGGAAGGCACAGACAGCTAGGAGGTTGGCTTAGAAGCAGCCATCCTTTAAAGAAAGCGTAATAGCTCACTAGTCGAGTCGGCCTGCGCGGAAGATCCAACGGGCTCAAGCCATGAACCGAAGCTGCGGATGCATCTATGATGCGTGGTAGAGGAGCGTTCTGTACGCCTGTGAAGCTCAATTGAGAAGTTGGGTGGAGGTATCAGAAGTGCGAATGCTGACATAAGTAACGACAAGGGGAGTGAAAAACTCCCCGCCGGAAGACCAAGGGTTCCTGTCCAACGCTAATCGGGACAGGGTTAGTCGGCCCCTAAGGCGAGGCAGCCGTAGTCGATGGGAAACAGGTTAATATTCCTGTACTTTTTGGTACTGCGATGAGGGGACGGAGAAGGCTAGGCCAGCGCGGCGTTGGTTGTCCGCGTTTAAGGTGGTAGGCTGAGATCTTAGGCAAATCCGGGATCTTAAGGCCGAGAACTGATGACGAGTGCCCATGTGGCGCGAAGTGGTTGATGCCATGCTTCCAGGAAAAGCCTCTGCTTCAGGTATCAAGGAACCGTACTCGAAACCGACACAGGTGGTCAGGTAGAGAATACCAAGGCGCTTGAGAGAACTCGGGTGAAGGAACTAGGCAAAATAGTACCGTAACTTCGGGAGAAGGTACGCCTCTTTGGTAAAGGACTTGCTCCGTAAGCCGAGGGGAGTCGAAGTGACCAGGCCGTGCAACTGTTTATCAAAACACAGCACTCTGCAAACACGAAAGTGGACGGTATAAGGTGTGACGCCTGCCCGGTGCCGGAAGGTTAATTGATGGGGTTAGCGCAAGCGAAGCTCTTGATCGAAGCCCCGGTAAACGGCGGCCGTAACTATAACGGTCCTAAGGTAGCGAAATTCCTTGTCGGGTAAGTTCCGACCTGCACGAATGGCGTAATGATGGCCACGCTGTCTCCACCCGAGACTCAGTGAAATTGAAATCGCTGTGAAGATGCAGTGTACCCGCGGCAAGACGGAAAGACCCCGTGAACCTTTACTATAGCTTGGCACTGAACTTTGACCCTATTTGTGTAGGATAGGTGGGAGACTTTGAAGCGTGGACGCTAGCCTGCGTGGAGTCGACCTTGAAATACCACCCTGGTAATGTTGAGGTTCTAACTCTGGCCCGTTATCCGGGTTGAGGACAGTGTCTGGTGGGTAGTTTGACTGGGGCGGTCTCCTCCCAAAGAGTAACGGAGGAGCACGAAGGTACCCTCAGCATGGTCGGAAATCATGCAATGGGCGCAATGGTAGAAGGGTGCTTAACTGCGAGACCCACAAGTCGAGCAGGTACGAAAGTAGGTCATAGTGATCGGTGGCTCTGTATGGAAGGCCACCTGCTCAACGGATAAAGGTACTCCGGGGATAACGATGATTCCGCCCAAGAGTTCACATCGACGGCGGAGTTTGGCACCTCGATGTCGGCTCATCACATCCTGGGGCTGAAGCCGGTCCCAGGGTATGGCTGTTCGCCATTTAAAGTGGTACGCGAGCTGGGTTCAGAGCGTCGTGAGACAGTTCCGGTCCCTATCTGTCGTGGGCGTTGGAGATTTGAGAAGAGTTGCTCAGTACGAGAGGACCGGAGTGAACGCACCTCTGGTGTTCGGGTTGTCATGCCAATGGCATTGCCCGGTAGCTATGTGCGGACGGGATAACCGCTGAAAGCATCCAAGCGGAAGCCTCCTTCAAGATGAGATCTCCCTGGGGTCAATCCCCCTGAAGGGTCGTCGAAGACTACGGCGTTGATAGGTGGGGTGTGTAAGCGCTGCGAGGCGTTGAGCTAACCCATACTAATTGCCCGTGAAGCTTGACCATATAATAGAAATGACTGGAAACACGCGGATTGCGTTGCTTGATCCAGCAACTACTACTACAGTATCTATCGCTTTATTCGGGTCCCTAGCGGCGCTCCAACAGGAGGTAAGCCCGTGATACCCCAACGAATTGCCTGATGACAATAGAGATCTGGAACCACCTGACCCCATGCCGAACTCAGAAGTGAAACAGATCATCGCCAATGGTAGTGTGGCGCTTCGCCATGTGAGAGTAGGTCATCGTCAGGCATCTAATTCAAACCCTTACCCGCTAAATGCAGGTAAGGGTTTTTTTTGAACTGAATTTTTGTATAGGAAGTTATGGAAATTAGTAGTCCGGTTGTTTCTAGTGGCAAGAGTAACTTTAGACAAGATATCAATGCATTAAGGGCGTGGGCGGTAATCGCAGTCGTTCTCTACCATTTTGGTGTGCTCGGCTTTTCCGGTGGTTTCGTTGGTGTTGATATTTTTTTTGTGATATCGGGTTACTTGATGACAGGGATTATTGTTTCCGGTCTTGAAGCAGATAAGTTCTCGATTTTTGATTTTTATTTTGCGCGTATAAAAAGAATTATTCCCGCTTTGCTGCTTCTTTGTATTGTGCTTTTGATCGTTGGTTGGTTTTTGCTTGCGCCGGATGATTATGAAACGCTTGCAAAGCATGTCAAAGACACGCTGCTTTTTGTATCCAATAATACATATAGAAAGGAATCTGGATATTTTGATGTGCTTTCACATGAAAAGTGGCTGTTGCACACATGGTCGTTATCCGTTGAGTGGCAGTTTTACATCATTCTCCCTGTTTTTTTCTATATCGCATGGCTGATAAATAAAAAGCGTAGTTGGCTTTTTACTGTTATTTTTTTTGTGTTTCTCTATTCGTTGATATCTTGCATATTTAAGACGAATGAGGCGCCGACCAAAGCTTTTTATATGATCAAGTATCGGTGCTGGGAGATGCTGGCTGGTGGCTTGGTCTATTTTCTGTCAGATTTTTTGCGGAATAAAATATCGAGCAAGGTCTCTACTGCTATTTATTTTGCTTCCATTGCTGGGATCTTGTTGCCGGTATTCTTGGTTACATCGGAAAGCCATTGGCCTGGATATCTTGCTCTGATTCCTGTTTTGGGCGCTGCTGCTTTTATTTTGTCGGACAGGTCTGATCTTGCTTTTGTGAATAACAAGGCTATGGTTTGGGCTGGTGAGCGCTCTTATTCAATTTATCTGTGGCACTGGCCTGCTGTAGTGTTGCTGGATTACTTTCAGTTGCTTGCCAATATGCATTTAGTAGCTGTTGGTATAGTTGGCTCTTTTGTAGTGGCTGAGTTGTCATACAGAGTTGTTGAGAATCCATTTCGAAAACGCAGAAACGGTGCAGTTTGGGTGATGCCGACTACAGTGCTGTTAGCAAGCGCTGGCGTCTGTGTGTTGGCGCTAGGAGTAATGAAATTCAAAGGGCTGCCAGATCGTGTTGATCCAGTAGTTGTTAAGTTAGCTGCGGAAAAATCAAATGTGGATCGCAGCAAGAGTAATTGTATTTATGGAAAAAATGCGGCTCAGGGGCCTTTGTCGTGTGAGTACGGCAAAGGTGAGATCAGGGCGGTGGTTCTAGGGGATAGTCACGCCATAGCCATTGCTTCAGCTATTCATGCCGCGCTGCCAGAGCCAAGTGGAAAAGTATTGCTGTGGTCGCGAGCGGCTTGCCCTTTTATAAAAGGTGTGACGGCAAAGATTGATCAGGACTGCAATGATTTTGTGAGTTGGGTGCTGGAAAGTATAAAGACCATTCCATCGCATGTGCCTGTTATTTTGATTCAAAGATCATCGTTGTATGTGATGGGTGCTAATGAAGGTGTTGTTGGCACAGGCAAGATTAAGCCGCCTATATATTTTGATCAGCCGTATGATTACCCTGCTCCAGAGTTTCTTGCGCAATTTCGGCAGCACACATTGGATACATTATGCGAGGTGAGTAAATCAAGGCAATTGTATTGGATGAAGCCGACCCCTGAATTAAAGGTTGGCGTGCCACAAGTTATGGCTAGGGCGAAAATGAGAAACATGGATAAGCGAGTATCTGTGTCTTTGGTAGAATACAACGAAAGAAACAATTTTATTTTTTCGTTAATGAACGATGCAAAAGAGAATTGTGGAGTGAAAACTTTAGATCCTCTGCCGTTTTTGTGTGATGACAAAGCTTGCTATGGCGATAAGAATGGATGGCCAATCTATTTTGACGATGATCATTTGAGTGCGTCCGGAAACAAATTGCTGGTTCCTATGTTTCAGGATGTTTTTAAATAGGATAGTTTGCCAATGATTTTTCAGAGTGCCCTATGAAGCTTCACCAATGTTTGGATTTAATTGGGTATCGAGCACTAGCGGAGTTGCGTCGCGGTGCCTCTGGTCTGTACTTGGGGATGTTTTGGTGGGTGCTAGAGCCATTGTTATACATGGCGGTTTTTTATGTTGTTTTCGGTATGGGACTAAAAAAAGGTGGTATTGATTTTGTTTTTTACCTTTTGTGTGGGCTTATTCCTTGGAAGTGGCTTGATAGCACGGTGAGAACAGCCTCTGGCGTTATTCTTTCCAGTGTTGGCTTAATGCAGCAGGTGTATTTTCCTAAATGGTTGCTTCCTGCATATATTGTGATTGCAAACACTTACAAATTTTTTATTGTTCTCTTTTTGTTGATTGTCGCATTGGTTGCGTGTGGCATACATCCTGGCGCTTCGTGGGTTTTTCTGCCAATTTTGGTGGCCGTGCAGTTTTTGTTGGTGTTATGCATATCGTTGGCGGCAGCGGCGGTGGTTCCGCTGATTCCTGATTTGAGGTATGCCGTTCAATACGGAATGACCATGTTGTTTTTTTTATCAGGTGTCTTTTTTAATGTCGCAGAGTTGGAAGAGCCCGTTAAATCTTGGTTGTCGTGGGTTCCTACTGTGCAGTTGATCGAAGCGTATCGCGGGTTATTTCTGGAAGACAAAATTCCAGACTGGGTATCAATGGGCAGAGTTTTGTTTTCTGCCGGAATATTTGGTGTGTTTGGCGTGATACTGCTGCTTTGTTTTGATAGATATTATCCAAGGATAGTGAAGTAAATGGATAAAGTCGCTCTCAGTCTTGATGGCGTTGGATTTTCATACGCTCGCCGTCACATCTTTGGCAAAAAGGCCCCGCCTGTGCTGGAAGAGGTAAGTTTCCAGATTATGAAAGGCGAGGTGCTGGGCGTAATTGGAAAAAATGGTTCCGGCAAGAGCACCTTAATGAAAATTGTGGCAGGGATAGTAAATCCGGATGCGGGTAAGCTGGTGTCCAATGTCGATAAAATTCAATTGTTGTCGCTGCAGGTTGGGTTTATCCAAGAATTAACAGGGAGAGAGAATGCCATCTTGAGTTCTTTGCTCTTAGGTATGCGACGCAAAGCCATTGAGCGGCAAATGGATCAGGTGATAGAGTTTTCCGAGCTGGGTGAGTATATCGATAAGCCTTTGAATACATATTCGTCTGGCATGCGAGCTAGGCTGGGCTTTTCTGTGGCGTGCCAAGCGGACCCCGACATTCTTCTCATCGATGAAGCATTTAGTGTTGGGGATGCCAGCTTCCGTAAGAAGAGCAAAGCTATTATCGAAGAACGAATGCAGACAGATCGATCCTTTGTTCTAGTTTCACACAGTGAATCGATGTTGCGTGAATATTGTGCGCGTTGCGTTTGGTTGGATGCAGGGCGGGTGGTAATGGTGGCTGAAACGGAGAAGGTGCTCGCGGCGTATAGCGCAGTATAAGTGGGAGTGTGGCACAATGATTCTGGGTAGAAAAAAGATACCAACTAAAATAATGGAGAGTAGTGTGAACAGTGGTTTGGTAGATGTTGTATATGGTGCAGATAACACGCCTTTTTTTGTTTTGGGTTGTGTTCGATCGGGAACGACGCTGCTGCGCGATATTTTGAGAACGCATCCTCGCTTGGAGTCTCCAGAAGAGACGCATTTTTTTCGTTGGGCGGATCCCTATGCTAGTCCGCGCTATGAGCGCAACTATGTTGGTGTGAAATTGTTTAAGAATCACCGTGACTTGGATGGGGTCAGTGATTTTGATTTTGAGTTTTCTCGCCAGATGGCAAAGAACAGAAAAGATATTTCTGATTTTTATGGAAAGTTTTTTCTGCAGGCTAGAGGTAACATCGATGGCAGATGGTTCGATAAAACGCCACAAAATGTCTATGGGATTTTGTTGCTGGGACACATGTACCCAACAGCAAAATTTGTGCATATCTATCGCAACCCACTTAATGTCGTGTCCAGCCTAAAAGAGGGGCGCGTCATGGCAAAGCATGAGGTCAAGGGAGGGATCAACTATTGGTTGGAATCCATGATCATGATTAATGAGTATAAAAAAATGCCCGGCGGTGCGGAGCGCTTCTTGGAAGTGAAATACGAGGACTTGGTGGCGGATCCAAAGCCAGAAGTGTCAAAAATATTCAAATTTGTAACAGAAGATCCTGATTTGATGGATTATTCAAAGATCAGCACGCACAAAGAGAAAGATAAATACAAGAAAATCTTATCCGAGACAGAGATTTCTTATGTAAAACAGTTGTGTGAGCCTTTTTTCTCTCAGTATGGTTATATCTGAGCTATGTCATTTGATGAAGCCCCTAACAAAATAGTATTTGTATTGGGGATGCACCGCAGCGGTACATCTCTCACAGCGGAGCTGGTGAGTGGATTGGGTTATGCGGTGCCAGGCACATTATTGGAGACTTTAGACGCGGTTAACGCGCGGGGATTTTGGGAGTCCAAGGAAGTTGTTGCGTTAAACGAGCGACTGTTAGAGGCAGCTCATTTAAAGTGGTTTCATGTGTGTCCGGTCGGGCATTTTTTTAAGGCGATTTCTCAGGACGATTTGCGCAGTATCTGCATGGATATCAAGGCTTTTATTGATGCAGAGTTGGCAAAACATGGTCAGTTGGTCATTAAAGATCCTCGATTGTGCATTTTGTTGCCAGTGTGGCTGTCAGTTATTGATCGCGGCCAGTGTGAGGTAAAAATTATTTTTGCCAACAGACATCCGGCCTCAGTGGCGGGGTCTTTGCAGGCGAGAGATGGTTTTTCATTGTTTTCTGGGCACTTGTTGTGGTTGTACTACTTCTTCTCTGTATTTGGTCGGAATGTTCGAGAACCTATCCTGTATCTAAATTATGAGAAAACTTTAAGCGATCCGCATTCTTGTGGCGCAATCATCCAGCATTTGAATGTGGGTGAGGTTGATGGCAATGAATGGTTGAAAATTGTCGATTCGGCGTTACAGAGGAATTTTGGCTGGGATTTTCCTGATAAAGGCTATGTGTATAACCTGGCGAAAGATGTGTATGGGGCGTTGAATCACGGTGTAGCGATAGACGGGGGTGAGGTTGTTTCTGGTTGGATAGAGAGTTTTGAAAAATTTATTTTTTCAAATAATGATTTTGTTTTTGCGTTGAATGAATCCAATAACAATATTTCTAGTTTGAGAAATGATCTGATTTCGATTGGTGGTATGCATACGCATGCTTTGCATGTGATTGGTGAAAAAGATACTTTGCTACAGGTACAGGCAGAGCGCATACAGGTCAGAGATGCTCATATTTCTGAGCTTGAGTCAGTTTTAGCTGCTTCTGAAGAAAGTGAAAATTTGCTGCAAGGTAGAGTCGCAGATTGCAGCATGTATATAGCGGAGTGTGAGGCGAGGATTTTTGACTTGGAGTTCGCGGTGGCGGAGTTTTCGGCTGTGAGAGCGCGTATCTCTAGTGTGGAAAAAATGATTGCTCAGAGAAATGCCGAGGCGCTGCGAAATGAAAAGTATATCGAAAGATTAGATACAAGGATTGCCGAGTTGCATGCTGCAATGGCAGAGTTTGATGCGCTTCGTGAGAGGATTGCTCAGTTAGAAATTCTCTTACAGCAAAAAAATCTAGAGTTGAATGGCACGGCTAGGGCTATTACTGGTGCCGAAGGCCGTATTGTCGAATTGGATGAGTTGTTTGTCGGCCAGCGCTCTAATTATCTGTCTGCTTTAAGTGTTATCGACGAGTTGGAAAAAAAGCTTACAGCAAGAAATGATGAGTTTTTTTCTGTTGCTGATGAGCTGGCTGAAGTAAAGAATAGGCTAGATGAGTTGCTGGCATGGCGTGTTGTTAGGCTGATTGATAAGCGGGTATCAAAAGGAGAGAATTAGGATGATTGATGTTATTGTTCCTGTGTATGACGGCTTTGAAGAGACGCGCCGTTGTATTCAATCGGCATTGAATAGCTGTAATGCGACAAAGTTTAATCTGTTGGTGATAGAAGATTGCTCGCCTAATACGGATATAAAGCAGTATCTTCAGCAGCTGTCGGATGACGGAAAAATCGAGCTGCATGTCAATAAGATTAACAAAGGCTTTGTTGGAACGGTAAACCTCGGCATGGGTTTACATGCTGATCGCGATGTTATTTTGCTAAATAGTGATACAGAAGTTGCCAATAACTGGCTAGATCGAATGCTTGCGCACGCAGAAAAAGATGAGCGCATCGCAACCATTACGCCGTTTTCTAATAATGCTGAAATTTGCAGCTTCCCACGCTACTGCCAACCTAACGCTTTGTTTTCTGGCAAGACGGTTGCTGAAGTTGACTCTGTGTTTGCAAGTCTACCGGCGTGCCAAATTGATGTGCCAACCGGTGTTGGCTTTTGTATGTATATTCGCCGAGCTGCATTAGATGATTTGGGTCTATTTGATGAAAAAGCATTTGGTCGTGGCTATGGTGAAGAAAATGATTTCTGTATGCGGGCTTCGGCGGCCGGTTGGAGAAATGTGACTTGCAGCAATGTGTTTGTTTTTCATGACGGCGGTGTGAGTTTTTCGTCAGAAAAGGCCGAGCGTGTACAAAATGCAATGACAATTCTTGATAAAAAGTACCCTAGTTATCATCGATTAGTGCATGAGCATCTCAAGAAAGATCCTGAGCGTCCTTTTCGAGTCATGGCACAGTTAGAATTGATGCGGCAATCCGGCAAGCCTAAGTATTTGTTTGTTACCCATAGTTTGGGCGGTGGTGTTGTTAAGCATTTGCATGAGTTGGCCGATCATGTTGCAGACAGTGTTGAGTGTCTTTTTTTGCGCTCTTCAGAGCCTGATTTTGTGGAGGTCGGCTGTCATTATGGAGATTATCACTGGTCTTTATTTTTTAATTTGAATGACGAGTACAACGCGCTGCTAGATATGTTGCAGTCTATTGGTGTTGAAAGGATTCATTTGCATCATGTAATGAATATTTCTGATGATGTGCTGGATTTGGTGGATGATCTTGCCATTCCTTTTGATGTGACTTTGCATGATTATTATTTCGTCAGTGCAAACCCAACGCTAACAGATTGTCAGGGGGTTTTTGCTGAGGATCCCGCTACGAGAGATGCGCTGTGCGCTGAAAGTTATCCATTGCCGCATCAAATGAATGTTGCCGAGTGGAGAGCGAAGTTTTCTGACATACTCTCCAGAGCGGATAGAATATTTTCGCCATCACAGCGCTGCCGTGAGGTGTATCTAGAGTATTTTCCACAGCTAAAAATTGAAGTTGCTTATCATCCCGAGTGGGAGCAGTCGCATCCTTATGCGCATCCATTCACGCCCGCAATTACTGCGCATGAGCAATTGCGTGTACTCGTTATTGGCGCGATGAGTCGCGAAAAGGGCGCTGATGTATTGGAGCGAACGGCCACTTATCGCGATGCCTTAAATCGCTTGCAATATCACTTGATCGGATACGCGTATAAACCTCTTGCGCCAGAGGTGGTGCAACATGGTGCCTATGATGATGAGAAATTGGATGAATTGATAAAAACGCTGAAGCCGCATTTGGTTTGGTTTCCAGCGCAGTGGCATGAAACCTATTGCTACACACTGAGTGCTGCATTGAGAAGTGGCTTGCCCATTTTGGCGACTGATTTGGGTTCTTTCCCAGAGCGTTTAGAAGGGCGGCCTTTAAGCTTCATCAAATCGTGGCGTTCAACACCGATAGAATGGAACGACACTTTATTGCAAATTCGAGATCTGCTGATTAGCTCTGCTGAGGGTGATGGCACTGCGTTGGAGTGGCATCAAGCTGCGCCTGAAAATTGCGCATTTTTGTATAGCCGTGACTATGTTGTATCAGTGGCTGCCGAACAACGGCCTGCAGTTATTCCAGCTTTGCCATCACTGCGTCAGATTGCGCGATGGTGTTATGCCCCCCTTTCTGGCTGCACGCTGGAGATGGCTACAAGGGAAAAAATTTTGCTGGCGTTGGTGTATTGGCGCGAAAGGTTTGGCGTACGCCATGTATTAAGGTTTGTTCCTTTTGCATGGCAGAGAAAAATTAAGCGCTGGTTTAGCCATCGCCCTTTGCATGAAGTGATTCACAATCAGGCGTCTAATTAATTTCTTGCCACAGGGTTTTGTGTGGACTGGCATCTTCGTTAGCAGGTCTGCCCATGGTGTAGTAATACTGCGCGATAGACTTGCGTGAGTTGCCTGGCGGACAATTTAGTGGGTGTGGGTGCCCGTGAAAGCTGTCGCGTTGTGTAGAAAATATAACGCAGCGTCCTGCAACGGGTGCAATTTTTTTAACGCAGCGACTCATATCTCGCTCCCATAATTCCAAGTGTCCACCCCAATCGTCCTGCCAGTTTTCATTTAAGTAAATCAAAATATTTAATCGACGATCTAGGTTGAAATGTGGGTGTTTGTTGAAATCGGCATGGATCATCAGCAATCCATCTTTTAAGGTTTCATGTACGCCGCCACCAGCCATGTGAGGGTCGGCAATTAAATCAGTAATCCCTGTTAGCTTTTCTAAAAAACACAAAAATGGGGCAGAGTTTAATTCCCAATACAAATGGCGAATGATGGGGTCAACGCCCGCTTGGTTGGATAGCCACAATTTATTGGGTTGTGGAAATTTCCCTGACTCCAGTGTGGCTTGTGTCGGTTTTTCTCGTAGATCAGGAAAATGCTGCAGTATTTGTGTGACAGTATTTCCGTCAATGAAATTATCAATGGCTATATGGGGGAACGGTGCGGCTTGTTGGTAAACATCTGCCTGTGTATTGGCAAGCTGCTCAAGTTTTTTGTAATTCAATAGCGGAGATATGCCGGAAATCATGGTGCAGCTTCTCTTGGCAATGCAGGGCTTTGCCAATAATACATGTAGAAAGTGTTGGCGGTTTCTGAAGGATTTCTGGCAGCGGCGTTCGTCTGCTTAAGTGCTGCATTGCCTGTGGTTAGACCAATAGAGAGCAGGAGTGTTGGGTTAGGGGTGTCAGCGGCATTGAATCCACTGTATTGGCAGTGTGTATCAGGTAGCAAATTGCTTATGCCGGTTATGTTTTCTAAGAGGCGGATCATGATGCCGCTGTGCAATTCCCATAGACATTGGCGGCTGACAGGAGATAGTTCGCTTTGTTGCTGTGTATTGGGGTGTTGCAAAAAAATGGCTTGATCATTGATAAGCGCATGGCGCAGATCTTCTAGATATTCAGGCCGCACAAATTGTGTAATAGCCAGACATCCTTGGTCGAAAAAATCGGAAGGGATATAAGTGGCTCGCATATGCCCATAGCTGAAAAGCGCTTTGTACGGTTCGTCTGGTGTGGACAGATTTATCAGCGGTCTTCTGAGTGTGTGGCTACATCGTAGCCGTATTGCCTGAGTTGCAGCCCCGTCAGGCATTCTAAACGGCGGTTATTCGCGGAGAATTGTCCTTCAAAAGCACGAGAGACGGTTTGACTAAAGTCATTTTCAAACCAGTTGTGCGTGAAAGTAGGGAATGGACTGGTTTTGCTGTTCTTGATGTTTGCGGCTATGCGAGCCTCGGTCAGTTCCAGTGGGGCAGCGTAGTTGAAGGGCGTTTTTAGAAAAAGATTTTTAAAGCGTTGGATATAGATATTTAACAGAGGCTGATTCTTGTTGAGTTTCCGCTTCCAAGGCAGCTTCTCAAAGGCATCTGCTGCTTGGCTGTTGGCGTGAACGAGAATCTTTTTAACAAAGTCTTTTGGATTTTCGGTAAAAGATTCGTAGGGCAGCACCAGTACATTGTCGCGCCCAAATAATTCTTGATAGTAGGCGGTGGTCAAATCAAAACGCAGTAAATCCAAGTTGAACTGCGGCACCAGTGAGCTGTGCTTGGGATTGAGCAGGCGTTTAATGCTGTGCGGCATCCCCCAGATCACCATGGTTTTGTATAGCGAGCGCATCAGGTTGCGTTGTTCTCTGACAATAAAAAGAATTTTTGCCTCTGGAAATAATTGTTTTAGACGATCTGCATTTTGTTTGGCATTAAATCCGCCGCAGTAATAATTGCCTGCTAGGGCTTCTGCGCTGCAGACAGGTACCAGTTGTTGGTGGTTGGGAGTTTTGCCCAGTGTTTCTTCAATGAATTCCATACATTTTGCTTCATCAAAAGCAAAAGGGCTGGGGTCAATAACACTGATCGTGGTTCTGAGAGAGTCTAAAATATTGACGAAGCCTTGTTCCGGTTGAAAGAGAAATTTTTGCAGCCAAGATGACATGGCTTTAGGGAAGCCGATATGGATTAGCGGTGGTTGCATGCCGTGGGCGTGATGATCAAAGGGCATGGCCGATTCCTTATTGCCCACTTGGGGTGCTGGTTTGTGCTTTCTGTGCAGCTTCGGCTTGTTGCTGTTTGCGCTGTTGCTGCAGTCGTTCTTGGCGAATCACTTTGCGTTTGTATTCGTGGAAGCGCGCTGCGTGTGCATAAAAAGCGCGTAAATCTTCTTGTGTTTTTGTATCTTTGCTGAATAGCATTTGTAGTAAATCGCTGCTTGGTTCTTCGCCACCTGCTTTGCGCAACACGCCGAGGCCAAAACCCTGTTTGAAGGTGAAGGTGTTGTATTGCGGTGAGATTTCCTCCAAAATTTCCAGGCGCCGAAATCCATCATGCGCGCTTGGATGTCGTGGAATAGAATGATGCCGCCGGGTTTTACTTTGGGATACCAGTTGTGGAAACCTCGGAGACGGCCTCATAGGTGTGCAGGCCGTCGATGTGGAGTAGATCAATTGATTCATCGCTGAAATGCGCCAGTGCATCGTTGAATAACATGCGCATCAAATATGAAATGCTGGCGTAGTGGCTGCGTGCGTGTTTTTGCACGGCTTCATAAGTTTCATTGTCATATGCGCCAGTGTGTTCGTCGCCTGCCCAAGTATCGACGGCGTAGCACAAGCCATCAATATTATTTTCTGCCATGGATTGGCAAAAACAGAAAAACGAAGTGCCATTCTGCGTGCCTAGTTCAACAACCATCTGTGGGCGAATGGCGGCGACGATGTCGTAGCCAAAGGGCAAGTGGTCTACCCAAGTGCTGAAGGCCATGTAGTCGATAGAGAAATTTCGTAATGACGGTGGTAAAAAAGGCTGCATTATTGGTATCTCTTTTAGATTTTCATTCTTAATAATCTAGCGGGTGTTTCGAGTTGTGTGGCGTATCTGGCCATGGTTGTTGTCCGTGACGCTCCAATCTTCCCAGTCTTTTTTTCGATTTTTGACTAGAAAACTTCAGAAAGCGCTGTGCGTGGCTGGTTGTGGAGCCCAGTAATAACGGTTCACGGCGCAGTGAGTGAAAATGTCCGCCCCAGTAACTATGCAGTTGTTTGCGGTGGCTTTCCAGCACTTCGGCAAGATCGTGCCATTGCGAAGTGGTAATGCCGCCGTGGTATTGATGAAATGAACCTTCGCCGTGCATTAAAAAATAGGGCGTGCTGTCGGGCAGCAGTCCGAGCTGGCGAAACATATGTAGATTGATGGAGCCGCCGCCGGGCAGTTGAAAGTCAGGGTTTGCGCCGCCGATTGCTGCAAAATGTTGCGCTGCAGCAATCACACAGTTGCACTCCATCAATGGATTCATAAAGCCGTTGGGGTTGGCGCCACTGATGGTGGCGATATCAAACAAGCGATAGCCGTTTTGCTGCCAGTGACAGGCTTCTAGCAGCGCAATTTCTTCTGCTTCGCTGTATTGCGCGTCAATGTTGTGATGTTGATCTTGCCAGCCGAGACTGTAGCCGGGTACGGCAGTCAGTGAATGAGGGTTGGCGCGAATAGCCATCAATGCATATTCCACGACGCGCGGTGTCAGCATGCGAGCGCCGTCGACCATCAGGCAGATATGATCGGCACAGGCTTGCGCTAATCCAAAATTAATGGCGCCGACGGGCGATTGGCTGGTTTCTTGCCGCAAAAAATAACGGAAATTATTTCCTAGTGCCGATATTTTTTCTGGCGATAAATTATTTTTCGAACTGTTTTCGATGACGATAATTTCGTAATCGCTCTCGACGATATTGCGTTGGTGGCGTGCAGATAAACTGTACAGTGTATTCATCGCTTGGCGTGGCATGTTGTACACCACCACGACAAAAGATAGCTTGGGTTTGTTAGTGGATGCGCTCATCGTGGATCAAACTTGGTAATGTCTTCGGAATCGCGTTGGTAGCAGAAAGCAGATCGTTGCCAATCATCCTGACAGAATACGCGGCGTTTTTCATGCAGGCGATTAAAGCGAATTTGTCCGCGCTCGGTGCTGTAGCGCAAGAAGGGTTGTGCGTGGCTGTTGGCAGAGCCTATCAGTAGCGGCTCTCTTTCTAATGCGGGAAAGCGCCCTTGCCAAATGCTCTCTAATTGTTCGCGGAACTGCAGCAATTTTTCGTCTCTGCCATCTTCCTGTGCAGTAGTTACGCCGTGGTGAAACTGATGAAAGGAGCCTTCGCCGAGCATCATCCAGTAATGCGTGCACTGCTCCAACATACCAATAGAGCGAAACATATGTAGATTCAGTGAGCCGCCACCGGGTAGTTGAAAGCGTTCATCGGCGTAGCCAATGGCAGCAAAGTTATTTTTAGAGGTGAAATAACAATTGCTTTCCATAAAAGGCTGAAACAGTCCACGAGGGTTGGCTTCACCAAGATTGCTAATGTCGAACAGGCGATAGCCATTTTGTTTCCAGTTGGCTTGTGAGAGAAGTTGTTTTTCTGTTTCTTCGGTGTAGCAGAAATTTTGGTTTTGATAGTGTAGATAGGGCCCTAAGTTAAATGTCGGTGTGGCAAGCAGCGGATTTTCTGAACTGCGAGCAACAGCGAGTGCGTATTCCACGACGCGTGGTGTGACAATACGCGCACCGTCAACGATCAAACCAATAAACGGTGCTTTGGCTTCGTGAAAGCCTTCGTTGATCGCGTTGACCGGTGAAACGGAAGTTTCTTGGCGCGGAAAATAGCGAAAGTTGCTACCCAGTGCGGCAATATCGTGGGCATTGAGTGAATCAGCCGAGAGATTTTCCATCACCAACACTTCGTAATCGGTTTCACAAACATTGCGTTGATACTGGGCAGATAAACTGTACAGCGTGTTCATCGCTTGGCGAGACATGCGATAGACGACAACAATGATGGACAGCTGCGGATTCATGTGTGCATGTTGTGATGGGCTGCGTGAATAGTAGCGAGGGTAGAGGGGTTTTGCGATACTGGCGCAGCTAAAAATAAAGGTGAGTATCGGTGCTCAAAAAAATCTGTAGAGGCTTCGTGAATGTTGTGCTTAGCGCCATTGCGCTGCTGTTGACCTATGCCGCTGCGGAGTGGGCTTTTCCGCGTGTGTTCACGCAGATATTTCCGATGGGCATGGCAACAAAATTTGATGAGTTCGATGGTGTGTGGCCCTTGCTGCAGAGCACCAAACAGCGTTTTTATCCGCAGGATTACATTGCCGTGGCGGGCGATTCTTATGCCTTGGGTATGGGGGATGCGATGTACGAGGGCTGGCCCAATCCGCGTCAACCGCGTTTTTCCAGCGCGCCGACACTGCAGGATTTGACGGGGCGCGATGTCATCACCTTTGGGCAGCCGGGGTCTGGCAGCATCCGCGGCATGATCAGCAATCCCGTTGGCGCATTGCATTATTTGCACAAAGTGGTAGATAAAGATTTTCCCGCGCCCAGTTGGGTGCTGGTGTATTTCTACGAAGGAAATGACCTGACAGAAAACTGGATGTACTACGAAAAAACCTTTCTGACGAATCATGCGGCTGAAGATTATGAAAACCCGCAAATTTTTGATCGCTATGTTCGCGATGTGGCACTTGGGCGCCAGCACTTGTATCTCGCAGGCGAAGCGGCCACCTGGAAAAGTCGCCTGTTTTTCTATCGGTTTACCTATCGCGTCTTTGCCGAAAATGTCTTGGGGAAAAAATTTTATAAGAAAAAATATCCCAATGAGTTCGGCTTGATCTATGTGCCACAAGTGCGCTGGGTGCCGCGCGTGGTGCCTCAGCCGATCAACCACGCCATGATCGCAGGAAAAAACACGCCGCTGCCTGATAATTTGCAGGGGCCGTCGATGGATCTGTCGCAGGAACAGCTACAGCAGTCTGTCGGCACTTTTAGCAAAGCGTTAGCGTGGAGCCGTGCTTATTTCCCGCGTGCGCAATTTGCCGTGGTCTATGTGCCGTCAGTGCTGTCTACCTATCAGCTGACGGGGGATACCGTGAGCGCACAGAACCTCTTTAGCGATAACGAAACGCAATTCACCGTCTCCGCTGTTGAGCAGCGCCATGCGTGGACCGTGGCGCAGATCGCACAAGCGAGCCAAAAGCAGGGTGTCGCTTTTGTGGATACGACAGCCGATCTGCGCCAAGCGGCAGACACACAAACGATGCACGGTCCGCGCGATTGGAATCATTTCAATCGACGCGGTTATGAGGTGTTAGGTGAATCCGTTGCACGACAATTGCCTGCACTGAAAAACAAATAATGGTTTGACAGCGCAGGGCAATCCGTTAGAATGCGCCCTCCCGAAACGGGTGGTTAGCTCAGCTGGGAGAGCATCGCCCTTACAAGGCGAGGGTCACAGGTTCGAACCCTGTACCACCCACCATATCTAGATGGTGTTTTCGTTTCGGTGTTAAGAAAATGGCCTGGTAGTTCAGTCGGTTAGAATGCCGCCCTGTCACGGCGGAGGTCGAGGGTTCAAGTCCCTTCCAGGTCGCCATTTTCTTTTCTCTCGTATCTTTCTGTTTGATGTCATTTTGTTTTGCGGAATACGCAGAGTGCTTCTCATGTGTGCAGGATCTCTTGCTGTATGATTCTGCAATTGCCTGCCGTGTTTGAGCATAACGAATCATGAGCACAACCTTACTCCCCGTCATCATGGCCGGTGGTTCCGGCAGCCGCCTCTGGCCGCTATCGCGCGAGTTACACCCCAAGCAATTCTTGGCGCTGGAAGGCGATACCGCCATGCTGCAAACCACCATCCAGCGCCTAGCTGGTTTGGGTGGCGCAACGCCCTTGGTGATTTGTAACGAGGCGCACCGTTTTTTGGTGGCCGAGCAACTGCGGCAGTTGGATTTGCTGAACCGCAACATTCTGCTGGAGCCGGTCGGTCGCAACACCGCGCCCGCGATTGCGCTAGCAGCGCTGCAGGCGCTGACGTGTGGTGAAGACCCGCTGCTGCTGGTGCTCGCCGCCGATCATGTCATCCGCGATGTGGCCGCGTTCCACACCAGCTTGTGCAACGCCATTCCGTATGCCGAAGCGGGCGCACTGCTAACTTTCGGCATCGTCGCGCGCAGCCCAGAAACGGGCTACGGCTACATTCGTCGCGGCGCAGCAGTGGGCGAGGGCGCGTTTTCGGTAGCGCAATTTGTCGAAAAACCCAATCGCGCCACCGCAGAGCAATATGTTGATTCCGGTGATTACTACTGGAACAGCGGTTTGTTTTTGTTTCGCGCCAGTCGCTATTTGCAAGAATTGGCACAACACAGACCGGATATCTTGCACGCTTGCGAAGCAGCAATGACCGGTGCGCGTGCAGATATGGATTTTATCCGCGTGGAAGAAACCGCGTTTCGCGCCTGCCCAGAAGATTCTGTGGATTACGCGGTGATGGAAAAAACCGCCGCAGCGGTTGTGGTGCCGTTGGATGCCGGTTGGAGCGATGTCGGCGCTTTTTCTTCGCTGTGGGATGTGCTGGAGAAAGACAAAAACGGCAATGTGTTGCAGGGCGATGTGCTCGCACACGAGAGCAGCAACAACTTGGTGATTGCCGAGAGCATGTTGGTGGCTACCGTGGGTTTGGATAATGCGGTGGTGGTGCAAACCAAAGATGCGGTGCTGGTGGCGGCGCGCGAGCGCGTGCAGGATGTGAAACAGATCGTCGCGCAGCTCAAGCAACTCGATCGCAGTGAACATAAATTGCATCGCGAAGTGTACCGCCCGTGGGGCATGTATGACTCCATCGACAACGGCCACCGCTACCAAGTGAAACGCATTTCTGTGCAACCCGGCGCAAAACTTTCGCTGCAAATGCACCACCATCGCGCTGAGCATTGGATTGTGGTTTCCGGCACAGCAAAAGTTACCGTGGGCAGCGAAGAAAAATTAGTGGCAGAAAATGAATCTATTTTTATCCCACTGGGTACAGTGCATGCGCTAGAAAATCCAGGAAAAATTCCTTTGGATTTGATCGAAGTGCAAACCGGCGCGTATCTCGGCGAAGACGATATCGTGCGGTTTGAAGATCGGTATGGGCGTGCTCCTAAAGGTTAATTATCTCGGTAAAGTTTGCCTGCGGTACTATGTCGCGTGATTAGGAAGTGACGATGTTTAAAAAAATAATGGCTGTGAGGCTGCTGTTGTTAATGGTTGTGGCATTTCCTGTCAGTGCATCGACAGAAAAAGCAGTTGGCCACCAGTCGCACAACATGGAAAAAATGTGGGCAGACATGCGTTCGCAGCCGGCTGGCTTGGCTGTGTCATTAGCGGCAGATGAGAAAGGCGTGCTGTGGCTCGCGCAAATGCGTGCTGGGCATATAGTGGTAAGTCATTCTGCAGATAACGGCAAACACTTTTCAGAAGGTGTTGCAGTGAATGCAGCGCCAGAATCCATTTTGGCCGAAGGTCAAAATCGGCCGCAGATTGCCGTGAGAAACGGTGTGATTGCAGTGGCTTGGTCACAAGCCTTGCCGACAACTTTTGCCGGCAATATCCGTTTCTCGCGTTCTGCGGACGGTGGAAAAACATTTTCCGCGCCGGTGACGGTGAATGATATGGATGAGGCGGTAGGCCACAGTTTTCCAGCGTTGACGATGAATGATAACGGGCGTATTGCGTTGGCATGGATTGATGGTCGTGACAAAGCATCAAGCAAAAAACAACATCAATCGTATGAAGGCAGTGCTATTTACTACGCTATTTCTGACGATGCCGGTAAAAGTTTTTCCGTTAACAAAAAATTGGCGGATCACAGTTGTGAATGTTGCCGTGTTGCCATCACGGCCAACGGTGATGGCGTGCCAGTAATTTTTTGGCGCCATTTGTTTGACGGCGGTGTGCGCGATTTTGCCTTTGCGCGTTTAGATGCGTATGCCACTGTTTTGCGTGCTAGCCATGACAACTGGCAGATCAACGCCTGCCCGCATCACGGCGGTGATATCGCTGCTGATGAGAAAGGGAGCCTGCATTTGGTGTGGTTTACGGGCAATCCAAAAAACCTCGGGCTGTTTTATCGTCGCATTGACGATGAACATATGACAGTTCCGCGCGCTTTTGGCAATCCAGATGCGCAAGCCAGTTACCCTGCGGTGTTTGTTGCAGGCAAAATAGTATTTCTGGCTTGGCGGGAATTTAATGGCAGCCAGTATCAGTTGATGACGATGCAGTCGGACGATCCGCGCGGCGAACGCTGGTCTGCGCCGCGCACGGTGGCAACCGCAAGTGGGAAAACCGATATTCCTGAGTTTGTTGTCGATGCCAAGCAGCCTTTGCTGATATGGCATGGTGAGGCAGATGGTTTGCGCGTGTTTGATTTGAGCGCGCCGTAATGCGTGCGGTGTTGTTCGTTATTTTATTGCTGGGAAGTGCAGTGGCGGCTGCTGGCGAAGTGCGTCCGTTTGTGGCTGGCAGCATGACGCAAATTGAAGCCGAGCATAAAGGACAGCCCTTTGTGTTGCTGTTTTGGTCGCTCACCTGTGCTTACTGTCCTACGGAATTGAAAATGTTTGCCGAACTCAAACAAAAAAATCCTGCATTCAATTTGGTGTTGGTGGCGACAGATACACCCGATGAATCCTTAGAAATACAGCAGCGGCTTGCGCGTTACGGTTTGGGTGAGGTTGAGCAGTGGGTGTTCGCTGATGCCATGCAGGAACGCTTGCGTTTTGAAATTGATCGGCGGTGGTACGGCGAAGTGCCGCGCACCTATTTTTATGATCGTGCACAGCAGCGCGAAGTGAAGATGGGTGTAGTGGAGCGGCCATTTATGGTGAACTGGTTGGCGCGCACCCAATAGCAGTAACGCTCGTTCCTGCAGGCGCGGGGATTGCTCTTGCCTCTCATCTTCTCTACAGTCTCGCCACTTTCTATGGCGCGGGCTGATACGCATGACGACTCTCTCTGGTGCAGAAAAAACAACGGCGGATGTGATTGCTGGCATAGACCTGCGCGGCAAAACAGCCCTTGTGACAGGTGCGAGCAGCGGTTTAGGGCTTGAAACCGTGCGCACACTGTTAGGTGCTGGCGCGCAAGTGATTATGGCGGCGCGCCCTGGCGCAAAATTGGACGCGGCATTGTCTGCTGTGAAAACAGATTTTCCGCAGTCAGTGGTTGATGCGGTGCCTTTGGAACTGACTGATTTTTCCAGTGTTCACGTTTGCGCTGAGCGCGTTACACAGTTGACGAATAAATTGGATTTGTTGATCAATAACGCAGGCATTATGGCTGTGCCGTTTGCGCGCACACCAGCGGGCTGCGAATCACAATTTGGCACCAATCACATTGGTCATTTTTTGCTAACCAATTTGCTGGTGCCGTTGCTGCTTGCCGCAGGCAAAGCGCGTATCGTCAATTTGAGTTCTGGCGGCCATAAACATTGCGCGATCGACTTTGATGATCTGCATTGGCAAACGCGCGAGTACAACAAGTGGGGAGCGTACGGGCAATCTAAAACAGCAAACGCATTGTTTACTGTCGCGCTGCAAAAACGCTTAGGCGATAAAGGTGTGAGTGTGTTTGCGGTACACCCAGGTGTGATTCCCACGGATTTGGGTCGTCATTTGACGGAAGATGACATCAAGGCGCTGATGAGCAGCCAGTCCTTGGGTGGAGAGAAAAAAGAATCTGGCGGCACCAGTCGCGGAAAATTGGTGTTAAAAACAATTCCGCAGGGCGCGGCCACTTCCGTATGGGCAGCGACATCGCCTGCGCTCGAAGGTAAAGGCGGTTTGTATCTGGAAGATTGCACAATCGCAGAAGAAGTGCCTGTCGGCGTGGCGGAGCACGGCTATTATGCGTGGGCTGTTGATGCGGGAGCTGCGGAAAAATTGTGGCAAGTGTCAGAACAAATTGTTGGTCAAACTTTTCATTGGTAAGACATTTTTATGAAAACGGTTTTAACAGGTATCACCACCACCGGTACGCCACATTTGGGTAATTATGTCGGCGCTATTCGTCCGGCGATTCGCTCCAGTCAACAAGTGGGTAATCGCGCGTTTTATTTTTTGGCGGATTATCACGCGTTCATCAAATGTCACGAACCTGAACATGTGCATCGCTCTACTTTAGAAATTGCAGCGACTTGGTTGGCGCTGGGTTTGAATACAGACAATGTGGTTTTTTATCGCCAATCGGATGTGCCGGAAATTACAGAGCTGGCGTGGTTGTTGTCATGCATGACGGCAAAAGGTTTGATGAATCGCGCGCACGCTTACAAGGCGGCGGTGCAGGCGAATGAAGATGCGGATGATGTAGATCCCGATAAAGGCATCACCATGGGTTTGTTCAGCTATCCGGTATTGATGGCGGCAGATATTTTGATGTTTGGCGCAACCCATGTGCCGGTAGGAAAAGATCAAATCCAGCATGTTGAAATGGCGCGCGATATTGCGCAGCGTTTTAACCATCATTTTGGCGAATTGTTTGTGCTGCCTGAGGCAGTGGTGGAAGAGCATGTGGCGGTGTTGCAGGGCTTGGATGGGCGCAAGATGAGCAAGAGCTACGGCAATACCATTCCGCTGTTTTTGCCGACCAAGCAGCTGCAAAAGCATCAATAAAATCGTGACAAATTTGCTGGAGCCTGGGCAGCCGAAAGATCCCGATACCTCCACGGTGTTTCAAGTGTGGCGCGCATTCGCTACGCCGGAGCAGACGGCCGACATGCGCCGCGAGTTTGAGGCGGGCATTGCATGGGGTGAGGCCAAGAAGCGGCTGTGTGCCCTGATCGACGCGGAAATTGCTGAGGCGCGCGAGCGCTACGAGCAGTTGCTGGCTAATCCAGCACAGGTTGAGGCCGAGTTACAAAAGGGCGCGCAAAAAGCGCGGGCTATTGCGCAGCCATTTATGGCGCGGGTGCGCAATGCGGTGGGCATTCGCCCCTTGGCGTGAGCTTGTGCTAGGCTGAACCCAAAGCCGCTCGGTACTTGGCAATGAATATCAAACGACTAGCGCTGGATGTGGAGCTGACCAACCGTTGCAATGCGTTGTGTCATTTTTGTCCGCGCGACAAAACCCCTGAGCAGGGTTTTATGAGCGATGCGGTGTTTCAGCGGGCTGTGGCACGCGCGCAAGAAGAAAACTTAACCGTGATGTTGACAGGTCAGGGCGAGTCTTTAATTCACCCTCGCTTTGATCAGTGCATTCAGTATTTGGCTGAAAATAAAGTGCCGTTTGCAATGACAACCAATGCGGCATTGCTAACGCCAGAAAAATCGGCGCTATTGTTGGAGGCGGGCATTGCGCGTATCACTTTCAGCATCAGCGATCTCGACGATGATTACGAAGAAGTTTACAACTTAGATTACGCCACCATGCGCGATCATGTGGCTGCGTTTATGGCGCTTAATGCAGAGCGTGAACCAAGCCAACGCAGCGAGGTGTGGATCAGTATCGTAGAGCACGATATCAACCGCAAAAAAATTCCCGCTATGCGTGCGTACTGGGAATCGCTAGGGGTGACAGGCGTATTTACCTTTCGTCAAATTACACGCGGTGGAGCCTGCGAAACAGGGCATTATTTTTTGCGCAGTGATAAATATCACGCTGAAGCTGAAGCCTTGATGGCAGCGAAAGGCGTTTCCACTTGGTGCAATCTTGCATTTATTGCGCCATTTGTTGGCTGGAACGGTCAGTATTACATTTGCTGTAGCGATTACGAAAAGATGACGCCATTGGGTTCGGTATTTGACTTCAGCTTGTCTGACATGGATCAAATCAAAATGGATAGTATCAGGCGCGGCAATACCGCTTGCTTAAAATGCAATTATGATCCAGTCAATGTGGTGCGGGAGGCAATGTTTGAGGTTGAGTATGGTGAGGCGGCTAAGTCGCGCATTGCAAACCGTATTGGTGTCCTGAAGCAGCAGAAAATAGATAGTCCAGAGTTGTATGAGGCGTTGGATGCAATGCATATGAAAAATGATGTAATTGTCGCTGTGAGATAATGATCCTATGTTTTTACTGTCTGAGCAGCAAAAGAAATTTTTTGAGACATTTGGATATCTTGTTTTCAAAGGACTCTTTGCTAAAGAGGCGAAAAAAATATCGAATGTATTTGATAGTGTTTTTGCAAGAGGGCAGGAGGAGGCGATTGATTGGAAGCATCGCGCTCACGCCAATGAAAAGAGACAGTTCTTGACGCAGTTTATTGATCGCGATGAGTATTTGAGTGCTCTGTTGGATGATGAGCGTATTCTTGGAATTTACAAGGGTTTACTTGGGGAAGACTTTATTTATCGCGGTAGCGATGCCAATTTGTTTGAGTGTGGGACATGCTGGCATTCCGATACTTATGGTGCGTTATTGAAGTATCGCAATGTAAAAATGATTTTCTACTTGGATTCTTTGGCGGCAGACAGTGGCTGCTTTCGCGTGTTGCCAGGCAGTCAGCATTTTGGCGATAAGTTTTCCAACAAAATGCAGTCCTTTTTGAAAAAAGGCGATAGTTTGGTGGATGATCTCGGACTGCAAGATCATGAGGTGCCGGCGCAGGTGATTCCCACTGAGCCTGGGGATTTGGTAGTGTTCGACTTTCGGGTAAAACACGCCACTTGTTTTGCCAGTGGCAGGCAGCGGCGCATGTTTACTATTTGTGCGTCTGAGCGTTTAAAGGAAGAGGATATTCCCTTGTTGCGTCAAAAAATAGCCGCAGCAGGTGAGTTCGGCATAAAATCTTACTACGGAGAGGCAATGCTGAGTACGGCTAGCCCGCAGCGCATGGTGCATTTGCAACAGTGTTTGGAAAATGAAGATGCTTTGTGGTCGAGCTGACGCACGGTTAATTGATTTTGTTTTTATATTTAAGGGAGATGGCGGTGGAAAAAAAATCTGATAGCTTGGAGTTGCAAGATAAGGCGCAAGGGCGTCCAGTTATTGTGTTGGCTAGGTTAGAGCCAACAAGTTTGCATTTTGAGTCTGCAAAAAAATTACTTATGGAGTGGAAGGACAGCCTGGGTAAAACATCTGCTTGTCTTGGGGTGGATGTTATTTGTTGTGCACCAGAACAGATTGCTTGGATTGAGCATTGGGATAGCAAAGCCAGTCTTGATTTATTTAATAAAGAGCAGCTCCCGTTTTCGTCTTTTTTGTCGGCACTTTTCGAAAACTCTAGGTCGGTGCCAACGCGGTATATATACAGAAAGCTTTTCTAAGTCTGGCGAACATAGCGATGTCGGATGTTAATGGTTTTCTTTCTTTTGCAGGAAAACTAAAAGAGAGAAAGTTGCCGCCAGTTGAGTCATGGCATCCGGCTTGTTGCGGGGATATAGATATACGCATCGCACGCGATGGTAGTTGGTATCACGAGGGGAGCGTCTTTCGGCGCGATGCGCTGATCAAATTGTTGTCATCCATTCTCAGAAGAGAGGGTGATGAATATTTTTTGGTTTCTCCTGTGGAGAAAATGCGTATTCAAGTGGAGGATGTTCCATTTCTTGTTGTCGAAATGCAGAGGGAAGGTCAGCCTGCTGCTTTTTTGTTTCGTACCACAACGGATGATGTTGTGCGTTTGGATGCTGAGCACCCTTTGCGTGTGCGAGTGGATGCAACAAGCAATGAGCCTAGGCCCTATATTCTTGTGCGTGGCGGTATGGAAGCGCGCATCCACCGCCCTGTTTTTTATGAAATGGTTGAGTTGGCGCGCGAAGAAGACAGAAATGGGCGAGTGCATTTGGTGATAGACAGCGCAGGCGAGTCGTTTGATCTCGGTGCGCTGTAACGCACTACAGCTGATTTTATTTTGACTGCATGTCCAAATATTTTTCTGCATCCAGTGCGGCCATACAGCCTGAACCGGCAGAAGTGATGGCTTGACGATAAATGTGGTCAGCCACATCGCCCGCCGCAAAAACACCTTCAACGCTGGTTTGTGTGGCATTGCCATTGGAGCCGCCATGCACTTTCAGATAGCCGTCGTGCATGGTGAGCTGGCCGGCAAAAATATCGGTGTTGGGTTTGTGGCCAATGGCAATGAATACACCGCTGAGATCAAGATTTTGTGTGCTGCCATCTTGTGTGCTTTTTACGCGCACGCCGGTAACGCCGGTTTTGTCACCCAGCACTTCCTCCAGCGTGTGATTCCACAACACGGTGATGTTGCCGTTAGCGGCTTTATCCAACAGGTGTTGTTGCAGAATTTTTTCCGCTTTCAGTGAATCGCGGCGGTGGATCAGAGTGACATGACTCGCGATATTCGACAGGTACAGCGCTTCTTCTACGGCAGTATTGCCGCCACCAATGACGGCGACTTTTTGATCGCGATAGAAAAAGCCGTCGCAAGTAGCACAGGCGGAAACGCCTTGTCCCATAAAAGCCTGTTCAGAGGGCAGGCCTAAATATTGTGCTGATGCGCCGGTGGCGATGATCAGGGCGTCACAGGTGTAGCTGTTATTGCCGATCAATGTGAAAGGGCGTTGTTGCAAATTGCATTGATGAATATGGTCGAAAATGATTTCAGTGGCAAAACGCTCGGCGTGCTGCTGCATACGGATCATCAAATCCGGACCCTGTAAGCCGTGCACATCACCGGGCCAGTTGTCGACTTCGGTGGTGGTGGTGAGCTGACCGCCTTGCTGCATGCCGGTAATCAGCACAGGTTTGAGGTTGGCGCGTGCGGCATAGATGGCGGCGGTGTAGCCGGCGGGGCCGGAGCCGAGAATGATTAGGCGGTGGTGTTGTGGCGTGCTCATGGACGCAAAATCTCCAGCGGGAATGCGTAAAAAGAGGGGAAATCGTGAGGGCGGTCATGATAGGTGACTGCCTAGAGCGAGGCAATCAGTGGGTGATGCTGTGATCTTGTAGATCGCTGGCGCTGCAGGTCTGCGAGGAGGTAAAAGCATCGCGGCTTTTGCAGCGATACATGGCGAGGTCGGCATTGTGCATCAGTGTTTCTGTGGTGGTGCCGTTATCAGGGTAGATGGCGACACCAATACTGGCCGTCACCAATACATTGCCGTTGCCAGTTTGCACGGGTTCGCGCAGTGATTCGGCGAGGCGTTCGGCTAGCACGGCCGGTTGCCGCGGGTTGATAATTTCCGGCAGCAGGATGGCAAATTCGTCGCCGCCAATGCGGCAGGCGGTGTCGGAGTCGCGGATCAAGTTGCACAATCTGCCTGCGACTTGTTGCAACAGCGCGTCGCCGGCGCAATGCCCCAGCGTATCGTTGACTTGCTTGAACTGGTCAAGATCGAGCATCAGCAGGGCGAACTGGCGGCGATAGCGACAAGCCTGCGCTAAGCAGGTGTTTAATGTTTGATCGAACACGCGTCGGTTATACAGGCCGGTCAGGGCATCGTGTTCGGCTTGGGCCTTGAGGAAAGCCGCCTCCTGCTTCAGTGCTTCCAATTGGTGAGCGTGCTGCCGCGCCTGCGCGATGGCGCTAAATAGCGAGCGGGGCTGAATATCTTCGTGCAGTAAATACGCCTGCGCGCCTGCATCAATGTAACGCTCGGCCAGTGTGTCGTCGTTTTCATGGCCGATCACGATGACAGCGGGTTTATCTTGGAGGATGCTCTGAACTTGCAACAACAAGTGGCCGGCGTCGCCGTCATGCCACTGATGACCGGCCAAAATCACATCAAAACAATGCGTGCTGAGTGCGGCGTAAGCGGCTTCTAGGCTGGTGGCTTCGGTGATGTAGATGCCGTGGTTCTGGTGGCGCAGAGCGCGCGCCAAAATGGCACGGTCGAGGGCATTGCCCTCGGCTAGCAAAATCCTCAGCGGATGGCTCGCATCTATGGTCATGTGGCTGACTCATCGGGTGTGGGCACGGATCACTTCCTTGAAATACCTCGCAGTTCAAGCCTACGCCTCAAGAAAATGCCGGGCAACAATAGACAAGCCCTTTTACCGATTGTTGTGCGTGTTTATTGTGGTCATGATGCGCTTCTACTTGTGAAAACTGGGGTACTGACATGACTGCTACTGCATTGGAACAACTGCCTATTTTGCTGGACCGTCAGCGCCGCGCGTTTGAGCGCGAGGCCGTGGTGTCGCTAGAAAGTCGCATCAGTCGGATTGATCGTGTGATTGCCTTGTTGGTCGATAATCAACAGGCGTTGTGCGAAGCGACATCTGCAGATTTTGGTCATCGCTCCGCACATCAAACGCGCATGGCGGATATTTTTGGCTCTCTCAACTCGCTGAAATACGCCAAAAAAAATGTAAAACGCTGGATGAAACCAGAGAAGCGCCATGTGGATCCACCGTTGAATTTTCTCGGTGCAAAAGCGGCTATTCACTACCAACCGAAAGGCGTAGTAGGTGCCATTGCAACTTGGAATTTTCCAATTTGGGTGGCAATAAGCCCGCTGGGTGCTATTTTTGCGGCGGGCAATCGCTGCATGTTGAAGCTGTCGGAATTCACACCGAATACTTCGGCCTTGTTACAGCAATTGATCGAAAAATATTTTGATCCAGAGGAATTGGTCGCCGTAACAGGCGAGCAGGAAGTGGGCGCGGCATTTGCAGCACTGCCGTTTGACCATATGTTATTCACTGGTGCAACTAGTGTAGGAAAACATATTCTGCGTGCGGCGGCTGATAATTTAGTGCCGGTGACATTGGAGTTGGGTGGCAAGTCCCCAGTGGTCGTTGGTCGCGACGCAAATTTGAAAAAAGCGGCGAAAGCAATTGCGATTGGTAAGGCATTAAATATGGGGCAAGTGTGTTTGTCGCCGGATTATATTCTTGTGCATCACTTGGCTATGAATGAATTAATTGCGGAATTGGAAAGCGCGTTTGCAGAACTCTTTCCTACGATTCGCAATAACCCAGATTACACTTCGATTATCAATGCGAGGCACTACGCAAGATTGCAGTCGTATATTGACGATGCTAAAGCACAGGAAGGCGAAATTCGCGTGATCAATCCGGCGAATGAAAGTTTCGCCATGCAAGAAACTGGCGTGCATAAAATGCCGCCGACTTTAATCATCGAACCGAAAGAATCGATGAAAGTCATGCAGGAGGAATTGTTTGGCCCAATCCTGCCTATGCGCAGCTATCAACATATCGATGATGCGATTGACTATATCAATGCGCATCCGCGCCCGCTGGCCCTGTATGTCTTTTCAGATGATGCGCGCGAGAAAGAACGCGTGTTGTCGCGCACGCTTTCAGGCGGCGTGACGGTGAACGATGTGATTCAGCATGTGAGCTGTGAAGACATGCCGTTTGGCGGTATTGGCGCCAGCGGTATGGGAAATTATCACGGCCCCGAAGGGTTTAAAACCTTCAGTCATGCGCGCTCTGTGTACACGCAATCTAAAATTAATATGATGCAACTGATGGGCATGAAGCCGCCCTACAGTGACAAAGTGAATAAAATTTTAGATGCGATGATTAAGAAATAGCAGCTTGCAAAAGGTGGTGGTGTAACAGGTGTTACACCACGCCCTGCGCGATCATGGCGTCGGCCACTTTGACGAAGCCGGCAATATTGGCACCTTTCAGATAATTGATTTTTCCATCTGGTTCTTCACCAAAGCGCACGCAAGAAGCGTGAATGCTCTGCATAATTTGGTGCAGTTTTTCGTCAACTTCTGCCGCTGTCCAATGCAAGCGCATCGCGTTTTGCGACATTTCCAAACCAGAAACAGCAACCCCACCGGCGTTAGCAGCTTTGCCCGGTGCGTAGAGAATGCCGGCTTCAATAAATATATCGGTGGCTTCTAAATCGGACGGCATATTGGCGCCTTCTGCCACACAGAAGCAGCCATTTTTTAGCAGTGTTCGTGCATCTTCGCCGTTGAGTTCATTTTGTGTCGCGCAGGGCAGCGCGATATCACAAGGAATACTCCAAGGGCGTTGACCTTCCAAATATGGCAGTCCGAATTGCTCGGCGATTTCACTGATGCGTCCGCGTTTTATATCTTTGACATGGTGCACAGCTTGGTATTGTTCCAGCGTGAGTCCTTTCGGGAAATACACTGTACCGTTGGAGTCAGACAGTGAAACGACAATGCCTTCTAATTCCATCACTTTTTCGGCAGCAAATTGCGCAACATTGCCAGAGCCGGATATCGCCACGCGTTTGCCGCGAAAACTATTGTGACGGCGCTTTAACATTTCCTGTGCAAAATACACGGTGCCGTAGCCGGTAGCTTCAGGGCGAATCAGCGAGCCGCCATAGCTTTGCCCTTTGCCGGTCAAAATAGAACTGAATTCATTGGCGAGGCGTTTGTATTGGCCAAACATATAGCCAACTTCGCGCGCGCCCACGCCGATATCGCCGGCGGGTACATCAAGGTTGTAACCAATGTGTCGGTGCAGCTCGCACATAAAACTTTGACAGAAGCGCATCACTTCCTGATCAGAGCGCCCTTTGGGATCAAAATCGGCACCACCTTTGCCGCCGCCCATGGGGAGAGTGGTGAGTGAGTTTTTGAATACTTGCTCAAAGGCCAAAAACTTCAACACGCTCAAATTGACGGAAGGGTGGAAACGAATGCCGCCTTTGTAGGGGCCGATGGCGGAATTCATTTGCACGCGGTAGCCGCGATTCACATGCAGTTTGCCTTTGTCATCCACCCACGGCACACGAAATATGATGACGCGCTCCGGCTCGACCATGCGCTCTAACACGCCCGCTTTGAGATAGTGTGGATTTTTCTCCAGAAATGGCCACAGCGTGCGAACCACTTCTTCTACGGCCTGATGGAATTCAGGCTGGTGTGGGTCGCGTTGATGGATATGCGCTAAAAAACTTTCGATGGTGAACTCAGTGTTCAAGGCTGCTTTCCTGTGTCGATATAGAGCGGGGAAACGGGGATTTTAGGCGAAACCTATCAAAAGATACAAAGTGGGTACTCCTTAAATGAGGCTCAATGCCACGGCTTCAGCCACGCGAATGCCGTCTACACCGGCAGATAAGATGCCGCCCGCGTAGCCCGCGCCTTCGCCAGCGGGAAATAGGCCTTTCACATTCAAGCTCTGCAGGCTGCTGTGGTCGCGGGTGATGCGCACAGGGGAAGAGGTGCGCGTTTCTACACCGGTGAGTACGGCATCTTCCAGAGCAAAACCGCGAATGTTTTTGTCAAAAGCGGGCAGGGCTTCGCGAATCGCAGTGATGGCGTAATCGGGCAGTGCGGTGGAGAGGTCGGTCCACTGCACGCCGGGGCGGTAAGACGGCGCCACAGCACCTTCACCCACGGAGGCGCGACCTGCGAGAAAATCGCCCACGCGTTGCGCGGGTGCTGAGTAATTTCTGCCGCCGAGTTCGTACGCACGCGATTCCCAGTGTCGTTGAAAAGTAATCCCAGCCAGCGGGTGTGCGTCGGGAAAATCGGTGGGCGTGACATCCACCACGATGCCTGCATTGGCGTTGCGTTCATTGCGCGAATATTGGCTCATGCCGTTGGTGACGACGCGCTCCGGTTCAGATGCCGCAGCAACCACGGTGCCGCCGGGGCACATGCAAAAACTGTAAACGCTGCGACCGTTGCTGGCGTGGTGCACCAGTTTGTAATCCGCCGCGCCGAGTAGTGGGTGACCTGCAAAATCACCAAAGCGACATTGATCGATTAACGATTGTGGATGCTCAATGCGAAAGCCAATAGAAAAAGGTTTGGCTTCGATAAACACGCCGCGCTGGTGCAGCATTGCAAAGGTGTCGCGCGCGCTGTGACCGATGGCGAGTACAACGCGATCAGTTTCGATTGTTTCACCACTGGCGAGTTGTACGCCGCGCACTTCGCCGTCATTAACGAGCAAATCAGTCACGCGCTGTTCAAAGCGAATCTCGCCGCCGAGTGCTGCAATCGTCGCGCGCATATTTTCAACCATCGACACTAGCTTAAAAGTGCCGATATGCGGTTTGTTGATGAATAAAATTTCTTCTGGTGCGCCAGCTTTCACAAACTCTTCTAATACTTTGCGCCCGTGAAAATGTGGGTCTTTGATTTGGCTGTAGAGCTTGCCATCGGAAAAAGTGCCAGCGCCGCCTTCGCCAAACTGCACATTGGATTCGGGATTGAGTTCATGTTGCCGCCACAGTTTCCAAGTGTCTTGCGTGCGCTCGCGCACCGCTCTGCCGCGCTCCAGAATGATGGGCTTGAAGCCCATTTGTGCCAGCAGTAAGCCGGCAAAAATACCGCAAGGCCCCATCCCAATCACCACGGGGCGATACTTCACATGGGCGGGTGCCTGCGCGACGGGGCGATAGGTCATATCTGGCGCGGCTTTAATGTGTGGATGATCGCTGTATTTTTTTAGCAGCGCATCGCGGTTTTTTACTTGTACATCGAGGATATAAATTAACTGGATATTGCGTTTGCTGCGCGCATCATAACTGCGCTTAAAAATGGTGAAATTCAACAAATCCGTATCTGGGATTTGTAAGCGTTCAATGATGGCAGCGCGCAAAGTTTCAGCGGGATGATCTAAGGGCAAACGAATTTCAGAGAGGCGCAACATAAAAAATCCTGTGGCAAGTGATTATCTTGCAGAAGGCTGGTTGAGGGTTTCGTCAAACTGACGCAGTACTGCAATGATGGCTGTGGTGTGCAAGTTATCTGCCCACACTACTTCCGCCATGGCAGTGATATTGCTCTGCATTGGCAAAGTGCTGCGTGTGTCGATCAAGTCGCGCATGCGCGGCAAAAAAATAAATTGCAGCCATTGGTGAAAATCGAGCGTATCGACAGCAAAGGGTTCGACGCTGTTCAATGCCGCTGCCGAGGGCGGTTTTTGTTGCCAAAAACCACCGCGCCGCAGCTCGCATTCAATATCAATCAGCAGTGAACCGAGAGGGATGTAGCGGGTGTCGGTCATCGGAGTTTTCTGTAGTGCCGCGTAAAACATCTTGGCGCAGCATTTCTTCTTCAACGCCAATGTTTTTAATAACAGTATTGATAAATAAACCGCTGGCTTCAGTTACCACTTCGTTATTGGCGTAGCACGCGCCTTTGATAAAAAGTTTCTTGCCTTCAACTTTGTCAATCCACGCTTCAAAACGCAGCGGTGTATATAGCGGTGTCGGTTTTTTGTAATCGACATGTAGCCAAGCGGTGGGGCCGCGTGAGTTGATCAACATGTTAGCCAGCGCCATCACATGATCCCAAGTTAACGCCACCATGCCGCCGTGTACGCAATTCGGTGGACCTTCGTAGGCATCGCCAAAGGTGACGGTGCCGATGGCTTTGTCTTCGCGCAACACCATGTGTAGGGGGGGTGATAAAGGATTGCAGCGACCGGCAACAGGGCTGTAAGGGCCGGACCAATTCACATCGTCAGGGCGAAAGTGTTTGTTATGCGCAGCAATGGGGCGTATGCCGCTGTGGGGTTGCATGGTGGCAACCATGGTTTCTGCAGAATCTGCCAGTTGTGTCAGCGTTGCCAAGGGAGCGTTGAGCTTCACCGTGTGGTCGATGATTTGGCGCAGTGCTTTGGTGAGTCGCACCAGTTCTGCTTCTTGAACAGGCGTGAAGTTGGGATCGCTGTCGAAGTAATTGGCTATGCCCATGGTGAGTGCTCCAGCGTGCTTGCGTGTTGCCAGTGTAGTGCGGCTAAAGCTTGCGATGATACTGGGAAATATACGGCGGTATAAGCGAAGTGCCGATTGCTGGCTGCGGCTGGCTGCGGTTAAATCGCCTTCTAAATTTTTATATGACGAAAGAGAATCACCATGCTGGATAACCAATTTGACTACATCATCGTCGGTGCCGGCTCTGCCGGTTGTGTGCTGGCCAACCGTTTGTCACGCAATAGCAATATTCGTGTGTTGTTGTTGGAAGCGGGCGGCAATGACAGCAATCCGCTGATCCACATGCCGATTGGATTTATCAAGCTGATTCACGATCCCAAAGAAACCAATATTTATTATTCAGAGCCGGAGCCGGGTTGTAACAATCGCCCGATTCATTCGCCGCGCGGTCGCGTGCTGGGTGGATGCAGTTCAATCAACGGCATGGTGTATGTGCGCGGTCAGCGCGAAGATTACGACGAGTGGGCGCAACAACCGGGTTGTGCCGGCTGGGATTACAACACGCTGTTGCCGTACTGGCGGCGCGGAGAAAACTACGAATTGGGCGAAGCCAATCCGTATCACGGCAAAGGCGGTGAGTTGAATGTCACGGGTTGCCGCACCGAGTATCCGCAAACCGATAATTATTTGCGCGCGGTGCAAGCGGCTGGCATTCCTTTTAATGAAGATTACAACGGTGCAGAGCAGGAAGGCGTTGGCTATTTTCAGTTGAACCAAAAGAATGGCAAGCGTTGGAGTTCGGCGGCGGCGTTTTTGAGTAAGGAAGTGCGCCAGCGCAAAAACTTGGTTATCGCCACCAAGGCAGTCGCCACAAAAATTTTATTTCACAAAACGCGCGCGATCGGCGTTCACTATTTGGATAAAAATGGCCAGCTGCAAGAAGTGGCTGCGATGCAGGAAGTCATTTTGGCCGCCGGTGCGCTCAACTCGCCTGCCTTGTTAGAGCTGTCTGGTGTAGGGCAAAAAGAAGTGTTGCAGGCACAGGGCATCGAGCTGAAACATGAATTGCGTGGAGTAGGTGAGAACTTGCAAGACCACTACCATGTGCAAGTGCAACACGGTGTAAAAAATCCACCGACGATCAGCGAAGATGGCAAATTTCCGCGCATTATTTTGAGCTTGTTCAACTATATTTTTGGCAAGCGCGGCGTATTGGCATTTCCAGCGGCGAATGTGGTGGCGTTTTTCAAAGGCGAGCGTGATACGCGTCCGAACTTTCAAATCCATTTCACGCCTGGTGCGGGTGGGATGGATGACGCCGGTAACATGGTGCCGTCCGATATCCCAGGAGTGAACTCAACGGTGTGTGTATTGCGCCCGAAAGCACGCGGTTATGTGCATATTCGCAGCACCGATCCAAAAGCTGCACCGAAGATTTTGTACAACTATTTAACGGATGAAGATGACTGCAAACGCATCGTGGAGGGCATCAAATGGCAGCGCAAGTTTTATGCCGCGGCACCGTTTGCCGAGATCGCCACACAGGAAATTATCCCCGGTGCGCAGGTGCAAACGGACGAACAAATCTTGGAATATGCTCGCGAGAAAGGCGGCAGCGTGTATCACCCTGTAGGCACTTGCAAAATGGGTGCAGCGGATGATGCGTTGGCGGTCGTGGATAACGAGCTGAAAGTTCATGGTTTGCACGCGCTGCGCGTCGTGGATGCATCCATTTTCCCGAATTTAATTTCCGGCAATACGCATGCGCCTACCGTAGTGGTGGCAGAAAAAGCAGCCGATATGATTTTGGCGGATCGCGAAAAAAATCGCGCGGATACATTTGCGGGTTTGCCACCGAAAGGCATCGATAGCACATCAGGTGCTGGCAAATGTCCATTTGGGCATGGTTGATGCTGGGCAGTGTCTGTTCGTTCGATTACCTATCCTGCTGAATTACCTGTCGTTGCGCGCCGAGAGGAAATTGCGGCGCTGATTGTTGCGCATCAGGTTGTTATCGTTGCCGGTGAAACCGGCTCTGGTAAAACCACGCAGTTGCCCAAAATCTGTTTTGAGTTGCTGCTGCAGAAAAAAATTGGTCGCAGTGAGCACGGGATTATTGGTCATACGCAGCCGCGCCGTTTGGCCGCGCGCACGGTGGCGACGCGCATTGCGCAAGAATTAAACGAACCGCTGGGGAATACGGTGGGCTGCCAAGTTCGCTTCCACGATGACAGCAGTGAAAACACGCGCATCAAATTGATGACAGACGGTATTTTGCTCGCTGAAATTCAGCGCGACCGTCTGCTAAAAAAATACGATGTGCTGATTATTGATGAGGCGCACGAGCGCTCGCTCAATATCGATTTTCTGCTCGGCTACCTCAAGCGCATCTTGCCGCAGCGCCCTGATCTAAAAATTATCATCACTTCTGCCACGATCGATGTGCAGCGATTTTCTCAGCATTTTAATCATGCGCCTGTTATTTCTGTGGAAGGTCGCACCTATTCTGTTGATATTGCTTATCTGCCGCCAGATGAAATGCCTGGAAAGCCGGAAGATGCAGGTGAAGTGTTGTTGCAGGCCTTAGAGCATTTATTTGAACAGGAAAAAACGCGCTCGGTGCGCGGTGGTGATGTGCTGGTATTTTTCAGCGGTGAGCGCGACATACTGGAAGCCGCGCATTATCTGCGTAAACAACTCGCTTATAACCGTGCATTGCAACACTGCGATATCGTGCCGCTGTATGCGCGCTTAACTTTGAAAGAGCAGCAAAAAATCTTTGCGCCACACACGGGACGACGCATTGTGTTGTCTACCAATGTGGCGGAAACCTCGCTCACCGTGCCTGGAATTCGTTATGTGATTGATTTCGGCAAGGCGCGTGTGAGTCGCTATAGCCATCGCACGCGCGTGCAGCGTTTGCCGATCGAAAACATTTCGCAAGCCAGCGCCAATCAGCGCGCGGGGCGCTGTGGACGCTTGGAGGCGGGCATTTGTATTCGTCTTTACAGTGAAAGCGATTTTCAATCGCGGCCTGCGTTTACCGATCCAGAAATTCGTCGCACAAATTTAGCCTCCGTTATTTTGCAAATGCTGTTACTGCGTTTGGGTCAGGTGGTTGATTTTCCATTTATTGATCCACCTGAACTGCGGCATATCAACGAAGGCTACAACTTACTGGCGGAATTGCAGGCGGTCGATGAGCAGAGAGCAATCACCGCGCGCGGTAAACAAATGGCTGCGCTGCCGGTGGATCCGCGTTTGGCGGCTATTTTGTTGGCAGCGAAAGAGAAGCAGTGCCTGCAGGAAGTGCTGGTGATCGTAAGCGTGTTGAGTGTGCAGGATCCACGCGAACGGCCAGCAGAAAAAAAACAGCAATCGGATGAAAAGCATAAACAGTGGGTGGATGATCGTTCTGATTTTGTCAGCTTTCTCAATTTGTGGAGTGCCTTCGAGGCGCAGCGGCAGTCGCTGTCAAAAAATGCGCTGCGCAAGTTTTGTGAATCGAATTTTTTGTCGTGGCAAAGGATGCGCGAGTGGCGCGATATTCACCATCAACTGCATGTGGCTTGCCAGCAGTTAGGGTGGAAAGTTAACCACGATATGCAACAAAGTATTGCGCTGGAACCGGCGATGTACGCGAGCCTGCATCAGGCTTTGCTGGTGGGGCTGTTGTCCAATATAGCCCAGCGACAGGAAGAAAAAGAGTATCTCGGTTGTCGCCAACGAAAGTTGCGCATTTTTCCTGGCTCTGCGCAGGCGAAAAAAGCACCGCGTTGGTTAGTGGCAGCGAATTTAATGGAGACATCGCAGTTATTTGCTCACTGCGTTGCCATGATCGAGCCGCAGTGGGTAGTGCAGGCAGCGCGCCATTTGGTGCAGCGAGACTACTTTGAACCCTTTTGGGATGCGCAGCGCGGCATGCCGATGATTTATCGCCGGACTAGTCTTTACGGTTTGATATTGGTTGAACGAGAAAAAGTTTTCTTTGGCGATATTGATGCTGTCGCCGCGCGTGAATTGTTAATTCGTGAGGCCTTGGTTGCAGGGCAGTATCAAGGCTGCCATGCTTTTTTAAAAACCAACCACACACTGATCGCTACAGTGGAGGCAATGGAGGCCAAAATTCGTCGCCGTGATTTGTTGGTGGATGACAGCGCGTTGTTTGCGTTTTATGCCGCGCGATTGCCAGAAACGATTGTCACGACGCGGCAATTGGACGATTGGTACAAGTCGGCCAGCCAAGAAAATGCAGCGTTATTGCTGCTGACAGAAGCTGATGTGCTGCTGAAAGATGTGAGTGAGGAAACTGAAGCACAGTTTCCCAATGTGCTCGATTGCAACGGCAATGCGCTGAAATTGATTTACAGTTTTGATCCGGGGCATGAACAGGATGGAGTGTCGCTGCAAGTGCCGTTGGCATTGCTCAACCAACTGCCGGCAGCGCGTTTAACCTGGTTGGTTCCCGGCCTGCTTGCAGACAAAGTGCAGGCCTTGCTGCGTTCGCTGCCAAAAAGTCTGCGCAAAACGCTGGTTCCGTTGCCCAATACCGCAGAACGCTTAGTGGCCTTGTTGGCGCAATCAAAATTTGCTGCCGATGAAACCTTGCTGCAGGCGCTGCAAAAATTATTGCTGCGTTTTTATTCGTTAAAAATTACTGATGCTGAACTGGATGAAAAGACTTTAGAGCCTTTTTATCGCATGAATATTCAGGTGTTGGGCGATAAAAATAAGGTGTTGGCGCAGGACAGAGATCTCGCGCTATTGCAGGCGCGGTTTTCTGCTGAGGCGCGAGAAATTGTCAAAGCAGTGGCCGCAAAAAAAGAGGGAGTCAGCTGGCTGCGCCGTGGCATGCGCAGCTGGGATTTTGCGGAGCTGCCGACTGTGCTGCCGCAGCAGCGTGGAGCAGTGCAGGTGATGGCATATCCGGCTTTGCAAGACGATGGTGATAGCGTCTCGGTTACTTTGTTTGATACACCGGTGCAGGCAGAGCGCGAGCATCGCGCTGGTTTGGTGCGGTTAGCAAATTTTGCACTGCCACAACAAATCAAATATCTGCAAAAAGAATTGTTGCGTGACAATCGGGTTCGTTTGGCTTTGACGGCGCAGGGTGTCTCGGGCAGTACGATGCAAGATTTGATTGACCGCTGTGTGGAGCAGGTGTTTTTTTTGCAGGGTGATCTGCCGCGCAGTAAGGAGGCCTTTGAGAATCGTTTGCTTGTGCGCAAGGCAGAGTTAATCCCTTTTGCGCAGCAACTCGATGCGGTACTGGGAAAATCTGCGTTGGCAGCACAGCTTGTGCAGCAGCAACTTGAAGTTTTGAAAGCGCCTGAAGCGAAAGTCACCGTGCAGGATATTCGCTCGCAGCTTGCAATGCTGTGGAATCCGCACTGTTTGCGAGCAACGCCTGCCGATTCTCTGCTGCAGTACGGTCGTTATATGGAGGCGCTGCAAAAGCGTTTGGAAAAATTGCGCGGTGGTGTGCCGCGCGACCAGCAAGCGGTCGCGCAATTGCAAAAATATTGGCAGCCACTCTGTGAGTGGCAACAGAAGAAACCGCTTGCAGAGTGGACATCTGCTCAGTATGAACTGCGCTGGTTGTTAGAGGAGTGGCGCATTGCACTGTTTGCACAACCCATGAAAACACGCGAGTCGGTTTCGGAAAAGAAAATTGCCGAGTTGTTTGTCCGCATTCAATCTAAAAGCTGATGCGTTTGAAAAAATTGATACAGCTGTTCAGCAACAGCAGTGCTGCCTGCTGGCTTCCAGTGTATGCCGTCGGCTTTCATGTAGTCATCGCGCAAAGTGTTATAAGGCATTTCATCAAACTGTTTTTGTAAGTCCAATAAGAACACGCCTTCTTGTTGAGCTACATCGCGCACAATATCTGTGTATTGTCGATGTAAAGGAAGCAATTGGTTTAAATCCGACAGAAAGCGATCTTGCAGATAGGCAGGTTCGTGGCCTAGACGGTGTGCGCTGGGTGCAGTGATGAGTATGGGGGTGATGTTATGTTGCTTGGCAATTCTAACCATGGCGCGCAAGTTGGCGCGATAGTCTTCCGGTGGCACGCGCAGTGGTCTAGCATGGCTGTCTTCTTGTTGTAAAAAATGGTTGTAAAACAGAGAAAATATTTGAAAAACACGCAGGTGTTGTAGTGCGCGATACCATGCAAATTTCGATTTGCTGAAATCCATATTTTTATCGGGAATGCCGTAAGACAGCCAGTGATCGTTCCAGCCAAAATAAATGGTGATATAGCGCGGCGCGAGTGGAACGATGTCGCGTTTTAATTGCTGTAGACCCTGCCAACTAGACCAGCCTGCCACGCCCAGTTTTAAGTTTGCGAACGGCCGTGCAGGGTGCTTCTCTCGCATCAGGCGCTGCAATTCTGCGCGGTAGTTGCTCAGTTGCGTACAAGAATCGCCGAGATGAATGATGTCAATGCGTTTGTTTGCCCAATCACGCAGGGTTTGATCGTACTCTTTCGGTTTCCATTGAATGACAGGATCGAGCACAAAATCGGTGTCGAGCGTTTTGCTGTCCGGCCAGCCAAACTGAAAGCGTGTGGGGTAGGTGGTGTAGCTGATGTCGGCTAAACGCAGCGAGATTTCAGCGAGAACAATAGAGAGAAAAATGCCAAGGATTGTGGCGGCAAGGGCGAAGTATTTTTCTCGCGCTGCAGTTCGCATTAAGTCAGCAGGTTTTGCAAAATCTTTTCATAGATCGATGACAACTGTTCCAACTCGCCGATATGCGTGTTCTCATCAATCTTATGAATAGTGGCATTGACAGGGCCAAGCTCAACCACTTGTGCGCCGGTGGGTGCGATGAAGCGTCCATCGGATGTGCCGCCTGCAGTGGAAAGTTCGGTTTCCATATTGGTCACTTCACGAATGGCGGAAACAGTCGCGTCTACCAATGTGCCGCGTGCAGTGAGAAATGGCTGCCCGCTCAATGCCCAGTGTATGTCGTAGTCGAGTTGGTGTTTTTGCAAGATGGCTTCTGTGCGATCACGCAGTTGTTGCTCAGTCACTTCGGTGGAAAAACGAAAATTACACAAGACTTCTAGCGTGTCAGGGATGACATTGGTAGCGCCTGTGCCACTGTGGATATTGGAGATTTGAAAGCTAGTCGCCGGGAAAAAAGCATTGCCGCTGTCCCACACTTCGTTAGCTAATTCTGCAAGTGCAGGTGCAGCATCGTGGATAGGGTTGCGCGCTAAGTGAGGGTAGGCAACATGACCTTGTACGCCTTTTACGATTAACTTTGCCCCCAATGAGCCGCGGCGACCATTTTTTATTACATCACCGGTTTTATGGGAGCTAGACGGTTCACCTACTAAACACCAATCAATCAAGGTGTTTTCTTGTTGCAGTTGTGCAACCACTTTGACCGTGCCATCGACGGCCACGCCTTCTTCGTCGCTGGTAATTAAAAAAGCGATACGGCCTTTGTGCTTGGGGTTTGCTGCAACAAATCGCTCGCAGGCCGTAATCATTGCAGCAAGGCTGCCTTTCATATCTGCAGCGCCGCGACCGTACAAATGCTCGTCTTTAATCGTCGCTTTAAACGGTGCGCTGTGCCAATGTGTTTCATCGCCTGTGGGCACAACATCGGTGTGACCGGCAAAACAAAATAAAGGGCCGCCATCTCCGCGCACAGCCCAAAAGTTTTTCACATCGCCAAAGGGCATTTCGCGACACACAAAACCGATAGCAGCCAAGCGTTGCATCATGATCTGTTGACAATCGGCATCGTGCGGTGTCACCGATGGTTGTTCGATCAGTTGGCAGGTGAGTGCCAGTGTGGGTGTCATCGTATTCATGTGCTTTTTCTTTTGCTTAATTGTGTTTGTGCAATGCTTCGTTCAATTCAATCGCGCTTTTGTTGGTGAGGCATTCAATCGCGCCTGTTTTTGAATTGCGGCGGAATAATAAATCTGATTTTCCTGCCAATTCACGCGCTTTGCAGGAGCCGGCGCTATTGCCGGTGCTGTCGATCAAAGCGACGATGGAGCCTGCCGTGATATACAAACCAGCTTCAACGGTACAGCGATCGCCAAGCGGAATACCGACACCAGCGTTGGCACCGAGCAGGCAACCTTCACCGAGAGAAATCACCACATTATTGCCGCCAGATAGCGTGCCCATCGTGGATGCGCCGCCACCGATATCAGAACCTTTGCCGACAAATACACCGGCAGAAATCCGACCTTCCACCATGCCTGGGCCTTCGGTGCCGGCGTTAAAGTTGACGAAACCTTCGTGCATGATGGTAGTGCCTTCACCCAAATAAGCGCCGAGTCGCACACGCGCGGTGTGTGCCACGCGCACACCAGACGGCACCACATAATTTGCCATTTTGGGAAATTTATCGACGGCAGCCACTTCCAATACGCGACCGGCAATGCGCGCGGCAAGTTGTCGTTCTGATAATTCGCGTATATCAATCGCACCTTCGTTGGTCCATGCGACATTGGGCAGCAAACCAAAAATGCCAGTGAGATTGATATTGTGCGGTTTTACTAAACGGTGTGAAAGTAAATGCAGTTTTAGATACACCTCAGGCACTGAAGTGGATTGCGCGTCCGTTTCCAAAAATGAAACAACAAGAGGCTGTTGGCTATTGCTCAAGGTATCCAGCCAAGAAAATGCATAGCCACTTTTTTGCAGTTCGGCATTTAGCTGACGCAACTGCTCGGCGGTCACTTCAATGGCTGCGTTGCCGTTGGTATGGTGTAGAGCCGAGGCAATGATGCGAGCAAGGTTTTCTGCAGGCTGCAACAGTGGCGCAGGGTAGAAAACCTCCAGCCACTCGTTATTGCGGTTGCGTGTGCCGATGCCGAAGCCGATTGCAAAAGTCATCTGTAAATCCTCTAAAAACAAACCGTTAGCATAACATCTCCCGCTTGTTGACACAGAGCATACAATCCACAGCAGAGCAGTGCTACAGTAGCGGCAGCAAACAAAAAATATTAAGGGAGACTGCTATGTATCAACGAATTTTAGTGGCTATCGATTTAAGCGACGAGGCTCATTTTGTTTTAGAGAAAGCCACTGCATTGGCCAAACAGTACAACGCGGCGTTGGATGTGGTGCATGTGTTAGATTGGCCTTTGACAGGATTTGACCCCGTTGTTGGCTTTTCGGCTGTGAGCGATGATTCCATGGTGCAGGAAATGGCCAACTCCGTGCAGAAGCTGGTGGTGAAATACGGTATTGAGGCTGCGCATGTTCATACATTGTTAGGCCAACCCTCTGGCATGGTGGCGCATTTGGCTGAACAACTGAATGTTGATTTGTTGGTGGTGGGTTCACACGGTCGGCGCGGCTGGCGTGCCCTGCTGGGTTCTACCGCTAATGCTATCGTGCATGTGATTCAATGCGATTGTTTAGTCGTGCGCATTAAATCCTGATAAGACGCTGCGGATAATTTGTTGCACACCACGGTTTCCGTGTTGGAACAGTGTTGTGCAACATCCAGCGGTTTTCCTCCAGTATTGAACCACCATTGCAATACCTCTCGGCGATATTGCTCAACGAGTGCTCGTTGGTTTGCAGCGCCAGCTAAGTTGTTTCTTTCGTATGGATCGTCAGGAAGATAAAACAACTCTTCATCGCCGCCTTTGCGTTCCGGAAAGGGCATGACACCTTTTTGGATGGTGAGATCAAAATTGTCTTGTTCGCGCACATCACGCAAGAAGAAAATATATTTCCAATTGCCATCGCGCACATGCAGGGCAAAGATGTCGCGCTCGGGTCTGGGCAGTGGATCCGTTTTTAAAGTGAAGGCAGGATAGTCGGCCCCAAATAATTTTTCGGCAACGGGTTGTGCTCTCTGTTGGATAACAGGCAGTAGGCTGTGTCCGGGCAGGTTGTTGGATGGCTGTGGAACTCCCGCTATGTCGAGTACGGTTTTGTGTAAATTGACTGTGTCGACACCAGCATCGATCCGTTGAGCAGGGAAGTTTTTGGGCCAGTGAAATATGATTGGCGTGCGCAAGCCGAGCTCGTAGGGTGTGCTTTTGGAGGCGCCACGATTGCTAAAGCCGTTGTCGGCCATAAAAATAAATACGGTATTGTCTAATTGATTTTTTTTAGCCAACTCCTGATAGAGTTTTTTGAATTCTGCATCAAACCAAGCGGTATTTCCGAGTAGTTTCTTTTCTTTTTCAATAAAGTTTTGTTGTTGATCGGCGGGAACATTGCGCACATCTATAGCTTTGGTGTCGACAGTATCAAGATATTGCTGCGGCGAGTTATGTGGCTGGTGGGGAATCATAGGTGCCCACCAGATAAACATCGGCTGTTTGCCCGAATAGTTATCGAGAAACTGCCAGAGTTTGTCCTGATCTTTTCTGATGAAACCTTCTTTGCGGTTGTCGTAGTCATCAAAGCCGCGCAGTTCGGGTTCGTCTTCCCAAAACTTGCCACCAGCAAACGATACATAGCCCTGCTGTTGTAAGCGCGTAGCCAGCGTTACAGAGCCAGCGGGCAATACAGGGATGCCATTGTTGGCATGAAGGCGATTTTGATGCGGCCATTGTCCGGTTAGCAGGGTAGCGAGTGATGGGCGACAAAATGCCGTTGGCACATAAGCGGTGGTAAACACCGTGCCTTCTTGTGCCAATTGATCTAGCGTGGGTGTGCGCACGGCTTGATTGCCCATAAAACCAAAATTGTCGTAACTCACATCGTCGGCAATCACAAAAACGATATTAGGCTGGGCGTTATTTTGGGAGGGCGTAATGACGGGAATATTGCCGTTAATGTCTGCGATGCCATATTGTGCGGCCAATTCTTTACGAATGACTACAAATAATTCTGAGCCAATAGCGCGTTTGGAAAAAACCCCTTGGATATAGCGCGCTTGGCGATAAGTCACGATATAGCCGTTATCTTCTAGGGCCTGTGCGCGCATGTCATAACCCAGATCGTACAAAATATCGGGTTTCTGTATGCCGCACTGTCTGTTTAAAACCGGCAGTAGTGCGAAAAATTGTTCGTAACTGATAATAAGGCCATTGCTAGTGTGCTTGAATGGTTTGAGTGGTGGACAGTTTGTTAACTCGCGCGTGCTTAACGCGCGCAGATCCAAGAATTGCAATTTTTTAGGAAAGTTAATGGCCAAATGGTAAGGAATAAATCCCATTTGAATGGAGGCAATGTTGAGTTTTTGTGGATGATATTTCAGTTTGCCGATGATGGTGTTGAGCTGTTCTAACTGTGGGATATCACGCAGCGCATCTTTGCTCTGCCATTCGGCGATGCTGTAGTCGTCTGCGGAAATTATTTCACTGGGTATGTATTGCTGTCGTGCGGCAGAGCGTTCATGCGCCGCAAAGCCTGTGGATTTTGTTTTTGAAAACTGCCAGCTGTCGTGGAGAGAAAACAATACGGCGGGCAAGAACAAGGCTAACGAGATGCGCGGCCATGGCGCAAAAAACAATACTACACTGAGTAGCAGAGCTGGGAGTGCCGGCAATAGAAAGCGGCTAGCATCCATCCAGTCGCCGCCGGTGGCAACGATAAACGCCATTTGCGCTATTGCCAGCATGCAGCAGGTAATAATGGGTATGCGGTTTCTGTGTTTCCACAGGAGCAGAGAGAAAATGCCGCAGCCTAGCCCGGCCAGCATCACTGTTAGCGTGATAAGCGAATTGCCCCCCGTTGTTAAATAGTTAACGCCTTTAAAAATGTTAAGGATTAAATCGTCACTGTGTTTGGCAGTAACAGGTTGTGGAAACCAGTCATGAAAATGCCAGTACCGCCATGCGCTGACAATTGCTGCCGAACAGGCTGTGGAGAGCAGCAGCGTTAACCATGTGCGATGGTTAACTGATTTAAAAGACCAACGCAATACACATTGCGCTGGCCAGCTGGCAATGCCAAAGCATAACAGCACAACAAAAGCTTCTGGTCGGTTTAAGACGGCGGCGCTACAACACAGTGCGAGTAGTGAGTATTGATATTTTGTCGGTTGTTCTTTTATGCACAGTAAAAGAATAGCCGTAAATAAAAAAACCGCCGTCAGTGTTTCCATGCCGCTACTAGACCAAAAAACTATTGGGCTGGCACTGGCTAGAAGCAGAGTGCTGTAGGTGTTGGCATTGCGCTCTTTAAGCGCCGCAGCATAAATCCACAGCGACAATGCGCCAGACGCTAAAGAGAGCATCCAAGAAAGAGTGGGAATAGCAATCGATGACAGCAGCTTGTAAATGGCGGCTAATAATAGGGTGTAAAACAGGGTGGAGGATTGTTCCACCGCTTCGCCGTTGTAATTGAGAATACTGCCGTGTTCGGCAAAGGAATAAGCCGGCCAATAAGTAAAAAAAGCGTCATCGCGAGTTGTGTTGCCATACAAAAATAAACACTGCGCCAGCAACAGTACGACGGCTAGAATCAGCCATGATATAGAGCGTTTGCGCAGCGGGTTGGCCATGTTTTTATGGTCTCTTATTATGCTTTCAGCGTGGCGACTGGTTTTTTGCGATCAGGAAAGCAATGGCGACAAATTAAACAGTGTGTGCCATCGCAGCCGCGCGCGGAGCAATGTTCGCGGCCGTAGTAGATAATTTGTAAGTGCAATGCGTTCCAGTGTTCGCGCGGAAACAACTTTTTAAGGTCGGCTTCTGTTTGTGCCACGCTGCGCCCATTGGTGAGTTTCCAGCGTTGTGCGAGGCGGTGGATGTGGGTATCGACAGGAAAAGCAGGTACGCCAAAGGCTTGCGCCATGACAACACTCGCGGTTTTGTGTCCTACGCCTGGCAACTTTTCTAATGCTTCAAAGGAGTTGGGTACTTTTCCGCTATGTTCGTTGATCAAGATTTCAGACAGTCCGCGTATCGCTTTGGATTTTTGCGGCGATAACCCGCAGGGTTTGATGATTTTTTCTATGTCAGCAACCGATTGTTTCGACATATCGCGCGGATTATCTGCCAGCTCCCACAGCGCTGGCGTGACTTTGTTGACGCGCTCATCCGTGCATTGTGCGGACAATAAAACGGCAACCAGCAAGGTGTAAGGGTCTTGATGTGCGAGAGGAATCGGTGGGTTGGGGTATAACTCGGCCAATTTATTGCCAATCCACGCCGCGCGTTCTTTCTTTAACATCGCACTAGTGCTCGTTCAAAAAATCACGCAGGCGTTGGGCGGCTTCTACACATTCTGCCAGTGTCGCTACCAATGCCATGCGCACAAAGCCAGCGCCAGGATTGCTGCCATCAACTTCACGCGACAAATAGCTGCCAGGCAAAACGGTGATATTTTTCTTGGCAAAAAGTTCGCGAGCAAATTTTGTATCGCTGCCTTTGATGTCAGTCCAGAGATAAAAGCTGGCATCTGGCTTTGTCACTGCAATTTTTCCGTCTGAGATCACATCTTTCAGAATATTCAGCACGGAAGAAAACTTTTCGGCATAAGCTGATCGATTTTCTTTTACATGCGCTTCATCACTCCAGGCGGCGATGCTCGCGTATTGGTGTTGTAGCGGCATGGCACAGCCGTGATAGGTGCGGTACAGCAGAAACTTTTCAACGATGGCGGCATCACCGGCGACAAAACCAGAACGCAATCCGGGAAGGTTAGATCGTTTGGAAAGCGAGTGAAAAACAACGCAGCGATTGAAGTTGTGCAATCCCATCGCGCTGGCAGCTTGCAATAAACCTACAGGTGGCGAGGATTCATCGTAATAGAGTTCAGAATAGCACTCATCGCTGGCAATAATAAAATCATGTTTTTCGGCGAGTTTTATTAGCGTTTGCAGTTGTGCAAGGCTCATCACGCTGCCGGATGGGTTGCCGGGCGAGCAGATAAAAAGTAACTGACAGCGCTGCCAAATGGCATCTGGCACAGCTGAGTAGTCGGGAATAAAGTTGTCGCTTGCAGTGCAGGCTAAAAAATAGGGCTCTGCACCAGCAAGTAAGGCTGCACCTTCGTAGATTTGATAAAACGGATTGGGCGAAACAACCAGTGGATTGTTTTTGTTGTCAACAACTGACTGTGCAAAAGAAAACAATGCTTCGCGTGTGCCGTTGACGGGAAGAATTTGCGTTTCTGGATTTAATGGCGTGGTGAGCGAAAAACGCTGCGTGCACCACTGCGCCATCGCCTCGCGCATAGCAGGAATGCCCTTGGTGGTGGGATAGCGGCTGAGGCCGTCCATGTGTGCCAGCAATGTTTGCACGACGATAGGTGGCGCAGGGTGCTGCGGTTCGCCGATAGAAAGTGCAATGTGTGCCAGCTCTGTAGGCGGTGTAATGCCAGCTTTTAACTGCGCCAGTTTTTCAAAAGGGTAGGGTTGTAGTGTGTCGAGCAGTGAGTTCATTTTGTTAAAACCGTTACATAGCTGGCGCAGAGGTTTTTGCAACTTGCATATCGAGTTGTTCGCGCAAAGTGGATTGTAGTGTTTCGCAGAAATTTGGATCAGACAGTGCGTTGCCCTCTTGATCCGTGATAAAGAAAATATCTTCTACGCGTTCACCCAATGTGGCAATTCTGGCATTGTTCAAGCGAATGCCAAATTCAACAAACACGCGTGCTATGCGCGCTAAGAGTCCAGGTCGATCCGGCGAGATAACTTCTAACAGGGTTGAGCCACTGCGTCTGTCATTTGCCATGCTGGTGCGGGTTGGCATGGTGAAGTGCTTGAGTTCACGTGGTGTGCGTCGCTGTGCAATGGATGGAAAGTTATCGATGTTGTGCGCCAACTCATCGTGCAGAGTCTGCCAAATCTGTGTGCGGCGCTCGTCGTCATTGCCTATTGGTTCTAGGTTTTCATTCAAAACGAAATAGGTGTCATTGGTGAAGTCGCCACTAGAGCTGTATAGGCGAGCGTCTTGGATATTGAGATTGAGTTGATCGAGCAGTGTTACCACGGCAGCAAAAGCATGGTTGTGCGCGCGCATACGCACGAAAATTTGTGTGGCGCCTTCAAAGCTGCTCTGTTGCGGGTCGCGAATAAGAATCAGAGGCTCATCAGGGTTGGCGTGGTGGGCAATAGCTTCAGTGTGCCATTCGATATCCGTGACGCTCTCGCGCAGAAAGTAGTCTTCTGTGCGGCCCTCCCATAATTTTCTGACTTCTTTTTCTGAAAATCCTTTTTGCTCAAGTTTCTGCAATGTTTGTTGTTGTGTTTCTTCAATCCATTCCGTTTTATCAGCGGGATTTTCTAAACCGCGCCGCAGCATGCGTTTGGTTTCGGTGTAGAGCTGTCGCATCAATTGTGCTTTCCAGCTGGTCCACAGTGTGGGGTTGGTGGCATTGACATCGGCGACAGTGAGTATCAACAGATAATCCAAATGGATTTGATCGCCGACTTTGAGAGCAAACTCGCGAATAACATCTGGATCTGAAATATCCTGCCGCTGAATGATGCTAGACATCACTAAATGGTTTTCTACTAACCATGCGACGAGGTTGGTGTCGCGTTTGCTAAGGTGGTGTCGTTCACAGAACGCTCTGGCATCCACCGCGCCTAATTGTGAGTGATCGCCGCCGCGCCCTTTGCCTATGTCGTGATACAGGCCAGCTATATACAGCAACTCAATTTTTGGGAGCTTTTTAATCAGCTGGGCGATGAGTGGAAACTTTTCTTCAGAATCTGTGTGCCAGAAGCGACGCATATTTTTTACACAAGCCAATGTGTGTGCATCGACGGTATAAATATGAAAAAGGTCATACTGCATTTGCCCGACAATTTCGCCAAATTCTGGCAGGTAGCGGCCGAGTATGCTGTAACGCTTCATGCGTAACAGCTGTGTGACTAGATTGCTGGATGTTCGCAATAGCTCCATAAAGAGCGTGGTATTTTTTATGTCGGAACGAAAGTTTTCGTCGATGAGATGCCGGTGTTCTCGAATCATGCGGATGGTTGCCGCGCGAACACCTTTAATATGTGGGTGCTGTCCCATCAAAACAAAAATTTCTAACAGTGCTGAGGGGAACTGCTGGAAAACGGTATCCGATTTTACTTCGATGTAGTCATTGTAGGTGCGGAAGCGGCGGTTGATGTCTACGATATCGGCAATATTGTCATCATCGGAAAGCGATTCGTCGAGAAAGTTGAGTAGCACATCGTTTAATTCTCGCAGCGCAGTGGCGGCGCGATAGTACTGCTTCATGAATTGTTCAACAGCCAAACTTTTCTCGCTGTCACAAAAACCAAAACGATCTGCCAGTGCGCGTTGATGGTCAAAAGAGAGGCGTTCTTCTGGCCTGCCAGCTAACAAATGCAGACCGTAGCGAATGCGCCACAGCGTGTTTTCGCCTTTGCGCAAAATATTGAATTCGCTCTCGGTTAAAAAACCCACTTTGACGAGGTCAACCACTTTTTCTACGGCAAAGTGGCGCTTGGCAACCCAGAGAATCGTTTGGATGTCACGCAGTCCGCCAGGAGCGTTTTTGATATTGGGTTCTAAGTTGTACTCGGTGTTGCTGTTTTTATCGTGGCGCTCGCGCTGTTCTTGCCATTTGGCGTAAAAGAACTCGCGGCTAGGCCAGATGTTTTTGGTGTCCAGTGTTTTTCGTAATGTTTTTCGTTGGTCAGGGTTGCCGGCCAGCGTGCGTGATTCCAATAGATTGGTGGCAATCGTAATATCTGCAGCGGCAGCGTCTAGGCACTCATCAAAGGTGCGCACGCTGTGGCCAACATGGAGATTGATATCCCAGAGAAAGGTAATAAAGCTTTCAATTCTGCCGCGTGTTTCTTCGTCGGGCTCGGCGGGGAGTAGTATCAAAACATCAATGTCGGAGTAGGGGTGCAGCTCCATGCGGCCATAACCGCCCACAGCAATGAGCGAACCAACATCACCTACTGCAAAATATTGCCATGCAAAATAAAGCAGAATATCAATGAAGCGCGCGCGTTCGTTGATCAGTGCGCGTACATCTTCGCCTTCGTGAAAACGATTGTCGAAGTGTGTGTTGGCTGCTTGTATCGCATCGCGAAAAATGGTGATCGGTTTGTCGTGCGGCGGTTTGTTGTCGAGCAGCTTGTGATCTATTAATGCTTTTTCAAAGCGCTGCACATCAAAAAACAGCAGCGCGCTCATTAGAATAAACCTGCAGGGCTGGCGGTTAGAATTTCTACGCCGTTTGGTGTGACAGCCATGGTGTGCTCCCACTGCGCAGAGAGGCGGCCGTCTTTGGTTTCTACGGTCCAGCCATCGGCTTTTAATTTGGAATGCGGTTTGCCCGCGTTAATCATGGGCTCGATGGTAAACACCATGCCTTCTTTTAATTCCAAGCCGGTATTGGGTCTGCCGTAGTGCAAAATTTGTGGCTCTTCGTGAAACACTTTGCCGATGCCGTGACCGCAGTATTCGCGCACCACGCTGTAATGATTTTTTTCTGCCAGTGTTTGAATGACATGGCCGATATCGCCCAATTTGCAGCCTGGCCTGACTAAGGCAATCGCTGCTTCCAAACATTGGCGCGTGATGTCGACTAAACGCTTCGCGTGCGGTGCGGGTGTGCCGACAAAATACATGCGACTGGTATCGCCGTGCCAACCGTTTTTAATGACAGTGACATCGATGTTAATAATGTCGCCTTCTTTCAGGATTTTTTTCTCGGAAGGGATGCCGTGACAGATCACTTGATTGACCGATGTGCACACCGATTTGGGAAAGCCGCGATAGCCGAGACAGGCTGGAATGGCTTTTTGCACATTGACGATATGCTCGTGGCACAGACGGTCAATCTCCGCGGTGCTGATACCGGGTTTCACATGCTCACCGATCATATCCAGCACTTCGGCGGCGAGGCGACCCGCTTCACGCATCTCGGCAATTTGTTCCGGTGTTTTATAGGCAATCGACATAAAGCTATTTTCCGCAGATTGGCGTGTAATTGGGCTCACATTCTACCGTATCGCGCCATTCTTTCGGTTTGCTCGACTGGTATGCGTAAGATCGTTGCGGCATGCTGGCCGCATTCTCCGATAGGTGATCGCTATGACCCATACGCCTGCTTTTGCTGATGTGATTCAAAAACGCTATTCCGTGCGCGCTTTTCGTCCTGAACCTGTGCCGCGAGCCATTCTGGACGAAGTATTTGGGCTGGCTAACTGCGCGCCTTCGAATTGCAATACGCAGCCTTGGTCGGTGCATGTAGCGAGCGGCGAATCGTTAGATACGCTGCGCAAAACCATCCCGCCGCTGATGCAGCAGGTGATCACCTCCATGGATTTTCCCTACGATGGCCAGTACCACGGTGTTTACAAAGAGCGCCAGAAAGAAGCGGCGCGCACACTGTTTGAAGCGATGCAGATTGCGCGTGAGGATAAGGCAAGTCGCCATGATGCCTTTATGCGCAACTTCACTTTTTTTGACGCACCGCATGTGGCGTTTTTGTTTATGCCGCAGGAGCACGGCTTGCGTGAGGCGATAGATGTGGGGATGTACGCGCAGTCCTTGATGTTGTCGCTGACGGCTTTTGGCCTCGGCAGTTGCCCGCAAACCTCCTTGGGTTTTCATGCTGACACGGTGCGCGAAGTGTTGGACATCAACGCCAGCCAAAAATTACTGTTTGGTATTTCGTTTGGCTATATAGACGAAACGGCGGCGGCAAATCGCTGTCGCACAGCGCGCGTTGCCGTCACAGAGAATACTTATTTTTATTCGTGATAAACATTAGCCAGTGTATTCGCGCCACTGATTGACGATATTGCAAAACAAATCCGCTGTCTTTTCCGCATCATAATCGGCGTGGTGCGCCGCTTTGTTGTCGAAAGCAATATTGGCTGCTTGGCAGGCGCGTGCGAGCACTGTTTGGCCGTAGGCTAAGCCAGCCAGCGACACGGTGTCCAAGCAGGAAAACTGATGAAAGGGGTTTTTCTTGGTCAGTTCACAGCGCAGGGTGGCGGCATTTAAGAAACCCAAATCAAAGTGCGCATTGTGCGCAACCATGATGGCGCGTGTGCAGTCGTGTTGCTTCACGGCTTTTTTGATGTGCGAAAAAATATCGCCCAGCGCCTCGGCTTCGCTGATGGCGTTGCGGTTTGGATCATCCGGATCAATGCCTGTAAAATCCAGCGCAGACTGTTCGATATTGGCGCCGGGAAAGGGCTGGATGGCGTGAAAAATTGTGCGCTCTCGTTGCAGCTTGCCGTTGTCGTCGTAGGCGAGAAAAACGGCGGCAATTTCTAAAAGGCCATCGGTGTTGTTATTAAATCCGGTGGTTTCTACATCGATCACGACAGGTAAAAAACCGCGAAAGCGCGTCCCCAGCGTTGGGAACGGCGTGATATTGGCGAAAGCTTCAGCAAACGAAGAAAAATCTTTTTGGTTATTGCTCATGGTGCGGTGCTGCGTTGTAGTGACCAGCGCAGTGTGCCGCCAGCCATCAAAGGAATCAGTGTTTCACCATCGCCATACGCTAATGTATCGGGAATGGTTTGCGGTTTTTCGATGAGTGTGACCTGTTCTATATTGCGCGGTAAACCGTAGAAATCTGCGCCGTAAAAACTGGCAAAGCCTTCCAGTTTTTCTAGTTGCCCAGCGCGGTCAAATGCTTCGGCATATAACTCCAGCGCATGCTGCGCGGTGTAACAGCCAGCGCAACCACAATCGGTTTCCTTCTTGTGTTGCGCGTGCGGCGCGGAATCCGTGCCGAGAAAAAACTTTGCGCTGCCACTGGTCGCTGCCTGCATCAAAGCCTGTTGATGCGTATTGCGTTTCAGTATCGGTAGACAATATAAATGTGGGCGGACGCCACCGGCGAGCATGTCATTGCGATTGAGCAACAAATGGTGTGCGGTGATGGTGGCTGCGACATTGTCAGGCGTGTTGTTAACAAAATCGGCTGCGTCTTTGGTGGTGATGTGTTCCAACACAATTTTTAGTGCGGGAAAGTCGCGCACCAAGCTTTGCAGTGTGCGATCAATAAATGCCGCTTCCCGATCAAAAATATCAATGTGGTTGTCGGTCACTTCGCCGTGCAACAGCAGCGGCATGCCCGCTTTTTCCATCGCGGCGATAGCGGGATAAATTTTCTGAATATCGGTCACGCCAGAGTGGGAGTTGGTGGTCGCACCGGCGGGGTACAGCTTGCAGGCATACACCCAGCCACTGGCTTTGGCTTCGGCAATGATTGCTGGTGTGGTGTTATCGGTGAGGTACAGCGTCATTAGTGGGTTGAAGTTCGAGCCGGCAGGTCGCGCGGCGAGAATGCGGTCGCGGTAGTGGCGTGCAGACTCGGTGTCAGCAACCGGTGGCACGAGATTGGGCATCACAATGGCGCGGTGAAACTGCCGAGCAACATCGGCCACGGTGCGCGGCAGGTAGCTGCCGTCGCGCAGGTGGATGTGCCAATCGTCGGGGCGGGTTAGGGTCAACGAGCGCATAGTCAGGGGTCCGTGGCGGTGCCGGCATGCTAGCCGAAACCTGCTGGGGAGGCTATTACTGGCCTAGGTTTGTCCGGCTGTAGCGTAGTTTCTGCATTATGAATAGTAGGTATCTTGCAGTTGACGCTTCTGGGCAATTTGCCCATAGTCCCGCGTCTCTTAAAAGCGGAGGTGTTACAGCCATGAAACCACAAGACCCCAATTGGCACTCTGATATCGAATCTGTGGCGGTGCTGGCCTCTGCAGACGCTATTCAGTGGGATATGGAAACCGATGTGTTAGTAGTAGGCGCAGGCTGCGCCGGTGCTAGCACAGCCTTGGAAGCGAAAGCCAACGGCGCCAAAGTCTTGCTGGTGGATCGTTTTGTCGGCGGCGGCGCTTCCGGCTTGAGCGGCGGCATCATGTACTACGGCGGCGGCACGAAATACCAAAAACAAGCAGGTTATAACGATACACCGGAAAACATGTACAACTATTTGAAGTTGGAAACTTGCGGCATCGTCAGTGATGGCACGCTGAAAAAATTCTGTGATGAAAGCGTGCAAAACTTGGATTGGCTGGAACAGCACGGTGTGCGTTTTGAAGCCAGTATGAGCCCTGTGAAAACCTTTTATCCAATCAACAAATACTTTTTGTATTACTCCGGCAACGAGTTAGTAAAAGAATACAAAGATGTGGCGGAGTCTGCACCGCGCGGCCATCGCGTGAAATGGAATGGATTTTCTGGCGCGGGTTTGATGCAAGCGCTGCTGAAAAGTTGTGAGGATTACGGCGTAAACATGATGATGGAGAGTCGCGTCACGCAGCTGATTCAAGACAACAGTGGCCGCATTCTCGGAGTCAAAATCCTGCAAATTGCACCGGAATCTAAAGCCAAAAAACGCTTTGCGCTCTACTACAATTTATTTACCAAAATTCGTATGTATGTGCCGCAGTTGGCCAACTGGCTGCGCAAAGAGATGAACCTTATCGAGCAAGAACACACGGTGACGCGCTTGGTGCGTGCCAAAAAAGGCGTGGTGTTGTCAGCCGGTGGTTTTGTTTTTAATCGTCCGATGATTAAACATCATGCGCCGAAATACGCGCCGGGTGCGCCGCTAGGTTCGCCTGGTTGTAATGGCAACGGCATTCGTTTGGGTGAAAGTGCTGGCGGTGTGACGGGCAATATGGAGCGCGGTTCGAGTTGGCGTTTTATCAATCCGCCAAAATCGTGGGTGGAGGGCATTATTGTCAATCGCGCTGGCGAGCGCATTGTGAATGAAGGCAGTTACGGTGCGCGCATTGGTGAAGCGATGGCTGAACGGCACGATGGCAAAGCGACACTGATTTTTACGCAGGCAATGTTGAAAGATGTGTTGCTGCAATTGATGCCAGGCAAAGTGTGGCTGATGCTGCAAACCGCACCCGCCTTGTTGAGTTTATTGCTCAATACCAAACGCGCCGCCACGGTGGAGGCGTTGGCTGAAAAGACTGGTTTGCCTGCAGCTGCTTTGCGCGCAACGGTTGATCGTTATAACGGTTTTGTGGCGCAACAAAACGATGAAGATTTCTATAAATCGACCGATTATTTGCGCGCACTCGATAACGGCCCTTACTACGCGATGGATGTTTCGGTCGGCAATAAAATTTTTGTCTGCCCAACCATTACACTCGGTGGTTTGTTGGTGGATGAAGCAACGGGCTTGGTCAAACGCGAGAGCGGCGATGTGTTTCCTAACCTGTATGCCGCTGGCCGCACCGCAGTGGGCGTGGCTTCGCATTCGTATGTGAGCGGTTTGTCGCTGGCAGATTGTGTGTTCTCTGGCCGACGCGCCGGTGCGCATATCACACAGCAGTAAGCACTTTTTATTTGTATTTTTGGGTTATTCATTGATTGAGGAGCAGAACATGGCCGAGCAAAAAGCAACCAATGTGCATTGGCATCACGGTGAAGTAACGCGAGAAGATCGCCATCAATTGCTGGGACATAAAGGGGCAACTTTGTGGTTTACCGGTTTGTCAGGCAGTGGCAAAAGCACGGTGGCGGTGGCTTTGGAGCAGGCGCTGACCGCGCAAGGAAAATTGTGCTATCGCTTGGATGGCGACAATGTGCGTCTCGGCATCAATAAAAATCTGGGTTTTTCTGCGGACGATCGCAAAGAAAATATTCGTCGCATCGGTGAAGTGGCCAAACTGTTTGTCGATACCGGTGTGATCGTGCTGTCCAGTTTTATCAGCCCGTATCGCGAAGACCGCGACACTGTGCGTGCATTGCACGAATCGGCTGATATGAATTTTGTGGAAGTATTTGTCGATTGTGCATTGAGCGAGGCGGAAAAACGCGACCCCAAAGGCCTGTACAAAAAAGCGCGCGCCGGTGAAATCAAAGGCTTTACCGGTATTGATGATCCTTATGAAGCGCCCGCTAAACCAGAAGTGCATTTGCATTCCGATAAAATGTCTCTGGAAGAAGAAGTGAATATTTTGTTGGCAGAGCTGGAAAAACTCGGCGTGTTGAATGTTGCTAAATAACGAGGCGATTTTTTATGCTGATGAAAAATATGGTAGTGATCGTTTCGGGTATTGGTCCAGGTTTGGGTGTTGAGTTGGCGCTGTTGGCGGCACAAGAAGGCGCAAAAGCGGTTGTGCTGGCGGCGCGCACAGAATCTAAACTCACGGATGCCGCGCAGCAGATTGCAGCATTAAATCTGGGAACTAAAACGCTGACTGTCCCTACCGATATTTCAAAGGCAGACGATTGTAAAAACTTGATCGAAAAAACCGTGACGGCTTTTGGTCGCGTCGATGCCTTAATCAACAGCGCTTACATTCCAGGAAAGTTTGGTACTTGGGAGCGTTGGGATTTTGACGATTGGCGCAAGGCGATGGATGTCAATTTGTTCGGCTCTTTGATGCTGTCGCGTGAAGCAGCGACAGTGATGAAAGAGCAGCCAGAGCGCGGCGCAATCGTGATGGTCAATTCCATGTCCACTAAAAAAATTGTCGGCGCACAAGCGGGTTATGCCACTTCCAAAGCGGCGCTGGCGACAGCAACCAAAGCACTGGCCATGGAATTGGCACCACTCGGTATTCGCGTTAACAGCTGCTTCATGGGCTGGATGTGGGGCGCAAGCGTAAAAGGCTATGTCGATGGCATGGCTGCACAAACGGGTGCAGACCCCGCAGCGATAAAAAAAGGCATTGAAAAAGATATTCCGATGGGTGAAATGCCAACCGATGCAGAGTGTGCCAAAGGCTGTATGTTTCTTGTATCGGATTACGCCAAAGTCATTACCGGCGCCGCGCTGGATATCAACGGCGGCGAATATATGTCGATGGGGTGATTGGCGTTGCGCAGCAGTTTTGCGGCTGCGTTAATGTGCAAGCGCAAAGACTAATTTTTCTGCGCTGCCAATCACTTCCGCTTCACCTTTCACCACGGTTTCGCCGTGCTGATTTTTGCCTTCGCATTCAATCGTCAGTAATTTCACGCGATCTTTTTTGTCGATCACCGTCAAGGTGATGGTGATGGTGTCGCCGAGTTTTACCGGCTTGGAAAATTTTAAGGTTTGGCTGCGATACACCGAGCCAGGGCCTGGCAGCGTGGTGGCGATAGCTGCCGAAATTAATGCGCCGCTCCACATGCCGTGTGCAATGCGTTCACCAAATGCGGTGGTGGCAGCGAAAGCGGCATCCATGTGCACAGGGTTGTAATCGCCAGAAGCTTCAGCAAAAAGTGCGATGTCGCGCTCGGTCAGCGTTTTGCTGTATTGGCGTTGCATGCCAATCTCAATCTCGGCGTAGGGAATGTTTTGCAGCGTAGTCATGGTGATGTATTCCTGCTGAATGTTTGCGCATCTGGTATTGGTGATTGCGTGAGCTTGATAAAAGTCATGACTAAAAATATCGGCACCCACAGGCGAATTTCCCACGGATACGCCACACAAAACATCGCCAGCCAGTAGGGCAGTGAAGCCCAGAGAAATATTTTTAGGAAGGGCTTGCCGCCATCGTCGGTAAAAAATAAGGCGAGCATTGCAGGGAAGAAGATTGCACCGATGATGGGTAGTGGATCATTGCTAAAGTTGCGCAATAAACGAAAATTTTTGTGGGTGGCGTCTTCCATGCCGAGTTGCCAGCGCAGCAGCCAGTAGGTGAACAGGAAAATGGCAGCCAAACACAGCAGGCGTATTTTTTCAGGCGTGAGTTGTTTGGTGAGGATTTGCCGGTGATGCACGGCGAAGTAAAAAGATAGCGTGAGTGCGGCAGTTTCTCTGGTAAGTGTTGCCAGTATAAGTGCCGTGCCTAGCAGTGCATCATCGCGCCATGTCGGTTTTGTTTTCATGCAGGGCAATAGCGAGAGTGCCAGAAAGAAATAGGACAGCGTGTCATAGGGTGTGATGACAAACTGCGCAAAACTCATCATCAAGGCGAGAAATAACACCGGCAAATCAATGTGCAAGAAATCTTTTTTATTGGCATAACGCAAGAGTGCAAGCACGAGTGCGCTGCAAGTAGCCATTAAAAAGGCGGTGTTGACGAGAAAATAAGCGTAGTAAAAGTTGGCATCGCCATTTTTATCAACGGATTTCAAGCCGTAAGGTGCAAAGTCTGCTAGCGGCCAAGTTTTGATCTGTTCGTATACCCAGAGCAGCAGATGGCTGCCCAGTATGCGGAAGCGGTAGATGCTGTTGTGTAGATACTGTTGTTCAAAACCCGCTTGTGAAAAAACCGCCGTGGTGAAGTTGGTGAAAAAGCCGACATAAGTAAAGATGCCCAGCAGTGCAGGGATAACAATGCCGAGCAGTGTGAGGCGTAATAAAAGCGCATCGTTATTGGTGTGGTTATTAATAGAGGAAGCCACGCTGATAGTCTTGGTTTGTGAGCGAAGCCGTCACTATAATCAGCGCATCAGGGAACGCCAAGCGCAGGTGGAGTATGTCTACGAATCAAACGCAAACTGCACAGGACACCGCCGCAAGCATACGCGCCGCGCAGTTGGCGCTGGGCTATCCGCCGGAATTGGATCCCACAGCGGATACGCTGCAAATCTTGCCCGATATTCTTGCGCAGGCCATGGCGAAGTACGCAGAGCGTCCGGCATACAGTTGCATGGGGCAAACTTTGTCATACGCAGAGGTTGATCGTCTGGCTCAACAATTTGCTGTGTATTTGCAAACGCATACTGATTTGAAACCCGGCGATCGCGTTGCAATACAACTACCCAATGTATTGCAGTATCCCGTGGCAGTGTTTGGCGCGCTGCGCGCAGGGATGGTGGTGGTCAATGTGAACCCGCTGTACACGCCGGATGAAATGCAGCATCAGTTGTCGGATTCTGGCGCAGCGGCGATTGTGATTTTGGCGAATATGGCGCACAAGCTGGAAGAAATTTTACCGCGCACAGCAGTGCGGCATGTGGTGGTAACCGAGTTGGCTGATTTGCATCCACTTCCCCAGCGTTTGTTGCTCAATGCAGCCGTGCGCTATGTAAAAAAAATGGTGCCGGCTTACCACTTGCCGACAGCGGTGAGCTGGCGTGATGTCTTGGCGTTGGGCAAGGGAAAGATGCCGAAACCTGTTGCGCTGAAAACGAATGATATTGCGGCTTTGCAGTACACCGGTGGCACAACAGGGGTGGCGAAAGGTGTGATGCTCACGCACGGTAATTTGTTGGCGAATATGCGTCAGTGTCGAATTTTTATGGAAAAAGCTGGCGTGAAAAATGGCGTTGAAGTGGCGCTGGCACCACTGCCGCTGTATCACATTTATGCCTTTATGCTGCACTTGGTGTTGTTGGCCGAATCTGGCAGCCATTCGGTGTTGATCCCCAATCCGCGCGATCTCGATACCGTGGTTGCAGCATGGAAAAAATATCCCTGTTCATTTTTTGTTGGCATCAACACTTTATTTGTGGCGTTGGCCAACAATGAGGCGTTCAAAAAACTGGATTTTTCTGCACTGAAACTCACTTTTTCTGGCGGTATGGCATTGACGGAAACTGCCGCGACCCGCTGGCAGCAAACCACGGGCTGCGCGGTGTTGGAGGGTTACGGTCTTACCGAATCTTCGCCGGTGTTGAGTATCAATCCTGCAGGACACATGCGGCTCGGTACGATTGGCATTCCAGTGGCGGATACGCAAATCAAAATTGTCGATAACGAGGATGTCTTGCAGCCAGTGGGTGTGGCGGGGGAGTTGTGTGCGCAGGGGCCGCAAGTGATGCAGGGTTATTGGCAGCGCGATGATGAAACACAAAAAACGATTATCAACGGCTGGCTGCATACAGGTGATATCGCGATAGTTGATCCCGATGGCTATATCCGTATCGTCGATCGTAAAAAAGACATGATCAATGTATCCGGTTTTAATGTGTATCCCAATGAAGTGGAAAATGTGATGAGCGCGCATCCCGATGTGGTGGAGTGTGCTGTCGTCGGCGTGCCATCTGAAAAAACGGGCGAGGCGGTGAAGCTGTTTGTGGTGTCGCGCAATCCTGCGTTAACCAAAGAGAATCTGCAGGCGTTTGCGCGCGAGCATTTGACGGGTTACAAAACGCCCGACATTGTCGAGTTTCGCAGCAGCTTGCCGAAATCTAATGTTGGAAAAATTCTGCGCCGCGAACTGCGCGATGGCAAAGCGTGAATTGATTAGTTTTGAGTGTGATTTTTTTCGTCAAGCAACTGACGGTGTTTCTTTACGATGTGCTGTGTACCTGTCAGCACGCCGTGCAAAATACTGAGCTCCATTTGATCGGGGCGAATGCGCGAAAATAAGCGGCGCAAACGCGGCATGGTCTGGCGCGGGTTGTCACGATTGTGAAAGCCGATCTCCACCAGCGTCTGCTCTAAATGCTCCATGTAGTAGTCCAGCTCGCGCGCGCTGGCAGGCGCGATATCCCAGTCCGCCCAGCCGGGCATTTCCGGCACTTCGGCTTGCGCGTGCGCGGCCATGCGAATTTCGTAGCAGACCACCTGTACCGCCGCCGCAATGTTCAGCGCGCTGTAAATGGGATTGGTGGGAATGTGTAAGTGGGCGGTGCAGCGGTGCAATTCTTCGTTGGTCAGCCCGCGATCTTCGCGGCCAAACAAAATCGCCACCGGATGCTGGCTTGCCTCGCGCACAGCACTGGTACCCGCTTCGCGCACGGTGTGCAACATCCACGGAATGCTGCGTTCGCGGGCACTGGTGCCGAGCACTAAGCCGCAATCGGCGATGGCTTCATCCAGCGTATTCACGACGATAGCTTGCTCTAACACATCGGTGGCATTGCCCGCGCGCCAGACGGCTTTGTCAGCGGGGTAGTCTTGCGGATCCACCAAATACAGTTGCGACAAGCCCATGTTCTTCATCGCACGCGCGGCAGCGCCGATATTGCCGGGGTGTTGGGTATTGATCAGAACGATACGAATATTGCTCAGATGCGGCGCCAGTGGATCGGTGATCGCGCTCTTGGACATCGTGTTTTTGCCGTGGTTTTTGCGAGGGCGCACAGTCTAGCAGATGCAAAAAAACGGCTTCGGTTTCAGATTGACGCTCACCGAGGCTGTCAGTAGAATGCCGCCCCTCAGTGAAGGCTTCAGCCGACACTTACCGTATCGGGGTATAGCGCAGTCTGGTAGCGCGCCTGCTTTGGGAGCAGGATGTCGGGAGTTCGAATCTCTCTACCCCGACCAACTTCTCGCACCTTTCCTCCTGTCTCCGCGCCCGTAGCTCAGTCGGATAGAGCATCCGCCTTCTAAGCGGATGGTCGGGGGTTCGAATCCCTCCGGGCGCGCCATTTTATCTTCTAAGCCCTTTTGTTGATTTCACCGTCGTGTAATTGCTCACGCGGCTTGTGCTGTAAGTGTGCATTCCTTGGCTTTTTTCCCGCTGTCTCCTGTGTAGAATGTCACCAGTTTTGAATAGGGATAGGACTCTGTTGGCATGCCTGAATCGCTGATTGCTCTAGGAATTCTTGTCGTTGCGGCAATTTTGCTGGACGGCGTGCGGCGTGCGCGCAATGCGCGTCGCGATTCGCTGCACATGATGGACAAAATGCATCAGGGCATGGATCGCAACTTGGATGATTTTGGCAATGATTTCCCAGCGGTGCTGCGCGCGTGATGTTGCACAACGCGATGAAGAAATGGATGAGATCTCTACCGCGACAACCAAACACAACAAAGCCGATTTGGCACAAGTTGCTCCTATTTTGTTGGATGTAAAAGATGAGCGTCCGGTGCGTATTGAACCCGAATTGGGTTAGACGATTTTGACGAAAACTTCAGTGGTGGCCGCGACATTGATGACGAAGAAGAGCCATTTGCTGAGGAAACACTGACAGCAGATGAGAGCGAACAGTCAGAAGAAACGGCAGTTCCTCTCGCACGCGGCGTGCGCAATGCGTCGCCCGTTTTTGATACGGGCACACAGCCTTTGGGTTTAGGTGAATCAGAAGTGGTGAGCGAGCCGCGCATTTACGAAAGACCGGCAGACAAACCTGCGCCGCGCCGTGAGCCGACCGTGCAAAAGCCTAGCAAGTCAGTGTTGGAAGCGCGCGAGGAGCGCAGCCGCGCACAACAGGCGGCAGCAGAGCCAAAAAATCAGCAATTGCCACTGGATGATTTGATTATCGTTGGTGTGATGGCGCGCGATCGCAACGGTTTTAGTGGTACTGCGCTGTTGAATCTTTTCTTGGAGCGCGGTTTGCGCTTTGGCCATCACGGATTGTTTCATTACTACACGGGCGAGCAGACAGAAAAAGAATCGCTGTTCAGTGTGGCCAATATTTTTAATCCAGGCTCGTTTGACTACAACCAAATGGATAATTTTCAAACACCTGGCATCACGATGTTTCTTTCGATGACTTCTCTGCACGGCAACGCGATGGAAGTGTTTGATTTGATGTTGGACACTGCGCGCGCGATTGCCACGCGATTGAATGGTGAGTTGCGTGACGACCAGCGCAGCGTGTTGACCAATCAAACCATCGAACATAATCGCCAGCGAATTCGTCAATTCGAGATGCAAAGCCGTATGCGCGCGCGTTGATATGCAGGAAGTAGTGCATGTCATCCGCTGAGTTACGCCAACAATATCGCGCACTCAAAGACCAGCTCCACCATCACAGCCATCGCTACTATGTGTTGGATGCGCCGGAAATTCCCGACGCAGAATATGATCGTTTGATGCAGCAATTGCTGCATATCGAAGCTGAAAACCCCGCATGGATAACGCCGGACTCTCCCAGTCAGCGCGTGGGTGCTGCGCCGTTATCACAATTTGCCAGCGTGCAGCACGAAGTGCCGATGTTGTCTCTGGATAATGCATTTTCTGATGACGATGTGATTGCCTTTGATCGCCGCATTCACGACCGCTTGAAAACAACCGATGTGATTGAGTATTGCTGCGAGCCGAAGTTGGATGGTTTGGCGGTTTCGCTGTTGTATCGCGACGGCGTGTTTGTGCGCGGCGCCACGCGCGGCGATGGCAGTAGCGGCGAAGACATCACAGCCAATTTGCGAACTATCGGTGCAATCCCTCTGTTGCTGCAAGGGCAGAACATTCCCAATGTATTAGAAGCGCGCGGCGAAGTGTTTATGCCGTTGCAAGGTTTTGAAAAAATGAACGCGGCAGCGCTGGCGGCAGGGGAGAAAACTTTTGTCAATCCGCGCAATGCCGCTGCGGGTAGTTTGCGGCAATTGGATTCTCGCATCACCGCGCAGCGTCCGTTGAGTTTTTATGTTTACGGCGTAGGCAAAGTGGAAGGCGGCGCGCTGCCTGAAAAGCACGCCGATATTTTGTTGCAATTGGGTGCAATGGGGTTTCCTGTTAATCCCGAATTGCGCGTGGTGGCTGGTGTCGATGGCTGTGTGGATTACTATCAACAGTTAGCGCAAAAACGCGCTGCATTAAATTACGATATCGACGGCATTGTTTATAAAGTTAACGATATTGCATTGCAAAAAACGCTAGGTTTTGTGGCGCGCGCGCCGCGCTGGGCAACCGCTAGAAAGTTTCCGGCGCAAGAAGAAATGACGCGCGTATTAGAGGTGGATTTTCAAGTGGGGCGCACAGGTGCCATCACGCCCGTGGCGCGCTTAGAGCCAGTGTTTGTCGGTGGTGTGACTGTTAGTAACGCCACATTGCACAATATGGATGAAGTGGCGCGTTTAGATTTGTGTGTGGGCGATACCGTGGTTATCCGACGAGCGGGTGATGTGATCCCGCAAATTGTGCAAGTGTTGCATCAGCGACGACCAGAGCATGCACAGCCAGTTGTATTGCCTCGTGTGTGCCCCGTGTGTGCATCGCCGGTCGAAAAATCAGAGGGTGAAGCAGTAGCGCGCTGCAGCGGCGGTTTGATTTGCGCGGCACAGCGCAAAGAAGCCATTAAACATTTCGCGCAACGGCGAGCCATGGACATAGATGGCTTGGGCGATAAGTTGGTCGAGCAATTGGTTGATAGCGAGCTCGTGCATTCACCGGCGGATATTTTTGCGTTGACTGTGTCGGTGCTCGCCAATCTAGAGCGCATGGGAGAGAAATCTGCCGCCAATTTGTGCGAGGCCATTGCCGCCTCGCGCGCTACAACACTGCCGCGTTTTTTATACGCGCTTGGAATCCGTGAGGTTGGAGAAGCCACGGCGCAAACACTGGCACGGCATTTCGGTTCGCTGGAAGCCTTGGCTGCGGCGGATGCAACAGCGTTACAACAAGTGTCGGATGTGGGGCCGGTCGTGGCGCATTACATTGCGGAATTCTTTGCTGATGCACGCAATACTGCGGTGGTGGATGCGCTGCGGCAGGCGGGTGTGCACTGGCAAAATATAGCAGTGGCGGCTGAAACCGCTAGCCCCTTGGCGGGTAAAACTTTTGTGCTGACGGGGACCTTGGCCAGTCTGGATCGCAATACCGCTAAGGATCGTCTGCAGGCGTTGGGGGCGAAGGTGGCGGGCTCTGTGTCGGCCAAAACCGATGCCGTTATTGCAGGCGCAGAAGCGGGTTCAAAACTTGCCAAAGCGGAGCAGTTGGGCGTGCCGGTATGGGATGAGGCGCAATTGCTGGCGCTATTGGCAGAACACACTGCGCGCTAGCAGCATCCACGGGTCAGAGGCTTTTTTTGTTATGCTGACAGCCCACTGTATTTTCTCTATTTCTCACCTCATCGGCGGATATCGCATTGCTGTCTAAAATTCTTTCCAAACTGCCCTTTCGCTCACCGTCACCAGCGCATACAAAGGCTGCATCACATCAAAACGCAAGCCATGCTGGGCGTGATGGAGAAAAATCTGACGCGCATCAAAAATCTAAAAAACGCAGCAATCGCGGTGGTCGCAACAAGAATCATGAAAAACAAGCTGCCGCTAAAACAACCGTGCAGTCTTGGGATGTTGGGCAATTTGTGGTGGAGGCCGTCGAAGGCAAATCACGCTTTCATGATTTTGATTTGCCTGATGCGTTGATGCACGCCATTGCGGATCTCGGTTTTAGTTACTGTTCACCGATTCAAGCGCAATCACTGCCCTACACTTTGCGCGGCGGCGATATTGTTGGAAAAGCGCAAACGGGCACAGGAAAAACGGCGGCGTTTTTAATTTCTGTCATCAACGATTTGTTGAAAAATCCGTTGGAGCATGAGCGCTACGCAGGTGAAGCGCGCGCGATTGTGTTGGCGCCTACGCGCGAGTTGGCGATTCAAATTGGCAAAGATGCAGAGGCTTTGTGTAAATACAGCGGATTGTCTGTGCAAGTGTTAGTCGGCGGCATGGATTATCAAAAACAAAAAAATCATTTACACGCTAAGTTGGTGGATATTTTGGTGGCCACCCCTGGGCGTTTGATTGATTTTATGGAAAGCCGCGATGTGCATTTGGATGAAGTGGAATGCCTCGTCATTGATGAAGCCGACCGCATGTTGGATATGGGGTTTATTCCACAGGTTAAACGCATCGTGCGCGCTACGCCGATGAAAGAAAATCGCCAAACTTTATTGTTCAGCGCCACATTTAACCAAGATGTACTTAACTTGGCGAAGCAGTGGACTTGTGACCCAATTCATATCGAAATTCAGCCAGAGCGTGCAGCCACTGACAATGTGGAACAGCGCATTTATATGATGAGCAGCGATGAAAAATTCGCCGTGCTGATGAACTTGCTGCAGGGCGATGATGTGCAGAGCCTGATCGTATTTGCCAACCGCCGCGATATTTGCCGCGATCTATTTGAGAAACTGCGCGCTTGCAATGTGTCTTGTGGGATTTTGAGTGGCGAAGTGGATCAAGATAAACGCATTCGCACACTGGAAAAATTTCGCAGTGGACAAACCAAAGTGCTGGTGGCGACCGATGTGGCGGGCAGAGGGATCCATGTGGATGGCATCAGCCATGTTATCAACTACACGCTGCCGGAAGTGGCGGATGATTATGTACACCGTATTGGGCGCACCGGTCGCGCTGGCGCAAAAGGCATTTCCATCAGTTTTGCTAGCGAAGATGACAGCTTTCTGTTGCCGGCCATTGAGCAATTGTTGGGGCAGAAATTGCAATGTGAAATGGCGCCGGTCGAGTTAATGAAAAAACTGTCAGAAGACATGCAGTTCCGCGCAGAAAAAGCGGAACGAGAAAGTCGCCGCGACCGCCGCGCCGCTTCTGCTAATAAAGGTGGCGGGCGCTCGTCGTCACACAGATCGCGTCGATAGTAATTTACACCAGAAGTTTTTTGCCGGCGCGCAACAGCGGCTTTTCAAGCCAGTGATAGCATGCGATTCCAGCAATCAACGCGGCAGCGAATAGGCTCGGCCAAAACCACAAGTTATTGAATAGCGAGTCTTCAATGCCTTGTAGCTTCCATATCTTTCTGCCGATAGAAAGAAAAATAATATGCGTCAGGTAGAGCGAATACGAAGCGTCGCCAATTTTTTGAAGTAGTTGGGGTAAGTATTGTTTTTGCTGCTCCATGGATACCACGGCAGCCAAAATTAAGGCGCAGGGCAATAGTAAAAACAACACGCGATCATCGGCAATCGGAAATTCATAACCGTTACTTGCGACCCACGCCAGCCAGCTAACGGCAAACGCCGCGCAACCCAATAAAAGAAAAAAGTGCGGCTTGTTGGTAAAGGGCTTTTGTTGAGTTAATAGCATGGCCAACAAACAACCAGCAGTGAATTCCAGTGTTAAGGGATTGCACAATAAATAGCTGATGGGTTGGTATTGCGTGGGTTTGAGAATTCCCCAGAAAATCAGTGTTACAGCAGACCACGCCAGCAGCAGCCAGCCGTGTGTGCGTTGCGGTAATAACAGTAGCAAAGAAAACACACAGTAAAAGTAAACTTCGTGAATCAATGTCCAGCTAATTGTGAGTGGTGGCAAGTTTACCTGCGGAAACAGCAGGGCAGATTTCAGTAGATAATTAGGGAGATCGGGGATTTGGCGAGTAGCATTCGGATTAAGGTAGATATTGTTTAGCAATTCGCGGCTGCTAAAAAACAATAGATAAGTGATTGGGATGCTCACAAGCCAATAGATAGGATAGATACGCAGCAGACGGCGTTTCATGAATTGCAGCGAAGTGCTAAAGCCGTGTTGTGCGTCCCGCGTAATAGCCATCATCAGAAAGCCACTGATGAGGAAGAAAATATCCACACCAATGGCTCCAAAATGCAGAATGTCTGGCAACGCGTAAGCCGTGCTGGATTCACTTTGCACGCCGGCTAAGTGATAGAAAATTACTAGCAACACTGCGATGCCGCGCAGTGCTTGGATATTGTAAAAGTGGTGCTTCATTATTTCTGCAGGGATGCGAATAGCTTTTCTAGGTCAGATGTGGTGACAGGTTTGTGCAACACATGGATGCCCTGTGGTAGGTCTAGCTCATTCGTGCTGGCTTTATCGTGTGCAGTCATGATAACGATGGGAATAGCTGGTAGTTGCATTTTTTTCTCAAAATTGCGAATCAGAAGCGTTGCAGCACTGGCATTGCATATCGGCATATTCCAGTCCAAAAGAATTGTGGCAATTGTATCGTGGTTCTTGAAGTAGTCTTCTGTCAGTGGTTTGCCATTTGGATAGATGCGGGAGGTTTTTTCCAGTTTCTCCAGTTGTGAGGCAACCACCATCTGAAGGGTTTCATCGTCCTCCGCAACCAAGATAACGCTTCGTGTTGTAGTGCTGGCTGTAGTGCTGGCTGTAGTGCTGGCTGTAGTGCTGGCTGTAGTGCTGCTAGGTTCAGTAGATGGTTGCGCTGCGATTGTGTTTGCGGGCAGTGGGCTGTTTGTGTCGGCTACGGGGCGGCAGGGGATGTGGCACCAGAATGCCGTACCGTGTAGTGGGTTGGATTCAAAATTAATGTCGCCACCCAATAGGTGGCACAATTTCTTACTGAGCGACAGGCTGATGCCGATTCCTCGTTGCATGCGAGTGGTTGAGTTATCTGGCTGCTCAAAAATTTCAAAAATTTCTGGTTTGTGACTTTCAGCAATGCCGTCGCCGGTGTCGATAATGTCGAATCGGATAGCGTATTGTTCGTTATGTTTTTCTGGTTCTATCTTGATCAGGATATGACCTTTGCTCATGTTGGTGATGGAATAGTCAAGCACACAATCTAGTATTTTTTGTGTAATGTTCTGCTCGCCTTCTATCAAGGTTGGAGTGCTTTTTTCTATTTGATAATTCAAAGTTATATTTTTCTTTGCTAGGAACCGTTCATGGCTAATAACAATTTCTTCAATCATCTGCTTTATATTAAAAACGGTGTTGTTTGTTTTCCATTTTCCAGAGTTTACTCTGGCGTAATCAAGTAATAGGTTGATCGATGAAAGCAGTGTTTCCGCTGATTCAATAATGCCTTCAACAAGCTGTTTGTTATCCTTGTAGATAGGATTTTTTCTGGCGATTTCTGACAGGCCAATAATGCCGACGAGAGGAGTTCTCAGTTCGTGGGAGACATGGGTGAGAAAGTTCTTCTTCGCTTCAGATTCTGCTTGAGCTTGCAAAATGGTATGGGTGGAAAGGTCTTTCTCGCTATTCATCCAGTGGACGCGCTTTCCGATAGCTAAACCAAACAGTATGAGCTGAATAGCAGTGCCGGTTAATGGCAATGCGCGAGTGATTTGTGATGAAGGCAGCACGCCGGCATACATAAGAAAAATAGCTATTCCGGCGACTACTGGCGCACACAGTGCCGTGAGGTAAAACTTTGCCGGTAAATACCCTTGTTTTATTCTGATGATGCTTATAGCTACTAAGGACGGTAGCGTAATGGTCGTTGTTGGTAGTGCATACAACACTAAGAATAGTGTGTCATTTTGCAAGAAAGGCAGGGGCGATGTGACGAGTAATGTATACCAAAAAACAATGCGCAGCCATTTGTCAGATTTGGGCGAATGCTCTTTGGTGAGTAGATAATTTCTTGCTAGTGCAATACCGAAGAGTGTGCTGGCAATGGCAAATATACCGGAGTTGCTGTTGTTCCAGTACAGGGACTCCGGCCAAACCATGTATAGCATGCCTATATCATTGAGCTGTAATAAAGTAACGCATAGTGTCGAACCGAAAAGCTGTAGGTAAACTTTTTCTCTGGTGGCCAAGCCAACTAACAAGGAATACAGCACGAGTGAAATGATAATGCCGGCCAGCACACCGGTAATGGCTTGTTGCAGAATGATGATATTAAAAATATGGTCGGTATCTCTAATTAAAAAAGTGCTGTTGTAGGGAAAAATTGATCCAATGTTCAAATGAACTGTTTGCGTGGAGCTGGCGGGAATCTGCAGGCTAAAAAGAATTTCTGCCCCCATTTTTTCCCAGCTGGTCAGTGGGTATTCCATGCCACCTATACCAATCAAGCTGTGTGCGACATCTGTAACATCCATCAGTTCCACATGTCTAACCCGCATGTTTTCTAAATAAATGCTGATATTTTTTGTGGAGGTCGTTTGATTGACTAAATTGAGGCAGGCTTGGTCTTGATGAAGGTATGCGGTATCTGTCGCTTCTAGTAGGGATTTTCCGGTGTGTTTTTGAGTTTTGATGCGTTCGTTAATGTTGGTGCTGTTGTTGGACAGGTAGATGGTTTTGCAGTTTTCTGTATCTGCTAGAGAAAAAGAAGCATTAGCAGAAAGAGCTAAAAAAATTAGCATCTGAAAAATAGTGCGTAGTTTTATCTGGCAATTTTTCATACCAGACTCCTATTGTGGCTTTCTATGTGTTTTATAAGTATTTTTGTCTGCACTGGCTTGGTGAGGTAGAGATCCATGCCGGATTGTTTACTGCGTTGGCGATATTCTTGTTCTGCATGTGCAGAGAGTGCAATGATCAAAGATGGTTTTAATTGGTGTTGCTTTTCATATTGGCGAATCTTTTCCGTAGATTCAAAACCATCCATAACGGGCATCTCACAATCCATAATGATGATATTAAATGCGGAGCCGTTTTGATGGTGTTTAGTATAAGTTTCAAAGGCTTGTCTGCCATTGCAGGTGGTGACGGGGTTAAGCCAATCGAGGTAATAATTTCTTCAATAATAAGCTGGTTGGTGGGAATGTCTTCTGCAATCAGTATTGCTTGATTCTTCGTGTTAGTTTTTGAGCATGTTTATGGATCAGGTGGTTTTTTCTAAGAATGGCTTCAGCGACATTGAGTGAGAATGTTTCAATGGATGGTTTTCTGTGGATAATTTCGTAGCCTTTTCTGGCTTCTATGCTTTGTTCTGAACTGGTTAGTTCGTCGTAGTCTTGGTAGACAAGCAGTGGGATGCCAGAGGCTAGTACAGCGCTGATTGCGCCGCTGCTGGCCAGCGTACTGTGGATGAGGGCAATATCTATCTGGGTTTTGTTGACATGCTCGGCGCAATCTTTGGTATAGGCGATAGCGTCAAGTACCTGTTGCTCTGTATTCGCTGTAATCAGTGTTTTTGCGGCATCTGAAATTTTTTCGTGCACGCTGTTGACCAGATCGATATCTTCATCGGCCAAGAGAATATTTAATCCTTCAAATGCACTGTGTGTTTTTCTGGTTGTATTGTGGTGCGTAGTAACCCTAATGTTGAACCAGAATGTGCTGCCAGCGATTGGATTTTTTCTGTATCCACAACTGCCACCCATCAGGTGACTAAGTTCGCGAACAACGCTGAGTCCAATGCCTGTTCCTTTTGGGTTTGCTGTTGAGTTTCTGGATTCAAAAAACTGAAACAAGGCGCCCTCATCAGCGGCGCTGACACCAGATCCGTTGTCGATCACCTCAAAGCAATAGAGATGTTCGTTAGTGATAGGCATAGGCTGCTGAGTAACATGCAGCCCAACAATGCCGTTGCTGGTAAATTTACAGGCGTTCCCTAAAAGGTTGATGAGGATTTGTCGCAGGCGATTGGCGTCAGCAGTGATGTCGCTGGTGACATTGTTGTCCATTTGAAAGTAGAGACGAATTTTTTTGTCGTGGGCCGTTAACAGGAAAACATCCATGCATTCTTGTAGCAGGCTGTGAAGATCAAAGCGAGAGTATTGTAAAAAAGTTTGATTTTTTGTTATTGCTTTGATGTTGACAATGTCTTCAATCAAATATTTTAGTGGCAGTGCTGTATGGTAGATCATGCTAAACACGCGGCGATCTTTGGGGATGTGCGATTTATGCATAAGAATTTCAGAAGCACCTAGAATGCCGTTGAGTGGTGTGCGCAACTCATGATTCAGGTGTGAAAGTAGACGATTGTGTGCATCGCTGGTGATATTGGCTTGTGCTGCCGCACGGTATTGCTGTTCGCTCTCAGTTTGTAATTGTTTGATACTTAGCACAATGGCAGATGCTAGCAGCAGGGCGGACAAGGCCTCTATGCTTTGGGTAAGTACAAGTCCATTTTCGTGGGGATGGATAATGCCTAGTGCCGCCAATAGTGTGGCAGAGAAGTTGTAGAACGGCAGGGCAATGCCGGTGGCTAGTAGGATGGGTTCAAGTTCTAAAAAAATTTTTTTTGAAAGAAAAATATAGAAAAAGTAAGCAAAAGCAGCCATCGTAGTGACGATATAGATCGGGAACAGAAACATTGTTGGTGCTTGCAGTAGGAATGCGGCACCTACGCTAAGAATGGTTGCGGTATATAGTTTTAATGCGGTTAGTGCCTGAGAGGTTATCTTGTCTTTAAAGATATAAAATCCGAGAAAGCAGGCGAGGGATGCGCTATCGGCCAAAGGCGTCAGGATGGAAAGATTGGTAAGCCAAGTGTTTGGTAGTATGCCGGAAAATGTATAGAAAAAATCCTGATGAATAAAGAATGTAGCTACTAAGCAGGAGCTAAAAACATAGTACGCCCAATAGGTTTTTTGCTTGGTGTGTATAGCAAGCAAAATAGAGTAAATGGCAAGACCGCATAATATTCCATCCAATAAGCCGAAATAGATGCGCTGTTTGTATTGCCATGCAGTGAATACGGATTTTGTTTGTAGCGAGAGTGTAAAAATGGATGAATGAAAACCTGTTGCCTCAACGAACAGCGTGGCAGATTGCTGTGGAAGTAGTTGCACGACTTGCAGGTTTTTATTGTGTGCATGCTTAAGATTTTTTCTACAGGAATGCACATTGTTTGGTTCTAGGCAGAGATAGCTGGACATGGTGTCCGTCACTGGGCTGCTATCGCGCAAGAGTAGCGTCTGTGTTTCTGGTTGATCGTTGTAGAGAGAAATACGGTACCAAATGGCATGCCGTGGGTGCAGTACAAGTGAAGCTGTTTTTTGTGCTGGTGTCCGCCAGTGCGTCTCAGGTGTTTGTATAACATCGGCCAGTTCGGGAGCTTGCACGCCAGGATCATAAAAAGTGGTGTGGGCTGCTAAGGGAAGTTGACCGGCAGTGCTGTGGCTGAGCAGCAGCACATTGGCAGGAGGTTGTTGCGCCGCGCTAGTTTCTGCAAATGTTGTTTGACCGCAGAACAGGCTGAGCACTACAACAGGCAGCAGTAAAAACAAACGCACCCATGCTGGTAAAGTTTTGTCGGTGTGAGAGCTACCGCTGCGACGCTGTGTTGCGAAGGTAATCATCGATAGCCGCCGAAAGTTTTTTGCGCACGGTCTGGTATGACTCTTTATCGACATTATTGTGCCACTCATGAGGATCCTGTTCATGGTCGTAGAGTTCTTCGGTTCCGTCTGCATAGCGTATCAGGCGAAAGCGTTCATCGACTACAGCGATATGGTTCTTGTTGTGCATTTGCCACACAGTAAACGCTTTATGTGGCCGTGTTGCTTTGGCATCGTGCAGCAGTGGACTGAGGCTGTGACCATCGACGGGGTAAGGCAAAGGTTGATGGATAAGTTCGGCTAGCGTTGGGTAGATATCCAGCAAGCTCACAGGAGCAGAGCAGCGTTTACCGGCAGCGATGCCTGGGCCGCTAAAAATCAACGGAATATGCGTTGCTTCTTGCCACAGTGTGAGTTTGCGCCACTGCATTTTTTCGCCGAGGTGCCAGCCGTGATCGGACCACAGCACGATGATGGTGTTATCGGCGCGTGGAGAAGTGCGCAGCGCTTGCAACACGCGCCCCAGTTGCTCGTCGGCATAGGTAATGGATGCGAGATAGGCTTGCACGGCTTTTTTCCATAGGCCGTCGCGCATGATGTCTGAGTGTAGATATCCGTTGATCAGCTCGCGACCCGCGGCGGGAATATCGTCGAGATCATTTTGCAGCACAGTGGGTAGTTGCACTTTGTCCAGTGGATAGCGATCGAAATAGGCTTTGGGCAAATACCAAGGTAAATGCGGTTTGCCGATACCTAACCCCAGAAATAATGGTTGTTTTTGCGGGGTCTTGAGTTGTTGCATCACCCAGCTTGCGGATTGGTAGTCGGGCGTGTCGCTCAGCGGGGTGTCTACCGCGCCCCAGTCAAATTGCAAATCGACTCTGTACGAATACGGCGCACCTTTGCGCGGGTGCTCGTAATTTGGTTTAACAGGGTCTTCCGGTTCACCGTGTAAATTGTCCGGCCAGAAAGCATCCCAAGATTGTGGGTCGTGAAAATGAAAAATTTTGCCAGAGCCTGCTGCGCGGTAGCCGTGATGACGAAATAACTGCGGAATCGGCACTGCATTTTTGGTTTGCGGCAGTTCGCGCCATTGGGTGTTGTTGTAAAACGCACCCGTTCGGAGTGGCGAAAGACCGAGTAGGGTGCTGGTGCGCGAGGCGTTGCACAGCGGTACGGCGCAGTGCGCATTGGTAAACAAAGTGCCGCTGGCGGCGAGGGTATCAATGTTTGGTGTGTGTACGGTTCCTGGGTAGCCGCCGAGACAGCCAACCCAATCATTTAAATCATCAAACGCAACAAACAAAATATTGGGTGGACGCGCAGTGCCGCCGATGCTTTTGATGCTCATGCCTGCAGCCAATGTTGCCAGCGAGGCTTGCAAAAAACGGCGGCGCGATAAGGGCTTCATGGCGTGCTGACTCTCGCGCTAAAGTCGAAAAAATGTTCGCGTTGGATGGCAGCAAATAAGGTGTCGGCAAATGAAGCGTGTGCTTCAGTATTGGGGTGGCTATCCAACAAATAGATACTGTGGTCATCAATGTTCGTATTGTGAAAAGGCTGTGTGGTATCAACAAACAGGATGTTGTGCTTTTGAGCCAAGGCCGCCATGTCGGCAATGTCTTTGGCAGAGTGTTCGCGGTTGTCGAGATAGGCCAAAAGAATCGGCATATCGGGTTTGATGGCGTTGGCGAGGCGGCGCATTTCGCCTAACTGTTGGTCGATGAATGCGATATCTTTGGGGCGATAGGTAGTCGTCGCGCGAATTTGAAAAGCTTTTTTGTCTGCGTTTTGTAGCTTGAGATATTCACGCACATAGGAGTTTAGAAAGCCGTTGGCGATATACGGGTTGAATGGCGGCACACTGCCCGTTTTAGGTGGCAGTGCCACTTGATCATTAAACGCGCAAAAGCCGAGCAAGATGGCATCGGGCTGCCAAGTGGGAACCAGATGTTCTAGCGTGGCGTTGTAGCGCTCTAAACCAAAACCACCCACGGCAAAGTTGATCAGTTCGTAAGGTCGAGAAGCGTGGGTGTTTAAGTTATTTTCTAACACCGCATGAAAACTTTTATCGGTATCTACACCGGAAGCCATGCTGTAAGAATCGCCCAACACGGCGATGCGGTAATGATTGGCGGGCTTTGCTAACGCGTACTCTTTGTCAGCCAAGCCAAAACTGTTGGTGGTGAGATGCGCCAACTTGAAGGAGGTGTCCAGATTGGGTTTCAGCGCCCAATAGATATCGTCAAATGGCGACTGACGCATGAAATCGGTGTTGCTGATGGGGGCGTTGTTCTTCATCGCAGTGTAATCAAATGCTTTCCAGCCGAACAACCAGCAGCGAAATCCTTGCTCCAGCATGAGCAGAGAGAGCAGCGTAAAAACAACGAGCAGCAGTGTATTGATGCCAATGTTTTTGATGCGCTGCTTCATAGTGTTTTTATGCCTTGTGCAGAAAAATGCGTTCATCATCAAAAATATCTAAATTGGGTGATAACAGTTTGATGTAGCGATCAAAATAGAGGAATTGTTTTAGCAGTAGCGTGAACTCTCGCGGGAAGCGAATGCCATATTTTCTGCCGATATTGGAAATTTGCAGTGTGATTGTATTGAGAAAGTCGTTGTTGTCATCACTGTCAAATTGTTGATATAGCTGTTCAAGGTCTTGGGAAAGCGCAGAAATATTGACGACTCGATTGGTGGCGCCGATACCAGCCATAGCGGTGGCAATGGCATGAAAGTCTTTGGCGGGCACGGATGCGATCAAGGCGAGCAGCGAAGCCCATGTTTCAGCGGAGATGCGGCCGACAATGCCAAAATCAATAAAGCCGATGCGACCGTCGTTTAGCATCATGACATTGCCAGCGTGTAAATCGGCGTGATAGATCTGGCATTGCGTCAAACTCAAAAACCAAGTATTCAGCGCATCAATGAGCGCTTGTTCTGGATTGGCAGATAATTGATGCACAGCATCGGTGTTGGATAAAGCGGTGCCATAAAAGCGCTCCATGCTCAGCACGCGTTTGCTGGAAGCGTTGCGATACACCGCAGGTACCGTAACTTGTGTGATGTGGTTGCTGTCTAGAAAACGGCGGTACAGGGCGATGTTTTTCGCTTCGCGCTTGAAATCGCATTCTTCCAACATGCCATTGCGAATTTCATCGACCATGTCGGTAATAGATGATTCTGGAATGTGTTTGCTGATTTTTTCCAACAGTGCAGCGGATAAATGCATGAATTGAAAATCCGTAGCGAGAATATCTTCTACGCCAGGTTTTTGAACCTTGATAACAATATCTTCACCTGTGGCTAAACGCGCTGCGTGTACTTGTGCAATGGAGGCAGAGGCGAGTGGTGTTGGATCTATGTCGCGAAAGTGACGCGAGAGTCGCGCACCCAATTCCTGCTTAATGACTTTTTCGATGGTAGAAAAAGGTAGAGGGCTGGTTTGATCTAAACAGGTTTGAAACGCTGCCACATATTCATGCGGGAAAAGCGATGGTGAACTAGCAATTAACTGACCGAGTTTGATGTAAGTGGAGCCTAGCGCTTCGGCGGTATCACGCGCTAATTTGGGTAGCGGCGTGTCGCGATCACGGAGCCAGCGCCAGCCGCTTTTTTGTAGCGCAAAGCTGGTTTGACCAATGCGGCGGGCAGCGTGGTATCCGGTGCGAATTCTGTCGAGCACGGCGCTTGTCTCTCGATGAGTATCTGGCCATTATGCACGGCGATGGCAGAGGGGCAACCACCGGCGTGAAAACAAAAAACACAGCAGTTTTTGCTGATGCTTTATGTGCGGCGCATCACAATCGGCATCGCATCTTGGTTGTGCTGTCTGGTTCACACGCGTGGTGTAAAAAAATCGCGGCAGCGTGGTATGACGATGCAAAGCAGCGCGTATGGATTGGTGATGCATCGCATGCAGCCGACAGTCTTTCTGTCGCAAAAGCCAAGCAGGTATTGGGCAGCGAATACCGTTTGGCAGTGCTGGATGCCCATCTGGGTTTATCGCCGGATTGTATTGCTGCAGTAAGCGGCGCGGTGGCGGCTGGTGGAGTATTGGTTTTACTAACACCAGCTTGGCAGCACTGGGGTACTGCGCCTGACGCAGATTACGCGCGTTTAACCAGTTATCCGCATGCGGTGAGCGGTTTGTCATCCTATTTTTTATTGCATCTTAAAAAATCGCTAGATGCGTTCTCGGGTAACGACAATGTGTTTTTTCATTGGCAGGAAGGTTGTGTCAATGATGCAGAGTTGTCGCTGCCGCCGCCCTTTTTTATGTGTGATGCAGAGACAAAGGACTCTACGCCCACAGCAGCACAACAGAATTGTCTTGAACAATTGTTATCGCACACAGGCGTTGCAGTGTTGCTGGCAGATCGCGGTTGCGGCAAATCAGCAACGCTGGGTTTTGTAGCGGCAGCGTGGCAAAAAATCGGGAAGTCTGTGTTGTTGGTTGCACCATCACGCGCGGCGGCTAGTAGTGTTTTTCATTATAGGGGCGAGAATTTATTATTTTCTGCGCCAGATAATGTGTTGAGCAGTAAAAATCTACAAGCTGATATTTTGTTGATTGATGAGGCGGCCGCTATTCCTCTGTCGATGTTGCTGCGTCTGTTAGAGCGGTTTCCACGCGTTGTGTTGTCTACCACCATCGACGGTTACGAAGGTACAGGGCAGGGATTTGTGGTGCGTTTTTTGCACGAGCTCAATCGCCAGTTTCCATCGTGGCAGCATTTAACATTGGATGAGCCAATTCGCTGGGCTGTTGATGACCCGCTGTCGCATTGGCTGTATAAAACTTTGTTGTTGGATGCGAAAGAAGCGCAACTTGAAGAGGAAGATGCAGTTAACGCCAATTGCATGGTGGTGGAATCTATTTCGCAGCAGCGTTTGGCGCAGGATGAGACATTGTTGCGAGAGGTTTATGGTTTATTGCGTTCGGCGCATTACCGCACTACGCCGGATGATTTGCGTTTTTTATTGGATGCGCCATCGGTTTCGCTTTATCGCTTGGTGCAGCGTTCACATACACTGGCGGTTGCGCTGTTGGTAGAAGAGGGCAGCATAGACGCTGCAATGGCTGAGGAAATTGCAGCGGGTCGTCGTCGCCCACGCGGACATTTGTTAGTGCAGAGTTTGGCGGTACATCTACAACAGTCGCAGTTTTTGCAGCAGCGCGTGAGTCGCGTGGTGCGCATCGCGGTGCATACACAATTTCAAGCGCAGGGTTTAGGGTCGCATTTTTTGCAAGAGATTTTACAGGCGCAGAAGAAGCAGGGGATTTGCGCGGTGGGCAGTAGTTTTAGTGCGGCACCAGATGTGCTGCGCTTTTGGCAAAAAAATGGTTTTGATTTGCTGAGGATAGGGCATCGCCGTCAAGCAGCCAGTGCCGAGCCATCGGCACTGGTGCTGAAGGTTTTTGATTAGCGCTTATTAGCAGGAACAAAGTCGCGCTGTGGGCTGCCGGTGTACAACTGGCGTGGGCGACCAATTTTATACGGCGAAGACAGCATTTCGTTCCAATGGGAAATCCAACCCACGGTGCGTGCCAGCGCAAAAATGACGGTGAACATGCTGGTGGGGATGCCAATCGCTTTCAGAATAATGCCGGAGTAGAAATCGACATTTGGATACAGTTTTTTCTCAATGAAGTAGCTGTCAGAGCGAGCAATCTCTTCCAGCTTCATTGCCAGCTCTAGTTGCGGGTCATCGATCCCCAAAGCAGCCAGTACTTCATCACAAGTTTTCTTCATCACTTTGGCGCGCGGGTCAAAGTTTTTATATACGCGGTGACCAAAACCCATCAGCTTGAAATTGTCGTTTTTGTCTTTTGCTTTAGTGATGTATTTATCAACATTTTTCACAGAGCCAATTTCGCCCAACATTTGCAACACGGCTTCGTTTGCACCGCCATGTGCTGGCCCCCATAGTGCGGCGATGCCAGAAGCAATACAGGCATATGGATTGGCACCAGTAGAGCCTGCCAAACGCACGGTAGAAGTAGATGCATTTTGCTCATGGTCGGCATGCAGAATAAAAATGCGATCCATGGCTTTGGCGAGAATTGGATCAACCTGGTAGTCGCCTGCAGGCACAGCAAACATCATGTTGAGGAAGTTAGCTGCGTAACTCAGATCGTTTTGCGGATAAATAAACGGTTGGCCGACATTGTATTTGTAGCACATAGCAGCAATCGTCGGCATTTTTGCAATCAAGCGGATCGCCACTGATTCACGATGCTCAGCATCAGAAACATTGAGTGAATCGTGATAGAACGCAGACAGTGCGCCCACAACACCGCACATCACCGCCATCGGATGTGCGTCGCGGCGAAAGCCTTCAAAAAATTTGTGAATTTGATCGTGCACCATGGTGTGTTGCGTGACGCGCGTATCAAAATCTTTTTTCTGTTGTGCGTTTGGCAGCTCACCTTTTAACAATAAGTAGCAGGTTTCGAGGTAGTCTGAATCTTCGGCAAGCTGTTCAATCGGATAACCGCGGTGCAGCAGAATGCCCTTGTCGCCGTCGATAAAAGTAATTTTGGATTCGCAGGCCGCTGTGGCCATGAAGCCTGGGTCGTAAGTGAAGTGGCCACCTTGCGCCAGAATAGCTTGTACATCAATGACATCAGGACCAACAGTGCCTGAATGCACGGGCAGAGTGATGGGGTCGCGGCCGTCGATGGTGAGGGTGGCTTTCTTTTCAGGCATGGGAGGCTCCTATAGCAGGAAGTACAACTAGGCAAAAAACAGGCAGGTGAAGTAAAAAAACTCAAAGACCTGCAAAAAGATGCATGCGGGAAGGGTGCGTGCGAACCCTCGCAACTATAGGGCGATTCCGCGTTTTGTCAATAAATTACAAAATGTCTGACGCAGTTATACAGCCTGTATTTCTGCGTATTTGTGTATGTTTTTGGGGTTTGTCATGTAAAAGCTGTGGTCATATAATGCGCGCCGTACTTCGGTACCCCTTCTTTTGATCCTTAATTTGAGGACTTCCTGTGATAGATAAGCGTCCCGTGAACCTTGATATAGGCACGATCAAGCAGCCCATTTCTGCCATCGTCTCCATTCTGCACCGTGTTTCTGGCGTAGCACTCATCGCTGCGATTGCTATTTTGCTGGGGCTGTTGGATTACTCTTTGCGCTCAGCAGAAGATTTTGCCGCTGCCGTTGCCTGTTTGGACTCCGTGCCGATGAAGCTGCTGCTGCTGGCAGTTTTGGCGGCGTTTATTTACCACTTGATGGCCGGTATTCGGCACTTGGTAATGGAGTTTGGTTTTGGTGAATCGCTGGAAGGCGGCAGAAAAAGTGCGGCTGCAGTGATTGCTGTGACTGTTATTGGCGTTGTGTTGGCGGGGGTGTGGTTATGGTAAGAACAGTTACCAGTTTTGGTCGCAGTGGCCTGTCGGATTTTCTGCTGCAGCGTATTTCAGGCGTGGTTATTGCCGCGTACTTCTTCTTTATTGTCGGTTGGTTGTTGACGCACAAGGGTGTGGATTACCCCACATGGTTGAGCTTGCACCAACTCACCAGCATGAAAATCTTTAACACCGCGAGTTTGTTGTCGGTGGTTGTACACGCTTGGATCGGCATTTGGGTGGTGTTGACGGACTATGTCACGGTGCGTTTATTGGGTGAAAAGGCGACCGCTTTGCGCCTGACTTTCGAAATCATCGCCATTGGCGTTCTAGTTGCTTATACCCTCTGGGGTCTTGCTATTGTGTGGAGGGTATAAGAGATGGCTGCAGCTTCTCGTATCGACAATATTCGTACGCTGACTTTCGACGCCGTTATCGTCGGCGGCGGTGGTTCCGGTATGCGCGCTTCTTTGCAACTGGCGCAGGCTGGTCTGAAAGTTGCGGTGTTGACCAAAGTATTCCCCACGCGCTCGCACACCGTCGCGGCGCAGGGTGGCATCGGTGCTTCACTGGGCAACATGAGTGAAGATAACTGGCACTACCATTTTTATGACACCGTTAAGGGTTCGGATTGGTTGGGTGATCAGGACGCCATTGAGTTCATGTGTCGTGAAGCACCAAAAGTGGTGTATGAACTGGAACACATGGGCATGCCGTTCGACCGCAACCCAGATGGCACTATTTATCAGCGTCCTTTCGGTGGTCACACATCGAACTACGGCGAAAAACCCGTGCAGCGCGCTTGCGCAGCGGCTGACCGCACCGGTCACGCGCTGTTGCACACGCTGTATCAAAAGAACCTTGAAGCCAACACGCAGTTTTTTGTCGAGTGGATTGCGCTGGATTTGGTGCGCGATGCCGATGGCGATGTGCTGGGTGTTGTCGCGATGGAATTGGAAACGGGTGAAATTTCCGTTTTCCACGCCAAGTGCACCTTGTTTGCAACCGGCGGTGCTGGACGCATTTACGCCGCTTCTACCAACGCCTATATCAATACCGGTGACGGTTTGGGTATTGCTGCGCGTGCGGGCATTCCTTTGCAAGACATGGAGTTCTGGCAATTCCACCCAACTGGTGTTGCTGGTGCCGGTGTATTGCTGACCGAAGGTTGCCGTGGTGAAGGCGGTATTTTGCGCAACGCCGCAGGCGAGCGTTTCATGGAGCGCTACGCACCGAACCTGAAAGATTTGGCGCCGCGCGATTTCGTTTCACGCTCCATGGACCAAGAGATTAAAGAAGGTCGCGGTTGCGGCCCGAACAAGGACTATGTGGTGTTGGATCTCACGCACTTGGGTGTGGACACCATCATGAAACGCCTGCCTTCGGTGCACGAAATCGGCCTCAATTTTGCCAATGTTGATGTCACCAAAGAACCGATTCCCGTGGTGCCAACCATCCATTATCAAATGGGCGGTATTCCCACCAATATGCACGGCCAAGTTGTGGTGCCGAAAGATGGCGACGATCGCAGTGTGGTGAAAGGTTTTTACGCCATCGGCGAATGCGCTTGTGTTTCTGTGCACGGTGCTAACCGCTTGGGTACCAACTCACTGTTGGATTTGATTGTCTTCGGCAAATCAGCCGGCAATCACATCATCGAAACCGTGCGTAATGCCCCAGCTCACAAACCGCTGCCAGATAATGCGCTGGACGCAACTGTGGCGCGTATTGAGCGCTTGAATAATTCTAAATCTGGCGAATACGCACAAGACATTGCCAATGATTTGCGCCGCGATATGCAGGCGCATGCAGGTGTGTTCCGTACACAGGCTTTGTTGGAAGAAGGCGTGCAGAAAGTTCTCGAAATTGAGAAACGCATCCCGAACATCCACCTTAACGATAAATCACAAGTGTTCAACACCGCGCGCATTGAAGCGCTGGAGTTGGAGAACTTGATCGAAGTGGCTAAGGCGACCATTATTTCTGCTGCGGCGCGCAAAGAATCTCGCGGTGCTCACGCACACAATGATTACCCTGAGCGCGATGATCAGAATTGGATGAAGCACACCTTGTGGTACAAACAAGACAATCGCTTAGCGTACAAGCCTGTACAACTGAAGCCGTTGTCTGTGGATTCTGTACCGCCAGTTGCGCGTACGTTCTAACGAATATTCAACCTATTTCTGAATTCGAGAGAGCATTGAAATGAGCAGCAAGAGAATTTTTGAAGTTTACCGCTACGATCCTGACAAAGACAAAGAACCGTACATGCAGAGCTATGAGCTGGAGTTGGACGGCTCTGAGCGTATGTTATTGGACGCGTTGATCAAACTAAAAAAGTTGGATGAATCACTGACTTTCCGCCGTTCTTGCCGTGAAGGTATTTGCGGTTCGGACGGCATGAACATCAACGGCAAAAACGGTTTGGCGTGCTTGGTGAGTCTGAGCAGTTTGCCGCAAAAAATTATTGTGCGACCACTGCCGGGTTTGCCTGTTATTCGCGACTTGGTTGTGGATATGAGCATGTTCTACCGTCAGTACGAAAAAGTGCAGCCGTACTTGATCAACAACACGCCGCCACCCGCTAAAGAGCGCAAACAGTCGCCAGAAGATCGCGAAAAAATTGACGGTCTGTACGAGTGCATCATGTGCGCCTGCTGCTCAACGGCTTGCCCATCTTTCTGGTGGAATCCAGACAAGTTCATCGGTCCGTCAGGCTTGATTCAGGCGTACCGTTTCTTGGTGGATAGTCGCGACACTGCGCGCGAAGAGCGCCTATCAAAATTGGATGATCCGTTCAGTGTGTTCCGCTGCCACGGCATCCAGAACTGTGTAGATGTCTGCCCGAAAGGTTTGAATCCAACACGCGCCATTGGCCATATTCGCAACATGCTGCTGTCCAGCGGCGTGTGACGAGTGAAGATAAACGCCGACTCAGTTCGGCGTTTTTTTAATCATCATGGATAAAAGGAAATCATTATGAGCATTGCAGTTGGTCAAAAAATCCCTTCCGTAAAATTGAAATACGCATCAGAAAAAGGGCCTGCAGATATCACTACCGACGAAATTTTTGCCGGTAAAAAAGTGGTGTTGTTTGCTGTGCCGGGTGCGTTTACGCCCACTTGCTCGAATGCGCATTTGCCAGGCTTTGTTGTCAATGTCGACGCCATCAAAGCGAAAGGCGTGGACACGGTTGTGTGCATGTCGGTCAACGATGCGTTCGTGATGGGTGCGTGGGGCAAAAGCCAAAATGCGGAGCATTTGTTGATGCTGGCGGATGGCAATGCGGACCTGACGCGCGCGCTGGGTTTGGAGTTGGACGGCACGGGCTTTGGCATGGGTACGCGCAGCAAGCGCTTTGCCATGATCATCAACGATGGCACGCTGGAGTTGTTGAATATCGACGCGCAGGGCTTGGAAAAAACTAGCGCGGAAGCGATTCTTGCAGCGCTGTGAGGTTTGACGGCGTCCAATTGGGTCGCTAGTCTGAGCCGATAACAACAAACTGACGGAAGAGGTGGTATATGCCGGGTGAAAGAATGGGTGGCGGCGGTATCTTGTCGCCGGTCATGAAAGACAAAGCAGTACTCTACGCGGCGTATATGCCTTTCCTGCAGGGCGGTGGTTTGTTTATTCCCTCCACCAAAGCGTACAAATTGGGTGATGATGTGTTTATGTTGCTGGCGCTAATGGATGAGCCGGAGAAGTTGCCGGTGGCAGGCAAAGTAGTTTGGATTACGCCGAAAGGCGCGCAGGGCAACCGCGCGGCGGGGATTGGTGTGCAGTTCAATGACCCCGACAATACCGTGCAACGCAAAATTGAAACCTATCTGGCCGGTTCACTGGAATCTGATCGCGCCACTTACACCATGTAAGCTCCTTGTTTCTCGATTCCCATTGTCACCTCGATAAACTCAAGCTCGACGGCGCAGCCGGCGGGCTTGCTTCTGCTATTGCGGCGGCACGCATGCGCGAGGTGCAACGGTTTTTGTGTATTGGTATCGGTTTGGGCAATCTTGATCGCGTGGTTGCCATCGCCGAGGAATTTCCTGATGTTTATGCCTCTGTGGGTATCCACCCGAGTGAGTTTGTAGCGTCGGAATACCGCAGCTCAGATCCGCAGTTACTTGCTGACACGCAAGGGGTGATCGCCCACTTACGCACTCTGGCAGCGCACCCGAAAGTCATTGCTATCGGTGAAACCGGGCTCGATTTTTATCATGACGGCCACGAAGAGCCTGTCGCGCAGCAGGCGCAGTTACAGAGTTTTGAAGCGCACTTGGCATTGGCGAAAGAGCTGCAACTGCCCGTGGTTGTGCACACGCGCAATGCCAAGCAGATGACTTTGGAGGCAATAAAAGCCGCTGATTCGCCGACGGCTGGAGTGCTGCACTGTTTTACAGAAGATTGGGAGATGGCTAGCGCCGCCATGGATCTGGGCTACTACATCTCCATTTCAGGCATTGTGACCTTCAAAAATGCCGACAATGTGCGTGAGGTGGCAGAAAAGCTGCCGCTAGATCGCCTGCTGGTAGAAACAGATTCTCCTTGGCTCGCGCCCATGCCGCATCGCGGCAAGCCCAATGAGCCCCGTTTTGTGGTGGATGTTTACCATTATTTGGCGCAGTTGCGACAGGAGCCAGTGGAGCAGTTGGCGACGGCAGTTTGGCAAAATTTCCAGCGCTTATTCGCTGTGTAACGCCTTGAGAAAGGCTATCTATCTCCCTTGTTTTTATTCATAATTTTCCGCTTCTGAATGAACTTTATTGCTGTGCCTCGGTCGCATGGGAATCGAGGCTGAGTCCATCATCGTGAAAAACTGTCACACCTTCGCACTCTGTATCCAACCACGGCGGGAAGCTGCCCGTGCTTAATTCGCCTGCGGCTTTGCGTTTGCAGTCTCTGCCACCGCAGTTGGTATTTGCAGTGGTGGCGGTGCTCATCACGGTAATTTTTGTGTGGCAGGGTGTGGGTCTATTGGCGACTTGGCGCGGTGAGGAAGTTGCTAATACACGGTTGGCTATTCGCAGTGCTGGGAGTGCTGGCAGCGGTATCGGTTTAGAGCAGGTGGCAAAGCTGCATTTGTTCGGCGAAAAAGTTATTGCGCCCGTGATTGAGCCTGTGCAGACGGATATACCGCAAACCAATTTGAAATTTGTTTTGGTTGGCGCCATGACAAGCAGTGATGCGGCAAAAGCCAGCGCGCTGATTACAACCGATAAACAAACGCGGCGTTTTTTTGTGGGGGATAGCATTGCTTCTGGCGTGGTGTTGCAGGAAGTGCATGCAGATGCCGTTGTGCTCAAGCGCAACGGGAAATTGGAGACGCTATCGTTTCCACGCGCGGACGAATCTGCACCGAGCGCGCCGCGCAGAAATGTTGGTTTGGGTCGCGGTTTTGCGCGTCAGCCACAAACGGCAATTCCCCCTGTAGATCGCGCGTTGAATGCGCCAGCAGCAAACCGTTTTTTGCACGGCAATTCGCTCGACAGGGTTGTGCCTGTGGGCAAGTTGCCGGTGAATCCTGTAAATACAGACTCTCAATAGTTTTTAGCTAATAAACCGGACGGATTTTCTAGTGACAAAAACAAATCAAATAAAAAAAATGGCTTGTGGATTGAAAGTGTTAATGGTTGCGTTATTAGCAGCTGTATTTTCGCTACAGGGCTATGCACAAACGGCAACGCCTGTGCAGCCAGCAGCTGGCGATCAAGAGCAGAAAGTTTCTGTGGCGTTTGATAATGCGGATGTTAAAGATGTGATTCGTTGGGCATCTGACCTCACCACGAAAAATATCATTGTGCATCCTAGCGTGGCCGGTAAGAAAATCACGATCGTGGCGGGTGAGCCCATGACATACGATGAGGCCTGGCAGGTATTTCTATCGGCCTTGCAAGTGAATGGCTTGGCAGTGGTGGAAAGTGGTGACACGGTGAAAGTATTGCCAGAGCCTGAAGCTAAAACAGAGAAGATTCCAGTTGTCGATGGCGATAAAAAATCAGGTAGAGAAGATATTGTTGTTCGAATCATAAAAGTTAAAAACTTGGCTGCACAGCAGTTGATTTCTTTATTGAAGCCATTGACACCTAATAGCGCGCATCTAGCCGCGTATCCTGAAAATAATTCATTGGTGATTGCCGATCGTGCGGGCAATATTAACCAGATCGTTGACATCATCAATCGTATTGATCAGGCAGGTACAGTTGATATTGAAATTATCAAATTAGAATTTGCCAGTGCAAAAGACATGGCAAAAACGGTGCTGGATTTGGTGCAGAAAACGGGGGCTGCAAAAACGGGTGCTGCTGCGGCGCCTGGGCGTGAGTTGAATATCACATCTGACGAACGATCTAATAGCATTTTGATGACGGGTGATCCTGTTATACGCGCGCAAATGCGCAAATTGATTCAACGCCTAGATTTACCTTTGTCTGGTGAAGGTAATACACAGGTGGTTTATCTCAATTACATCACTGCAAAAGACATGCTGCCTATTTTGGAAGGTGTGGGTAACAACGCCAAAGGCGGTGCTGGTAAAGAGGGAGGCGGCGCACAAGATGTTTCCGTAAATGTGCAGGCATTGGAGCAAACCAATGCAGTGGTCATTACAGCGCCACCGTCGATGATGAATACCATGAAGGGCGTGATAGCCAAGCTGGATGTGCGTCGACAGCAAGTGTTGGTGGAGGCATTAATTGTAGAGGTTAGTGAAGATGTGGGGCGCGACATTGGTATTTTTTGGTCTAGTGATGGCGACAATGTCAAAACATCCGGTCTATTTGGTACGAGGAATGCAACCATCACGGGTGATGATGCCTCTGGAAAAACAAGTTTGAATTTAGGTGGTCTGAGTTTAGGATTTTTCTCCGGTGGCGATTTGGTGAGTTTGATCCGTGCCTTGGAGAAAAATACCAATGCCAATGTGCTTTCTACGCCAACTGTAATTGCATTGGATAACGAAGAGGCGACTATTTTGGTGGGTGAAAGCGTGCCGTTTAAAACGGGTTCTGAACGCATCAATAGTACAGGTATTACTGGTAACAACAATAATAATGACTTTGTTTATAACAACGATTTTGTGCAGATCGAGCGCAAAGACATTGGTGTTGAACTCAAAGTTACCCCGCGCATCAATCAGGAAGGTATTTTAACGCTGGATGTTGAGCAGAAAGTAGAGAGTATCAATGAATCAGCTAATGTGGGAGGCTCTTCTGGCGCTGCTGATATTATTACTAATAAGCGCCAAATTAAAACAAAAGCGTTGGTGAAAGATAACAATGTGCTGGTGTTGGGTGGTTTGATACGCGATGAGGTTTTGGCGTCTGAGAATGGCGTGCCATTCCTGAGTGATATTCCCTATTTGGGTCGCCTTTTTAAAGGCACTTCTAAGCAGGTGGTGAAGAAAAATTTGATGGTCTTTATTCACCCGAAAATCTTGTATGACGATGCAGATGTTGCGGACGATACGAGTTATTACTACAACAATATTCGTGGTGTACAAAAGCGTTTTAATAAAAATGAATTAGATGATTCGATGCGTATCAATCGTACTTTGTCTGAACTGGCGCCGTGGCAGCCACCACGCCCAGGCACAACTGGTGCGCGTCAGCTCGAAGAGCTGCCACAAAGGCAGTAAGTTGTTATGCAAGACGCTTTAGATCAAAAAGATGTGACGCAAGACGATGAGGCTGACTCGGTGCCAGATGTGGAGTCAGTTGTTCGCCGCTTACCGTTTGGTTTTTCCAAGCGTTTTGGTGTGTTGGTCGTTCCTGGTACATCCAATCCAGTAGAGTTGTTGTACCGCGAAGATGCCAGTATGCAGTCGCTGCTGGAAGCGCGCCGTGTAGTTGCACAGCCTGTTGTGTTCAAGAAAACAGATGTGGAAAGTTTTAACGCCCAGCTTGCGCGCGCGCATGAAAATAACAGCGGCGAAGCGATGCAGATGGTAGAGGATTTAGGTGAAGAACTGGATCTGTCCAGCCTTGCCGATTCCGTGCCAGACACCGGTGATTTGTTAGAGCAGGAAGATGACGCGCCCATTATTCGTCTGATTAATGCATTGTTAACAGAGGCAGTGAAACAGAATGCCTCTGATATTCATATTGAAACCTTTGAAAAACGGTTGATTGTTCGTTTGCGCACGGATGGAATTTTGCGCGAAGTCGTGCAGCCTAAACGCGCATTGGCGCCGCTACTGGTTTCGCGTATTAAGGTCATGGCGAAGTTGGATATTGCAGAGAAGCGTGTTCCGCAAGACGGGCGAATTTCATTGCGCGTAGCAGGGCGCGAGGTTGATATTCGTGTTTCTACCATGCCGTCTAGCAATGGCGAGCGCGTGGTGCTGCGTTTGTTGGATAAGCGCGCTGGGCGATTAGATCTCAATGTATTGGGTATGCAGCCGCGCGATTTGCCACTGTTTTCTGAATTGTTACACAAGCCACACGGCATTATTTTGGTAACCGGCCCAACGGGTTCAGGTAAAACCACTTCGCTGTATGCGGGGCTTAGCAGTATCAATGATGCCACCAAAAATATTTTGACGGTGGAAGATCCCATCGAGTACAACTTAGAAGGGATTGGTCAAACGCAAGTTAACACAAAGGCTGATATGACATTTGCGCGTGGATTGCGCGCTATGTTGCGACAAGATCCTGATGTGGTGATGGTGGGTGAAATTCGCGATTTGGAAACTGCAGAAATCGCGGTGCAAGCGAGTTTAACAGGGCACTTGGTGTTATCTACCTTGCACACCAACACAGCGATTGGTGCGGTGACGCGTTTGGTGGATATGGGCGTAGAGCCGTTTTTATTGTCGTCCAGTTTGGTGGGTTTGTTGGCGCAGCGATTGGTGCGCGTATTGTGTCCACACTGCAAAGAAGCGTATCAGCCTGATGAGGCTGAATGTGAATTATTACAAGTAGATAAAAAAAATCCACCAACTATTTATCACGCAGTGGGTTGCTCGCACTGTAAACAGTTGGGCTATTTAGGCCGAACTGGTGTTTATGAATTGATCGCAGTCGATGACAAACTGCGTGAACTTATTCACAGTCGTGTGTCAGAAGCGGAATTGACCGCTTACGCGCGCACAAAAGGGCCAAGTATTCGCGATGATGGCCGCGCGCGCATTCTCGCCGGCGAAACAACGGTCGAAGAAGTGTTGCGTGTGACACAGGAAGAGTGACGCATGGCTGCTTTTAATTATGTCGCGCTAGACACTAACGGCAAGCAAACCAAAGGTGTGATGGAAGGCGATAGCCAGCGTCAAGTGCGACAATACTTGCGCGATAAAGGTTTGATGCCGCTGTCAGTCGATGCGGCAACAAAATCATCTGGCACGCAGAGTAAAACTTTTAGTTTGAAGTTTGGTCAGAGCATCAGTGCGCGCGATCTAGCATTGCTAACGCGCCAGATGGCGACACTGGTGCAGGCGGGTTTGCCTATTGGCGATGTGTTAACAGCGGTAGCACAACAAACTGAAAAATCGCGCATCCAAAGCATGATGATGGCGGTGCGCTCGAAAGTATTAGAAGGTTATACGCTGGCAAATAGTTTAGGTGAGTTTCCACGCGCCTTTCCGGATTTGTACCGCGCTACGGTGGCGGCGGGTGAACATTCAGGTCATCTGGACTTGGTGCTCAATCGTTTGGCGGATTACACAGAAACAAGCAAAGAAACCAAACAGAAAATTCAGGGCGCTATGGTGTACCCCATCTTTTTGGTGGTTTTTTCTGTGTTGATCATCACTTTATTGATGATCAAAGTTGTACCGAATGTTGTGGAAGTGTTTAGTGGAACCGGCCAAGAATTGCCAGGTATCACGCAGGCGCTAATTTCAACCAGTAGCTTTTTTGTCAATTGGTGGTGGTTGGTTCTTTGTTTGATTGTGATGCTGATTGTTGCCGTGAGATCGTTGTTGCAGCGACCAGCAATGGAGCTGGCTTGGCACAAAAAAATTCTTACGCTGCCACTGTTTGGAAAGTTAGCTTGTAACATCAACACTTCGCGCTTTGCCAGTACGCTGAGTATTCTTACCAGCTCTGGTGTACCTTTGGTGGAAGCTATGCACATTGCCGGCGAAGTCATGGCCAACCGTTGGTTGCAAACGCGAGTGCGTGAGGCCACGCAAAAGGTGAGTGAAGGCAGCAGTTTGCGCAACGCTTTACAGCACGCGGGATATTTTCCGCCCATGATGTTGCATATGATTGCCAGCGGCGAATCAACGGGCGAATTGGATACGATGTTGTCGCGTGTTGCCGCCAGTCAAGAGCAGGATTTGCAGGCTTTTATCGCCATTACGATCAGCATTCTTCCGCCTTTATTGTTGGTGTTGATGGCAGGTGTGGTGCTGACCATCGTATTGGCAATTTTGTTACCTATCATCCAGATGAATAACTTAGTGGCATGATTGCTCATGCTATCGATTAACAAACCTGTGAGAAAATGAAAATGGAAACGCAGCAGAAACTTCAAACAAATATTGTCAGTGCAGTACAAAAACAACAGGCTGGTTTTACGCTGATTGAGGTGATGGTGGTTATCGTTATCCTCGGTATTTTGAGTGCCTTGGTTGTTCCAAATGTGTTGCACAAGGCTGCTGATGCGCGCGTGGCTGCAGCAAAAAGTGATTTGGCCGCCATCGGGCAGGCCTTAGATATGTATAAGTTGGATAACTCGACATACCCAACAACCGATCAAGGATTGGAGGCATTGGTGAGCAAACCATCAGGCAATCCAGAGCCGCGCAATTGGAACCCAAGCGGCTATTTGAAAAAATTGCCAGAAGATCCGTGGCGCAGAGCTTATTTGTATATCAGCCCGGCACAGGGCGCGCCCTATGAAATTCGTACACTGGGTGCAGATGGGCGCGATGGTGGCGAAAGCGAAGATCAAGACCTGAGCAGTTTAGAGCTCTAACAGCGCACAATGTATTTGTGATGAAAAACGCCATCATCAGCAGAGAAGCAGGATTTACGCTGGTTGAGTTGATGATGGTGATTTTTGTTGTCGGCATCATGGCGAGTTTGGTGGTCATGACGGTTGGCGGTAACACCGCGCGCGAATTAAAGAAAGATGCAACACGCATGCAGCAGTTGTTGGTGATGGCGCAGGAGGAGGCGGAGTTCTCAGGACAGGAAATAGGCTTTTTTATTGATGATCGACAAAAAACCTACGGCTTTTTGTTTTTTGATGAACGGACATTGGCGTGGAGTATTTTGGAGAAGGATTCATTCAATCAGCGGGAATTGCCAGAATCTATTCAACTGAGTTTGGATGTTGATGGTGCGCCAGTTGATCTAAAAAAAATATACAAAGATGCACAAGGAAAGTCAGGGTCTCTAGACAATTGGCTGACGACGGATGACAAGAAAGCAGCCAAGCGCAATAAAAATACACCAACTTTAATTTTCTTTTCAGATGGGCATTACACGCCGTTTCGGTTGCAGGTTGGCAATAAGCAGCTAAAAGACACGGTGTTTTCAATTGTGGGCGATGGTTTTGGTGCTGTGCGTATTAGCGATTCAGCAGATAAAGGAAAGAAGCCCAGCAAAAAAAAGAGTAGTGTTCAATGAGAACCTGCTTGCGGCATCGCCATCACCAAGGGTTTACCTTGATAGAAATCATGGTGGCCTTGGTTATCTTTGCGGTGCTATCGATCACACTGTTGACGCGTTTGGGTGGAGATATTCGCAGTGAACAGTTGTTAGAGGAAAAAACACTAGCCAGTGTGGTGGCGGAAAATGTGTTATCTGAGTTGCGTATCAAAAAAGATTGGTCGTCTGTAAATGCAGGAAAATCTACTGTTGAAATGGCAGGAAAGAAATGGGATGTCACTACTACCGTCAATGAAACGGGAATAGAAAATCTGAGGCAAGTTGATGTTCGAGTGGTGGATGCAAAAAACAAAAAGGGCGCTAGCTATCTTTTGACCGGCTTTATTGGAAAGCACTGATGAGCGCGATACGGCATAGAGCTCAGCCTATAAGCAATAAAGGCTTTACTTTGATTGAAGTGATGGTCGCCATTGCGGTGTTTGCCGTGATGACGGCGGGCGTGTATCGCGTGCTGTCGACCATGGTAGATAGCCAAGATCGCATCACTGCGCATGTCGATGCTTTACGAGAATTGCAGCGTTCGCTGCGATTTATTGCGATGGATATGAATCAGTTAGTGATGCGTGATGTGCGGATGCCCGATGATAAACGCTCGCCTGCATTGGAGTCAGACAGCGGCGATTATTTATTGCAATTTACGCGACAAGGTTTGCGTAATCCATTGCTGAGCACGCGCAGTGATTTGGAGCGCGTCGCCTACTCGTTGGGATCTGCGCCATACGACGCTAGCAATCGCCAGCAAAAAAAGCGCGGCAAGGGAAAGAGTCTGCTGCGTCATACATGGGGAGCAGTTGATCGACGATCCAGTGCTAAAGAAAACATACAGGTATTGTTCGATGATGTGGATGATGCAAGCCTAGAGTTCATGAATCCAAAAGGTGATTGGAAAAAAGAGTGGCCGGAAAAAAAATCGGATGGCAAAGAGCATGCGCGTACATTGCCCGTTGCTATTAAATTGACATTAAAGACGGCAAAGTACGGTGAATTAGAACAAGTCTTTCAAGTGGGAGATATTTTAAAGAAAGAAAAAATTCCTGTCGGGAGCGTGCAGTAATGGTGAGGCGTGCGCAGCGAGGGATTGCCGTTATCACGGTATTGCTGGCATTGGCGATAGCTGTATTGGTGTGTTCGGAAGTGATTTCTCGTGTATATGCCAGCATGAAACGCTCGGAAAATTATCTCAATACGCAACAGGCATGGGAGTACGCGCTCGGCGGCGAGGCAATAGCGCGCGAGATGCTGGCAGCTGATTTTGAAAAAGATAAGTTGTCATCGGTGAAGTTGGATCACTTGCATGAAAAATGGGCGCAACCACTGCCTAAGTTGAGGGTGGTGGGAGGTTCCGTCGAAGTTGAAATCTATGACATGCAATCGCGGTTTAATTTGAACAATCTCATCAGTGCCGAAGGAGAGATTCAAGAACAACAGGTTGGTGTTCTGCAGAAACTGATGAGCTTTTTGGGTATTCAATCCAGTTATGCTGATTTAGCAACACGCTGGGCAAGTTATGATAACGATACCGGTGATTTGTACGATTCAGATAAGACAGGCTATCGCGCCGCCGATACCCAATTCGGTAGTGTTTCTGAATTGCGCTTGCTGAAAGATTTTCGTTTTGATGAGTACAGGCGTGTATCACCATTTTTGTCAGCGTTGCCCGTGCCGGTTCGCATCAATATCAATACAGCGCCTGAGCCAGTATTGATCGCTCTGACGGATGGTTCTGAACAGAGCGTCACTGCGGTAAAAAGCTTTATTGCACAGCGCCAACAGCAGGAGTCGGGTTACACCTCGCCAGATGTGTTTGCCAGTATGTTAGATATGGATGACGATGAGGAGATGGGTGGAGAAGATTCTGATGGCAGTGAAGATTTGGATAGTGCTGAAGACGCAGAGGATGATGAAGACAACGACGGCAGTGATAGCGGAAAATCCGTGCTAGGCGTCAACAGCGAATATTTTGAAGTTCGCGTTATTGCAGAATATGGAAAGAATAAATTGTGGCTTGTATCTACTTTGTTTCGCGATGAACAAACAGGCGAGATACATCTATTAACGCGCGATACGAGCCAAAAATTTTCACTGGGTGTGTTACCTGTGCTTAATAAAGAAGGATCAAAAAAATCCAGTGCAAGTTTTATTGGCAGTGATGGCAAAAGCAACGAGTCAGAGAATGCTGGCTTTATTGGTAATTAATCGTTGACCCCTATTTTGGATATAGCAATGCAACAATCTGTAACGAGTGATTCAAGCAAGAAGTGTATTGCCATTTCAGTGCTCACTTTGCAGCCGAGCGTGGTAATACCTGATTGGCGATGTGAGTACGGCGATATTTTGGCTAGTGAGCGAGAGTCCGCCACTTTGTTGCAGGCGTGCCAAGCGGCAGCAGCTCTGCAATCTATTGATGAAAGTGTCTGCGTGGATGTTGTACTGCCTGCAGAACTCGCCACGCTGCAGAGTGTCAACTTGCCCTCTAAGAATCAGCGACAAGCAATGCAGGCACTGCCTTTTATCGTTGAGGAGCAGTTGGCCGCCGATATTGAAAAAGTGCATATAGCCGTAGGTTCTCGTCAACCGAGCGGTGCATGGCCTGTTGTAGTGATTGATACGACATGGATGGCGGCACTGTTGGCGTGTTGCGAGCAGGCTAAGTTGAGATTGCGTGCTATTTATATTGATGCACAGTTGCTGCCAGTTTCTACTGACGGCTTAACGGTGGCCATGCAGGATAATCGCGTGTTGTTGCGTACCGCCAAGGAAATGGCTGTGTTTGAGCGGGAAAATGCTGCTGAGATGATCCACTTTTTCGTGGGTGAATCGGCGCCATCTGTAGTAAAAATCTATTTTTCTGCTGAAGATGAGGGGCAAAATTTACTTGCGCAACAGTTGGCGACTGAATTTGCAGCGCTCGGTGAAACGCGGGTGGAAACAGACGCAAAAGTTCAGGTGTTAAATAGCTTTTTATTGGATGCGGTAGATGCATCGGCTATTAACTTGCTGCAAGGTAAGTTTTTCGTGCAGCAGCCGGGCGGAAAGTTGTCATGGTGGAAATGGCTGGCGGCCATCATTGTCTGTTTCTGGTTGGCTCAGTGTGCGCTGCAATTGGCTAGTGCTTGGTATTTCAATTACGGCGCTGTGGCTATGGAAGAAAAAATGGATGTGCAATTTAGGAAGTTATTTCCAGATATGCGTCGTGTCGGTGGTGTAAGAAAGCAAATTGAATCGCAGTTGTTGGCAGGCGCAAGCAATGGTGAGAGCAGCTCGTTTGCTATGTTGTTTAGCAATAGCATTCAAGTGCTCAATGCGATGCCCGATCACCAAGGTTTTGAAATCATAGAATTGCGCTATGACGATCAGCAAGGACAGGTGGAGTTGGAGGTGAAAGCTAAAAGCATCGAGCAGTTGGATACATATAAGCAAGCATTGGGGCGAGCAGGTCTGGCCGCAAAAATTTCGTCGGCCAATGATAGTGGTAACGGCGTAGAAGGCCGTCTGCAAATCAGTCAAGCGCAGTGAGGGGACGAATATGTTGGAAGCGTGGACAGTAGCACTGAAGCAAAAGTTTGATCAGATGCCGGCTAACGATCAGCGTGCACTGTTGATTATGTTTACTGCAATTTGTTTGGCCGTTGTTTACTTGTCGTTATCGTTGACGAACAGTTATCAAACATCAGCAGTCAAGCGTTATGAGTCTGCGCAACAAGACAGTCGTTGGGTGGATGCTAATCAGGCCAAATTACTTGAGTTGGCAGCAGCAAGAAAAAAACTCTTGGAGAAAAGTAATGATCCAGAAGGTTCTTCCTTGATTAATCAAGCGACAGTGTCTGCTAAACCCTTTGGAATTGCATTCAAACGCTTTCAGCCACAGGACGAGAATGGACTGCGTTTGTGGATTGAGGGCGCAGAGTTCGATATGTTGATGCGTTGGTTGGCAGCATTGGATCAGCAAAATATCAAGCTGAATCAATTAGAGATTGTTAAACAGGAAAAACAATCGGGTTTGGCGGAAGCAAGGGTGCTGATATCAACACCCTAATATTTATTTGCTTGTTGTAGGAATTTGCTTGATATAAACATCTTGTTGTTGGAAAGGGATGATGATGCCAGCCTCTGCAAAAGCATGTGCAATGGCGGCGCAAAGTCGACTGTTCACTTCGCCCAGTGATTCACTGTTATTTACCCAAGCGCGCAATTCAAAGTTCATGGTGCCTGCCCCAAACCCCAATAACAGCGCTGCCGTGGGTGGTGTGTCAATAATATCTCTATCGCTTTTTGCAACTGTTAAGAGTGTTTCGATAACTTTGTTTGGGTCGACATTTTGAGTGGTGGAAAGTGGCACAGTAATGCGGCGTTCTTGGCTGGAGCGCGTCCAGTTGATTACCTGATCGGAAGTCAATTTACCGTTGGGCACAATCACTTCAGCGCCGTCAAAGGTGCGAATAATGCTGCAGCGCATGCCGATATGCATGACTTGTCCGTTTATGGTGCCGCATTGAACAGTATCTGCTTGTTTGATGTTTTGTTCGAACAGCAGAATAAGCCCAGATGTGAAATTACTGACGACATCTTGCAAGCCGATACCGATACCCACGCCCAATGCGCCGACCATGATAGCGAGTTTAGATAAATCCAAACCAGTCATACTAATCGCCGTAAGAAAACCTATTAGCACGATGAAGTACTGCATGAGTGTGCCAATTGCTTCTGGCACCCCACGCGCCATATTAGTTCTTGGCGCGATATCTTCTGTCAAAATAAAACGCAGCAATTGCGACAATTTGAAGGATAACCAAATGGTAATGGCGACAGATAGAAAATCGCCTACTGAAATAGATAGGCTGCCGGCAGAGAAACTTTTTGCTAACAGTGAAGAGAAGACAGTAACAATATTATCCCAAAGTGCAAATTGAGATAGCGCAAAGTGCATCCAGAATAGTGCAAAAACAATGGCGATAACTTTGCTGAAATAGCGAATGAGCAACGAGCGATTGCTACTAATCAGATGGCTAAATTCGCTAGCCGGCATATAAATGGCAGCAACTGCAATATCGTTGAGAATACTGGCCAGTACAACCAGGCAGAGTGCGGCATAAGTAGCATGCGCTATGCCGGTTAAGATAAATTGAGAAAGTACAATTGCGCCCAGTGTGTTGCCAATTATGGCAATCAGTGAGGCAAATAAAAATAACCAAAGTGACACATGCAGCACTTTCCATAGTGCGCGCTTTTTCTCATGAACAAAGACGGTATGTCGTAAAACATAGAGGCAGCCAATAAATCCAGCGAGGGCGCAGCCAAAAATCCAGAGTCTTTGTAGCGTAGGTATGGCGACAGTCAATGCGCCCAATTTGTTGATGACAAAAAATAGCGCGACTAGCCAAGCCATTGGTTTAACGGGCGCAGGCAGTCTGGGGATGCCGAGATGCAAAATAGGAAAAATTAGCAACAGAAGTAAGACATTTTTTAGTAGTTGCGGCGGGTTTGGCAGAATGATCAGTGTGGAGAAAATGGCAAAAGCCATAATCGTAGAAATTGGCTTTTCCAAGAGGGGTAGTTTAAGCCCAATGCCAAGTTGGTCTTTTTGGTTTTTGTTGTTGAATTGCCTTAGTCGTCGCAGAAAGAAAATAATGCCTATCACGGCACCTGCAATGAATTGCATATGAAATAAATAGCGGACGCCGTAGTGGCTTAGTAGTTTTGTTTGTATATAGAAGGATTGCTTTGCGTTATCGTCAATTTGAAAATTATCAAACGCAATTTTCCAGATGGGGGGTTGGATATTATTAAGTAGGTTACTCTGTAAATAGCTCTCATCGTTCTTCAGAGATGCTTGTGCATCATCGCACTGATCAATCAGTTCTTGCCATTCCTGTTCCAGTGTGAGTGCTTCCTGTAGCGGAATAGAAAGTTGCTTGCGCAGGCTGGTGATAGATCCCATTGCTGTTTTGAGGCTGTTGCCGTCGTAGCCTAATTCTGGTGTTTCTTTAATCAATACCTGTGTTTGCTTCCATATTTGTTCTTCTGTTGTGAGTTGTGCGATAACGCTCTCTAACTCTGCAGCGCGCACGCGAATTTTTTGTTGGTCTTTAATGAGCTGATCGCGAAAAAAACGCCACTGGGATTGGCTGGCGCGAATTTGATCAATGCTTGCTTTTCTATCGTTGATAATGTTGGTTGTTTGTACTTGTAAATCGGCAAGTTGTTTTTTGAACTGCGTCCAGCGATCATTTAACTCTTCAAACTCAATTGGATGAGACGCCATAGGCTTGAGTTTTTCGATAAGTTTTTGCGTGGCTAATGCTTGATCTGAAATTTTTGTTAAGGTAATGCCTTGTTGCGAAGGTGCTTCTGACGATTCTGTTGGCGCGACTATGTCTGTGCTCGATTTTGCGGTCTGAGATAAAGTGATTTCAGGTGTTAGTAAGATGAAAACAAGTGCAAAAATATAATATAGGTTTTTCATGGCAGTGTCTTTTGTGTGTTTAGTGTTGTAAACGGTCTTTTTTGTTCGATTTTATCTATGTAGGTTTTGTTTTCACTGCGAAATTTATCTTCAAAAATATGGTTAATATTTGCCCCTATTTTTTTGTGCTTGCTTTCTGTGATTGATTCTAAGGCTATATTTTTTTCTGCGATATGATTGACAATTTTCCGTATGCTTTCTTCGGGATTCTTTTTTATATCCTCGTGCCATATATATAGAGGGTTTAATTGATTTCTTTCTATGAATCTGCGTATGTGTTGCTCGTCATCTAAAATTTCATTTATCCACTTCTTTATTTTTTTTTCGTTGTACTGAGTCTGGTTGTTCATGTTTATAGTGTTTGTTGCGTGAAAAAATCCTGTTTCTGTTGCGAGGAACAGTGATATACCTTGTGCGACGATATTTCTGCGCAGTAAGACAATGTAGGAGGGTTGGTTAAAAACTTGCTGAATGTTTACTAGATCTGACAGCATGGAAAGGTGGGTCGCTGTTAGTTCTGCGCCGAAATAATTCTCTTTGCTTCTGTGCGTATTCTGAAGCTCTTGGCAGAACTCATAGATGTTGTGTGTGCGTTTTGAGAGGCCATTCATGGCGGATTGCATGAGGTCAGGGTTAAACCATTCGGCTGGGCGCCCGAGTATTTTTTGTTGGGCAATAAGGTCGGTTAGCCAGCTGCTTCCTGATCGAGGTGTAAATAGAATTAGATAGTTTTTTGTGGTGCTATCTTGATCGTTGATATAGGGTGTTGCGAATGCATCGCTGATTCTGTTGCGAATATTTGGAGTTCCAATAGAGGCTAATGTCGCATAGTCAGCCAGCGTCGAGCAGTTGTATTTTTTCAGTAACCATTCTTTCCAGTCTATAGGGTAAAGCGGGTTTGGCCGATTGCCAGCAGCTTCTCCCTGCGTAATAAATTCAATCAATGGGTTTGTGTCGCTAAGTTTTCCTTCCATGTAAGTATGTCTGTACCACTGTAAGGAAAATAGTGGAGATGGTGATTCGCCCATTCGATAGCCATTTATAACAAAATGAATCAAGGGGACGCGGCCTTGGCCTGAAAATTTCAGAATGTTTTTCTTTCTGCTTTGATACCATCGTGTATTGAATAGTGGGTGCGGGTTGCGTACAGAAAAATTGTATGCGATGTATTCCTCCAGTGGTGGTTTTTCTGTTTTTCTGCCAGAGGATTGCTGTTGGTAGAACGCGGAATCAAAGAGTAGGTGTGTGCTGTACTGCCAGTTAGAGGGCTGCAATAGGTATTGTCTAATGAGCAGTTCTGATGCTGTCATGTCTTCGTATTTGTTTTCTGTTTGATGTTTAAAAAAATTAGGGTCAAACAATGGGTGACATGATGTGCTTTTTTCTTTAGAGGTTACGAAGTGCAGTAATGTATTGATGTGCGTTTTATCGTCGTCAATTAGAATGCCAGCATTTTTTGCATAGAATTCAGCATGAAATAAAGGATGCGTAGATACAGCATTAGTGTGGCCAATTTTCATGTAGTGCACCAAGGGGCAGTGCTGTTGCATGGTTTTCAAACCTGGGAAGCTAATGAAATACCAGTCGTTTGAGAATAAAGGGTGTGGGCTGTGTCGCGTATGCCCGCCATTAATGTAATGCATCAGTGGCGATGTGCTTAATTCGCTTCCAGTCTGCTGATAATAAAAATTTGCATCAAATAATGGATGCGGGTTGATATTCCAGTATTTGCGATTGCCGAGATAGGTTTTAAGTGGTTTGTTTGGAATGGGCAGCCCTACTTTTTGGCACTGCTCCGTAAAATAGTTGCTGTCAAATAATGGGTGACATTGCGCTGACCTGTTTGAGCCAAATAACCAGTAGTGCAATAACGGCGCGCATTTTCCTAGCTGGCCTATTGGCGCGTGTAAGCAATACCATTCCAAATCGACGAGGCTTGTGCCGTGGCGCAATAGCCAAGTTGCCATCTTTTGTTTTACTTGTTTTAAGTAAGCACGCATGCCCCAGGCCCCCTTTGTGGAAGGCATCTTATCAATAGAGACTGCTCAGTTGTGTTTTCTTTGTCTTGTCTGTAGATGAAGTGTCTGTCTGTTGCTTAAGCACGGAGGCTAGTGTTTGTAGGTCTTCTGCGCTAGGCGCTGGACCGTTGCCGAACAGGTGTTTTTCTAGCAGGTGCCAACTAGGTTGTGTGTCGGGGCGGTTTAGGAGGGTGAGTCGTTCGGGCGTGTTTGCCCATTCGGTTAATGCGCGATGCAGAGCGGGCAGGTTGTTATCGGCAACTGCCTGTTGGATGTTGTTGGTCGCCAATTTTTTGGGTGTGGATGCGTTAATTGGCATTGGCGAAATTCCGCTGCGCATTTTTCGTTGCAGGTAATAGATATACACCGCCAATACCAATAACGAAAACAGCAAGATGCCAACGGCTATTTGCCAAATGTATGTATTAAGTGGTTTTTCATTGCTGGGTGGTTCTTTGTCGGCATTGATTGTGGTTGAGTTGCCGGTTGCTGTATCAGCGGTGGAGGATTGCTGCGTAGTAGTTGGGGTGGCGTTTGGTGGCTGTTGTGTTTGTGCATTGAGATTTGGCAACACTTCGATTATGGACTCTTCCAATACCGCATCACGCCATTGAGAGGTATTTACATCGTACCAAGTGATACGAATAGCGGGCAGCACTAACTTTCCTGCTTGCGTGGCAATAATGGCGGCACTGTCTTCACGCGTACCAGTGTTACCCTGTGCTCCGGCTTTGTTTTCAAAAACAGGTTTTTCTGGATAGATTTTAATGTTGCTTGCTTGCATATCGGGTGCTGGTAATTGCTCGGCACTCAAGCCTTTGGCGCGTGTGCGAATTGTGCGTGTAAATGCAGTGCCAGCAGTGGCTTGTGATAGCGAATTGAGTCCTGTGATTTGCTGAAGAATTTCAACAGATTCTGCAGGCAGCCAAGTTTTATTGTTATGACTAGGTGGCGACATAACTTCCAGCTGCTTTTCTTCTGTGTCCAATGAAACCTCTGTGGGCACAGAAACAAAAAAACCGGAGCGGTGCCGCTGCGGGGCGTTGATGATGGCTTGAAAGGTTTGTGTCGGAATGGTGATTTTTCCACTTTGCTGTGGAAACAGTGCGTAACTTTGCTCAATGACCCATTCCGATCGGCCATTCGAGCCGGTGCGCTGGTAGCTGCGATTACCGAGATCTTGCGTAATCACGCCATTGATATGCGGCGGTGTAAGTCGTACTTGCGGCGCACCGGCACGCGAAACAAAACGCCATGCAACAACAGCTTGTTGTTGCGTAAAGATTGTAGTTTTATCTAATGCAGTTTCCGTATAAATTTTTTGATCGGTTTGTGTTGCGCTGGCAGATTTTTCAGTTACATCAATAGTGATAGTTTCGCTGGCATCGCCATTGATAGAAAAACTGGGGATTGACAGTTGTCCGATGCGTTTGGGTGAGAGTTCATATTCCCAAGTGGTATTGCCAGAGATATCGCCGTTGATAATACGGATGCCAGAGCTGGTGCCTTGCCTGCGAATATTGAATTGTTTTTCCAGTTCGTTAGTGTCGGGTTTATCGCCTGTTCTCTCGTCGTATTTCAGGGTGAGCGTCAGTGTTTCATTGCGACTGATTTGCGTACTGTCTACCGTTGCTGTGAGAGTGCCGGCCAGTAGGCTAGGGGAAAAAAGCAAGATAAAAAGTGTGCGAGCGCGTTTCACCAGCGATCCTCCCCGTCGTCTGCAGTGTTTGTTCTCTGCTGCTGATGCAGTTGGTAGTAGTAGTCAAATTTATTGCGCAGCAAGCCACCTGGGTCGTCTGGCACAACATTCAACATTTGTTTAATGGCCTGTTGCTGCTCATTGTTCATTTGGCTGTTTTCTGCAGATGCTGCGGGTTGCTGTTCTGCTTGTTGTTCCTGTGACGATTCGTTGGCTTTTTGGTTCTCTGGTCGCTGCTCTTGTGCGGAGTCTTGTTTTTCGCCCTGCTGTGCATTCTGTTTTTCAGTATTTTCTTGCTGCTGCTGATTTTTCTGCGCTTGCTGTTTTTCTTGCTCGCTTTGTTGATCGGCGTTTTCTTTAGAGTCGTTAGAAGTATTCTCGTTGCTATTCTGCTGATTCTGCTGATTCTGCTGATTCTGCTGATTCTGCTGATCGTTTTGGTTTTGTTGCTCGTTGTTTTCTTGTTGTTGCTGCTGTTGTTCCAGTAGTTTTTTAACGAGGTCGCGATTAAAGATGGCGTCTTTCAGGTTGGGATCTTTTTTTAGCACTTCCTCGTAGCTGTTGATAGCGCCTTGCAAGTCATTGTCTTTTGCCTGCGCATTGCCTTTGTTGTAGACAGAGGCTGTGTCACCGCCCGTGGCAAAGTGTTCTGCAGCTTCTTTATGCTGGCCGTTTTGGTATTCCGCAAAGGCTTTCCATTGTGGGTTGTTAAACTTTTCTGCGGCTGTTTTGGCGTCGCCTTTTTCTAGTGCGGCGGCAGCTTGCTGATCTGGCGTCTGCCACCAGTCATGCCAGTGTTGCGGCAGTGCTGCATGAGCGTTTTCTTGCAGCAAGAAAAATGTCAGTGGTAAAACACAGACCACGACGCCGCGACGGAAAAATAGCAGGGCAATAAACAGACAGGGGAAGATCAGCCAGTAGCCGCTGTCCAGCCAATGTTCGACATTGCGTTTGCCGTTAAGATTTTCAGTGTTCGGCAAGCTGGCTGTTGCTTGTGTGAGTGGTGCGATATCGGCATCATCGCTGCGCAAGTTGCTGTAATAGCCACTGTTATCGCTCGCTAATTGTTGCAGCGTTTGTGCGTCTAAAGGGTTCATTACGATTTTGCCTTGCGCATCTTCGGCAAAGCCGCCGCGAGGCAATGGAATGGGCGCGCCTTCTGCCGTACCTATCCCAATGACATTTAATTCAATGCGTGTGTTTTGCAGTTGTTTGTGAATCGCTGTTAGCGCTGTTGGTACGACGCCATCGGTGATTAGCAGTAAACGCCCTTGTTTGAAGTTGGCGTTATGTAGCAACTGAACAGCCGCGCTGACCGCGTCTTCAGTGCGACTGCCAATTTTTGGCATGATGGTGGGAAGCAGGGTGTCGACCAAGCTTTCAATAGTGTTGCTGTCATCAGACAGAGGCGTTACAACATGGGCGCTGCCGGAATAAACAACCAACGCGGTGTAACCTTCTTTTCGTTCTCGTAAAAGATCGAGCAGCTTGAAGTGTGCCGCTTGTATACGGCTGGGTTTTACATCGGTAGCGAGCATGGAGGGCGAGAGATCTAGAATCACAACCAAGGCATCTGCATTTTTTAATACAGGCTGTTCGGTTTTTTCAAAGCTAGGGCCAGCTAAGCCGATAGCCGAAAAGATCCATGCGCATAACAGCGTGTATATAACCCACTGCGATTTTTTCTTCGATGTTTTATCCAATAGTGCATGCAGAAGCTCGCTATCAATAATGCCTTGCCAAAGGCTTTTATGAGCCGCGTTACGCAATAAAAGAATAAAAAGAATGATGGCGGGAATAATGGCAATTAGCCACCAAGGACGCAGCCAATGAAAGTTTGTCGCCTGAAGGAAATCATGCAACATGGTCATTTCCTCCCCGTAGAAAATATTGACGCAGTGTGGCAATGAGGGCGGCGATGAAACTAATTAATAATGCTCCTGCTAACGGCCAGTAGAACCATTCGCTGATCGGTCGCAGCGTTTCCTCTTTGCCGGTGACGGGTTCTAGTTTGTCTAGCTCGCGATAGATTTGATCCAGTTGCTCAGTATTGCGTGCGCGGAAATAACGCCCACCGGTTTCTTGTGCAATGGCAGTGAGTGTCTCCTCATCTAAATCGCTAGAGGGGTTAACTGTTTGCACGCCAAAGAAAGTTCGACGCGTCATTTCGTCGGCGCCGATGCCCACGGTATAAATTTTAATGCCCATGGTTTTGGCAATTTCTGTGCCTTGTAGTGGTGCGAGTGCGCCAGTGGTATTGGCGCCATCGGTCAGCAGAATCATCACCGATTTTTTTTGTTGGTGATTTTCCAAACGCTTTGCAGAAAGAGCAATGCCATCACCAATGGCTGTTTGTTCACCGGCAAAACCCAGTTGTGCTTCTTGCAGTTGTTGTACCAAGGTGCGGTGATCAAAGGTGAGTGGCGTTTGCAGATAAGCGCGGCTGCCAAACAAGACAAGACCGAGTCGATCACCCGTGCGCCGCTGTGCAAAATCACCGACCACTTTCTTGATGGCGTCAATGCGCTGCGCGGGCGCGCCGTCCAATTCCATGTCTTCCGCTTGCATGCTGGGCGAGATGTCGACAACCAATAAAAGATCGCGACCCGATGTGGGAATGCTGATGGGCTCGCCTATCCACTGCGGGCGTGTGATGGCAAAAACAAGCAGCACCCAAACCAGCCACAACCACCACGGTGCGGATTCCTTCTGCGTGAATACGCTGCTGGGTTGTGCAGGTGCATGGAGCAGTGTGTCGATGGCGGGAAAAAACAGCGCCGCTTGCTGTGGTGCGTTATCTGTCTTTATTAGGCTGCGTATTAGGAGTGGCAGCGGTAGTAATAGTAATAACCAAGGCCAGTGCAGCGTAAAGGCGCTGTCGCTAGGAAAGATATTGAGCCAATCGGGCAGCATGTTATTGCTCCACCGGCGGCAGTGTTTTGAGCCATGCTTTGGACTGTGCAATCAAGGTTTGCATGGCTGTTTCAGAGGGCGGTGTTCCGCTGTAGAGGTTGTTGCTCAGTAGATGGCAGCTGGTTTCATCCAGTGTTGGTGTCGCAGTTTTTTTGCGTGCGCGCTGTGAATACTCGCTGCGTGAAAATTGAATCAATTGTTCCCAGCTGTTTGTTCCTGCGCGTTCTCTGCCCCAAGCGCAGACTGCGGCGCGGCGCAAAATTTCTGCGACTTCTTGTAATTGCTGTGCTTCTGGCAGTGTGTGTACAGCATCAATCAGTTGTGTAGCTTCGCGTTGATAGCTGGTGTTGCGGTGATGGCGCCAGCGGCGGTAGAAAAACACTAGCAACGCAACAAGAGCTAGCAATACCAACGCAGCCAGAATCCACCAGCCTGGCGCAGGTGGCCACCATGAAATGGGTGGCGGTGCGATCAAGGGTTTTAATTCGGCTAGTGGGTCAGAATTCATAAAACCTCCACCGTTTTTCTGGTGGAAAAGAATTGTCGCAGCGCAGAGAAAATAGCTTCGTCGGTTTGTATCGCCAATAAAGGTATTTTTAAACTGCGCATAGTGGCGGCGACGGCTTGATAGTGTTGCTGTCGCTGCTGTTGATAGTGCAGTAACAGTTTTTTATCTAGCGTATCGAGAACTATTTTTTGATTGCCAGATCGCAGATTGACAAAACCAATCGCCGGCAACTGTTTTTCTAAGGCATCGTGAATGTGGATCGCAAAACATTGGCCGTGACGCACGACAGTGTGCAATGCCTGCTGGCATTCGGTATTCCAATCGTGAAAATCACTGAGCATGATTACACAAGCGCCTGGGCGAACCAGGGCGCGCAGTTGTTGCATGGCTTGTTGCCAGTTCACCGTTGTGGTGGGTGCTGTGCTGTTTTCGTATTGTTTGTCCAATGCAATTATTTGTCGAAACAGTTGTAGCAATGTGTGACGACTGCGTTGCGGTTTGATGTCCGTAATGCCGTGGTCGCTAATGAGCAGCGCACCGATGCGATCGCCAGAAGCGATGGCGGCCCAAGCCAGTAAAGCGGCGGCATTGGCGGCCACCACGGATTTGAAACAGCGCTTAGAGCCAAAGTACATACCGCTGCGTAAATCCAGCACTAAAAGCACAGTGCGTTCTTTTTCTTCGTGGAAAACCTTGGTGTGCATTTTTCCGGTGCGTGCGGTGACGCGCCAGTCCACCGTGCGCATGTCGTCGCCTGCTTGATAGAGTCGCACTTCATCAAAATCAATGCCGCGACCGCGCAAGGCAGATTTTCTGCCACCGGCAAGTTGCGAACTGTTGCTGTGATTTTCAAGAGGAATAAACGGCGCAGCCAACTGCCAGCGCAGTAAATCGCGCAAAACAATGCGCGTGCCGTGCGGCTCTAGCGCGCTGAGTGCGGTTTTGCTTTGCGAGGTTTGAGAATGTGTGCTGGCGTCTGTTTTCATGCTGCGCTCAAACAGCAGGCACCAATGCCAATAAACGCTGAATCAAACTGTCAACGCTGTGTCCTTCGGCTTCTGCTTCAAAGCTGGGGATGATGCGGTGGCGCAAGACATCAGCTGCGAGCGCTTTTACATCGTCTGGCGTAACAAAATCGCGACCGGCCAACCAAGCGCGCGCGCGAGCGCAGCGATCCAATGCAATCGTGGCGCGCGGGCTGGCGCCGTATTCAATCAAGCGACTGAGTGAAGCGTCGTATTTTTCAGGTGTGCGCGTGGCGAGCACAATTTGTACGAGATACTCTTCAACACTGTCTGCCATATGGATGTTGAGCGCAGCTTTGCGGGCAATCAATAAATCGGCTTCGTTCAACGGCGTAGGTGCTGCGGTATTGCTCCCTTGTTTTGCTTCATTGCGCGCCAATTGCAAAATGGATTTTTCAGTCTCTGCATTGGGATATTCAACGCTCACATGCATCAAAAAGCGATCCAGCTGCGCTTCCGGCAATGGATAGGTGCCTTCTTGCTCGATGGGATTTTGTGTCGCCATGACCAAAAAAACTTTTGGCAGCGTGTAAGTTTGATTGCCGATGCTCACTTGTCGCTCTGCCATCGCTTCTAACAGTGCGGCTTGCACTTTGGCTGGCGCGCGGTTGATTTCATCGGCCAACACTAAATTGTGAAAAATGGGGCCTTGGCGAAATTCAAAACGCGCTTCTTCTGGGCGGTAAATGTCACTGCCAGTGATATCGGAAGGCAATAAATCGGGTGTGAACTGTATGCGCTGAAAGGAGCCGCTGAGCACGCTGGCCAGCTCGCGGATGGCTTTGGTTTTTGCGAGCCCCGGTGCGCCTTCCACCAGCAAGTGACCATCGGCGAGCAAGGCGATCATCAGGCGTTCCACCAATGTGGCTTGACCGAGGATGCGCGTCTCCAGCCACTGTCGGCGCTCGATGAATTGCTGTTGGAGAGAAGTGGTGGTGGGGGCGGGAGCTGAATCAGACATGAGACCTCACGGCGGTGTCGATGTGGCGGGTGCCTCAAAGACAAGGCACTAGGGACAAGTTCCCGCTTCTTTTGTGCGTCAACTTGGTGCGCATTTGCACCAATAGAGAGCAAATCGAGGGTAAAAATAAGTTTTTTATGCCAATTGGTCTGTTTTTGTGCGGGGGGGGTATAATTGCGAAGTTTGTCACATTTTCGATAATTTTTGGTCTAGGGGTTCCTTCCTTATGCGGCATTTTGCTGTTCGTATTGCTCTCCAATTGCTTTCCGTTATTACGCTTGCCTTTGCTTCCTGCTATGCGATGGCAGAAGGCAGTGCCCAGCTCACCACTAGTGCGGGTTACCAGACATCAACAACACTGTATGTGGATATTGTTGACGATTCAGTGGAGAGAATTCGCTGGCAAACCAGTCAAGGCGGCACGCAAAGACTGAGAATTTGGAACCCTGCTGGCACGCAGATAATCACTGGCTTAGCCAAAAACAGCACCACGGGTTCTTTGGCGGGTAATGGCAACGGCAAATACCGTGTACAGTTTAGAGATAATGCTCCAGGTACAAATACATGGGATATTGCCGTTGTTGATGACGCAGCGTACCCAGGTAACGTACAGCCCGGTGGTCGCCTTAACTCTATTCGGTGGAATTTTAATACCGGAAGTTATGGGAGTGCGACGGCGCTTGATAGTTCGTTCTACACACTGGTGCCAACAGGTCCTACCACTAACGCCACTGTGGAGTTGAAATTAGACGGTTTTCAGGGCTACCAGTACTCTATCTATGCGAATAAAACGGGTGTCAACGGTGCCAATGCCGGTAAAAGTGTGCCTACATCGGGCAACACAGTTACTCCGCAATATTCCATCTATCTGTCTGTTCCTCAGTTATCTACTTTTAGCTCACTAACGCCAACTGTATCCACGCCTACCTTCACGCCTACTACGCCCAACTGTAACAGTGGCTCAGGCACGGTGGGTGGCGGCAATGCCGGTGACTTTACTTTTACAACAGATATTGATGGTACTTACGGGCTTATCTGTGACTTGAACGGAGACAGCGTATTTGATGAGACCAGCAATGGAGATCTTTTCTTAACGGGTAATGCAACAGCCGGTAGCAATACCATCACTTGGGATGGCAAAGACAAGAACGGCAACGATGTTTCTACCGGCAACTATCAGTGCAAAGTTAGGGTTGCAGTGGGTGAGTCTCACTATCCTTTCCAAGATGTAGAAACCACTTACCAAGGTTTGCGTCTGTTCCAAGTAAACAGTGATCTCAGCCGCACCGCGCTGAACATGTATTGGGACGATAACTTGGTGCAGGCCAATGAAGCCAGCATGCCGGCAGGTGACGCAGGCAGCGGTGTGGGTACCATGCCGAATGGTCAAGTGTCGCTAGCAACATCGGGTGCAAGTGGCATCAATTCCGGCAACTACAGTGATCCATTTGCAGCCAATACCAATGCGCGCGCTTGGGGGAATTACAACGGCAGCGGCTTGAGTAAAGGTAATGATGCCTTTTTGGATACCTATACCTTTACCAGTGGTATGACCAGCGGCACGGTGACACTCTCGGTAATCAATTCAACTGCTGATGCCGATAGCGATGGACTGACTGATCTGGCTGAGATCTGTACACATGGCACGGATCCTAACGATAACGATACCGATAATGACGGCCTGACAGACGGCTCTGAAATCAACACACATGGCACGGACCCTAATGACCCTGATACGGATGGTGACGGCCTGACCGATGGCTTTGAAGTCAATACCAGCCTGACAAACCCACTGTTGAAAGATACGGATGGCGATGGCATAGATGATGGTAACGGCGTAACGACCAATGTTGTGTTGGATAACTGCGCGCTAATAGCCAACCCCACCCAGTCTGATATTGACGGCGATGGTTTGGGTGACGCTTGTGACAGCGATATGGATGGCGATGGCGTGCCGAACGGCACCGACAACTGTCCGTCTGTGCCGAACCCGGCTCAGACAGATACGGATTCTGATGGCATAGGTGACGCGTGTGATTTTACGCCGCAAACCATCACGGTAACGACACCGGCACCAGGCAGTGCAGAGTATGGTGATACTTTCCCTGTGGCCGCCACAGCGAGCTCTGGCTTGCCTGTTAGCATCACAGCCAGCGGCAGCTGCTCTGGTTCAGGTACCGGCAGCGCAACTATCACTATGACCAGCAGTACCGGCACCTGTACCGTGACCTATAACCAAGCAGGTAATGGCACTTACGCGGCAGCGCCACAGGTGACTTCATCCACCACGGCCACGAAAGCGTCACAAACCATCACGGTGACCACGCCAGCGCCAGCGGCCGCGGATTTTGGCGATGTGTTCACTGTGGCAGCTACTTCCAGCTCCGGTGATGCGGTAGTGGTGACCACCACGGGCGGCTGTACGAATGTCGGCAACGATGTAACGATCACCAGCAGCAGCGTGCCTTGCGTGGTGCATTACAACCAAGCGGGCAATGGCAACTATGACCCTGCGCCAGAAGTGACCAACACCAGCACTACCGGCAAAGCATCACAAACCATCACGGTGACCACGCCAGCGCCAGCCACGGCTGACTTTGGCGATACCTTTACCGTGGCGGCGACCTCCAGCTCCGGCGATGCGGTAGTGGTGACCACCACCGGTGGCTGTACGAATGTCGGCAACGATGTGACGATCACCAGCAGCAGCGTGCCTTGCGTGGTGCATTACAACCAAGCGGGCAATGGCAACTATGACCCTGCGCCGAAGTGACCAACACCAGCACTACCGGCAAAGCATCACAAACCATCACGGTGACCACGCCAGCGCCAGCCACGGCTGACTTTGGCGATACCTTTACCGTGGCGCACCCAGCTCCGGCGATGCGGTAGTGGCGACCACCACCGGTGGCTGTACGAATGTCGGCAACGATGACGATCACCAGCAGCAGCGTGCCTTGCGTGGTGCATTACAACCAAGCGGGCAATGGCAACTATGACCCTGCGCCAGAAGTGACCAACACCAGCACTACCGGCAAAGCATCCAAACCATCATGGTGACCACGCCAGCGCCAGCCAGCTACTTGGCGTACCTTTACCGTGGGCACCCAGCTCCGGCGATGCGGTAGTGGTGACCACCACCGGTGGTTGTACGAATGTCGGCAACGATGTGACGATCACCAGCAGCGTGCCTTGCGGTGCATTACAGCGTCAGCCAGCACCAACTACGATGCCGCACCGGAAGTGACCGACACCAGCACCACCGGCAAAGCGTCACAAACCATCACGGTGACCACGCCAGCGCCAGCCACGGCTGACTTTGGCGACACCTTCACCGTGGCGGCAACCTCCAGCTCAGGTGATGCGGTAGTGGTGACCACCACGGGCGGCTGGTCAATGTCGGCAACACGGTGACGATCACCAGCAGCAGCGTGCCTTGCGTGGTGCATTGCCAGCGTGCCAGCCAGCACCAACTACGATGCCGCACCGGAAGTGACCGACACCAGCACCAGACCCAAAGCGTCACAAACCATCACCGTGACTACACCGGCGCCAGCCAGCGCAGCAAATGGGGATGTCTTCACCGTGGCGGCAACCTCCAGCTCGGGCGATGCGGTAGTGGTGACCACCACCGGTGGCTGTAACAATGTCGGCAACGGACGTGACGATCACCAGCAGCAGCGTGCCTTGCGTGGTGCATTACAACCAAGCGGGCAATGGCAATTACGACCAGCGCCGGAAGTGACATCGACCACCAGCGAGGCGGAACAGCGCAAACCATCACGGTAACGACACCGGCACCAGGTAGTGAAGCGTTTGGTGAGACTTTCCCGTGGCGCCGCAGCGAGTTCGGGCTTGCCTGTTAGCATCACAGCCAGCGGCTGACTCTGGTTCAGGTACCGGCAGCGCAACTATCACTATGACCAGCAGTACCGGCACCTGTACCGTGACCTATAACCAAGCAGGTAATGGCACTTACGCGGCAGCGCCACAGGTGACTTCATCCACCACGGCCACGAAAGCGTCACAAACCATCACGGTGACCACGCCAGCGCCAGCGGCGCTGGATGGCGATGTGTTCACTGTGGCAGCTACTTCCAGCCCGGTGATGCGGTGGTGACCACCACGGCGGCTGTACAAAAATGGGCAACGATGTAACGATCACCAGCAGCAGCGTGCCTTGCGTGGCATTACAACCAAGCGGGCAATGGCAACTATGACCCTGCGCCAAAGTGACAACACCAGCACTACCGGCAAAGCATCACAAACCATCGGTGACCACGCCAGCGCCAGCCCGGCTGACTTTGGCGATACCTTACCGCGGCGACCTCCAGCTCGGCGATGCGGTAGTGGTGACCACCACTGGTGGCTGTACGAATGTCGGCAACGATGTGACGATCACCAGCAGCAGCGTGCCTTGCGTGGTGCATTACAACCAAGCGGGCAATGGCAACTATGACCCTGCGCCAGAAGTGACCAACACCAGCACTACCGGCAAAGCATCCCAAACCATCACGGTGACCACGCCAGCGCCAGCCTACAGCTGACTTTGGCGATACCTTTACCGTGGCGGCGACCTCCAGCTCGGCGATGCGGTAGTGGTGACCACCACCGGTGGCTGTACGAATGTCGGCAACGATGTGACGATCACCAGCAGCAGCGTGCCTTGCGTGGTGCATTCAACGCGCCAGCCAGCACCAACTACGATGCCGCACCGAAGTGACCGACACCAGCACCACCGGCAAAGGTCACAAACGATCACGGTGACCACGCCAGCGCCAGCCACGGCTGACTTTGGCGACACCTTCACCGTGGCGGCAACCTCAGCTCAGGTGATGCGGTAGTGGTGACCACCACGGGCGGCTGTAGCAATGTCGGCAACACGGTGACGATCACCAGCAGCAGCGCCGCGTGGTGCATTACAACGCGCCAGCCACAACTACGATGCTGCACCGGAAGTGACCGACACCAGTACCACCAGTCCAGCGTCACAAACCATCACGGTGACCACACCAGCGCCAGCCACGGCTGACTTTGGCGATACCTTCACCGTCGCGGCGACCTCCAGCTCCGGCGATGCGGTAGTGGTGACCGACCGGTGGCTGTACGAATGTCGGCAACGATGTAACGATCACCAGCAGCAGCGTGCCTTGCGTGGTGCATTACAACGCGCCAGCCAGCACCAACTACGATGCCGCACCGGAAGTGACCAATACCAGCACCACCGGTAATCACAAACCATCACGGTGACCACGCCAGCGCCAGCGGCAGCGGATTTTGGCGATGTGTTCACTGTGGCAGCTACTTCCAGCTCCGGTGGTAGTGGTGACCACCACGGGCGGCTGCGAATGTCGGCAACGATGTAACGATCAACAGCAGCGTGCCTTGCGGTGCATTACAACCAAGCGGGCAATGGCAACTATGACCCTGCGCCAGAAGTGACCAACACCAGCACTACCGGCAAAGCATCACAAACCATCACGGTGACCACGCCAGCGCCAGCCACGGCTGACTTTGGCGATACCTTTACCGTGGCGGCGACCTCCAGCTCCGGCGATGCGGTAGTGGTGACCACCACCGGTGGCTGTACGAATGTCGGCAGCGATGTGACGGTCACGGCATGCCTTGCGTGGTGCATTACAACCAAGCGGGCAATGGCAACTATGACCCTGCGCCAGTGACCAACACCAGCACTACCGGCAAGCATCACAAACCATCACGGTGACCACGCCAGCGCCACACAGCTGACTTTGGCGATACCTTTACCGTGGCGGCGACCTCCAGCTCCGGCGATGCGGTAGTGGTGACCACCACCGGTGGCTGTACGAATGTCGGCAACGATGTGACGATCACCAGCAGCAGCGTGCCTTGCGTGGTGCATTACAACGTGCCAGCCAGCACCAACTACGATGCCGCACCGGAAGTGACCGACACCAGCACCACCGGCAAAGCGTCACAAACCATCACGGTGACACGCCAGCGCCAGCCACGGCTGACTTTGGCGACACCTTCACCGTGGCGGCAACCTCCAGCTCAGGTGATGCGGTAGTGGTGACCACCACGGGCGGCTGTAGCAATGTCGGCAACACGGTGACGATCACCAGCAGCAGCGTGCCTTGCGTGGTGCATTGGCGTGCAACCAGCACCAACTACGATGCCGCACCGGAAGTGACCGACACCAGTACCACCAGTCCAGCGTCACAAACCATCACGGTGACCACACCAGCGCCAGCCACGGCTGACTTTGGCGATACCTTCACCGCCGAGGCGACCTCCAGTCCGGGCTTGCCAGTAGCAATCACGGTTAGCGGAAACTGCTCAGGCTCAGGTGTAGGCACTGCGATCATTACTGTGACAGGTGGTACGGGTTCATGTACCGTAATGTACGATCAAGCTGGAGATGCTGATTACGATGCAGCGCCTCAGGTAACTGAAGTGGCAGCCATCACACCTGATGGTGATCTTGATGGCATTCCTGATGTTACAGATAACTGTCCTGCGGATGCTAATGCTGATCAGCTTGATACAGACGGTGACAACATTGGTGATGTTTGTGATACCGACATTGATGGCGATGGCATCGACAACACGGCGGATAACTGCCCTGTAAATGCCAATGCTGACAAAGCGATACCGATGGCGACAATATTGGTGATGCGTGTGATACCGATATCGATGGTGATGGCATCGACAACACGGCGGATAACTGCCCTGTAAATGCCAATGCTGACCAGCTTGATACCGATGGCGACAATATTGGTGATGCGTGTGATACCGATATCGATGGTGATGGCATCGACAACACGGCGGATAACTGCCCTGTAAATGCCAATGCCGATCAAGTCGACACAGATGCGGATGGTATCGGTGATGCGTGATCCAGATGCATTCGATCCAGATCAGGTGTGCTGTTCCGCAAGTGGGGTGGTGAAGTGAAGAAAGATCGCTTTGGTATCTCTGTAGCTAATGCGGGTGATGTCAACGGCGACGGTATTAACGATGTCGTGGTAGGTGCTTATCTGTGGGATAAAGTAGTGCCAAAACTAGATAAGAATGGCAATCCGATTCTCAACAAAAAGGCGTGGTTAAAACCAAGAAACTTAAGGATGCGGGTCGCGTTTATGTTTATTCCGGCAGAGATGCTACTGAGCTTTTCTCTCTGCCTTCTGAACAGATAACGGGAGGCAACAAGGGCGATTGGTTTGGTTACAGTGTTGCGGGTGCAGACATCGACAACGATGGTTTCTCTGACATTATCGTGGGTGCGCCGCGTTGGGATGTGCCGAAATCGGGTGCGCAAAAAGCCATGAAAGATGCGGGCAGAGTCTATGTATTCTCTGGTCAAACAGGTCGCCTAATGGATGCGGTTTCTATTAAGGGAACAGCAGCGGGTGATAACTTGGGCTTCTCTGTGGCGCGTGCAGGTTTGGTGAATGCCGATACGAATGCAGATGTAATTATTGGCATTCCGCGAGCAGACATCGTGTCCAGCACCAATGGCAAATTGTTGAGAGATGCAGGTAGGACGCTGGTATGTTCAGGTGCTAGCCTTGCTGCCGGCACCGCCTGTGATACCTCAACGGCACTCTTCAAAGTGGATGGCAATACAGCGGGTGATCGCTTGGGTCTTGCGGTGGCAGGAGCGGGTGATGTGGATGGCGATGGCCGTGACGATGTAGTGATTGGTCTGCCAAAGATGATCCATCGCCCGACAAAAAAGATGCTGGCGCGGCAGTCATTTATTCCGGTGCTACAGGTACGGAGTGGGCACGGTTGAATGGCGAAGCGAAGGGCGACGTGGTTTGGCTATAGCGTTGCCGGTGCGGGCGATTTGACTGGCGATGGCAAAGCAGAAGTCGCAGTCGGTGCTTATCGCCATACAGCATCAGTCAGCGTCATTGTTAAAGGCAAGGTCAAAACCAAGCGGTTGAAGCAAGCAGGAGCTGTGTACGCATACTCTTGCGTAACGGCTGGAGCGATGCACGCCTGTCCTCAAGAAAGAAGGTGAAGCCAGCGGTGATCGTTTGGGCTGGAGTGTTTCTGGAGCCGGCGATACCAACAATGACGGTCAAAACGATGTACTTGCTGGCGCACCTGGTCGCGATACCACCGTATCCATCACTACGCCCAAAGGCAAAGTCAAAGTGAAAAAGCTGAAGGATGTCGGTGCCGTGTATATGTTGAATGGCGCGAATAGTCAGACTATTCACACACCACTCTTGGGTCTGCGTAAGAAAGACAACCGTGGAATGTGTGTGGTAGGTATTGGTGACATAGATCTGGATGGTTTCAGCGATATCGTCACTTCTGCACCGAATGCGGACAGAGAAGTGTTCCTGCCGCCGAAGAAGCCAGGTAAGCCACCAAAACGAAAACTGCTGCGTGATGTAGGTTTTGTTGAGGGTATGTCTGGGAAGATTGCGACAGGAAATTAACCCTGTCGTTTTATCCGCTCGTTAAAACAGCCACTTTTTAGTGGCTGTTTTTTTATAGGCTTGCGTTAAATTTTTGGCACTACGTCCATAAATTCTCCTGGCTGCATATCACCCAACGCCCAGTTGCCGATCTTGCAGCGAATAAGCCGCAAAGTAGGGAAACCAACGGCAGCAGTCATTCGACGCACTTGCCGGTTTTTTCCTTCACTGATGGTGAGTTCCAACCAGCTGGTGGGAATGGCGGCTCGGTAGCGAATGGGAGGGTCTCGCGGCCACAGGTTTTCCGGCTCAGTAACTCGTCGTGCCTTGGCGGGCTTGGTTAAGCCATCTTTTAATTGAATGCCACGCTGTAACTGTTGAATGGCCTCATCGCTGATACTGCCATCCACTTGTGCCCAGTAAGTTTTGGGAAGCTTGAAGCGTGGGTCGCTGATGCGCTGCTGTAATTTTCCATTATCGGTAAGTAAAAGCAGTCCTTCTGAGTCAAAGTCCAAGCGGCCAGCGGGATAAATTCTGTCATCGACAAAATAGCGTTTCAGTGTCGGGCGGCCTTGCTCATCCGTGAATTGCGATAGCACGCCGTAGGGTTTATTGAACAGTACCAATCGACTCATGACTTTATTTATAGTAGTGGCGCGGAGTTTTGTAGCAAATCTACAAGATGGGTGGGGGCTCGTATATAATCGCACACTGTTGCCGCCTCACGAGGGCGGTTTCTGTTGTTAAGGCGCACATGTGCCGCAGTACATTTCATCGGAGTAGCAGCATGACCTATCAAAAAATACAGGTTCCCGCCCACGGCCAAAAAATCACCACTAACGCGGATTTTTCTTTGAATGTGCCGGATAAGCCCATTATCCCTTTCATCGAAGGTGATGGCACGGGTGTGGATATCACGCCGGTGATGCGCAAAGTGATTGATGCTGCGGTGCAAAAAGCTTATGGCGGTAAAAAAGAAATTGCTTGGATGGAAATTTATTGCGGTGAAAAATCGGCCGAGTTGTATGAAGGCAACTGGTTTCCCGAAGAAACATTGCACGCAATCAAAGATTTTGTAGTCTCAATCAAAGGACCATTAACGACGCCAGTGGGCGGCGGTTTTCGCTCGTTGAATGTAGCGCTGCGTCAAGAGTTGGATTTGTATGTTTGCTTGCGCCCTGTGCGTTGGTTCAAAGGTGTACCTAGCCCTGTAAAAGAGCCGCACAAAACCGACATGGTGATTTTCCGTGAAAATGCTGAAGACATTTACGCAGGCATCGAATGGAAGGCGGGCTCAGACGAAGCGAATAAAGTAATCGCTTTTCTGCAAAACGAAATGGGCGTGAAAAAAATTCGCTTCCCACAAGATTGTGGTATCGGTGTAAAACCTGTATCAAAAGAAGGCACTGAGCGTTTGGTGCGCAAAGCAATTCAGTACGCCATCGACAATGACAAACCATCGGTGACGCTGGTACACAAAGGCAACATCATGAAGTTCACCGAAGGTGGGTTCCGTGATTGGGGTTATGCACTGGCACAAAAAGAATTTGGAGCCACCTTGATTGGCGAAGGTCCTTGGTGTGAATTTACCAATTCGAAAACTGGCAAGAAAATTGTAGTGAAAGACGCTATTGCTGATGCGTTCTTGCAACAAATTTTATTGCGTCCTGAAGAGTACAGCGTGATCGCCACGCTGAACTTGAACGGTGACTATATCTCGGACGCGCTGGCAGCTCAGGTAGGCGGTATCGGTATTGCACCGGGTGCCAACTTGTCAGACACCATTGCGATGTTCGAAGCCACGCACGGCACCGCGCCGAAATACGCTGGTCAAGATAAAGTGAACCCAGGTTCGCTCATTTTGTCGGCAGAGATGATGTTGCGTCACCTCGGCTGGCCAGAGGCGGCCGATCTGGTGATCAAGGGTATGGATGGTGCCATTCAGGCGAAAACAGTCACTTATGACTTCGAGCGCTTGATGGACGGTGCGAAGCTGATGTCTTGCTCGCAGTTCGGCGATGAGATGATCAAGCACATGTAAGTGCTGATTGTTGAAGTGAACAGCAAAAAGCCCGCACTTGATGCGGGCTTTTTTGTGTGGGTTAGATTAGCCCGCTATAGCCGCTTGGGGGGATGCCATAGCGGCAGTGATATTCGTGGCATGCAAGCCCTTGGGACCTTGGATGATGTCGTAGTTGACGCATTGACCGGCTTTCAGCGTCTTATAGCCATCCATCGTAATAGTTGAAAAGTGTGCAAATAGGTCTTCGCCACCGCTGTCAGGCAAGATAAATCCGTAACCTTTCGCGTTGTTGAACCACTTCACTGTGCCTGTTGGCATGATACAGCCCTCATCAAATATCTTCCTTGCACCGTTGCCATCCAGCAGGTAACGGATGCTGTTGTAGTTATTATGCGGCGCACCCTGCCAATGGGAGCGACCGAGCTACTTTTTTAACCAGAAACCTGTGTTGAGTCAAGCCGTCGGCGTGGTCGGGTTGGGTAGTGGGGTTTCGGGTCTTGCTTTTGCAGGTGTCAGCGGGCAACATACGCGCGCCCTGAAAACGGCGTAAATCGGCGGCAAATCGCCTCTTTTCTGCTTTTTATTCACTCCTATTTATAAACGGAGAATCCATGAAGATTCTGGTTGCAGTTAAGCGCGTCGCAGACGCGAATGTAAAGGTTCGCCCGAAGGCGGATGGTACCGGTGTCGATCTGACGAATGTCAAGATGGCCGTAAACCCTTTTTGTGAAATCGCTGTTGAAGAAGCCGTGCGTATGAAAGATGCCGGCTTGGCGACTGAAATTGTTGCTGTTTCTATCGGCGATAAAGAAGAACAAATTCGCACAGCGTTGGCGCTGGGTGCTGACCGCGGCATTTTGGTTAAGACTGATGTGGAAGTGCAGCCGCTTGGCGTTGCCAAGGCATTGAAAGCGGTTGTCGATCAAGAAAAACCAGACCTGGTAATCCTCGGCAAACAATCAATCGATGGCGATAACAACCAAGTGGGTCAAATGCTCGCTGCGTTGTCTGGTATGGCACAAGGCACTTTTGCTTCCGTATTGAAAGTGGAAAACGGCAAAGCCAATGTCACGCGCGAAATTGATGGCGGCTTACAGACCGTAAGTTTGTCATTGCCTGCAGTTGTTACTACCGATTTGCGTTTGAACGAGCCGCGCTACGCATCGTTGCCAAACATTATGAAAGCGAAGAAAAAACCCTTGGATACCGTTACACCGGAGTCTTTGGGTGTTGATATTGCTCCGCGCTTCAAAGTGGTAAAAGTTGAGCCGCCAGCAGAACGACAAGCAGGTATCAAAGTGCCAGATGTTGCGACACTGGTTGATAAATTAAAAAACGAAGCGAAGGTGATCTGATATGACAACGCTTGTTATTGCTGAACACGACAACGCCAGCCTGAAAGGCGCAACACTGAATACAGTGGCTGCGGCAAAGGCGATTGGCGGTGATATTCATGTGCTTGTTGCTGGCAGTCAGTGCACTGCTGCTGCGGAAGCTGCCGCAAAAGTTTCCGGTGTTGCTAAAGTGTTGGTAGCAGACAATGCTGCTTATGCACATCAGTTGGCAGAGAATGTCAGCTTACTGGTAGCCGAATTGGGCAAGGCGTACAGCCATATTTTGGCGCCTGCTACTTCTAGCGGAAAAAATATCCTGCCGCGCGTTGCTGCATTGTTGGATGTTGCGCAAATTTCTGAAATTACGGCTGTTGTTAGTGCAGATACTTTTCAGCGTCCAATTTATGCCGGTAATGTTATCGCTACTGTGCAATCTTCCGATGCCATTAAAGTGTTGACTGTGCGAGCTACCGGTTTTGACGCTGTGGCTGCTGAAGGTGGTTCCGCCGCCGTGGAAGCGGTTGCTGTAGCAAAAGATGCCGGCACTTCTTCTTTTGTGAGTGAAGAAATTGCGAAGAGCGATCGTCCAGAATTGACGGCTGCCAAAATTGTTATTTCTGGTGGTCGCGGTATGGGTTCTGGCGAAAACTTCCACTTGTTGGATGGTATTGCTGACAAACTGGGTGCGGCTGTTGGTGCATCGCGCGCTGCCGTTGACGCAGGTTTCGTGCCTAACGATATGCAGGTTGGTCAAACCGGCAAAATCGTTGCGCCTGAGCTGTATATCGCCGTTGGTATTTCTGGTGCCATTCAACACTTGGCGGGTATGAAAGACTCCAAAGTGATTGTTGCGATCAACAAAGACGAAGAAGCTCCTATCTTCCAAGTGGCAGATTACGGTTTGGTGGCTGATTTGTTTGCTGCATTGCCAGAACTCGAAAAAGCGCTGTAATTTTTCGAGCTCAAAAGACAAAAAAGCTCGACACTGTCGGGCTTTTTTGTTTGTGTTTGTTACAGAAAGATAAAAGTCTTAGAGCCAAGTGCCGCCAGCTTCATTGATCGTTTCTTGGGTGAGCAGGGCTTGATTCCACTCCATAATCATCTCAACCAATTGATGCGCTTGTCGATCAAGGCTGACCAATTCTTGTTCGGTGTTACGAGGCCCTATATAAACTTCAATTGTTTTACCGCGCAGCGTTAACGGGTGTGTGGGATAGTCCATTTTGTATAGCTCTAATTGCCAGCGTGTGTTGTTAACTATGGCGCGATAGAGCGCGAGCTTGGTTTGTAAAGTGTAAATACTGAAGTCATGTAGCTCGCCCAGCCCAGTCAAATCCAATGACAAAATGAGTGCGGTCTTACAGTCAGGACTCACGGCAATCGTTGCGGTGCGGCGCGTTTTGCAAATAATGGAAAGACCACCAAAATTTTGCCCTGGTGTGATCTGGTTGATGGCGGGCACATCCGTTTCATCGTCTGGATATACCGAGAGTTGTCCTTTCAGCAAAAAGGAGTAGCGCCGACCAGCTTTACCTGCAGTCAACAAAATTTCGCCGCTGTTGAACTCCATGAAGCAGGCGTTTTTCATCAGGATATCGAGCTGGTTTTTATCAACGGTGCGAACTTCGTTGACGAAGGCGATACCATTGAGAAAGGCATTGGCTATCTCTTGCGGGTAATTGGCGATAGGGATGGCTTTCATACCGAGCTTCACTTCCCTGAGTAGACGAGGTTCTGCAGGAGGTTATCACAGTTTTTTGCGCAGAACCGGGGCAAGTTGTAAAGGGTATTTAATTCGTGGGATTTCAGTAGTTACGAGGTAAGCATTTAGTAAGACAATAACGCCGTGTCTCAAAATTAGAGGTTATGCCATGACAGCTGTAAAGCGTCATTTGTTCTTGAAGTTGGCAGGAGGCCTTTTGTCAGTAACGGTGCTGGTTGCGTGTAGTAAAGCGCCTATTGCGCCGTCGCCGGCCGAGCAGGAAGTCACGGTTGCAGTGATACAGCCGCAAACAGTCCGCATTGTGGATGAATTGCCTGGGCGCGTTACGCCCTTGCGCGTTGCACAAGTGCGTGCGCGTGTAGACGGCATTGTGATCAAACAGGAATTTGTAGAAGGGAGCGATGTAAAAGCTGGGCAGTTGTTGTATCGAATTGATGCCGCCCCGTATCAAGCAGAAGTAAATAGCGCTAACGCTGCTCTGGCGCGCGCAAATGCAAATTTAACCACTCGCAGTTTGCAAGCGAGGCGCTCAAATGAATTAATCAAGCGGCGCGCGATCAGTCAACAAGATTTTGATGACATCAGTGCCGCGCAGAAACAGGCAAAAGCCGATGTTGATGCTGCGACGGCTGTGTTGGACGCCGCGCGTATTCGCTTAAGTTATACCGAAGTCCGTGCGCCAATAGATGGTCGAATTGGCAAATCACAAGTGACGGAAGGTGCGTATGTGCGACAAGGTGATGCAACCTTATTATCTACCGTGCAACAGCTGGATTCTGTGTATGTAGATGTAGCGCAGTCTAGTGTGGAGGTGTTGCGTCTGCGTCAAGATTTAGAAAAAGGAGTCTTGCAGAAAGCTGATAAAGATAGCGCATCGGTTTCATTGAAATTGGAAGATGGTTCTTCGTATACAGAATCAGGACGCTTGCAATTTTCTGATATCAGTGTTGATGAAAGTACAGGTTCGGTAACGCTGCGTGCTATTTTCCGCAATCCAAAACATTTGTTGCTACCTGGTATGTTTGTGCGCGCGCAAATTGAAGTGGGGGTGGATCAACAGGGATTGCTCGTGCCACAACAAGCTGTGACATACAGTGTGACAGGCCAGGCGACAACTTTGATTGTTGATGCTAAAAACACCGTTGAGAGGCGGGTGTTACAGATCAATCGTTCGGTTGGTAATCATTGGTTAGTGACAGATGGTATTCATGCTGGGGATCGTGTAATCACTGAAGGGTTACAAAAAATTAAGCCTGGCGTTGTGGTAAAAATTGCTGCTACGACAGCCGATTCCACTGCTATGGCAAATCCATAGCAAGAAGCACAAGGTAGAGTATTTCGTATGAGCCATTTTTTTATTAGTAGACCCGTTTTTGCTTGGGTACTGGCGATTGTTGTGATGCTGGCTGGTGTTTTGGCGTTGACGCAATTGCCTATTGCTATCTACCCACGTTTGGCGCCGCCATCGGTTTCTATTTCTGCTAGCTATCCTGGAGCATCAGCTAAAACATTGGAAGACAGTGTGACGCAGGTAATCGAGCAGCAGATGAATGGTATTGATCATTTGGAATATATTTCATCGAATAGCAGCGATTCTGGTCGAGCGAGTATCACGCTAACTTTTTCTCAGGGAACCGATCCTGATGTAGCGCAAGTGCAAGTGCAGAATAAATTGCAGTTGGCAATGCGCATGCTGCCTCCTGAGGTGCAACAGCAAGGATTGCAGGTGGCAAAAGCCAGCAGAAGCTTTTTGATGGTGATGACTGTTTCATCTACAGATGGCAGCATGAGCAGTGTAGATCTTGGTGATTTTATTGCATCGAATTTGCAAGATCCTATATCTCGTGTGAATGGCGTGGGGTTGGTTAATTTGCTAGGTACGCAATATGCCATGCGTATTTGGATGCAGCCTGAAAAATTACAGGCATTAAATTTGACGCCGGTTGATTTGATACAAGCGATAAAAACACAAAATGTACAGGTTGCTGCTGGTCAGTTGGGTGGAGGGCCGACAGTGGACGGCCAGAGGCTGAATGTTACCATCATGGCGCAAAGTCGCTTGCAAACTGTCGAGCAATTTAGTGACATTATTTTGCGAGTGAATACAGATGGATCGCAGGTGCGATTAAAAGATGTGGCGCGCATTGAGCGCGGTGCGGATAGCTACAATGTTATCGGTTCATATAATCGCTCGCCAGCTTCCGCTTTAGCTATTACTCCTACACCAGGTGCTAACGCTTTAGAAACGGCTGAGGCAGTGAGAAAAAAAATAGCTGAACTTGCGCCTTATTTCCCACAAGGCATAGAAATAAATTATCCATACGACATGATTCCTTTTATAAGGATTTCTATTGAGGAAGTTGTCAAAACACTGCTAGAAGCAATTGTTTTGGTATTTCTTGTTATTTTCGTATTCTTACAAAATTGGCGTGCAACTTTAGTGCCGACTATAGCGATTCCTGTTGTAGTGCTTGGCACTTTTGCTGTTATGGAGGTGGCTGGTTTTTCAGTCAATTTGCTGACAATGTTTGGTCTTGTGTTGGCAATGGGGTTGTTGGTGGATGATGCTATCGTGGTTGTTGAGAGTGTTGAACGCATCATGAGTGAAGAAAAGCTGTCGCCGAAAGAGGCAACCTATAAGGCGATGTCACAAATTTCTGGAGCATTAATAGGGATAGGTTTAGTTTTGGTTGCGGTACTTATTCCTATGGCATTCTTAAGTGGGTCTAGTGGTGCCATTTATCGTCAATTTACTTTGACGATGGTTGCTGCAATGGTGTTGTCTGTATTAACGGCATTGATTCTTACGCCGTCTCTGTGTGCCACTTTCTTAAAGCCTGTTTCGCATAATGCAGAAAGTGCGAGCGGATTTTATGGTTGGTTTAATCGAGTATTTCAAAGCGCGTCAGAAAAATACCGTAACAGTGTAGCCAAGTGGGTGAAGCATGTTCGTTTAGTATTTTTGCGTATGCTGCAATTGTTGCTGTTGTTGTGTATTTGTTTGTGGGTTTGCCTACATCGTTTGTCGCCAGAAGGAAGATCAAGGGTCTTTTGTTAATGTAATTTCTTTGCCTGTTGGATCCTCGCGTGAGCAAACTGTAGCTGTTTTGGAAAAAGTTCGTGATTATTATTTGGATCAAGAAAAGGATAGCGTGCAGTCTGTGTTTTATGTTGCTGGATTCAGTTGGGCTGGTTCTGGTCAGAATATGGGGCAAATGTTTACGCGGTTGAAGCCATGGAGCGAGAGGGAAGATAAAGAGAAGTCTGTTCAGGCGGTAATTCAGCGTGCCACAAACTATTTTCGAGATATTCGTGAGGCCAATGTTTTTGCAATTAATCCTTCGCCAGTTCAAGAATTGGGGAATTCCACAGGATTTGATTTGCAATTACAAGATCGCGGTGGACATGGGCATCTTGCGCTGATGGAGGCGCGCAATCAGCTTATTGAAATGGCATCGAAAAAAACAAGCGAGGTCATGCGTGTGCGAGCTAATGGCTTGGATGACACGCCGGTATATCAATTGGATATCAACCAGGAGCGTGCCAGCGTATTGGGGCTCGATTTGTCGGATGTTTACAGCACAATAACGGCAGCGTTTGGCTCTTCATATGTGAATGATTTTATTGACCGCAGTCGTGTGAAGCGTGTGTATGTGATGGGAGAGGCAGTATCCCGCATGCAGCCGAATGATTTGGATAAATGGTATGTGCGCAATCGCGCAGGAGAAATGGTGCCGTTTTCTGCTTTTGCTAGTGGTCATTGGGCGTATGGCTCACCAAAGCTGGAACGACATAACGGCGTGCCTTCGGTACAGATTCAAGGAACAGCGGCGTTAGGAAAAAGTTCAGGTGATGCAATGAAAACAATGGAAGAATTGGTTGCGCAGTTGCCAGATGGATTTGGTTTTGAATGGACAGGATTGTCGCGTGAAGAAAAACAAGCGGGTAAGCAGGCGCCGTTGTTGTATGCAATTTCTATCTTGGCGGTGTTTTTATGCTTGGCGGCGTTGTATGAAAGTTGGTTGATTCCTTTTTCCGTTATCTTGGTTGTGCCACTGGGCGTACTGGGGGCTTTGATTGCAGCAAAATTGTTTGGTCTATCGAATGATGTGTATTTCCAAGTGGGGTTGTTGACAACGGTAGGCTTGGCGTCAAAAAACGCAATTTTGATTGTGGAATTTGCACGCGATCAATATGAGCGCGGTGTGGGGTTGATCGATGCAGTGCTGCAGGCAGCACAACTGCGGTTGCGTCCAATTATTATGACATCCATGGCGTTTTTCTTTGGTGTCTTGCCATTGGCTTTATCCAGCGGCGCTGGTGCTGCCAGTAGAAATGCAATAGGCATCGGTGTGTCTGGCGGTTTGTTGGCATCGACCTTTTTGGTGATATTTTTTGTGCCAGTTTTTTTTGTAGTGGTGGTAGGGTTATTCGGGAAAAAGAAAATTAAAGTAGATGCGTGATGCGAATTCATAACCGCAATCGAGTTTTCTTGCTGATTTTTGTGATGTCCAGCGTTGCCGTGATGGTGCTGGGCGTCACTATTTTTGTGCTGTTCATGTCGGTGAATGAGCAAAACAAGCGCATCATGATGAGCTACGCCGAGCATCAGGCCAGCATGCTGCAGTCGGTGATGAAGTTGGTGCCGGAGCAGACGCGCCTTAATACAGAGCCGCCCGAATTGGTGGTGGATCATATTCGCCAGACGCTGGCGCGCAACCCAGTAATTACAGATAGCGGCGAAATGCTGTTTGCTTACCGTGATGGTAGCGCGATTCATTTTGTGACGCCGTTTCGCTTTGATCCGCAGGCGCCACAAATTGTGGCGGATGACAATGCGCGCGCACAGGCTATGCGCTTGGCGCTAGATGGTCATGCTGGTGTGATCTATACCAAGGATTACCGTAATGTCGATGTGCTGGCAGCATTTGTGCCGGTGGAAAATATGAATCTCGGTGTAGTGGTAAAAATTGATGCAGCAGAAGTGCGTCAACCATTTCTGTATATCGCGATGTATGCTTCTTTGGCGGCGCTGTGCATCATTGTGGTGGGTATTTTGTTGTTAAATAAAATCACGCGCCCCTTGTTGGATACTCTGGAAGAAAATGAATCCAAATACCGTTCATTGTTTGATAATGCCAATGAAGGAGTCATGGTCATCAGTGACCATATTGAAGAATGCAATGATCAGGTTGTGCGTCTTTTGGGGTATGACAAAAGTGAAATTATCGGTCGTCGTATAGCAGATTTTGCGCCTCGACATCGCGAGAGTGATGAGAATCCTGTGGATGTCACGCGCAATCGATTTGAGATGGCGGCGCAAGGGAAGCCGCAGTATTTCATTTGGCGCAGCCTGCGCAAAGATGATACGGAAATTGATCTTGATGTGATGTTGAAGCCTGTGCGTATCGGCAATCGAAATATGATATTGACCACGCTGTTAGATATTACCGATCGCCGCTTGGCGGAGTTTGAATTGCGCAGAAAAGAAAAAGAAGTGGCGGATGCGCGTGAGCATTTGGCGCACATGGCGCGTCTCTCTACGATGGGTGAAATGGCTGCAGGCATCGCCCATGAAATCAATCAGCCGCTGACAGCTATCTCAGCCTACGCACAGGGCTCGGTGCGCATGTTGGATAGTGGGCAGGCTGATGTGCACACACTGCGTGAGCCATTAGAAAAAATTGCGACACAGGCAGTGCGGGCAGGTGAAGTGATTCGCCGTTTGCGCAGTTTTATTAAAAAAAGCGCCTCCGAATTGGAAACCATTAATGCCAATGAACTGGTGGCGGAAGTAGTGAAGCTGGCGGAAGTAGATGCGCATCGCCACGGAATTCCTGTGCACTTGCATTTGGCAGAGCCCATGCTGGATGTGCGGGTGGACACGGTGCAGATCCAACAAGTGATCCTTAATCTGATTCGCAATGCACTGGAGGCGATGGATGAAACGCCACGCGAACACGCGCGGGTCGATGTCTACACGCAGCAGGAAGGCCATGACAAGGTGAGTATTCGTGTGGTTGATGCGGGAGCGGGATTAAGTGAAGATGCGTTGCAGCAAGTATTTGCGCCGTTTTTTTCCACCAAAGCTGCCGGCATGGGGATGGGGCTTTCGATCAGTGAAACGATCGTGACAGCACATGGTGGACAGTTATCGGTTAGTAACAATGCCAGCGGTATTGGCGCAACATTCACCGTATTATTGATAGCTCAAAGCGCGTAGGAGAGTGCAAATGGCAACAACATCAGTTTTACCGGAAGCGACTGTTTTTGTTGTAGATGACGACGACGCAGTGCGTGAGTCACTGGCTTTTCTTTTGAAATCAGTAGGCTTGAAAGTAGAAAGCACGGCCTCGGCGCAAGATTTTTTAAAAAGCTATAACCCCGCACGCGCCGGCTGTTTAGTGCTGGATATTCGTATGCCAGGGATGAGTGGCTTGGAGCTGCAAGAAAAATTGAAGCAAATGGATTCCATGCTGCCTATCATTTTTATCACCGGACACGGCGATGTGCCGATGGCGGTGAAGGCTATTAAAGCGGGCGCGGCAGATTTCGTACAAAAACCGTTTCGCGATCAAGAACTGATCGACCGCATTCGTGAAGTGCTGGAAGAGGATGCCAGTGCGCGCGTAGAAAAAATGCAAAAAGCTGAAATCTTGAAGCGGATTGATTCCTTGACGGAGCGCGAGCGCGAAGTGATGGAACAAGTGGTGGATGGCAAGGCCAATAAAGTAGTGGCGATAGATCTCAATGTTTCGCAGCGCACGGTTGAAATTCATCGCGCGAATGTGATGGATAAAATGAAAGCGCGTTCGCTGGCGCAGTTGGTGCGCTTGGTGATGAAGGCTAGGGGTGAGCTGTAAGATTTTGGGTCAATGCTTGATTGAAGTCGACAGTAACCGTGGGAATGACTTTGTTTTTTAGCAAAGCTGTTCTAATTGCCACGGTTTCTTGCGCGGTGATATCGATACCCAATGGCATATTGACGCGCCCTGTTTGATTGAAAACGATTGTGTAACCCTGCGTGCGCAAAAAGTCTGGCAGCGGCGTGGTTTCACCCCAACCGTAGATGTCATAAATAATATCAGGCGCGCGCAAGCCGCATTCGCGCTCTGCTTGCGGTAAACGCTCAAAGAACTTTCTGTAATTGATGCGCATGCCCTGTTTGTCGTAGCCATCTTGTGCCATCACAGCGCAGTGGCGCAGGGTGTTATCGACCAATCCCGCCATATCCCAAACACGCAAGCGATGGCCAAACTCGGTAAACAAATGGAAGTTCACCATACCCATTTGCTTGCTCATCAGCACGAGAGGCTGCTCTGGTGATGGATTGAGCGCGCGTATCTGTTGTTGCGCGGCACGCAGTGCCAGCCAGTCGCGCAGGTGTTCGCGGTTGGCTATCTCAAAAAAAGAAGCATCATCACTGGCAATATTATTTTGTGCAGCGTGTTGCCATATCGGTGTGCCTAAACTGTAACGATTAATAAAAAATGGCGTGTAAGCAAGGAGTAGTGCTGGCAATCCATAACGAATCAACGCGGCTGCGTTGCCAACGGGAAAAGCCGTGCAGATAGAGAGCCACAGCGGCGCAATTAAAGGAACCCAGAAGCGACCTTCTTTCATCCAATCGCCGCCACTGGTGATAACAAAGCCGCCGTAGAGCAATACCCACAAACAACAGAGAAATGGCAGAACATTTTTTTTGCGTTGTGGAAAGTGTTTAACGCAGCCTGTGACAAAGATAAACAAAGTAATGAGAATGCCGATAACTGACAGAGGGTGGCGAAACAAACGCAGAAAATAGTCTATGCCGCGTTGTAGTTGTGCAATATCTGGCGTGCCGCTTTTGGCGTACACAGGATTTGGAAACCACAAGCCGAAATAGTTGTAACGCCACAGCGCCAGTGCGATAAACGCCGTGAGAAAAAGTAGCAAAGCAGGTTTGCGTAAAAAGAATGCGGCTATTACAAAAAAAACGCCGCCGACCACCATCATTTCTGGGCGAGTGCAGGCTAGGGCGAGCGTCGCAAGCCAGAGGGCAAAGCTCGTGGTGAGTTGGGGCGTGAGAAGAAATTTGTATGCAGAAAAAATAAAAACTAAAACTGCGCATGCCGCCAGTGAGCTTTCCATGCCGGACCATGCCCAGTATGCCAAGTAGGGTGTTAGGGCGGTGAGTAGGCTAGGTAGCCAAGGGTGCGTGGCACCGGCGCGTTGCGCAGCAAAATAAACCAGTGCAATAACAGCGAGCGCGCTCAACAGGTTGACGAGGTAGCCACTGCTCACAATAGAAAGTGGAGTGACAAGTGAGAATAGCGCGGTCAAGACAATCGCCAGCAGACTGCTGGATTGCTCCAGTCGTTCGCCGTTGTAGTTCAGCAGTTGTCCGTGCTGTAGCAGGGTTTGTGTCTGCCAAAAGGTAATGTGCGAGTCGTCATGCCCCGTTGAGCCACAGAGAATGCCGTAAACCCACAGCGGCAGCGTGCAGAGAGCGATCGCGATCAGCGGGTGTGTAAGGTGGTTTCCAAAGCGCACGGCGAGAGGTTTTTTCCCTATAATGTGCCCCGCATTTTGGGTGATACCTGTCGCCAGCTCAACTCAAAAGGTTCTGTCGGCTTGTATCCTCGTCTACTCACCACACTGGAGTTCTTATCGTGAAACAGCCTGTTCGTGTCACCGTGACCGGCGCCGCCGGCCAGATCAGCTATTCCCTGTTGTTCCGCATCGCATCGGGTTCGATGCTCGGCCCTGATCAGCCCGTTATCCTGCAGATGCTGGAAATCACACCGGCGCTGGAAGCCTTGAAAGGCGTGGCGATGGAACTGGATGACTGCGCATTCCCACTGTTGGCGGGCATGGTGTGCACCGATGATCCAATGGTGGCGTTCAAAGATACCGATTACGCACTGCTGGTTGGTGCGCGCCCTCGCGGCCCAGGTATGGAGCGCAAAGATTTGCTGGAAGCCAACGCGGCGATTTTCTCGGTGCAAGGCAAAGCGATTGATGCTGTTGCCAAGAAATCTATCAAAGTGCTGGTGGTGGGTAACCCTGCGAACACCAACTCACTGATCGCACAGCGCAACGCGCCGTCGATCAACCCGCGCCAATTCACGGCAATGACGCGTTTGGATCACAACCGCGCCATGGCACAGCTGGCTGGCAAAACTGGCAAGACTGTCAACGATGTGAAAAAAATCACCATCTGGGGCAACCACAGCGCCACGCAATATCCAGATATCTCCAATGCTTTGGTCGATGGCAAAGCGGCAGAGGGTTTGGTGGATCGCGCTTGGTACGAAAACGATTACATCCCAACCGTGCAACAGCGCGGTGCTGCAATCATCAAAGCGCGCGGTGCTTCTTCTGCCGCTTCTGCAGCAAACGCAGCCGCTGATCACATGCGCAGCTGGGCCTTGGGCACTGCAGAAGGTGATTGGGTGTCTATGGGTGTGTACTCGGATGGCTCTTACGGCATCGAAAAAGGTTTGATCTACTCTTTCCCATGTGTATGCAAAAATGGTGATTGGGAAATCGTACAAGGCCTCGAAATTTCTGATTTCTCACGCGCCAAAATGAAAGCGACCGAGCAGGAACTCTGCGAAGAGCGCGATGGTGTTAAACACTTACTCCCTAACTGATCCGAGGATTTTTCCATGGCTCAACATGAAAATAAAAACTGTGGTGGATGCGAAGAAGATAGCTGCGCCGATGCATTTGCAGCGACTTTTTTGATCACATTGTTCGTAAGTGTGATGGTCTACTGGCTGCACAATATGGCGTAAGCCGTTTAGTGATAGTAAAGAACGCGCTTTCGGGCGCGTTTTTTTATGCCTAAAAAATAGCTACTTCATCTAGCAAAGGACTACTGCGCACCAGTTTTTGCGTGTAAGCATGTTGCGGATTTTCCAGTACGGTTTTTGTATTTCCTTGTTCGACAATCTTGCCTTGTTGCATCACGGCAATGCAATCACAGAACTGACGCATGGTGGCAAGATCATGGCTGATAAATAACAGCGTCAATCCCAGCTCTTTGCGCAATGCTGAGAGCAGCTCCAAAATTTGCGCCTGCGTGGTGACATCCAGCGCCGACACCGGCTCATCGCAAATCAATAATTGCGGTTTGTTGATGAGCGCGCGCGCGATGCCGATGCGCTGTAATTGTCCACCAGAAAAACTGTGCGGATATCGTTGCAAATCTTCAACACGCAAACCGATGCGTTCTATCCACCAACATGCAGCAGCTTGTTGTTCTTCGGTTGTGCCTATGTTGTTCAAGCGCAGCGGTTCGAGCAGTGTGTCGGCAATCGTCATGCGCGGATTGATGGACGACAGCGGATCTTGAAAAATCATCTGGATGTGTTGCGCTTGCTCACCAAAATCGCGCGCTGCTCTTTGTGCAGGCAATGGCGTGCCATTGAAGCGGATCTCACCGGATGCAAATGCGTGCAAGCCGGCAATACACAGCGCGAGCGTCGATTTGCCGGAGCCGGATTCACCCGCCAAGCCCAGCACCTCACCCTTGGCTACAGACAGGTTGATGTCTTGCAGCACAGGTGCTCTGCCAAAGGCTTTGTGGAGCTGGGTGATGCGCAGTAGGTCAGTCATGGTGGCTAGTGTAGTGAGGGAGAGTGCACATATAATCCCACATATATTTTTTTGAGGGCAGCAGTATGGGGCAGGTCACAATCTACCTTGAAGATGCACTGGAAACCAAGATGGCGGCGGATGCCAAAGCGCGCAACCTGTCTAAAAGTAAGTGGGTGGCGGCCGTTATTCGTGAAAAACTGGCCAATGAATGGCCGCATGAAGTGCGTGAAACGGCAGGCAGTTGGAAAGACTTTCCCTCGCTGGAGGAAATACGCGGCAATGCAGCACAGGACAGCCACAGGGAAGGCTTGTGATGTGGGTGCTGGACACAAATACCCTGATTTATTTCTTTAAAGGTATGGGGCGTGTGCCAGAGAAATTGCTCGGCACAGCGCCGAGTGACATTGCCATTCCTGCCATTGTGCTGTTTGAGCTAGAAGTGGGTATTGCCAAATCCAGCGCACCGCATAAACGCCGCCAGCAGCTCAATGCACTCACAGCGGCCACGCAAGTGTTGCCTTTTGGTGCGCCTGAAGCGGAAGCTGCGGCGGCAATTCGCACACGCTTAGAAAAAAGCGGTCAACCAATAGGGGCTTACGATATTCTTATTGCTGCCACCGCAGTGGCGAAAAAAGCAACTTTAGTCACGCGCAATACGCGAGAGTTTGAACGGATTAAAGGTTTAATGCTTGAGGATTGGTTTTAGTTAGCCCAATTTCTGCTATGCGGCGTAGGTTTGATTTTCAATGCCGCCAATAAAGTTTTGGTATACGCATGCTGTGGCGCAGTTATTACTGCGGGCGCGTTACCTGTCTCAACAATTTCTCCTTGATACATCACGGCTACACGGTCTGCATAACGGCTGACCAAGCCAAGATCATGTGTGATAAATAAAATGCCGAGATTTTCTTCGTGCCGAAGTTCGGTGAGTAGGGTCATCACTTCCGCTTGCGTGGAAACATCCAGCGCAGTGGTTGGCTCGTCAGCAATTAGTAATTTCGGCTTACAGGCCAATGCCATGGCAATCGCGGCGCGCTGCAACATGCCGCCAGAAAACTCATGTGCATAGCGATGAATTTTTTGTCGCGCATCGCGAATTTTCATACGCTCCAGAAGCCGCACGGCTTCATTTTCAGCGTCTTTGCGGTTGTAGCCGTGTAATACGCGCAGTGGTTCGGCGATTTGGTAGCCGATACTTAAAACGGGATTAAAACTAGCCATGGGATTTTGAAAAATCATGGCAATTTTTGTGCGCTCAAACTGCAAAGTTTTTCCTGTCATCATCGCGTGTTCTGGCAATAAACCCATGATCGCCTGTGCGGTGAGGCTTTTGCCACTGCCCGATTCTCCCACCAGCGCCAACATTTCACCTGCATGCAAACAGATGCTGACATCGCGCACGGGATGCACCATGCCTTGCGCCGTCGGAATGTGAACTTGCAGTTGTTCGATTTGTAATAGCAGCATGTTATTGGCGATGTTCATGCGCGCGACTCCCGCACTTGTACATCCAGTGCATCGCGCAAGGCATCGCCCACTAAATTAAAGGCCAAGACGGTTACGCTGATAAAAACAGCAGGAAATAATAATTCGTGAGGATGGGTGAGCAAGGTGGATAAACCGTCATTGCACATCGCGCCCCACGAAGTGGCGGGAGGGATAACACCCAATCCTAAAAATGATAAAAACGCTTCGGTAAAAATAGCGGATGGAATGGCAAAACTCAGCGTGACCAAAATGCTCGGCATTACATTGGGCAACATGTGTTTCCATACGATGTAAAAACCGGATGCACCTTGCAACCTTGCGGCATCCACATACGCCATTTTGCGCAGCTGCAATACTTGCGTGCGCACTAAACGCGCGGTGTTGGGCCAACTCAATAATAAAAGTGCAATCACGAGTGCCGTGATACCGCTGTCACCCACACCGATACCAAACGCAATGCGCAATAAAATGACAAACAATAAAAACGGCAGGGCGATGATGAAATCGGCAAAAGCCATCATCAGCGTGTCGGTGCGTCCGCCGCGATAGCCAGCCAATGCGCCGTACAATGCGCCAAAAAAAACATAAAGCAATGGTGCGGTAAAACCGATAAACAACGAAGTTCTGCCGCCTTCAATCAAGCGCGCTAATAAATCTCTGCCCAATTTATCGGTGCCAAATGGGTGTGCAGGCAGCAAGAATGTTTCTGGATAGGTATCGGCGTTTCTCAGTAAATCAGCTTGGCGCAAGTTTTCCAGCGGCGTTGCGTGTGCAACATCTACACGAATGGTTTGATAATGTTGCGTTTTCTCGTCGTTGTTTAGCGTTAACAGCGAATAATAGTAGCGACGATTTTCTAACAGTAAGCGGTCGCTGTACTGCGCCGTTTTTTCATGCGCGGGTACTGAAATATCTGCCAACGGTAAACCGAGATCCTGCATGCCGGAAGGCGGGAGAATGTGGCGATACAAACGAAAATGTGTCGTGGTGTTGCTTGGCCATGCCAGCGTGACAGCTTCGGTATTGGCGGGTGCCAGCGTTTGCAATTGTGTCACGGTGGGCGCGATATTGTTTGTTGCCGTGTGCGGATGAATAATCGTTGTGCGCAATCCTAGGTTGGGTGCTTGTGATACTTGTGTGAGATCTAATGCGTTGGGGTCCACGCGCCACCACCATTGCCCCGTCAAACAAAATATCAGTATCACGAGCAGTGTGATCATGCCGGTGAGCGCGGCAGGATTTTTCACCATGTCGCGGCGCACATCGCGCCATAAACTTCCGTGCGCTGTTTGCGTCATGTGCGCGCTTCCTGTAGGCGAATGCGCGGGTCGAGCAGGGCGCTCAATAAATCCACCACCAACACCATCAATACTAAAAAGCTGCCGTAAAACACGGTAGTTCCCATGATGACGGTGTAATCCAATTGCTGCACTGCTTGCACAAAATAACGACCAAGGCCTGGGATGGCGAACACGGTTTCCACCACAAAACCGCCGGTGGTGATCGCCGCAATGGCTGGCCCCAATAAAGCAAACACCGGCAGCAGTGCGTTGCGCAGCGTGTGTATCCAGAAAATGCGCGCAGGCGATAAATGTTTAGCGCGCGCCGTGCGAATGTAAGCGGCGTTTTTGACATCCAATAATGAGGAGCGCATTAAACGCGCCATGTATGCCATGGTGCCTAACCCCAGCACCCACGCAGGCAACAACATTTGTGTAAAACTTCCCCAGCCCGCTAAAGGAAATTGTGTGCCGAATTGTTGATTGATCCGCAGCACGGCCACTTGTACCAGTGCGGCAAATACAAAACTCGGTACAGAAATGCCTGCAACCACAGCACCCATCAACACAAAATCGGGCCAGCGGCGATGAAAGCGCGCGGCCAATGCGCCCCACAGCACTGCGCCCGCTGCGGCAAATAACAAGGCTAAACAGCCGAGTGTGGCGGAAATGGGAAAATGTTCGCGAATAATGTCATTCACTTGTCTGTTTTGTTGCGTAAATGAAATGCCAAAATCACCCTGCAACATATTGTTGAAAAATTGAAAATATTGTTGATGGATGGGTTTATCCAAACCGTATTGTGCCAACAGTGCAGCGCGAATTTCCGTGGGCACCGCTTTTTCGTCGGCGAGTGGGTCACCTGGCACTAAATGCATAGTAAAAAAAGTGGCCGTGGCGATAAACCATATCGTGAGCAAGCCGGTAGCGATGCGTTTCAGTGTGTAGTGCAACATCATAGATTTCCTTGTGCTGGCTCGGCTATCCATGCGTGACGAAAATCAGGGTCGTCACCAAAACGGCTGCGTCGCACATTGTGCAAACGGCGATCTTGCACATAAATAATGCCGGGCTCACTCAAAGGCAGTACAGCAACATCTTGCTGGATGATGTGATCCATCTTTTGAAAAAGTGCATTGCGTGCGGGGGAGATGGGCAGCGCAGCGGCTTGTTCTACCAGCGAGTCATAAGCGGTGTTTTTGTAGCGGCCGTGATTATTGGCATTGGCGGAGTGCAGCAAATCTGCGAAAGTCATCGGGTCGTTATAGTCTGGCCCCCACGCCGATAACGCCAAATCAAAAGCACCGCTATTTAGTTTGGCGAGTTTTTGTTTGAAGATTTGTTTGTCGATCACCAAGGTGATTCCTAGCGTTTCTTGAAATACGCGCTGTAAATATTCGGCTTGCCGAACGACCGATGGCGAGTCATATATCAACAGCGTTAAAGGAGGAATCTGGCTGATGCCGAGTTCTTGTTTGGCCTGCGCTAATGCTTTTTGGGCGGCGACAAGATCAGGTTGTGGTATGTCGGTATGCGCTGCAATGCCGGGCAACCAATCCGGAAAAAAATGCGCGGTGGCTTGCGTGCCTGGAGAAGCAATCACTTTATTGACTAGCGTATTTCTATCGATAATCGAACTGATGGCACGGCGCAAAGCGGCATTGCTCAGTAAATGTGGTGACTGAAAATTAAACTCCATGTAATGCAGCATGCCTTTGTTGAATGACTGCAAATACAAGCGTTGTTCTAGCGCTAGCGGCAGTGTGTCTCGACTCAATTCCGCAAAGGCAATTTCTCCGGCTTGGAACAGGTTTAACAGCGTACCAGTATCGTTGGTGATATGCGGGATATTGATGGTTTGTAACTTGACGCTCTCGGCATTCCAGTAGTTGGGGTTTTTTTCTAAGCGCAAGCTGGCGCCGTGTACCCAGTTACTCAGGCGAAAAGCGCCGTTGCACAATAATTTATCGGCGTCCGCAGCGTAGTTTTTTTTGCGCGACTGATAAAAATCTTCGCGCAGTGGATAGTAAGTGGCAAAGGTAGTTAGGCTGAGAAAATAAGCAGTTGGTTGTGCGAGTTCTACGCGCAAGTGCTGTGCGTCTTCGGCATATACGCCTAACGCGTCTGCTGGCAGTTTTCCTTCGTGTACTTGCTGGGCGTTGCGCAGAGGATAAAAAATAAATGCGTAGCGAGAACCCGTTTCGGCAGCTAATGCCGTGCGCCAGGCAAAGACAAAATCTTGCGCGGTGACGGGTTTGCCATCACACCAGCGCGCGTTATCGCGCAAGGTGAAGCGCACGCTATTGCCATCGACTTGCCAATTTTTTGCGACACCGCCGGTGAGTTCGCCCTTGTCGTCATAAGTGAGTAAACCTTCTTGCGTGTGGGCAAGCACAAAAAAGCTCACGCTATCGGTTGCCGTCAAACTGTTTAAGTTGGGTGGCTCGGTGGTGAGTGCTAATTGAATGCTTTGCTGTGCAGCGTCCACCGCACGCCCAGCCCAAGCGGGGCATACGAGCAGCAATAACAAGCTGCTGCATAAGGCTTTGAGTGGGAGAGTGAGCATCGTCCAATCGTCGGTGTGGCTGCGCGTCTACAGTACCATTTTAGACGGGCGAGGTGGCTATTTTTTGTCTGTAATCAATGAGTTAAGTGGGGGTTGAGAAAAGAATAAAGCCAGTTTTTTATGCGACATGATTTGTCGTACATGCAGCCAATAATGCGCATCATCCACAGAGCGTTAGGAGGTGTTATGGCTGGTCGTCGCGGTAGAGGGTCTTGGTTGCAGGAGTCGCCTGTGTTTCAACATCGCACACATGAGCCCGATTTAGTGCGCTTGTGGTTGTTGCGTATGTTGTTTCAGTTTGGCTGCTTGGGGCAGTTTATCCAGAAGGATGATTTTGAGGATAGTTCTATCGCGTATTTTTTAGGTTTGAAGGATTTCGTTGAAGAGGGATGTTTTGATAGAAAGAAAATACTGGAACAACTGAAAAGCAGCCATGCTGAATTAGAGCATCGTGTTGCTAATGGCGAGCTGCAATACAGCGAGATATTGGCAGGCAATATGGCCTTGCTGCAGGAAGTAGCCGGCTTGAATGCGGATGAATGCAGCTTGCTGGTATTTGCTGTATTGATGGAGACAGATCGCGCACTGTCTCATGCCTGTGCTCACTGGTTGGATGATGTCAGTACACATATTTGCTTTGGTATGTTGTCGCAAGTGTTAAATATTTCACAGGATGTTGTTGCGGATTCTTTATCTAGCCGTGGGAAGTTAATTCGCTGTGGCTTGTTGTCAATGGATAGCAGTGCAAATTGCTGCGTGCGCCGCCGCGTTGATGTGCTAGAAGGGTTTTCTAATCGCCTACTGTCACGCGTTTCTACCACAGAAGATTTTTTATCCAATATGGTAAAACCGGGAAAACTTCCTACATTGGATGTGGTGGATTATCGTCATATACAGAAAGACATGGATTTATTGGTGCGCTATCTGCCTGCAGCCATGGTGAATACAAAGCGTGGCGTTAATGTGCTTATCTATGGCTCACCTGGAACAGGCAAGAGCGAGTTGGTTCGTTTGTTGGCACAGAGATTGCAGTTTGATTTGTTGGAAGTTGCATCAGAAGATGAAGACGGTGATTCTATTGTTGGTAGATCGCGCCTGCGCGCTTTTAAGGCTGCACAGCAGTTTTTTGCATCTAAGAAAACATTGATTCTATTCGATGAAATTCAGGATATTTTTGATGATGGTGAAAGTATTTTTGGTAAAAGTACCGCGCAGTTGCGTAAGGCAGAAATCAATACGCTGCTAGAAGAAAATCCCTTGCCGACATTTTGGTTGAGCAATGATGCCAGTTGCATGGATGCGGCTTTTATTCGGCGTTTTGATGTGGTGTTGGAGTTGGATGTGCCGCCTATGAGCAGGCGGAAAGAGATTTTGCATCAGGTATTGGAGGATTTACCTGTGCCAACGGATCAAATTAAGCGTATAGCTAAGCATGAGCATTTGTCGCCTGCTGTGATGCAGCGCGCTGCCGCCGTGGTGCGTACCGTGCGCGGCAGTATGGAGGAGGGTGAGGTGCCGCAGTTGCTGGAGTCTATGTTTAATCAGACCTTGCAGGCACAAGGTTACGCGCCGATTCCAAAACAAGCAGCCAATGTGCTGCCGGATTTTTATGATCCTGCGCTAGTCAATGCGGATGTGGACCTCAAAACGCTGGCAGAAGGCATTCGTCAAAATCCATCGGCTAGAATTTGTTTGTATGGGCCTCCTGGCACAGGAAAAAGTGCATTTGCACAGTGGCTGGCAGAGCAACTACAGCGTCCGTTCCATAACAAAAAGTTGTCGGATATTTTGAGTATGTGGGTGGGCGGCACTGAAAAAAATCTACGCAAAGCTTTTTCTGAAGCGGAGCAAGATAATGCCGTGCTGCTGCTGGATGAAGTGGATAGCTTTTTGCAAGATCGTCGCCAAGCCCAGCGCAGTTGGGAGCTGACGCAAGTTAACGAAATGCTCACACAGATGGAGGCATTCAATGGCTTGTTTATTGCTTCCACTAATTTGATGGAGAATTTAGATCAGGCCGCATTGCGGCGTTTTGATTTGAAAGTGCATCTGAATTATTTGCGCCCAGCACAGGCTTGGGCATTATTTTGCAAGCAATGCGAAGCACTGCACTTTGAACAGCCGTCATTGGATTTGCAGGAATGTGTGTATGCCTTGCATTTGCTCACGCCAGGTGATTTTGCTGCTGTGCAGCGCCGCCATCGCTTTCATCCCGTGGCAGATGCCAACGCTTTACTGGATGGGTTGCGCGAAGAGTGTGCGGTGAAAGAGGGTGGTCAAACGCGCAGAATTGGCTTTGTGTGAGAATTTTTATACATCAGTGGGTTACTTCACCACAGGATAAAAAATCTCGCCCCAATTTTCTTCGTTGGCTTCTAGCATGGTGCTGATGATGATGGGCATGAGCGTGAGCATAATGCTGCAACCATCCTTCACTTGCTGGCGGTTCACTTGGCTATTCCATGTGGCGCCACCATGCATGAGTTGGTTGCGCAGTACATAGAGTCTGTCCAATACCACGCCCAGTAGCTCGGGCACTTTCTTTTCCATCAGAAATAACAGAGCGGTTTTTGATGCTTTATCAAAGCGTGTTTTCCACTCGGTTGTATCTTTTTGATGGTTGGCAAGCAGGCGTTGTGCTTCCCAAAAAGGTGCAAATACATATTGGTTGCTGATGAGCGTGCGGATGGAGCCGCTGTAGGTCTGCATCAGCGTTTGATGAAGGGTTCCCGCTTTATCGTGTTTGACTAGCTTGTGCATAAAGCGTTGAAAGGTATCGCGTTCACCAATGGATTGATGTTTTTCTTCATCAATGCTGTAGCAGGCGTTGAAAGCAATCCATAGGGAAATGAATTGCAGGTCATGGTTATTTTTTTGTTCTTCGGCACAGAGCAGCCAACTGATCGCACGGTGTAAACGCACAGCGTGTGCTTCTGGCATATTTTCACGCAGGTTGCGCAGTTTTTCTTGGAGTATTGAGGTTGTCATGGTTAGTCACTGCCTTTCTGTTTTTCTTCTGTTTTGCCAGTTTTCTTTTGTTCTTTTTTCTTATCGGTATGCACTGCCGCCTTATTGAACTGAGCAGCAGTGCGCGCCACAGGGTTGCGCTTGGTAGGCGTATCGGGTTTTTTCTTGCGGGGCATGGTGGTTGTTCCTTCTTTGGGCGCTCGGCTTAGATTGTATTGTTGATAATTTCCTGTAACGCCGCCTCTTTCGTACAGGCTTCTGCCAATAGTTGATCCCAATTATCTGGTGGGTGCCCGTTTGTTAACATCTTGCGAAAGATGCGATAGGCATCATCGTTGCTTTCGTAAGCGCGTTTGGTTTTTTCATCATTTACCCATGCCAATACGATGATTTTGCTGGGAGCGTGGTAACGAAAAAACAGTCGATATTGTTGAAAAAACTTGGCGCGAAACCAGTGCTTGTGTTCTGTGCCTAGTGTATTGCCTTGTCGATATTCTGCCCGCGTTGGATCTTGCGGGATGATATCAAAAGCCAGCTTGGTAATGGCTGCCAAACGCTTACTGGCGTTCTTTTTTGTGTATCCAGTAGGGTCATTTTTTTTGAGTGTTTCTACCTGCGTTACCAGCGCGTTTAACTGTGTCAAAAACATCGGGTGGGCAAAAATAGTCCAGCCGTGAATGACTGTGGTGGTGGGTTTGTGTGCAGTCATTCGTCATCTGCGGACAATGGTGCGTTTATGTCTATCTCAATGCCATTGGTGAGCGACTGCAGGTGCTGCACGAGAGGGGCGCTCAGTGTTTGTAGGCGTTCTGGATGCTGAGCAATGTCTCGGCTGAGTAGTGCCAAGAATGAGTTGAGGGCAGGGTCGTTGTTGTCGGTGGTACTAGCGCGGGTTAGCACCACTTCACCATTGGGCTGGATGCTGTAATGAATTTTGTCGCGCTTGCCCAGCTTGAGCGCCCGCCGCACGGTTTCCGGCACCGTGGTTTGGTAGCGGTCTGTCAAAGTGGACTCGACATCAAGGGTGGCAGACATAACAACCTCCGATTTAAGGATGGGTTGTTCAATAGTAATGCGATTGCATTGTCATGGCAATATACATGAACAGGTCTGAGGATTTGGCTTAAGCCTCCAGCACCTCACGTAACAACTTTGACCATTTCCCTTTGGCAATTTTCTCCAGTTTTCTGGACTCCCCAGAGTGTGACTGTCTTGTTCTAGGGACCATAACTTCACCATTTGTGTGCGACGCACAAACTTACAGCCCCGGCCAAATTTTTAACGCTTCCCTTAAGAGCAACGAACTTCTTTTCTGTATGCTATTTCCAGTCCACTTCTGATTGTTAGCGATGCTTTCTCTGGTTATCCAGTATGGGCTGGTTTTGTATATACGCTTTTTGACATCAAAGGAATCATTTTTTAATGCCTGGTTCTTAGATGTCAGCGTTAAATTTCCTATAACATGCAAATGCTTTTTTAGGTCTGGAATTTCGCTGATACCCCAGTCACCCTGTTTACTTTGCTGAGGAAAAACATGTTCAATTTGAATGTCTTTTCCGAATGACAGCTCTTCATGAGAGGCAGTATTCTTCTTTTCAATAGTTGTTAAGGTATATCTAGCAAAAGCAGGGGCTGTTGTATATATCGGAGAGGATAAGAAGCAAGCGCTAAAATCATCATCACTAGGCCACTTCTTTTCCGCCAATAGCCCTTTAAAAGCCGAAATGTATTTACTGCCCTTGCCGGTCTGCGCAATAAGCTTTCCCGCAATATCAGCAAAAACCTGACTAAGATCCCTAGATACCTTGCTATTAAACGCTCGTCGCACAACGAATGATTCAATGTATTGCATCGAACACGCCAGCTCTGTTGCGTTAATTTTTCTTTCTTCCATAGCCGAATATAAGACTATGAGAAGCGGATAGTGTGTTGTCATCCTAAGATCAACAAAATTATATAGATGTTTTCTAATTTGTTTAGAGTTTTCATTTTCAGGGTTAAGAAACTTACAAAAATGGATAGATGTTTTGGCTAGCTCGTCCAGAATTCTCTCTAGGCTTTCTTTTTTGCAGTGGTTTCTGAACTCAGAAAATGTATCTGATGCTGAAATATATTTCCTCTTTTTAACGATAAGGTATGTTCTTATCAGTTCTGGGAGAACTTTTTGTAGCTCAGCCTTTCTAGCTCGCTTACTTGCCAAATTGACGTTATCTTCAAGACGCCTTTCAAGCGGCTGCCAATATTTCTCATTAAGCTCTTCTGGAGAGTCTTTTCTCTTAGCCATGCCAAGAACAAGGTTTCTTGCCAAGTCAGCAGGCGTCAGCGGTACACCTGCATAATTGATAGTTTCAAAAATGGAGTGGGCGTCATCTTCGCCAGAAAGCTCAAGCTCAACAAAGATCATTTTTTCTGTAATAGCGGAGAACAATTTGGAGAATTTCGCTGGCTTCTGGCCAGTAGTGTTTTTGAGGTAATTATCAATTTCTGCATAAAAATAAGTGTATGCAGAATGTACATTTTTGTGAGTGCTCCGCTTAAGAAGCTTTGGATTGTCAAGAAGGTGCTCAAATGCCCCTCGATCAGGAAGAGAAGGAAGAAACCTTCCCCTACGGTTAATGGTTAACATTTTTGGAATTGATGGCTTTGCACTAAGGTCGTTATTCTTCGCAGCACACTCAAGGGCTTTGAGAAGGATAGTAAATGTTGCTAGCCGCTGTTGACCATCAATAACAAAAATACCAGAACCCTTCTTAAAAGACTCAAAGATAACCGTCCCCATAAAATGACGTTTCTTGATGCCATCAGTAACTGTCAAAATATCTTCCCAGAGCATACGGAAGTGTTTTTCTTTCCATGCATAACGGCGCTGGAACACAGGGACTTCAAAAGTATTTCCGCCCTTGAAAAAATCAGGGACTGTACATTCTTTAACCTTCATAGTAATTCCTTATTGGTTTTCAAATATCCAACTTATGCAACAAGTTTATGATTTTTATCTGTTCAATGTGTGCGGAAATTATGAGCATGCGTAGCTCGGATGAGTATCTGAAATTGTGCATGGTTTTGTTGGTCTGTTATTGGCCTTGCCCTAGTAGCCAAACTAGCATGCTTTCAGTGTAGTCCAGACAGTTCTGTCAGCATAATTATCGTTATTTTCCTTTAGTGTCTGCCGCTAGTTTACTAAAATTCTTGGTATACCTCCACCAACTCCTGCGCCATATTGAGTATCCATTTGCTCACGGCGGCGGGCTTATGTACGACGATATCCGCGCCGAAACCGAATAACCATTGACGCAATTCCAGAGTGTCTTCGGCGGTGAAGGTAATCATGGCGCTGCCATCATCTAAAGGCTCTATTTTTTGCGTGTTGTTGATGCGGTTTTCATCCAAATAATCTGCAATCTCTTTTCCTATCTCTATTTGGAATTTTTTGGGTTTTCCTGGATCGAGTCGCCAACTCATCAAGCCGTTGTTTAAGGTGTCGTCCAAATTAAAGTTTTTTGGCACGATGCGATCTGTCATTGCCACGGTGGCGCTGCGCAAGCGATGTAAGGCGGTGATGCGGATGTCGCTGTACTCATAGTAAGTGGCAACGAGGTAGAGCATGGTGCCGCGCATCACTAATCCCAGTGGGTTGATAACAGATTCTTTGCCGCTGCGATTGGTGATGTGTAACTGTCGGTTGCGACCGAGCGCATCAAAAATATTGCTCATCACTTCGGGCGCAATGTCAGCCGGTTGTAATGAGAAGCCGCGCGGCACGAGGCGCACAGAATTTGCCCAAGTTTTTTTGCGTCCACTTTTGTCTTGCACGGCGAGTGTTTCGCGCGCTTGGTTGACGAGTGCAGTGAGGCTGTCTGTAGCTTGTTTTGGAATTAACGGACGCAAGTTTTGTTCGGCCATTAAGAGTGTGAGAGCGGTGTCGGTGTTCATGGCAGGCCACTGATTGGCTGTACCTTTGTTGAAAAACCAGCGCAATTCTCGCCCGCGTCCTTGTGTGCTGTCTAAGCGAAAATGTGTGCTCAAGCGGCTTAAATCGCGCTGAATGGTGCGCACATCAACGGCGTAACCTTCTTCATCCAGTTTGCTTTGCAATTCCGTGACGCTGATGTGTCTCGGTGCGAGTGGAATATGCGACAGCATGGCGATGTAGCGCAGGGCGGTGTCGCGAGCTTGTGCTTCTTTATCAGTGGCCATAAAGCGTTTGTTCCTTATTTTTATCCGTATGCGTAACGCTGCTACGGTATCATTGCGCCATTCTTTTTTTAACTTTTTATTTGTGTTGAGGTGATGTGATGGGGCCGTTAAAAGGTTTTCGCGTGATTGAATTGGCGGGCATAGGCCCAACACCGTTTGGCGCGATGATGCTCGCGGATATGGGGGCAGAGGTAATCACCATCGAACGCGCCGCGGGCATCCCCGGTTTGCGCCCGCAAGATGCCACGCTGCGCAATCGCCGCTCCATGGTGGTGAATTTGAAGAAGCCGGAAGGCGTGGAGTTGGTGCTGAAGTTGTGCGAAAGCGCGGATGCCTTGATCGAAGGCTTTCGCCCTGGCGTAGCCGAGCGTTTGGGGCTGGGGCCAGACGCGGTGCAGGCGCTGATCAGAGAAGTTGGTGCGCATGACGGGTTGGGGACAAACGGGGCCGCTGGCGCAAACCGTGGGGCATGACATCAATTACATCGCCATCACCGGCGCGCTGGAAAAAATGGGGCGTGATGCAGGCCGGCCAGTGCCACCGCTCAATTTGGTGACGATTTCGGCGGCGGCGGTTTGTTCATGGCTTACGGCGTGGTGTGCTTTGTTGGAGGCGCAAAAATCTGGCAAAGGGCAAGTGGTGGATGCGGCAATCGTCGATGGCGCTGCTACCTTAATGGCGTATTTGTACGCTTACAGAAAAAATCCGTTTTTCATGCCGTACAAAGATCGCGGCTCGCATTTGTTTGGTGGCAGCAATCATTTCTACAACACTTTTGAATGCGCGGATGGGAAATTTGTTTCGGTCGGTGCGCTGGAAGCACATTTTTATTTGGATTTTATCGAGCGCATTGGCGTAGACAAGGCGGAGTTTGAGCAGCAGTGGTTGGGTTCGCCCGAGCAAGACGTTAGCAAAATCCCTGCGTTGGAGAAAAAAGTGGCTGCGGCGTTTAAAACGAAAACGCGCGATGAATGGGTAAAAATCTTTGAAGGCAGTAGCGCGTGTTTTGCGCCGGTGTTGGATATTCAAGAAGCGGCGCAGTATCCACACAATGTAGAAAGAAAAACTTTCGTTGAAGTGGATGGTTTATTGCAACACGCACCTGCGCCGCGTTTCTCGCGCAGTGAGCCAGCAACGCCAGTCGCGCCGCGCGTGGCGGGTGAAGACACCGATGCGGTATTGGCTGATTTGGGTTGCAGCGCGAGCGATATTGCCGGTTTGCGCGAGGCGGGTGTGGTGGCGGGGTAGGCTCCTGTATAAATACTGTATAAAAAATCACTGTTGATCTATACAGTATTCAAAAAGGGGTGTATGCTTGCCCTGCAAGTCGAGAGGGGTGGGCGCTGAAGCTCTCCCAATACATAGTTAAGCCGCATAGCGGCTATATAGATAAGAGAACGAAGACAATGGATGCGGGTAAAGGAAAAGGCGTTAGCCACCACTAGGACAAATTGAGCGCCAATTCGGTAAAGGTACCGTTATGCGCATGGGTGAGAAAGCGCATGAGGATATTCCAGCTATCTCCACCGGCTCATTGGGGCTGGATATTGCCTTGGGTATCGGTGGCCTGCCGCGCGGTCGCATTGTTGAAATCTACGGCCCTGAATCTTCGGGTAAAACCACGCTGACCCTGCAAGTGATTGCTGAATGCCAGAAGGCGGGTGGCACAGCGGCGTTTATCGACGCGGAACACGCTCTTGACCCTATCTATGCCGGCAAACTGGGCGTGAATGTCGAAGATTTGATCGTTTCGCAGCCAGATACCGGTGAGCAAGGGCTGGAAGTTGCTGATATGTTGGTGCGCTCGAACGCGGTGGATGTGTTGGTTATCGACTCCGTGGCAGCCTTGGTGCCGAAAGCAGAAATTGAAGGCGAAATGGGCGATACCCATGTCGGTTTGCAGGCGCGTTTGATGTCGCAGGCTCTGCGTAAACTGACTGGCAATATCAAAAACGCCAACTGCCTCGTCATCTTCATCAACCAGATTCGCATGAAGATCGGTGTGATGTTCGGCAGCCCAGAAACCACCACGGGCGGCAATGCCTTGAAGTTCTACTCTTCTGTGCGTTTGGATATTCGCCGCATCGGCTCAGTGAAAGACGGTGATGAAGTGGTGGGCAGCGAAACCCGCGTCAAAGTGGTGAAAAACAAAGTGGCGCCGCCGTTCAAACAGGTCGAATTTCAGATCATGTACGGCCAAGGCATCAACCGCATGGGCGAAATCATCGACATCAGTGTCAACGATGGCTATGTCGAGAAGTCCGGTGCGTGGTACAGCTACCAAGGCGACAAAATTGGACAAGGAAAAGCCAATGCAATCAAATACTTGCAGGATAATCCTCATGTAGCTGGTGAGCTAGAGGCGAAGATACGCGGCGCGTATTTGCAAGGCCCCGTCGAAAGCCGCAAGCAGACGGCGGTTGTGGTGGCGGCAGAAGAAGTAGACCTCTAAACAACATGAACTACGGAGAGTTAGATCTCTAATTTACATGAGAAACTCTCTGTAGTTGTTTGTTTTTAATCATATTTTAGGTGATGTATGGATTTGACTAGCCAAATCCGTGGGGCGGCGCTTGTCCTTTTAGGGCAGCGCGAGCACTCACGCCGTGAATTGCTGGGTAAGTTGTCTGATAAATTCAATTTGCCGGTAGATGCCTCCGAATTGCAGCAGTGTTTGGCGCGTTTAGCTAAAGACGGCTATCAAAGCGACGAGCGCTTTGCCGAGGTGTTCGTGCGCAGTCGCAAGGCGCGTGGCTATGGCCCGTTGTTTATCGAGCAAGAGCTGCGCCGTCGTGGGTTGGAGGTTTCGCTCGTGGTGGAGTCGGTCAGACGCAGCGATGCGGGCTGGCTGTCGCTGGCTGACGAAGTGAAGCGCAAGAAATTTGGTGCGGGTTTGGTAACGGCTTGGCAGGAGAAAGCCAAGGTGGCGCGCTTTCTCCAGTATCGCGGCTTCTTGCCTTTGCAGATAGACGGTGCGCTGCGCGGCTGAATGAGCCACGCAGCAGCTGTCGATTAGCTCAGATTTTGAAAAACCGAACGGCAGCTTCCAAGTCTTTGACTTGCTCGTGGATGGTGCGAGCAGAGTCTGACAATTCGGTAGAGGAATGTGCGCTGAGCTGGGTAGAGCTTTCGATCTGACTGACCGCGCGGTGAATTTGCTCCACGCCGCCTTGCTGCTCATCCGAGGCATGGCTGATCTCTTGCACCAAATCAGCCGTTTGCACCACTTGTGACACGATTTGATCGAGCAGCGTGATGACTTCGTTGCTCACGCCGGAACTGTTAGTAACCAACGCTGCAATTTCAGCAGCGGCTGAACGACTTTGCTCCGCCAGTTTGCGCACTTCACCGGCCACCACAGCAAAACCGCGACCGTGCTCACCGGCGCGCGCCGCTTCAATTTCTGCATTGAGTGCCAATAAATTGGTGCGTTGTGCAATTTCGTTGATAACACTGATGCGCTGTGCAATTTTTTGCATTTCTGTCACGGCGTCTTTCATGACTACGCTGCCTTGGCGCACGCTGTCGGCGGCGGCTGTGGCAATTTGCTCGGTGGCGCGCGCGTTGTCGGCGTTCTGGCTGATGGTAACGCTCATTTCTTCCAAGGCTGCGGAGGTCTCTTCGGCACTGGCAGCTTGTTCTTCCGCGCTGACGCTGACGCGGGTAGCGCTGTCATGAATATTGGCAGAAGCAACGGATAGTGCGTTGGTGGTTGCGACTAATTGACTGATTACGCCGTGTAATTTGTCTAGGAAGGCGTTGAAGATATCCGCCATGCGTCCTAATTCGTCGTTGCTGGTTTTCTTCAAGCGGTGTGTCAAATCACCGTCACCATCGTGCAAATCTTTCAGGGCTTCCAGCATTTTGTTGATGGGGCGGGTCACGGCATTGCGCATAACGATGAAGGTCAACCAGCACACCAGCAGACCAAAGCATATGCCGACAGCACTAACCGAGAGGCGTAAATCCAGCAGTGCCGCACTCAGTGCTTCACTGCGATCAATCTCGCTAACCAGCAACCATGTGATGCCATCAATGACGATGGGTGTCCACGCGCCTATCACAATATTGCCGTTGTAGCTGGTGTAATGGCCGGCGCCTTCCTCAATAATTCCTGTAAATTGAGGGTTGTGTGTTGCATTGGATTGGAAGCGCAATGGGCTGACAATACTGCCCTTGGCGCTGATCAGGTAGGTCTCGCCTTTTTCACCCAAGCCAATTTTTTGCCACTGTTTGTGCCAAGTGATCTCTTTAAATAGCTCATCCAAAATAGGCGAGGAAGTGCCTTCTTGCTGTTCTTGGCTGAGTTGCGTCTGCAGCTGTCCGGCCAGCGCGCCGCCACTAATATTGTTGGCTGTTTGCCATGCAAGGAGCTCTTGTTTTTTGATGTCGCGCAGAGCAGCAATTTTAGCCTCTGTAGCTTTTTCGATATGCCGCATACCGATTTCAACGGTAATGCTGCCGACAGCGGTCATAGCGATAACACTAAAAATAACCTGCAAAGCCAAAATTTTGCGGATCAGGGAGATGTCTTTGAACTTCACTGCGCGGGTCTCCTTATGCGGTCAATAGTGTCGCAATCTACCACAAGCATCGTTGCGTTAGTCGCTGCCTGGTCGTGTTTGCTGTGCAGTTGTTTCCTGTTATGTTGACCAGCTGCAATGAGTGAGAGTCGTGTAGTCAATGGGGATGGTAAGGTTTGGCATACCAGAGAGAATTACCTTAGAGCTAAGAGATCTCAGTGGAGCTACTGTTTTTATAGAAACGGGAACATATCAGGGCGATACAGCTCGTTGGGCCGCAAATCACTTCGATAAGGTTTTCACCATAGAGCGGTCTAAAAGTCTGTTCGATGAATACAGCGGAGGTTTAGCTAATCTGCATAATGTGTCAGCTCTCTGTGGTGATTCTCGGCAGCTTTTGCCGAGCATTCTTGAGGAAATAGGCGAGAAAAATGCAATCTTCTGGCTTGATAGTCACTGGTTTGGCGGTGAAACGGCAGGGCAGGATGATCAATGTCCTTTATTGGGGGAATTGGACTGTTTGAAAGGGCGGCGCGGAGATGTGCTGCTAGTAGACGATGCGCGCTTGTTTCTTGCTGCTCCCCCTATGCCACACGATGTGGCGCAGTGGCCGGATATTGGGCAAGTGATCCGCGCTTTGCCAAATGAGGGAAAAGAACTCTGCGTACAAGTAGCAGATGATGTTATTTTTGTCGCACCGGATGTCCCTCCTATCAATACTCAATTATTGGCGTACACCAAGCGTCGAAATAACCTGTTTTGGCAGGAATATACGCGCAGTCATCGCTACAATACGCACCCACAGTAATCCTATGTTTCGAGCCGGTGTTGCGGCTCTCTGTCGAGGTTGTGATGCTGGTTCTGCGCGGTGCGCCTGCTTTTTCTTCGTTTCGTCTCAATAAATGGCTAACGCGTTTGCGCGATATAGCTGCCGTGCGCGAGGTGCACGCGGAGTTTGTGCATTTTGCCGATGTGTCGCAGCCGCTCAACGCACAGGAACAAAGCGTACTGGAGCAATTGCTGCACTACGGGCCGCGGCAGGAGTCGCTGTTTGAGCCGCATGGCCAATTATTTTTGGTCGTGCCGCGTCCTGGCACGATTTCTCCATGGTCGAGTAAAGCGACTGACATTGCGCGCAACTGTGGTCTGACAGCGGTACGCCGCTTGGAGCGCGGCATTGCGTTTCGCGTAGACGGTGATTTCACACCGGAGCAAACCACTGCAATTGCTGCGGCACTGCACGACCGTATGACAGAAGTGGTGCTGGATACACTCGATGCGGCTTCGGCTTTGTTTGTGCAAGAACAACCCGCGCCGTCAACAACGGTGGATATTCTCAACGGTGGTCGTGCAGCGTTGGTGCAAGCCAATAGCGATTTGGGTTTGGCGTTGGCGGATGACGAAATTGATTACTTGGTCGAGAGTTTTACCGCGCTGAAACGCAATCCGGTGGATGTGGAATTGATGATGTTTGCACAGGCAAACTCTGAACACTGCCGCCACAAAATTTTTAATGCCGATTGGTTGATCGATGGCGTAGCGCAAGAAAAATCGCTGTTCAAAATGATTCGTAACACCAACGAATGCGCGGGCGACAATGTGCTGTCGGCGTATTCCGATAACGCGGCGGTGGTAACAGGGCAGCGCGCAGGGCGCTTCTTTCCTGATCCGCAAACCGCAGAATATGCAGCGCATCAAGAAGCAGTGCATTTGTTAATGAAAGTGGAAACACACAACCATCCCACTGCGATTGCGCCATTCCCCGGCGCAGGTACGGGTGCTGGTGGTGAAATTCGCGACGAAGGCGCCGTGGGGCGCGGATCAAAACCGAAAGCGGGTTTAACGGGTTTTTCCGTGTCCAATTTGTTAATCCCCGGTTATGAACAGCCGTGGGAGAAAAACGAAAACGGTGAAAGCTACGGCAAGCCCGATCGCATCGTATCCGCTTTGGACATCATGACCGAAGGTCCACTGGGCGGTGCGGCCTTCAACAATGAATTTGGCCGCCCGAATTTGTGCGGTTATTTCCGCAGTTTTGAATTGTCGGCAGAAGGTGCGAACGGCAGTGAGATGCGCGGCTATCACAAGCCGATCATGATTGCTGGCGGCTACGGCAATATTCGCGCCGAGCATGTGGAGAAAACACCGTTTAACGCCGGTGCAAAATTGATAGTGCTCGGCGGCCCCGCCATGCAAATTGGTTTGGGTGGCGGTGCAGCTTCTTCCATGGCATCCGGTCAGAGCAGTGCGGATTTGGATTTTGCATCCGTACAGCGCCAAAACCCAGAAATCGAACGCCGCTGTCAGGAAGTGATTGATCGCTGTTGGCAGTTGGGCGAAAAAAATCCTATTCAATTTATTCACGATGTCGGCGCAGGTGGTTTGTCTAACGCACTGCCCGAGTTGGTAAAAGATGGCGGCACAGGTGGTGTTTTTGATTTGCGCGCTGTGCCGAGTGACGAGCCGGGTATGAGTCCGCTGGCCATTTGGTGTAACGAAGCACAAGAGCGTTATGTGCTGGCCGTTAAAGAAGAAGACCTCGCGCAGTTTGATGCGATTTGTGCGCGTGAACGCTGCCCGTATGCGGTGGTGGGTACGGCGACCGCAGAAAAACATTTGCGCGTGGATGATTCGCATTTCAACAATGCGCCGGTGGATTTGCCAATGTCGTTGTTATTTGGCAAACCGCCAAAAATGACGCGCAGTATCGCGCGCAAAACCATCGCGCAAAAAATATTTTCTCACAGCGGCATTAAGTTTCGCGAAGCGGCAGAGCGCGTATTGCAACTGCCGTCGGTTGCCTCGAAAAACTTTTTGATCACGATTGGTGATCGCTCAGTGACGGGCATGGTGGCGCGCGACCAAATGGTCGGGCCGTGGCAAATCCCCGTGGCCGATTGCGCTGTTACGACCGTGGCGTATGACACCAATGCCGGCGAAGCAATGGCGATGGGTGAACGCACGCCAGCGGCAATTATTTCTGCGCCTGCATCAGCGCGTTTAGCGATTGCCGAAGCCATCACCAATATCGCTGCTACGCGCATTGAAAAATTGTCAGACATTAAATTGTCTGCCAACTGGATGTGTGCAGCCGGTCACGCCAACGAAGATGAAAAACTGTTTGATGCCGTGCGCACGGTGGGTATGGAGTTGTGTCCACAATTGGGTATCACGGTGCCGGTGGGTAAAGATTCCATGTCGATGCGCACGCGCTGGCAAGAAAACGGTGTAGAGAAATCCGTCACAGCACCGATGTCGCTCATTATTTCGGCATTCGCACCGGTGTTGGATGTGCACAAAACAGTGACGCCAGAATTGCGTACCGATAAAGGCAGCACCGCGTTATTTTTGTTGGATTTAGGTAATAGAAAAAATCGTCTCGGTGCGTCTGCGTTGGCGCAGGTATTTGGGCAGATAGGCGATGAAGCGCCCGATCTCGACCAACCGCAACAACTCGCGCAATTTTTTGCTTTGATGCAAGACGCGTTGGAGCAAAATCTGTTGTTGGCGTATCACGATCGCTCCGACGGCGGTTTGTGGGCAACGGTAGCGGAGATGGCGTTTGCCGGTCACTGTGGTGTGGATGTTGCTATCCATGAATTAGGCGATGATCCGCTGGCAGCATTGTTTGCAGAAGAGCCAGGGGCAGTGTTGCAAGTGCGTGTGGATGACATCGATGCATTGCAGCAATTAGCAGAAAAATATCAGTTATCAAATTGTTTGCATCGCATTGGTTTTATCAACGGCGACGATCAGTTGCGCGTGTTGGATGGCAGCAATACGGTGTTGGAAATGCCGCGTGTGGATGCGCTGGCGCTGTGGTGGGAAACCAGTTATCGCCTGCAAGCGCTGCGCGACAATCCCGAATGTGCACAGCAAGAAAAACAAACGGTTCTGGATAACGAAAACCCCGGTTTGTCGGTATCGCTGTCGTTTGATCAAAACCAAGATATCGCAGCGCCGATGATTGCAACGGGTGTGCGTCCGCGTGTGGCGATTTTGCGCGAGCAGGGCGTGAACGGCCATGTGGAAATGGCGGCAGCATTTGATCGCGCCGGTTTTGCTGCGGTGGATGTGCACATGAGTGATTTGTTGAGTGCGCGCGTCGACTTAAAAGATTTCAAAGGTTTTGCCGCTTGCGGCGGCTTTTCTTACGGCGATGTGCTGGGTGCAGGCGGCGGTTGGGCAAAAAGTATTTTGTTCAACACCCGTGTGCGCGACATGTTTGAGCAGTTTTTTCACCGCCAAGATGTATTTAGTTTGGGTGTGTGCAACGGCTGTCAGATGGTGTCGCATCTGAAAGATTTAATTCCCGGGGCCGAGCATTGGCCGCGCTTTGTGCGCAACACCAGTGAACAATTTGAAGCGCGTTTGGTGATGGTGGAAGTAGAACAGTCAGCTTCTATTTTGTTGTCGGGGATGGCGGGTTCCAAAATGCCGATCATCGTGGCGCACGGCGAAGGGCGCGCGGAGTTTGAAGATGTCACCGCTCTGAAAAACTTAGATGGCAGTGGGCAAGTGGCGCTGCGCTATATCGACAACTACGGCCATGTCACCGAGACATTTCCCGCCAACCCCAACGGTTCGCCGCGCGGTATTACCGCCGTCACCAATAGCGATGGCCGCCACACGATCATGATGCCGCACCCAGAACGCGTGATTCGCGCGGTGCAACATTCGTGGCATCCTGACGCATGGCAAGAAAACGGTTCGTGGTTGCGTTTATTTAGCAATGCGCGCGCTTGGATAAATTAGGAATAGCGCGCGTATGGAAACCGTCAATATTTTGATAGCGGATGATCATGATTTGGTGCGTGTCGGTTTGCGACATGCTTTAGGTAGCGTTGAAAATTTTACGGTTGTTGCAGAAGCATCCAGTGGTGAAGACGCGTTAGATAAAGCAGAAGCTTTGAAGCCACATGTGGTGTTGATGGATGTGCGCATGCCGGGCATCGGTGGCATTGAAGCTACGCAGCGCATGCAACGCCGCTCACCCGATAGCAAAGTGGTGGTGATTACCGCCTGTGCTGACGATCCATTTCCCGATTTATTGCTGGAAGCGGGCGCGCGCGGTTTTGTCACCAAAGACAGTGCCATGGATGAATTGGTGCATGCGATTCGCGAAGTACACAGCGGCAATCATTATGTGTGCAGAAAAATCGCACAAGAATTAGCGTTGAAGCCCTTGCGCAAACGCAGTGGCGCGAATCAATCGCCGTTTGATGAATTGTCGGATCGCGAGATGCAAGTGGCGTTGATGATTGTCGGCTGTCAGAGCGCGCAAGATATTGCCGATCAACTCAATGTCAGCCCAAAAACCGTCAACACCTATCGCTACCGCATGTTTGAAAAGTTGGGCGTAGAAAATGATGTGGGGTTGACGCTGCTCGCGCTGCGTCACAAATTGTTTGTGCCGGACGGCGATGGCTGAATCAACAGCAGCGTTATTTGATAGCCGGAATTTTCTGGCAAACGCAACCACACACCCCGGTGTGTATCAGATGTACGGCGCAAAACATGCCGATGCAGCAGAAACCTTGTTGTATGTGGGTAAAGCCGCCAATCTCAAAAAACGACTCGCCAGTTATTTTCGCGGCAGCGGTTTGGGGACTAAAACGCAGGCACTGGTGTCGCGCATCGCGCGCATAGAACTCACGGTTACTGCCAGTGAAACGGAGGCGTTGATCCTTGAGCAAAATCTGATCAAAGCGCATCATCCGCCATACAACATTCTGCTTCGCGATGATAAATCTTACCCGTATATTTATTTAAGCGAAGGTGAGACTTATCCACGCTTGGCCTTTCATCGCGGCGCGAAACAGAAAAAAGGCCGCTATTTTGGTCCGTTCCCGCACAGTGGAGCGGTGCGTGAGAGTCTCAATTTTTTGCAAAAGTTTACGCGTGTGCGCCAATGTGAAGATTCATTTTTTCGCAACCGCAGCCGGCCGTGTTTGCAATATCAAATTCATCGCTGTTCTGGGCCTTGTGTCGGTTTGGTTGCGCCGGAACAGTACAAAAAAGATGTAGAGATCACTGCGCTGTTTTTGTCTGGGCAAGAGCAGCGCGTGATGCACTTATTGGCCGGTGAAATGGAGGCCGCTGCCGACGCCTTGCAATTTGAGCGTGCGGCGGAATTGCGCGACCGTATCGCCAGTTTGCGCTCGGTGCAGGAACAGCAAGCGGTAGAAAATGGCGTATTGGTGAATGCCGATATTTTAGCCAGCGCACAGCGCGCAGGTTTGGTGTGCGTGCATGTGCTGTTTGTGCGACAGGGGCGTATCTTGGGCAGTCGCAGCTATTTTCCCTCGCTGTCTGTTGAAGAAGATGCGGAAAGTGTTTTGGTGGATTTTGCCGCGCAGTTTTATCTCGGCAGTGAGCGAGAAATTCCACAAGAAGTCATTTTGTCGGCTGTCGATGCGCATGCAGCCAGTGTTCTACAAAGTGCTTTGAGTGAAAGAATAGGGCGCAAGGTGAGTGTGAGTGCGCAGGTGCGCACCCATCGTCAGCAATGGCTCTCGATGGCCAAAAAAGCTGCGCAGGAAAATTTATTGCAAAAATTGGCGAGCAAACAAAATATCGAAGCGCGTTTTGATGCGCTGCGCGAGGTGTTAGGCTTGGACGCAGTGCCAGAGCGCGTGGAGTGTTTTGACATCAGTCACTCCTCTGGTGAAGCAACGGTGGCTTCGTGCGTGGTGTTTGATCGTCAGGGTGCACGAAAAAGCGATTACCGTCGCTTCAATATTGATGGCATTACTGCCGGCGATGATTACGCCGCCATGAAGCAGGCGCTGACGCGGCGCTATCGTCGTTTGCAAGAAAATGACAGTGTGTTTCCCGATATTTTGTTGATCGACGGAGGCAAAGGACAGCTTTCGCAAGCCGTCGAAGTGATCAACGAATTGCAAATTGCCGATATGTTATTAGTGGGGGTGGCAAAAGGTACAACGCGCAAAGCGGGGTTTGAACAGTTGTTTTTTTATGGTGAAGACAAGGCGCGCATCTTGCCGGACGATTCCCCCGCATTGCACTTGATTCAACAAATTCGCGATGAGGCACATCGCTTTGCCGTGGCAGGTCACACCGCACGGCGCGATAAAAAACGCAGTGCCTCGCCCTTGGAAGGTATTACCGGTGTGGGTCCGACGCGTCGGCGCGCGCTGTTGCGGCACTTTGGTGGTTTGCAAGAAGTGGTGCGCGCCAGTGCAGATGATATTGCGCGCGTGCAAGGCATTAGCGCAGAATTGGCAGAAGTGATTTACGCGCATTTGCATGCGTAAGACAAACATTAACAGGAGCAGGTTTGCATGAAGTATTGGATTTCTCTCGTCAACACCACGGAAGTGGATCAATTTGTTGCCATTGCACAAAAAGCGGAAGAATTGGGTTACGAGGGCATCACCGTTCCCGATCACCTTGTGTATCCCACGCAAATTGAAACGCCGTATCCGTACACACCAGACGGCAAAGTGTGGTGGCCAAAAACCAATCCCTGGGCAGATCCGTGGGTGACATTGACGGCTCTAGGTGTGGCGACAAAAACCTTGCGCCTCGCTACCAATATTTATCTCGCCGCGTTGCGCGATCCATTCACGGTTGCACGAGCGACGGCAGCGGCTGCGCTGTTTACCAATAATCGCGTGGTGTGCGGCGTATCTGCCGGTTGGATCAAAGAAGAATTTGATTTGATGGGCATCGAATTTTCTGCGCGCGGTCGCCGTTTGGATGAAGTGATTACCTGCGTGCAGCAGTTGCACAGCGGCGAAGTGGTGTCGCATCACGGTGAATTTTTTCACTACGATCAAGTGATTCATTCACCTGCGCCGACACAGAAAGTACCTGTGTGGGTGGGTGGTGCGAGCAAAGCGGCGTTTCAGCGTGCGGCCAATAACGATGGCTGGCTCGGTGTGCCATCGAAAAACAAACGCTTGGCAGAAATCGTGAATATTTTGATGGATTTGCGCAAAGCGAATGGCAAGTACGGTCAACCGTTTGATGTGGTGTTGAGTCCGATGGAATTGATGACCAAAGAATTTTTGGATTCACTCGATCCAGCGGCGACTTATCACTCCAGCGTACTACCGTGGACGCCATCACCGTGGGGGCGCGCTTTCTGGGTGGAAGAAGGCGAAGATCACCGTGAGTTGGCGGTGAAGTTCCGCGCGATGGAGCGTTTCAAAGCCATGATGCAGCAAGTGGGTGTGTGGTAAAAAAACACTGCGTTTTTAGTGGTGTACCTCACGAAACATTTCACAAATCGCAGGCAGTGATTTTGTGTGTGTGACAATGCCTGCTGCGATGGCAGCGGCAGGCATACCAAATACCACGCAACTGCTTTCATCTTCGGCTATTGTCAATGCACCGCGCCGATATAAGTGATGCATCCCCGCAGTGCCATCATTCCCCATGCCTGTTAAAATAATAGCGGCAATTTTTCCTGAATAATTGTGCGCAACGGAATCAAATAACATGTCGACACTGGGTGTAAAACGCGCACTCGGATTATCGACATGAAATAAAGTTTGGTTTGCACCCAACACTAAATGTTTATTGTCGGGTGAAAGATACACTTGCCCACGCTGCATCACTTCTCCTTGTTCTGGAATGTGGATCGGACAACCAGTTTTTGCGAGCCAATCACTCAATGTGGTGGCGAACCCTACAGCGATATGCTGTGCAATCAGGACAGAGAATGGAAAGTCAGACCCGAGCGCTTCCAAAATACTGTACAGCGCAGCAGGGCCGCCAGTTGATGAGCCAATAGCAACCAGCGTGCAATCTTTAAGCGTGCGCGGTGCTGTTGTTGAAGTAGGAATAACAGGCGGAGGGGGGGTGTTGGGTGTAGATAACCAGCGTCGCGTAACTTTAACTTGCGACATCAACTTGATTGTTTTGCAAAGTGTTTGGCTGAATTGTTGAAATTGCTCCGCTTCCATACCAACAGGTTTTGCCAATACCGATACCGCTCCAGCGCGCTGCGCTTCAAAAGTGAGGTCTTGATCTTTGCGATCCAGTTCCGCACTGAGCACAACAATAGGGCAGGGAGCATCCGCCATCACTCGGCGAATAACATCAATACCATCCATGCCGGGTAGAAAAAGATCGAGCAAAACGACATCAGGTTTTAGTGTGCTAATGGCTTGTAGTGCGTCAATGCCATTGTCGATCACAGCAATAATTTCATTACAAGGTTCTGTGCTGAGCGCGCCACGAATGTAATGTTGAACAACAAGGTTGTCTTCGACGACCAAAATACGAATGGTGTTTTCCATTAGATATTAACAAAGCGTCGCACAGTAGAAAGAAAGTGATCTTGTTGAAAATTTCCTTTGATAATGTAGGCATCTGCACCGGCTTTTAATCCTTTTTCTTTTTCACTTTCTGTGCCTACCGATGTCACCATAATTATGGGGAGATGTTTTTTAGTGCCAGAGCGAATGTGTTTGCACAATTCAATGCCTGTCATGCGCGGCATTTCCAAATCGGTAACGACTAAAGCGATATTGTCTTCCATGCGTAAAATATCTGCCGCTTCAATACCGTCGGTTGCAACTAATACGCGATAGCCTGCCGCCTCTAAAATATTTCGCTCTAATGTTCTCGTGGTGATGGAATCATCCACAACCAGAATTGCACTGCGCTCAGTGCGAGATTCTTGGTTTTTGTCGCCGTATCGAGGAGAGTCAGCGTCTGCTGCGTTATCTTGGTTGTCTGTCGTTTTATAAATCGAACCTCCACTGGAAATCATCGTAATAACATGGCGTGCTTCCAGCACAGGTAAAACACTGCCATCGGCGAGAATAGATCCGCCTGCGTATAATTTCATGTGTTCAAATTGTGGTCCCATCGGTTTGACGATCATGGGAATTTCGCCCGGAATGTCGTCAACAATCATAGCGAGCCGCATTGTGCCAGCGCGCAAAATAACAATCGGGTATGCGCGTTGACGATTATTGGGTAAATGCTGGCGATATTGCAGCAGTGCAGCCAAACTGGTGACGGAAATAGGATTCTGATCGAGATACAAAACTTCTTGACCTTCCACTGTAGTGAGGTCATCCAATTTTGCGCGCACAATTCTTTCTACCATGTCGAGTACAACGCCGTAGCAAGCATTGCCGACTTGTAAAATTAAACCTTGCGTGGTGGCGAGGCTGGAAGGCACGCGTAGAGTAAAACAACTGCCGCCACCTTCGATTGTTTCTAATTCAATCGTGCCGCCCACTTCTAAAATCATCGTGGAGACAACATCCATGCCTACGCCGCGCCCTGACACCAAATCGGTACTACTGGCCGTGCTAAATCCTGGGCGACACACAATTTCAATTAAACGCTCATCGGTTAGTTCATCCATTGAGCGCACGATACCTAATGCAGATGCTTTTTGAAAAATACGCTCACGATTAAAACCTGCACCATCGTCCATAATGGCGATGGAAACATAATCACCACGCAGTTCTGCACGAATACGAATGCTGCCGGTTTCCGGTTTGCTAAGAGCTTGGCGGTTTTCTGGTGTTTCAATGCCGTGACCCACCGCATTGCGCACTAAATGCAAAATGGGTTCACGAATATGTTCCAGCACTAAACGATCAATCTCGATGCCGCGATCATCACACTCCAGTGTGACTTTTTCCTAATGAACGCGCTGCATCGCGAGCTGTTGCACGAAAAGATTCGAGAAAAGGCCCTAAAGGCATCATGCGAATAGCGCGCAAGCCAGTGTCCATGGCATCACACAGCAAGCTGAGTTGCCCTGTCTGGCTGCCCATTTGTTGCGATAAATGAAACAGTTGTCGTTCAGCTTGTTTAACGGCTGCGGTGAAAGTGGATACGCGGCTATCCAGTTTTACTGACAGCGTGGGCGATAAATGCTGCTTAAATTCGCGTATTTCGCTGCCGAGTGTTCTCCATTGAGTGGCCATGCTGGCAACATGCCGTTGCAAGTCATTAAGCAGGGACAAACTGTCATCTTGCTGCAAACGAATGGCAACCATTTCGCCAACATTCGATTGCATATTTTCTATTTTGCTAATAGATACTCGAATGGTTTCTGATAGCGCGCTAGTAATATCAGAAACAGCGTTAGGCGTTGGTGATTGCGCAATGTTTTTTTGCGATTCTGTATTTTTTGTGGTCTCTGTTTCTTTCTGTTGTGCGGTTGCCGTTTCTTCAGAGATTTCATCGGCTGGCGTTTCTGGTTCATCTGTGGTGGAAATTATTTGTTGCAGTAACGCTGGATTTGATAGTACGGATAAAATATTTTCAGGGTCTAATGAGTCAGCTGGATTGGCTGCGGCAATGTGCAGAAATTGCAGCCCAAATTGCAAGGCATCCATGCGCTCTGGCAATTTTTGATCTTGGGCAATCAACAGCACCATATCTTCCATGGCGTGGCATACATCACGAATATCGGCTCGACCAATCGCGCTGGCTGAACCTTTAAATGAATGCAGGGCGCGTTTCAAAGACTCGCAGTGAGAAACTTGGTCAAACTCATCTGCTTCGTCTAAATCAAAAAAAGATTTTTCAGCTTTGCCCAATAAATCGGGAGCTTCTTCTGAAAAGGCCTGCAATAAAGTGTTGCGGAACTCAACCGTATCCATGACGACTATCTAACCTCAGTCAATAATCCACTGAAAATAAGAGGTGTTTTCTCAAGCCAGTTTCCATTCCACCTCAAGTTTTTTCACCGTGCTGAATGATTCAATCAGCTCGTCAATGTTGCCAGAGAGCTGGCGCAAGCTGTGCGCAACTTCTTCTGTTTTCTTCACTGCGTTGAGTGCATCTTTGGTGGCTTGGCTAATTTGCTGCATGGCAACAGCAATTTGCTCAACGCCGGCAGTTTGCTGTTGAGACGACGAAGAAATCAGGCGGCCAGAATCTGCGGATTCAGCAATAGCTTGCGCGAGGCGGTGAATGTTTTCGCCTGCACGGTTGGCGAGCAGTACGCCAGAATCCACTTTTTTCCCGCCTTCTTCCGTTGCGATAACGGCGCTGTTAGTGGCTTTTTGAATCTCGCCGAGAATGCCGCGCACCTGATTGGTGGCTTGCTTACTTTGGTCTGCCAGTGTGCGAATTTCAGAGGCCACCACAGAGAAACCTTTGCCGTGTTCACCGGCTCGCGCCGCCTCAATAGCCGCATTGAGTGCCAGCAATTTTGATTGCTCGGCAATTTCATTCACGGATTGAATGATTTCACCAATTTGTTGTGTTTGCTCACTCAAGCCGAGAATTTTTTCAGCAATCGCTTCCACTTGTTTTTGAATGTCGTGCATGCCGTGAATAGATTCCTCCACGGCTTGCGTTCCCTCTTTTGAAGCAACAACAGCACCCTCTGCAGAAGAAATTACTTTAGAGGCATGGTCCACGGCTTGAATAGAGGTTTGTTTAACCTCAGCCACAGTGGCAGACACTTCTTGCACAGAAGTTGCCTGCTCGCTGGCGGTGGCACTTTGTTGTGAAGTGGCAGAGACAATGGAGTTAGTGGCTTCAGACAGGCTGCCAGAAAACTGAGAAAGGTTTCCAATAAATTGTTGTTTGAGATTGTTTTCTCTGATTTTCATGGCTTCGATATAGGTGTCAATGGCAAGCCCCATATCCAGAAATATAATTTTGACTAAGCTGGAAACATGCTGGGTGATGGCTTGTGGCTTGCCTTTCATCTCTTCAACAATAAAGGGAAGAATCAGATTGATATAACGGCTGTACGCACCGATATACCATTCAGGTTCAAGACCAATCCGTTCATGTGTTCGTCCAACGCTGATCCTGCCTTCCAGAAAATCATGGTCATATTTTCCATCCATAATTTTCATGAAGAATTTTCTTTGCGCGGATTTTAAGTTTGTAATGTGCTTATCACTTTGCAGGAAAGCCTTTGTGCTATTAAAAGACACGAAGTGTTCATAGAGTCTGTCTAAAATAGTGTCAACATTGGCTTCGGCAAGCGGCTTAATTGCCATCATGCGTTTGGCATCTTCATCAGTAATTTGTAAGTATGATTTACGCGCTTCAATATCGTAAATGACTTGACCTGCTGTGTTGACTTCATTACTCATGTTTTTCATGGATATATCCTCATGCCATATAGAATTGTTTGTTTTTTACTAGGTTTTCTAAATCAAGAAAAATAAGCCCGTCTGTTCCCACGCCGCGAATGTAATCAAATTCCCCCAGTGAGATGGGTGCTTCCCGAATTTCTGCCGCCGAGATGCTTAATGTGCCAATGACTTGGTCGGCAAATAAAGCAAGGTTTGCAGCTATGCCGTGCCCAATTAATGCAGAGCCAATTTTTTGTCCATGATGAACATCTCCTTGGTGGCTATCTTTCAAAGTTTCGGTGGTTTTTTTATGAGAATCTCGTGAGAGACCGTACATGGCTACAATTTTTCCTCGGAAGTTGATAACGCCGAGAATATTTTTAGAGACCAATGGAAGAGGGGTCATGCGTGTGATGGGGCGTATTTCAGAGAGCATACGCAGCGGAATGGCGTAACGCTCATCGCCTTCTTGAAAGACGATCATTTCTTCCGTTTCATTGTGTACGGTACTTTCTTCACGACGAAAGCGTTCTGCGCGCTCAACCAGAGTTTCTCGAATTTGCTCTATTGTTCTCTCTTCGTTTCCGATTTTTGAGATGTCATTCAAGCGGTTTTTGAGTGAGTCCCAGTCGAACCGTGATTCAGAAGCCGGCATGTAAAACCTCCTTCAGTTGTTTAACGGTAATTTCTTCGCAGAAGGGTATGCAATGCTCATCTGGAAGTTTTTCCAGTTGTTGATAAATCCATCGGCTGTCATGGCTGGCGGCTTTTTCGTCACCGCTGCGTTGTTTAATAACAGCCATCAAATAGGCGGGGAATGGCTCGTTGGGTTCTAAGTAGACAGCTTTTCTTGCCATTTCTAAGGCTGTGCCAATTTCGTCAAGATCCATAAATAACATGCACAGCATTACATAGCTGCGTGTATCTTGAGCGTTGTGATGAATGCGCTGCTCGAGTAAATCGCGCGCTTCCATGTAATAGCCAGATTTAATGAGAGACTCAATGGCAGCGTAGGGTTTTAGTAAAGCAGCACTCGGTAATTCGTGAACCGCGTGTTTGGCTGTGGATGAATGTGTGGATGCTTTTTTGTGGTGTGCCGTTTCCGTGTGATGCGCCAGTTCAATTTTTTGCGTCAGTGTGGTTTTTTCTTTGGTGAAAAGGTGGTCTTTTTTTGTGACAAAGCGGCGTATGCCATCTTGCCAATCCACCATTAAATGGCTGTTGGTGCTGGGGTTTGGGTCGCTGGGACCTGGAAGAATAATGCCGTCTGATGCCAAGCAGTGATGCAAATTATCTAAAATATTGTCTACTGCTTTTTCGTGCATGTAGATCAACATGTTTCTGCATAAAATTAAGTCGTAAGGCTCTGATTCTGCCAGTGGCGTATTCAAATTGTGGCACTCAAAGGTAATGCATTCTCTTACCCAATCTTTTACCGAAACGGTGCGTAAACCGATATCAAGCCAATGTTGTTCGTGGCGAACATCAATTCCGCGCAGCGACCACAATCCATAACGACCTATGTGTGCTTTGGCAATGGCTTTTTCATTAATATCCATTGCGGTAATGGAAAGTGTGCGATGACCTGCTGCAGTCATAATGGGCTGTAACCTTGCCGCCAGTGAATACGCTTCTTCACCGGATGCACAGCCTGCGCTGAGTATGCGCAGTGTGCGTTGCGGATTAGGATGCACAACCAGCCATTGCGGCAACCAGTGGTAACAAAGCCAATCAAATTGGTCGGCATGGCGTAAGAAATAAGTTTCATGCACGGCAATAAGCGAGGCAATGGCAATGGCATAACTTTCAAAAGAAGAAAATTCCTGCTCGGTAAAAATGAGTTGTTGGCACAATGCATCGAGATTCACGGTTTCTAAATTAAAACCCATGTGTTGTTCTAGATGCTCTCCTAGTCGACGGGTGCAGTAAGATGAATCTGCTGCATTAAATTCAGCAGAGGCTTTCATCCAATAAACTCTCGCGGTTCAACAATGCGCAGAATATCGTCAGCCCACTTGGCAACATGAAACATGGGGGAATTAGCGGGGCGAATTTCTGAAATGAGTTCTGGTGCAACATCAATAATGGAATTCACTTCCTTTGCCAAAAAAGCGATGCCTTGATTTTCACATTGCGCCACAATAAGAAAAGATTGCGCATCGTGTAATCGTTCTTGCGAGCTGGCTGAGAGATCAAAAACAGGCACGATCTGCCCACGATAATTTAATAGCCCACAAAACAAAGGGTCTTCTGAGCCTTGTGGCTGTAAGGCGACCAAGGGAATAACTTCCACCACATCGCTAACATTGACGAGCCTAGAGCCCAAACTGGATTCAAAATGCAAATAATGCGCCATGATGCTTGCTCACTGCTGAATTAATGCTGTGGAGTTAAAGCGGCAGGGGTGCTGGTGTGGACAGTTGTTCCCAACATTTGTTTTACACAGCGCAGTAATGTCACTTCACTGCCATCTTTGGGTAAAAACCCATCAGCACCGCAAGTTTTGGCCATGGCGGCCAGTGCGGAGGCTTCTTCGGAGGAGTGCAAAACAATTTTGGTTTTCTGGCAAAAACTGCGTTTACGCAATGCGGTTACGGCGTTAACACCGCTGACAGCACCCAGTTGCACATCCATAATGACCAAATCAGGTTTTTCTTGATTGATAATGTTGGAAATCCATGCATTGTCTGCAGTCAGCACCTCGTAGCCACCACGCTTTAGCGCGTTGCTAGCAAATTGCAAGTAAGTTTTGCTGTCATCCACCACCAAAATTTTATTCATGCCGATTTCTCCATGGCTGTACTTACTCAAACTGTGGCAATTAGGCTAGCCCACTCTTTTTTGTGATGGGTTTGGCGTTTTTTTTTTTGATAGCTTATTGCTAAAAATTGCCTAACAAGACGGTGCTTGATATATAGTTTGTTAGGCAATTGCTGTCACTTGGAGCAGTGGCAGTGATACTTGTCTGACAAATTGCAGGGATAAACAGTGGATTCGTTATTGCGCGCACAATTTGGTGAGCGGCTAAGGCAAGTATTAGCTGCACGCGGTTTGAAATCGGCAGATTTGGCTCGCCTGACGGGAGAGAGTGCTACCAAGGCGGCAGGTTGGTTGCAAGGCAAAGGTTTAATGGTTGCAGGATTGGCACAAATAGCCGTTGCTTTGGATGTCTCCTTAGATTGGCTGGTTCATGGTGTGGGCTCTGAAATGGCACCAGAAAAAATGGATTTAAGCCCCATGGAAGAACAGCTACTGGTGGCATTACGACACTACGGTGAGAGTACCTCTCGCCATCTGCTGGGGTTATTACAATCTATTGAGATGACAGGTATTTCTGCTTCTTTGCAACAATTACATGCAAAAACATTATTGGCTGATATGGCGCTGCCTTCTGTGATTTTGTGTCATCACGGCAACTTATTAGTGGCTAACGAAGCTTTTGCGCATTTGTTAGGTTTGGAATGTGATGCGTTGGATGCATTAGTGGGGCAGAGTTACAAAAAGTGGCTGCCGCACCGTTTGCGCTCCGAATTTGCTGTTTTATTGGAAGGCGCGCTAACAAAAACATATACCAGCGTAAATAGCCTTACGATGCCTTCTTCAAAAAACAATGAAACTCTTTATTTTAATTTGCGCTGCCGGTTGTTCAGCAATAAGGACACCAGTGGTGTGCAATTTATCTTTTTTAAAGTCAAAGGATGAGATATGAAGTCAATGGACGGCATGAAAGAGCGTTTGCGATTTGCTATGCAGTTGCGTGAGGTATCTATCACCGAGTTATCTTTAGATTTGCAAGTTTCAAAAGCGTCTGTTTCTGAATGGGTTTCATCAGGAAAAATTTCTTTTGATCATTTGGCCGCACTGTCTGTGCGTTTAAATCTGTCGCTGCATTGGTTGCTCACGGGTATGGGAGAGATGGGGCTGCACGGCACGGTGAACCCAACGCGAACAGAAAAACACATTATTGAAAAGTTGCGCGCAGCTGGCGGTGAGCGAGCATTAGCGGTCTCCCATCAATTTTTTGCCATGATGATGAAAGAGCAATTGGGTGATGAGCCCATTCAGCAAGTGATGTATCAAAAAATATTGGATGATTTATCTTGTCCTTTGTGTGTGATTGATGAAGGTGGATTGGTTTGTGATGCCAATATCGCACTACTGAAATTGCTAGGCTTAGCAACCAGTGAGGCGAGGCGTTTTGTGGGCAGCAACCTGATTAGCTGGCTGCCACCAGAAGCCATTGATAGATCCTTGGGGTTTTTGCAGCGTATTCGCGCTAATACAGGCCGTGCGGACTGGTTTCATGGCGCCTTGAGAAGTGCCGCGCCTCAAAAAGGGTTTGTTGACGTGAGTGTTTTGGTCAAGATGAGAGAGTTCTCGGGTAAATCCTACTTCGATTGTTTGGTGTTTCCTGATTAGTTGATGAGGCTTTGCAACGCTTTGCGAAACACCAGTGCAACACCTAGAATGTAGAAACCGCTACGAGTGCGTTGAGCTATGAATCTTCCCAACCTACTATCACTGCTGCGCATCCTGCTGATTCCACTGTTTGTGCTGCTGTTTTATTTGCCGATGCCATGGACCAATTGGCTGTGCGCGGCGGTGTTTGGTTTGGCGGGTTTAACGGATTGGTTGGATGGCTATTTAGCGCGCAAGTGGAATCAGTCCACGCCATTTGGTGCGTTTATTGATCCAGTGGCCGACAAATTGATGGTGGTGGTGGCGCTGGTGTTATTAGTGAACCGCTATCCGCATGTTTGGTTTGTGTTGCCAACCATCGTCATTATTTGTCGTGAAATTGTGGTGTCCGCACTGCGCGAATGGATGGCGGAATTGGGCAAACGCGCCAGCGTGGCAGTTTCTTATATCGGCAAAGTAAAAACAGCGATGCAGATGGTGGCCTTGTTGTTATTGCTGGGCGCGTATGAAGATACCAGTTGGGTAGCGATCATCGGGATTCTTTGCTTGTATGCAGCGGCGGTGCTCACGCTGTGGTCCATGCTTGCCTACCTCAAAGCCGCGTGGCCGGATTTGCAGCAAGGCATGGACAAGCGATAACCCATTTATTTGATTAACCGTAAAGCAAACGGCACGCGAAACGGTTTGCCATCGGAAACGGCCACTGCGCCCATAATGCAAAACACAATGTGGATCAGCCACGCGACGATAATCACTAAAAAACCCACCAAAATAATCGCCAGCACATTGCCGATAATCAGCATCAGCGTAAAAGTAATGCCCCAGTTCAAAGCTTCTTTGGCTTGATCTTGCAAATACGCATCATCTTTTTTCGCTAAATAAAACGCCAAGCCAGGAATAAACGCCAGTAGGGTGCTGCCCAACCAGCACAGCAGCGCGAGGTTTTTGCTGTCTTGACTCGGCGGAGTGGCCGCTGTGTCAGCGGGTGTGGTGACGGTGTTGTTGTTTGCATCCTGTTCCATGTGCGTGTCCTCGGTGGTGAACAGTTAGTTTTTGAATTCAAGCAGCAGGAATACCTTCTCCCTGAGTGGCGTAACGCGCATATCCGGCTGCGAGTATGTTTACCGCTTCTTCCATTTCTTCGGTTTTGTCGGCAATGCTCATCAGTAATGATTCGTTGCTGGCATAAATGTCGTCGCGAATAAAACCTTTCTCGCGTGCGCGATTAAAAACAGGCAGTAGGCCGATAATTTTTTGTCGGATGATGCCCATTTCCAGCGGGTGGCGCGTGCCGTTGCGCAGCAATACATAGATATGCAGCATCAGCGTATACATCAAGGTTTCTTCGATGCTGTTGCCTGCCGCCAACGCGTGGATTGCCTGTTGCATAATGCTGCGATCGGCCAACACATCAATGGTCACCATTTCATTGGCGAGCGCTATGTAGTTTGGCAATAGATTTTTTACCGCTTCGTACTGCGCGTCATCCAGCGAAGTTTTTGCGGCGACTAAATAGCCGATCAGCAGTTGCTGTAAGTGGGAAGCGGAAGTGTTGCCGGGTGATTCATTGCTCATGGAAAGAATAGTTGCCCATCAATGTAGAGTGGCTAGTGTACGCGATGAGCTGGTTTCTACGCTGCGCGCCGCACGAAAAGCAGCAAAATCAATAATTTCTGCAGGGGGGCGTGAGAAAAGCGGAATGACAACGCCAGATTTTTTTAAGCACTGCGCCAATTGCATGGCACACATCAGCGCCATATCGGCCACGGCAGCTGATAGCCAATCGGCCAGAATTTCCTGCGCGTCCCAGTAGCGGTGTTCCTGCAGCAGGGCAATCACTTGTAAGAACCACGCCTCGTCTGAGCCTAGCGCGGTGTTACAGGTGCAGCGGATATCCATTGCGCGCTCGCTGTAGTTGAGAAAGAGGCTGCCGAGCGCGTCGAAAGCGGCGCAGGCTTCTGTGCCGGCTCCAATTGTTTGCAGGCCGTTGCGCCAGTCTGGGTATTGTTTACCTGGGTTGCGATGCGGCAGGGCCCACAGGCGCAGCGTCATCAACAGCAGCGTTTCCGCTTGATTCAGTTCTTTGATGGCATGAGCCTGGGGGTACAGGCATGAGGTGTTGGCTGTGTTGTGCATGGTGTCCTAACCGTGTGTGAAGGGTAGGACTTCATGCTAAGACAGCCGCATTATTTTGTAAATGATAATTATTATCATTTATGGCGTGACTTTGATGTGCAGGATAGCGGCCATCGTTGTAAGCACGGTTTCATGGGGGGATTACCAGTAATACTCGTAGCAGTGTAACGCGCATACAATTTGAGCGATAAATGCTTAAGCAGAGGATTTTTTTATGACACTCGCACAACAAACTTGTGAGGCCTGTCGCGCCGATGCCCCCACCGTAACGGATGAAGAGTTGGCGCAATGGATGCACGAAATTCCTGCATGGCAGCCCATTGTGAGCGACGGCATCTTGCAACTACAGCGCGTGTTCTCTTTTCGCAATTTTGCTGAGGCGCTGGCATTTACCCAGCGCGTGGGTGAAATTGCCGAAGCTGCCAATCACCATCCCGCTATTCTCACCGAGTGGGGCAAGGTGACGGTGATATGGTGGAGTCACAAAATTCGTGGGCTGCATCGCAATGATTTCATTCTCGCTGCGCGTACAGACCAAGTTTTTGCCAGTTGAGAAGGGGTGCGTTGTTCGCTTGAATCTTTCCTAAAGATATATATATTTCGCGCCTTTCGAGAATCGTAGTCTTGGGCGGTGGTATGTGTTTGCGGTTTGAATCCTTGAACGATGGATTAGTTTGAGATGCGTTCATGGATTTGGCGTTTACGGCATGTCATGGGCGTGCCTCAGCATGTGCCTTCGTGGCGAGAGCAAGTGGTGGGTTCCGTCACGGCGCTGGCAGGTATTGCGCTGGTGGCCGTGTTGGGATGGACGGAATCACTGGGTGCTTCCCCTTGGTTGCTGACCTCCATGGGCGCTACGGCGGTGCTGGTATTCACCGTGCCGCACGGCATGTTGTCTCAACCTTGGGCGGTATTAGGCGGGCATACTTTCTCGGCGTTGTCAGGGCTGCTGGTATTGCATGTATTGGGACAGGGCGTGCTGGCGTGTGCTGTGGCGGTCAGTTTGTCTATTGGCGTGATGCATGTAACGCGTTGTATCCACCCCCCAGGCGGAGCGACAACTTTGTTTGTGGTGCAGTCTGCTTCAACAGCTGCCGCAGGGTTGGATCTGTTGTTATCTCCCGTGCTGTTGAATGTGGCGTCTATCCTGTTGGCTGCGGTGGCATTGAACCACCACGTTCGCATGGCGTCGTTATCACTGCTGTTGGCTTTTTTTTCGTCACATGACTCGCCCGCACCACAACAACTGCAGCAGTTATTGCATGAAGCGCCGTTTACAGAAAAAGAATTGGCATTGGCGCTGGATGGCATGGACGAAACATTTGATATCAGCGACGAGCAAATACAACTGTTGTATGGCTATGTATATCAGTCAGCTTGCCGAAGTTGACGGCAGACGCACTGGAGGCCATGCTTTTTTACAACAACGGTTTGCGCGGCGAGCAATGGGGCGTTAGACAGATGGTGGACCAATGCTGCCTGGTACGCAAGCCACAAGTGATTGTCAAAACCGTGGCGGGCAAAGGCAAAGGAAAAACGCAATTGATGACGCGCCAGGATTTTGCGGATTGGGCTCGATATCCCAGCTATTATCTGATACAGCCATTGGACGTGATTAAACCGGAAATTTGATGCAGGTTCGTTAGTTGGGAAAGCAATAAAAAAGCTCGGCGCAAGGCTGGTTTAGAAGATGGCGGAGGAGGTGGGATTTGAACCCACGGAAGGCTTTCACCTTCGCCGGTTTTCAAGACCGGTGCATTCAACCACTCTGCCACCCCTCCGGTGTTTTTTTGCTGTGGTAAAAGCAGCGCGCATTGTAGCGATGGCGCTCTGTTTTTCCAAACATTTTGTGGTGTTTTAACGATTGCCGAAATTGTCGTCGCGGCGGTTTGGACGGCTGCCATTGTTGTTGCCGCGATAACCACCGCTGTTATTGCTGCGCGAGCTATTGCCTCCGCCATTGTTGTTGCGATTGCTGCTGCCGTTGCTTTGGTTCTGCCAATAACTGCCGCCGCCGTTACCTTGCCCTTGTTGCTTTGGGCGTTTGTGGCGATAGGGGCGCGCGGCCTTTACGCCTTCAAACGGGTTGCGGTTTTCGTTGGTCAGCGGCTGTTCGTCGCCTGTGCGGCGGCGCTGTTGTGGCTGTGCTTGTTGCTGGCCGTAAGGACGCTGTTGGCGATTTTGCCCTTGTGGCGCACCGTCGCGCGGTTGTGCTGGGCGGCGGTTTGCTGCTGACCATTGTTTGACCGTTCACTGTGCTGTTTGTCCTTCGCCATTGTTTGGCGACGTTCGCGATACGGACGCTGCGGATTGGGGGTTGTTCTGGTGCTGGCGATACGGGCGCATGTTCTGCTGGCGACCGTTGGGGATGAGCTCGGCGCGAATAGACGGGTCTGGCTCATCGGGCAGCGTTTTCTTTCCTAATTCGCGTTTCAGCAGGCGCTCGATGCCAGCCAAAAGTTTGTGCTCGTCGACGCAGACCAGCGACAGCGCTTCACCTTCTACGCCGGCGCGACCGGTGCGGCCAATGCAGGTGCACATAGTCTTCCGGCACATGCGGCAGTTCAAAGTTAATGACATGGGGTATCGCTGATGTCGATACCGCGCGCGGCAATATCGGTAGCGACCAACACTACAGCAACGAGGGTAGTGTCTTGTGCCTTGGTGCGCTTGCCTTGGCTTTTGTTGCCGTGGATGGCCATCGCGCTGATGCCGGCTGTCCAATTGTTCGGCGAGGCGGTTCGCACCGTGTTTGTGCGTGTGAACACCAGCACTTGATACCAGTTGTTGTCTTGGATCGCTTCATCAACAGCTCGCGTTTGCCGCTCGCGATCGACCAGAAGCCGCTCTGCGCCACGGTGTCGGCAGCGGCGTTGCGGCGCGCCACTTCAATCAACACCGGTTCGTCGAGTAGGCCTTCGGCCAAGGCTTTGATTTCGTCGGAAAAGTCGCTGAAAACAACAAGGTTCTGACGCTTTGTTGAGTAACTTTAAGATGCGGCGGATATCGTGGATGCAGCCCATGTCCAGCAGCGCATTCGGCTTCGTCCAGCAGCACAAGATTTCCAGTTACGTGAAATCCAGCGTGCCTTGGCCGACATGGTCGAGCAGGCGGCGGGGTCGCGACGAGAATATCTATTCACTAGCTGTTCGATCTGCGGATTGATGCTCCGCCGCCAGACATCACCATTGATTTCAGTGGCAGGTGCGCGCCGTAGTGACGCACATTGTCTTGCACTTGCGCTGCCAGTTCACGGGTGGGCGTGAGCACTAGCGCGCGGATGCTGTTGGGCTTGCGGGTGGCAGGAGCGGGTCTCGTAGAGAGCAGCTGCAGGATAGGGAGCGTAAAAGCAGCAGTTTTGCCGGTGCCAGTTTGAGCGCCGGCCAGTAAATCTTTGCCGGTGAGCACGGCAGGAATGGCTTGCAGTTGGATGGGGGTGGGCTGGGTGTAGCCGCGATCGTTGACCGCTTGCACGAGTGTATCGGCCAAGCCAAGTGAGGAAAATGCCATAAAACTCCAATGTTAGTTTTGAGTCTGTTCCTTGAACAGAGTGCGCATCTCGCTAACGACTTTGCGCGGTTTTTTAATCAGCGTGGTTTCGCAGGCGGCCTGTTGGGCGGGCTGGATCAACACGCGGTACTGTCCGGCAGGTATTTCTGCTTCGGGAATCAGCCAAGTCTGCAAGGCAGTGGCTGTTTTCGGGATAGCAAATGCCATAGCCGCATCTGTCTGCGTATCACACAAGGTGATGGTTGCCGGTAGGGCAGGCAGCGTGCTATCGGCACTCACAACGACAGCAAGAGCATTGCCGCGGTGCCGGATGGCTATGGAACAGGGAGCTGCAGGGGTGGAGGTAGGTGGGCAAGATTGCCCTGCCACCGCAGGCAGGCGCGGCAGTATAGCCGCCTCAGGCGCGAATTGCATGAGATTAATAACGCCCAAGTGCTCGGCCACGAACAGGAAGTGGTCGCTCATCGGTGGGAAGTAGATTGCTTGGCGGCGGAAGTCGCCATCCTCCAGCCAAGTGGCTAGAGAAGCCTGAAAGCGCTGCGCTTGCGATTGGATAAAAGGCACCATGCGAAAGGCAGAGAGTTGGATGCTAATCGCTGCTGCCAACAAAAGCAGTGCGGCACGACTGCGCCAGCGCACGGGCAACCAATACTCAATACAAACGGCACTCAACAGCAGAGCGGTGAGCAGGGAGTACATTTTGTAGCGCGTCTCCATGGCACCTGCCGCACCAAATGCCAAGCCGCGCGTTGCGGCTGCCGTGAGTGCGGATGCCAACACAAACAGCAGAATGCCGCTGATCAACCAATCGGTATCGCGGTAACGCAACAGCCAAAACAGCGCCGCGAGTAAGACAAGAACACCCACTGCAACGGCAAGCTCAATGTGTGCCGTTGAAAACACCGTGCTGCCGAGAAAGCCAAATATTGAACCTGTCGCTTGCCCAATAAATTTTGCTTCCCAGTGTTCAATGACATAAGTCAGCGAAATTGGCGACGGCGCGCCGTAAGTGTGTTTTGCCCCTGCATACAGCAGGCCAGCGCCAACGGCGGTTAATAGCCACAGCATGATGTAGCGCAGGCGTTGCGGTTGATATTGCGCGTCTAACAATAGAATTGCAGCGCCGACTGGCCAAATCAACACGCCGTTGCCTTGTGTAAAAGTGGCAAGCAGTGCAAATGTAATGCCCAGCGCAAAACTTTTTACACGCACCAAAGCAAACAAAGTGGCGAGGCTAAATAAAATAACCGCTTGATTAGAGATTGCCGTCATCGCTTTGAACGAGCTATCCCAATAATACAAATTGATATAGCCGATAACGAAAACAGCGCAATAGAAAGGTTTTCGTTCGCTGTTTATTGCGCAGCCGAGCAGGCAGCCGGTGGTGATAATGATGAGGTGCCCAATCAGCGTTAAACCGTAAAAACGCACTTCGCCCAGTAAGTGATACTGCAAGAAATAAATAAAGTGGCTGAATGCAGTGACATGCTCGTTATTGGGATAAAAAAATGCGCCAATTTTTTGTGGCAGCGTGTGCGCGAGTGCCAGTTGTTTGAAAAAACCAAACACATCATTCAGATCATCAAACTTGGGCGTGTTGTCCGTCAGCCAGCAGGCGGTAACAACATACGCAGCCACACTGATAGCCGCCAGTGCATACCAGCGGCGTGAAGTGAGCAGGTTGTTATCCGTCTGCATATTGAGCGTGTTAATCAAAACGCGGTGCGCGTTTTTCGAGAAACGCCGTCACCGCTTCGATATTTTCTGGGGTGCCGACTTGCCGCATCATCGCTGCTAATTCTAAATCGCGTGTTTGTTGAATTTGTTGGCGGTGTGCTTGCATCATCAAGCGTTTGGTTTCACGCAGCGAGTTGCGCGGCCACTGTGCAATTTCTGTGGCTTTTTCCTGTGTTTTGGTGAGCAGCACATCGTCGGCAAACACCGCGCGCGCAATGCCGGTTTGCACAGCTTTCTCGGCATTCACCCATTCGGCGGTAAACAATAATTCCGCTGCTTGTTGATAGCCGAGGCTGCGCGCCAAGGTGTAACTGCACGCCGCTTCTGGCACTAAACCCAAGTTCACAAAAGGAAAGCGCAATTTGAGTGATTCACCGACAAACACCACATCGCAGTGCAGCAGTGCAGTGGCACCGAAACCGATGGCGGCACCTTTGGCAGCGGCGAGCAGCGGTTTGTCGAGCTGAGTCAGTTCGTCCATCATCTGTTCAAACGGCGGCTTTTCATTGGGTTCGCCGGTTAAGTCGGATAAATCCACGCCGGATGAAAAATCTTTGCCGGCGCCGGTGAATACCACGACGGAAACTTTGTCGTTGTCTCGCACTTCAATCAGCGCATCGCGCAGTGACAGCCACGCCGCGCGATTAAACGCGTTTTTGCGTTCAGGGCGATTGAATGTGATGGTGGCAATGCGCTGGTGAATATCGGTGATGACGCCGGTTGTTGCGGTATCGCTCATGAAAAATGTCCGTTATGTAGTTGGGCAAAAATGGTTTCTTGCAGCGACTCATGCAGTGGTCGCGGTTGCCAGCCGGTTAAGCGACGAAATTTACTATCGTCGAGTTGGCGTTTGAATGGCACCGGCAGTGGCAGACGAAAAAATGGATGATTGCCGTTGGCGGCTACCCAAGCATCGTAAAACTGCCAAAAATTGATGTTGTCGCCGCCGATGTTAAAGGCCTCGCCAACCGTGGCAGGGCAGTTTAACGATTGCACCACCGCGCGCGCTAAATCACCGCCGTACACCATCGGTAATTCAAGGCCGAAGGGGTAGGGTGTTACTACAGGCCAGCGCAACAACCAATCAAACCAATACGAAAAAGAGTTTTGATCAAACGCACCAAAAATGACATACGGGCGCAGCGTAGTCAGTTGTAATGACCAAGTTTGCGCCAGTTGCCAAGCTTCTTGTTCGGCCAGTGCTTTAGAAATGGAGTAAATACTAAAACGGTGGCGTTTGTCTTGTGCAGTGCGCAAAGGTGCGGTTTCATCCACGCCGTAATCGCTAAATACTTTTTGATACACGCTGGCCGATGACATGGCAATCACGCGTGTAACACCGGCGTCTTTACAGGCTTGCAGCGTGTTTTTGGTGCCTTCGATGTTTTGGCGAATCAAAGCATCGTAATCGGAATTGAAAGACACTTGCCCCGCGTTGGCGATGACGGCATCACAGCCGTGAAAGGCTTCTGCCATGGCTTGCGGGTGTTCTAAATCTGCAATGCGCAACTCAACACCAGCGCGTTGCAATTCGGGCACTTTGTTTGGGTTGCGCACCACGGCGACCACTTGTTTGCCGGCGGCCAGCAATTCTTTGACCAAATAGCGCCCAACAAAACCGCTAGCACCCGTGACGGCAATTTTTTGATAATTTTGTAAAGTTTCCATGTCTGCTTCCTCTCAATGCAAAAAGGCCAGTGTGGAGGCTGACCTTTTTGCAGTGTTTCCTGTGTGTATTTGTTTTACTTGCCAGTGAACACAGGTTTGCGTTTTTCTTTGAACGCTTTCATGCCTTCTTTGGCATCGGCGGAAGCAAACACAGGCCAGCCGAGCTGTTCTTCGTTGGCCAAGGCTTCTTTTTCGCTCAAGTGCTGTTGGTTTTCACGCAGCGAACGCAGAATGGCTTGTACGGCAATCGGTGCATTTTCATTAGCGATTTCGTGCGCAATTTTCAAACCGGCTTCCAATGCCGTGCCTTTGGGCACCACGCGGTTGATCAAGCCCCAATTCAAGGCTTCTTGCGCGGTGATGTGGCGACCGAGCAGCAAAATTTCCGCCGCCAGTGCGTAAGGGATTTGACGACGCAAACGAATGGTAGAGCCGCCGAGTGGGAACAGGCCGCGTTTGCATTCGGTGACACCAAAAATAGCATCTTCGGCTGCGACGCGAATATCCGTGCCTTGCAAAATTTCCGTGCCGCCTGCCAGAGCATAGCCTTCTACTGCCATCACAATCGGTTTCATCGGTTGGTTGTGACGCAACAGCGCTTGCCAGTGCAAATCTGGCACTTCTTGCATCATTTTTTGGATCAATTCGGCATCGGCATCGCCGTCCGTGCCGGATTTCAAATCCATGCCAGAGCAGAAAGTGTCGCCCTTGCCGGTGAGCACTGCCACGCGCAGTTCGGGGTCGCTATCCAGCAAACGCCAAGCGCGATACATGCCCATCAACATTTGTGAAGACAACGCATTTTTTGCTTCTGGACGATTGAGCGTGACGATCAAAACATGTCCGTCTTTTTCGATGGTGCAGTTTTTTGTGCTGATATCTAATTCAGTTGCCATGCTATTTCCTAAAGTTAAAAAAATAGAAAATAAAAGTTAAAAAATAAACCTCCCCCTGACAAGGGGGAGGCGAGGAGGGGGTTTACCAGTCGATATCGTAATCACCGGCAGCAATTAACTCGGCAAGTTTTACTTGGTGCTGCGTGCTGGAGCCGAGTGTGAGTTCGTTTTGTTTGGCCCACAATGCAAAGCGCCATAAGGGGTAGTCGCGATCGACACCCATGCCGCCGTGTAAATGTTGCGTGGCATAACTGGTGCGGTGCGCGGCATCGCCTAACCACATTTTGGCGGCATGAATTTCTGCGCTGGCATCGTCACCGCTGACCAAACGATCAATCGCTTGTAGCGTTACCAGCTTCAAGCATTTCGCATCCATGTAGCAGTTGGCGACGCGGTGACCCACGGCTTGGAAGGTGGCAATTTTGACATTGAACTGTTCGCGCTCAGAGGTGTATGCCGCCGTCATCTGCACCATTTTTTCCAGCGCGCCGGTTTGGTAGGCGCACAGTGCGAGGGTGTAGTGATCGACCAAAAATTTTACCGCCTCGCGTCCGCCGAGTTTTTGTGCCGGCGTGTTGTTGAACTGCACAATGCATTGCGGCTCGTAAGTTGTCGCTTTCAATGCAGTGAGTTTTACGCTGCTGTCTTTGGGGTCGACAATAAACAGCGCAACTTCACTGCCTTCTTTCGCGACGACCAATAAACGCGTCGCAATATTGGCGTAAGGCACGCACAGTTTGCTGCCGTTTAGTTTTCCATCTTTAGCAGCGAGTTGTGCATCGTAAGCGTCATAGCTGTGTTCTTCGTGGAAAGCGGCACTCAGCACCACTTCACCGGTGGCAACACCGCCTAACATCGCTTGCAGGGACGCATCGCCAAATTTCTGTACTGCGAGCGCAGAAACGAGGGAAGGCACTGCAGGTACTGGCGCGAGTACGCGACCACACTCTTCTAAAAATAATGCGAGTTCTGCAAAACCAAAACCCATGCCGCCGTTGTCGGCAGGTACAGCGATGCCGAGCAAGCCCGCATCGGCCAGTTGCGCCCACAACTTGCTGTTGTAGCGTTCTTTTGCCCACATATCGTATTGGTGCAATTCATCGGGCGTGACTTCATTGCCGAGAATTTCGTTTGCCAAGTTTTGAATGTCTTTTTGTTCGTCAGTTAAACCGAAGTTCATAATGTTTGACTCCTTGCGATCAAGCGCGTAGTGGGCGCGGCATGTTGAGGCCGAAGATGGAAATGATGTCGCGCTGGATTTCGTTGGTGCCGCCGCCGAAAGTCAAAATCGACAGGGTGCGATACAGTCGTTCCAGTTCGCCTTCCAACACAATGGCTTCCGAGTGGGAGTGCAGCGTGGTGGATTGACCGAGAATTTCCATCATGTCGCGGCAGGCTTCGATCATGTATTCCGAACCGTACACTTTCGCAGCTGAGGCTTCCGCCATATCCAAACCGCCTTGCGCAATCGACCAGGCTTGTTTGTAGCAAATCAATTTGATCGCTTCCGCGCCGGCGCGCACTTTGGCGAGTTTCATTTTTACCCAGTCTTGATCGATCAAGCGCTGCCCGTTGGCCAATTTTGTTTTCTCGGCGTATTCACACACTTTACGGAAGATGCCGACGATGGGGCCGTGCGTTACCAAGGCGAGGCGTTCACGATTGAGCTGACTCATGATGACGCCCCAGCCGCGATTTTCTTTGCCGACCATCCACTCTTTCGGCACGCGCACATTTTCATAATAAGTCGCATTGGTGCGCACAGAGCCGAGGGTTTTCACTTGCGTGATCGAAATGCCGGGGTGATTCATTGGAATCAGGAACATCGAGATCGAACCGTGTTTACCTTTTTCTTCCACATCACCGGTGCGGCAAGCCAGCCACACATAATCAGAAAACTCGGCCAGTGAGGTCCACATTTTTTGGCCGTTGATGATGTAGTGATCGTCACCATCTTTCACGGCACGCGTTTTCATGGAGGCGAGGTCGGTGCCGGAACCGGGTTCGGAGTAGCCGATACAGATACAGATTTCACCTGCGAGAATTTTTGGGATGATTTCGGCTTTCAAATTGGGGCTGCCAAATTGGGCGAGGGCGGGCCCTACGGATTCCGAGGTAAGAAACGGAAACGGAAAACCGGCTTTCATGATTTCTGAGAAAAAAATGTATTGTTCGATGGCAGATTTTTCCTGCCCACCGTAGGCTTTTTCCCAGCCGAGGCCGATCCAGCCATCGCTGCCGAGTTTCTTCATGGCTGCGCGCCACAGCGGGCCGCCACCTTCGTGTTTGAAATCCTGATTCAGCTCGGCTTTTAATTCCGGCGTCATCAGGGTGCTGAAATACTGACGCAATTGCTGGCGCAGCGCTTCCTGATCGGGTGTAAACGACAGTTGCATGGTGACCTCTCTCGAGTAGTTGAAAAGAAAACCGGGCGGCAACGCGGCTGTTTTTTTAGGCTTCCATCTAAGGCAGTGCGGCGATGCGAAATAGGGCCAAGATTCTAGCAGTAGAAGCGGGATGGGGGGACTGACCTAGGGTAAATACGGGATAAACATTGCCAAGCTACCATCCAGCGGCTACCCTGATCGGCGCGCTTGCAGCGCTATACAACCATAACAAACTATAAGCCAAGAGAGATGCGGTAGTAGACGCGATGTCCAACCCTGTCGAGCAGAATGCCCCCGCCGTTGCAGAAGCTGATGATCTGCACGCGCCGAATCCGTTGAATGACTATTATTTCCGTCTGCTGTTGGCTCTGGCAGCGTTCGGCACTTTGCTGCTCAATTCATCTTGGCAAACTTTTACGCAACAGCATTTCCTCGCCGCGCTTTGGTTGGTGTATCCACACGGTATTTATTTTTTAGCTACGCGCTATTTAGAAAAGCGTGTGGAGGATGTGATTCATTACGCGGGTTATAGCGATGCCTTTTTAGTGGGCCTGATGATCGGCGTGATCGATTTCAATTTGCTGCCTGCCTTTATGTTTTTCACGCTGATTCAAGCGCAGTCTTTAATGAATAACGGTGTGCGCTACTGGGCGCAAACGGTGGGCTCGTTAGCAATAGGCTTTCTCGTCAGCTTGCTGTTTCACAAGCAGTTGTGGTTGTGGCAGGGGCATGTCAGCGCGGGCTTGCCGGTGATGATTGGCGTCAGTATTTATTTTGGCTTGCTCTCGTTCTTTATGTATCGCCGCACCAAAGATTTGACGCTGCGTGTTGAAAGAACGGCGGGCGAACACCAAGCCATGCGCATGAAATTGTGGAAGTTGTCGCGCTATGTCTCGCCGCAGATTTGGCGTTCGGTGTATTCCGGCAGTGAAGTGAAGTTAGAGACCAGCCGTAAACGCTTGACGGTATTTTTCTCCGATATAAAAGGTTTCACTGAACTGTCGGAGAGTTTGGAAGCCGATCAAATGACCGACATGCTCAACCACTATTTGAGCGAGATGTCGCAGATCATCCACAAATACGGTGGCACCATCGACAAGTTTATTGGCGATGCCATCATGGTGTTTTTTGGCGACCCCACCACGCGCGGTGCGCAGACCGATTGTTTGGCCTGTATTTCGATGGCGATCGAAATGAAGAAACACATGCGCATCATGCAAAAACACTGGGGCAGCAAAGGCATAGAAACGCCGCTAGAAATTCGCATGGGTATCAATACCGGCTACTGCACCGTGGGCAACTTTGGCACGGAGCAGCGCTTGGATTACACCGTGTTGGGGACGGAAGTGAATTTGGCCAGCCGCTTGGAAACTGCGGCACCGGCGGGCGAAATTTTGATCTCGCACGAAACCTATTCGCTGATCAAAGATATCGTGCTGTGTGAAGAGAAGGGCACGATCAATGTCAAAGGCTTTAGCCAACCAGTGAAGGTTTACACGGTGATCGATTTCCGTAAAAACCTCGGTGCCAAGCAGACCTATTTTGAACAGCGCGCGGAAGGTTTCTCCATGCACTTGGATCTGGAGAAAGTCAAAAACTACGACCGCGATCGATTGCTTAAATTCCTGCTGAGCGCCGCCACGCGCTTGAAGAACCAGCAGCCCCCTGACGCATAGCGCGGCTGCGTTTTATTCCCTGATTTTTTGTCCGTATATCTGTTGAGGCGATCGTTTTACAATGAGCGCCTGTCGATTGTTGTGATGAGTGCGTACCATGTTAGAAGTTGATATCACCGAATCCGCCCAAGATTACTTAGCCGGTTTGCTGGCCAAACAAAACACCTCCGATATCAGCGTGCGGATGTTCGTGAATGACCCCGGCACTTCACGCGCAGAAACTTGCATTGCTTATTGCCGTCCAGGTGAAGAAAAAGAGGGCGATGAGTTTGTCGAGTTCAAACAATTTCGTTGCTATTTTGATGCGCGCAGCATTCCTTATTTGAAAGATGCGAAAGTGGATTACTCGCCTGATCGCATGGGCGGCCAGCTCACCATCAAAGCGCCGAATGCCAAAATGCCGCAAGTGAGCGATGACAGTCCGTTGGCCGACAAAGTGAATTATGTGTTGTACAACGACATCAACCCACAGTTGGCAGCACACAGCGGCGAAGTGTCGTTGGATCACATGGATGGCAACATCGCCGTGCTGAAATTTGGCGGCGGCTGCCAAGGTTGTGCCTCGGTGGATGTGACGCTAAAAGATGGCGTGGAGCGCACGCTGATGGAAAAACTGCCGCAGTTGGAAGGCGTGCACGATGTGACGGATCACACCGATCGCAGCCATTCCTACTACTGATTTGTCACTTTGTTTTAACCGCGCCCAAACACCTGCTTGACCACTTCGCGGCAGGTGCCGGTGCCGGGCAGTGAAATATCCAACGAATCGGCAAACTCCAAAGCACTCGATAAATCTTTGATGGCGACCGCTTTGAAGCCGGCCATGATTTGTGCAAAGGTTTCTTCGTCGAAACCTTTTTTGGTGTCGAAAATCATTTTCATGGATGGCGTGAGCACGCCGTTGCCGGTGGTGACTTCTTTCAGCACATCCAAACTGAGGCCGGAGGCTTTAGCGAGTTTCATGCCTTCGTGCACGGCCATGAATTCGATGTAAGTCATCAAGTTATTGCACAGTTTTAATTTCATGCCGCAACCCAACTCGCCGGCGTGCACTACTTTTTGTCCGGAAGTCAGCATGTATTGCTCCACGCTGCGAATCACCGCTTCGTCACCGCCGCACATGTAGTAGAGCTGTTTGCTGGCCGCGCCGTGTGCGCCGCCGGTGATGGGTGCATCAAACACCTGCACGCTTTTTTCTGCCGCGGTTGCCGCGAGTTTTTTAATGGTGTCGATTTTCACCGTGCTGTGAATCGCCACCACGGTGTTGGGTTGCGCGCGCGCGAGAATGCCGTGTTCACCGGACAGTACGGCAAAGGTGTCGGCATCGTCGCGCACACAGATGCCGATGTAATGACACTGGGCGGCGAGTTCGGCGGGGCTGGCGGCGATGGTTGCGCCTTCGGCGGCGAGCTCTTCGCAGGCTTTGGGGTTGATGTCATACACCACGGTGGGAAATTCGCTTTTCGCCAATTGAATGGCCATGGGTTTGCCGATGTTGCCGAGTCCGATAAAGCCTGCGCGTTGTGTCATGGTTCTGCCCTAGCCAATTCAAAGAGGCTTAACACTAGCGAGCCGCAGGGATTTGGTCAAGAACGCTTTACTATCTGCCTAAAGTTTGGGTTAATCTGCGGCATAGAACAGCAGGCCGTCGGAGCGGAACATGGGCAAGGTGTCAGGCAATGGGAAGCACGCATTCAAAAACAATCTGGGGCGCGATTTGTCATTTCTCAGCCGCGATTTGAGCCGTGGTTTGATGGCAAAGAGTTCAGCCAAAGGGCACAAAGGTTTGAAGCTAAATTGGGATACGGTGTTTTTGAATTTAGATTTTCGCGAGGGCTCGCGCATTGTCGATTTGGCACAAGCCAACGGTTTGACCAAGCAGGCGATGAGTCAAATCGTCGCCGAAATTGAAAAGCAGGGTTACATCACCAAACAGGAAGATCCGGATGACGGCCGCGCCAAAAAAATTGCGCTCACGGCGCGCGGTAAACAATTGATTCAAGATTCCATGAGTGCTTATGACGAACTGGAAGCCGAGTATGAAAACTTGGTGGGCGCAGAAACATTGGCGCAGTTTAAAAATGTCGCGGCACAGTTGGTGCAATTGCGCGTAAAACAGAAAAAATCTTAAGCGGATTGTGCGACTTTGATCAGCGCCGCGTGTTTGCGCGCAGGGCGCTCGGTGATGTCATTGATCAACGGCAACAATTCTTCGGCGCCGTAAGACTGTTGGATATGCGCTGCATCCACAGCGCCGTACAGCGTGCTGCGATGTTGCGGTGTGCGCTGTGCCGCTCGAATCATCGCGTCTAAATTTTCGGGTGAATTTTCTTGACCGTGGGTAGCACCGGCTGCGCGCGTGATGCTTTCATTCATCAGCGTGCCGCCGAGATCATTCACGCCGGCGGCGAGACAAGCCACCACACCTTCATTGCCCAGTTTTACCCACGAGGCTTGAATGTTGTGGATGTGCGGCGATAACACCAAGCGCGCGATGGCGTGCATCAAAATTACTTCGCGAAAAGTTGGGCCTTTGCGAGCGCGACCGCGCAAATACATCGGCGCTTCTTCCGCCACAAATGGCAGCGGCACAAATTCGGTAAAGCCGCCGGTTTGTTTCTGCAGTGTTAATACGCGCAAGAAATGGCGCGCCCAATGTTCATAGCGTTCGATATGACCAAACATGATGGTGGCGGTGGAGCGCAAGCCGACAGCATGCGCCGCTTCCATCACGGCAAACCATTGCTCGGTGTTGATTTTGTCAGGGCACAGTGTGGCGCGCACTTCATCGTCGAGAATCTCGGCGGCGGTGCCAGGCAGTGTGCCCAAGCCGTGCGCTTTCAGTTGTTGCAGGTAATCAGTGAGTGGCAAATTCAGTGTGGCCGCGCCTTGCCAAATTTCCAGCGGTGAAAATGCGTGAATGTGCATCTCCGGCTGCACGGCTTTCACGGCATCCAGAATTTCTATGTAGGTGTTGCCGTCGTAATCGGGGTGGATACCACCTTGCATGCACACTTCCGTCGCGCCGCGCTGCCAGCCCTCTGTGGTGCGGCGCTGAATTTCTTCCAGCGAAATGTCATACGGTTTGCCGCGCAAGTTTTCGTGCGTTTTGCCTTTGGAAAACGCGCAGAACTGACATTTGAAATAACAGACATTGGTGTAATTGATGTTGCGATTGACAACATAAGTCACGGTGTCGCCATTGAGTTTTTTGCGCAGTGCATCGGCGGCGTGGCAGATTGCGCCCACATCGTCGCCGCGCGCACGAAACAAACGCACGATCTCGGCTTCACTCAGAGTCTTGCCTTGCTGAATGGCAGCCAAAATATCGTGCACATCTTGCGAAGCGGTGCGCGCGCGCTCGGGATTGTGAACAGACTCGTGAATTTGCGTCAGCATTTCTTGCGGCGGAGTTTCGCCGCTACCGGTTTGCCACGAGTCGATGCACGGAAAACCGTCGCCATCCGTTTGTTGCAACAGCGGCGTGTGAAAAACTTTGTCGGTCCACATGTCGAGCTGGCGCACAAACGCGGGATACACCGTCAACCGCTCCTGCAAATATTTGCCTGTGTTGGCGGTGGCTGCAGCGAGATCTTGCAGGTGTGGCCACGGCGCTTCGGGATTGACAAAATCCGGTGTCAGTGGTGAAACGCCGCCCCAATCGTTGATGCCGGCATTCACCAATTGTTCTAACACGCCGGGTGACAAATTGGGCGGTGCTTGAATCGCCATCTCGCTGCCAAAAATGATGCGCGCAACGGCGATCGTCCACAGCAAATCTTCTAAATCAGGTTCGGGTGCCTGCGCCATTTTCGTGTTTGGTTTGGCACGAAAATTCTGCACGATAATTTCTTGGATGTGACCGTATTGCTCGTGTAATTCGCGAATAGCGAGCAGGGATTCAATGCGCTCGCGCCGTGTTTCGCCAATGCCGATCAAAATGCCGGTAGTGAAAGGGATTTTTTGTCTGCCAGCTTCTGCCAAGGTGGCGAGGCGCACGGCGGGCTCTTTGTCGGGTGAGCCGTAGTGCGGCATGCCTTTCTCGCACAGACGCGGCGACAAACTCTCCAGCATGATGCCCATCGAAGGCGACACGCGGCGCAGTTTGGCCATTTCGTCGGCAGTCAGCGTGCCGGGGTTGGCGTGCGGCAGCAGTCCGGTTTCTTCAAACACGGCTTTCGCCATGTCGTGCAAATAATCAATCGTGCTGGCGTAGCCCATGTCATCCAAGGCCTTGCGCGCGGCGCTATAACGCAGCTCCGGTTTTTCGCCGAGGGTGAACAGGGCTTCTTTGCAGCCAGCAGCAGCACCGGCGCGGGCAATCTCCAGTACTTGTGCTCGCGTTAAGAATGCGCTGTCAATTTTTTTGGGCGTTTGCGCGAAAGTGCAGTAGTGGCACACATCGCGGCACAAATGTGTGAGTGGAATAAAAACTTTTTTGGAAAAAGTGACAACATTTTGAAAGCCAGCATCGCGCAATGCGCAGGCTTGTGCCATCAAGGCGGCGGTGTCATGGCAATCCGCTAGTGCTAAAAAGTGTTCAGTTTTTTGCATGATGTGATGACACGGTGCTCATTGCTGTGCAGCTAACGGCCAATCAAATAATTCGCCGTATTGCTCCAACCAGTGTGAAAGGTGTGGGCGTGTTCCCGCGGTGCGCAGCGACAAGAGTGGCGCAAAGTCTTGCCATAAATCGATGTCGCTGCCCAAGTGCGCATTGTAAACGGTTTGTGCAGTTATGCCTTGTGCTTGGCAGAAATCACGGTGGCCGCGATAGCTGTTGCTGCCGTAGAAAAACTGCATGGGCGTCGGCAGCTTGAGCAGCATGACATTGGTGCCATTGTTTTGATTGTCAGGCACAAAAGTCACAGCGGCCTTGTGGTTTTGGTGAGTGGCAATGACACTGTCGATATCCTCACGCGTCGCAAGCGGTAAATCGCCATGAAGAATAAGGGCTTCTGGACAGCCGCGCGCAGTGAGTGTGGCGACGGCGGCGCTGATGCCGCTGTTCAAGCAGCAATCTTGTTCCAAATTTAAGACTTCAATACCGTGCTGCGTGGCGAGTTGCGCAACTTCTGGGCAGCGCGTCACCAGCGCAATGTTGTTCACTGCGTCGCAGTGCTGCAGCGTATGCAGCAGATCAGCGAGCAGGGCGGCCATCAAACTTTGGCGCGCTTCTAAGGGCAATGCATGTGCCAGGCGGCTTTTGCAACTGCGCAAATCTTTAATGGGGATGAGAACCTGCATGAAGGCAATCGGCGAGGTCGTGGGTTGGCTATGTTGCTGGCTTTCGGAGGTGGTGTCGATAGTGTGTCGTGCTAGGAATTGCTGATCGTTTCCTTGTGGCAATTCTGGTACTGTTTATGCAGGAAAAATTGGGAAGCAATGCATGAAAGCAAAGTTGGGTGTGGGGATAGCCGTGCTGGCTGTGATCGGCGGTGGTTTTTTGCTCTGGCAGCAATGGCGACAGCAGGACGCGGCTAGCTTTTTTCATACCAATGGCCGCTTGGAGGCCACGCAGAGCCGCGTGGCGACGCGCATCCCCGGTTTGCTGGCGGCAGTGCAAGTGAAAGAGGGCGATCATGTGGCTGCCGGTCAGGTGTTGGCTGAGTTGGACAGCAAGCCACTGCAGGCGGAAATTGCGCGCGCGGATGCTGCCATCGAGCAGGCCAATGACCAAGCGCGTCTAGCCGAGGCGCAGTTGGTGCAAGCGCAGACGGAGTGCAATTACGCGCGTGCGCAGTTGTCGCGCGTGCAATCCCTCAGCAAGCAAAGTTTTGTCTCCAAAGACCAGCTAGACAGCGCCCGTACCCGCGCCGCCAGCTGTGGTTCGGTGGTCAATGCGGCGAGTGCTGCCGTGGCTGCGGCGCAGTCGGCAAGCAAAGTGGCGCAGGCGGGACGCGACCGGCTGACGGTTGATCTCGCCGATAGCACGATTCGCGCGCCGTTTTCCGGCTACATCCTGTATCGCTTGGCGGAGCCGGGCGAAATGATTGCCGCCGGTTCCCCGCTGTTCACACTGCTCAGCGACAGTGAAGTGTATTTGACGGTGTTCTTGCCGGCAGAGATTGCGGGCAAGTTGGCGCTGGGTGACGAGGCGCGCTTGCAGATGGATGCTCACCCCGATCAGTGGGTGCCTGCTAGCGTGACTTTCGTAGCGGCGGAGGCCGAGTTCACACCGAAATCGGTGGAGACGGCGAGTGAGCGCAGCAATTTGGTGTTCCGCGCGCGTATCGGTATCGATCCCGCCGTGTTGGCGCAGCAGACTTGGCTCAAAAGCGGCATGCCGGGCTTGGGTTGGCTGCGCATGGATGCCAACGCAGCGTGGCCGGATGCACCGCGCTAGGTGGCAACTATGAACACAGCGGCTGCGGCGGTAGCCACCCTCGCGCAAGTGCGACATCGCTACGGCAAGGTGATTGCGCTCGATGGCGTGGATCTCGCCATTCCCGCCGGTTGTTTGGCAGGCATCATCGGGCCAGACGGCGTGGGCAAATCCACGCTGCTGAGTTTGATCGCCGGTGCACGCCGCGTGCAGAAGGGCAGCGGTGTCACCGTGCTGGATGAAGACATGCACAGCGCCGCTGCGCGTTCGCGTATGTGTCGCCGCATCGCCTACATGCCGCAAGGCTTGGGAAAAAACCTGTATCCCACTTTATCGGTGATGGAAAACATTTGTTTTTTTGCTGATTTGTTTGGCGAAAAAGGGATAGAACGCGAGCAGCGCATCGCGCACTTGCTACAAGCCACTGGCATGACGCGCTTTGCAGATAGACCGGCTGCCAAATTATCGGGTGGCATGAAACAAAAACTCAGTTTGTGTTGTTCGTTGATTCACGAGCCCGATTTGTTAATTTTGGACGAGCCGACCACCGGTGTAGACCCGTTATCGCGCCGCCAATTTTGGCAGTTGTTGGATGATTTGCGCGCGCAGCGACCGAGCATGTCCATCGTGGTTGCCACCGCGTACATGGAGGAAGCGTCCAGTTTTGATTGGCTGGCGATGATGGATGCCGGCAATGTGTTGGCGCAAGGTTCGCCTACAGCGTTGTTGCAGCAAACGGGTGCAAACAATTTGGATGCGGCGTTTATTCGCTTGTTGCCACCGGAAAAACGCGAAGGGCATGTAGAGCCAGTGCTGCCGCCACTGCAAGACGCTCATCAAAATAATATTGTTATCAGTGCGCGCAATTTGAGTTGCCGCTTTGGTGATTTTACGGCTGTCGATAGCGTCAATTTTGAAATTCGCCAAGGGGAAATTTTTGGCTTCCTCGGGTCTAACGGCTGTGGGAAATCCACCACCATGAAAATGCTCACGGGCTTGTTGCCCGCTACCGAGGGCGAAGCTTTTTTATTTGGCAATCCGGTGAATGCCGATGACATCAGCGCACGCAACCGTCTCGGCTATATGTCGCAAAGTTTTTCGTTGTATGAAGAACTGAATGTCATCCAAAACTTGGAATTGCACGGACGCATTTTTGCAATGAGTGGCGAGCAGATACGCGCGCGCTGTGAAACGCTGTTGCGCGAGATGCAGCTTGCGCCGTACGCACAGCAACCCGCCGGTAGTCTGCCCTTGGGCGTGCGGCAGCGTTTATCGCTGGCGGTGGCGGTGATACACAATCCAGTGATGTTGATACTCGACGAGCCGACCTCTGGCGTAGACCCTGTGGCGCGCGATAGTTTTTGGGAGTTGTTGATTGATCTGTCGCGCAAGCAGGGCGTTACCATTTTTATCACCACGCACTACATGAATGAAGCGGATCGCTGCGACCGCATTTCGTTGATGGACGCGGGCAAAGTGTTGGCGTCCGGCAGCCCGGAAGACATTCGCCAGCAGTTTCAAGTGCCCACCTTGGAAGATGCGTTTATTCAGGTGTTAGAGCAGGCGCGCGCCGGCGACGAAAAATCTTCCACCGTGATTGCTGTTGTCCATGCAGAACACACGGCTGCCGATAATTCGCTGGCGGAGCGCGATAAACATTTTAGTTTCCAGCGCCTGCGCGCCTATGCGCGCCGTGAAACATTGGAGTTGATGCGCGAGCCAATACGCTTGTTGTTTGCCTTTGTGGCGCCACTGTTTTTAATGATGGTGTTGGGCATGGGCGTAAACTTTGATGTAGATCGATTGGATTTTGCGGTGTTGGATCAAGACAACACGCCGGCGAGCCGCGAATACATTGATCGCTTCAGTGCCAGTGACTATTTTGTTTCCTATGGTGCATTGCACAGCTACACACAATTGCAACAGAAGTTGTCATCGGGGCAGTTATTATTTGCCTTGGAAATTCCTTCAGGTTTTGGTGCGGATTTAGCGGCGGGCAGAGAGCCTGCTGTGGCCGTGCAAATTAACGGCGGTTATCCATTTCGCGCCGAACGCGCACGCAATTATATTTTGGGTATTCATCAGCAGTATTTGCAGCAGTTGGTGCGCGAGCAGCGCGTGCAAATGCCGGCAGAGCCTTACCGTTTAGAAACGCGCTTTCAATACAATCAAGAAATGTTGAGTGCTTACGCCATCGTGCCATCCATTATTGCGGTGCTGGTGACGATGATTCCCACCATGTTAATGGCCGTGGCCGTGGTGCGTGAAAAAGAACTCGGTTCCATCATCAATTTTTACGCAACTCCCACGCGCCGCTTAGAGTTTTTGTGGGGCAAACAAGTGCCGTATGTGATGATCGCGATGATCAACTACCTGTGCTTGGTGTTGATCACGCGTTTTGCTTTTCAAGTGCCGCTGCTCGGCAGCTTGCCGGTGTTGATGATCGCGGGCGTGTGTTACAGCTGGGTGGCAACTTCATTCGGGTTGTTGATTTCTGCCTTTACCCGCACGCAAATTGCTGCACTGTTTGCTGCATTGATTATCTCCATGATTCCGTCGGTCAATTTTTCTGGCATGTTGAAACCAGTCGCTTCCTTAGAAGGCGGGGCGTATTGGTTCGGTACATTTTTCCCCACTTCACTTATTTGCTGATATCACCGTGGGTACTTTTACCAAGGGTTTGTATTTTGCCGATCTGTGGAAGAACTTCGCGGTGATGGCGGTGCACTTTTCGGTGTTTGCACTGGGCGGCGTGCTGCTGTTGCGCAAGCAGAGGCGTAGAGCATGTTGTGGCGCAGCCTGACCAATATTTATCACCTCGGCATTAAAGAGCTGTGGAGTTTGCGCAGCGATGTGGTGATGTGCGTGTTGATCGTGTTGTCGTTCACCGTGTTTATCATCGTGCCGACAAAAAATGCAGTGATGGATATGCGCAACGCTTCGGTGGCCGTGGTGGATGAAGACAACACGCCGCTGTCGCGCGCGTTGATTTATGCCTTGCAACAGCCGTATTTCAAACCGCCGGTGTTGTTGCGGGCGATCAAGCGATTGCGCGCGCATGGATGACAGCACTTACACCCTTTTGTGGTGTGGATTCCGCGCCGTTTTGAAGCAGATATACAGGCGCGCCGCCAGCCGGCGATACAGGTATTGGTGGATGCCACCGCGATGACGCAGAAAGCCAGCAGCAGGGCATCGTATCTCTCATAATCTACTGGAGCTTACTGAAGCAATATTTTCCGCAACTTTCATTTCCACAGCCAGTAAAAATAGATATGCGCGTGGCGTTTAATCCCAACCTGCACGGCGGTTGGTTTTTTGGCATTACCAATATGATCAGCATCGTGTCGATGTTAGCGATTGTGTTGACGGGGGCTGCGTTAATTCGTGAACGCGAGCGCGGCACCGTCGAGCATCTGCTGGTGATGCCCTTGCGTCCGGTTGAAATTGCTTTAGGAAAAGTGTGGGCAAACAGCACCGTTATTTTGGTGGCGATGTTTTGCTGTATTCAATTTGTGATCAAAGTAATTCTCGGCATTCCCTTGCAAGGTTCGCTGGCTTTATTTTTATTTGGTGCGGCGCTGTATCTGTTTTCCATTTCAGCGATAGGTATTTTAGGCACCGTCGCGCGCTCCATGCCGCAACTGGGTTTGTTGTTTTTACCCATCGTGATGTTAATTGCCGTGTTGTCCGGCGGTTTAACGCCGTTGGATGTGATGCCGGAACCCATCCACTACTTCATGTTGTTGATCCCATCTTCACATTTCACCAACTTCGCCATGGCGGTGTTATTTCGCGGCGCAGAGTTTGCTTTGGTGTGGAAACAAATCGCCGCCATGAGTGCTATCGGCGTGTGCTTTCTCACCGGTGCGTTATTGCGCTTTCGCGGCGTGATCGGCAAGCAGTGTAAAGGCTTGTTAACCCTGGGGGGGGGGGGTATAAAGAACCCATTGATAACAAAAAGAATAAAGGCTCTGAGCGGGCAGGTGAGGCGGTAGTGAACGCAGGGTTAGGGAAGAAAAGTCTGGGTTTCGTTTTGAGTGCTTTTTTACTGCTCACTGCTACTTCGGTGTGGGCGGTGGATACTGACGGTGATGGCACGCAAGATGCTTCTTCAGTCACTCAGATAAGTTTTAAGGGCGACGTTTTTTGTGCGTTAGACGATGCTGGTATTCGTTGCCGTGCGAGTAGCCTCGGCCACAGTAGTCAACTGAATGTTCCTGTATTAACAGCTCCGGTTGCGGTAGGCGTTGGAGCTGAACATTTTTGCGCCTTGGACGCTGGCGGTGTGCACTGTTGGGGTAACGATAATCAGGAACAAATTTCATCGGTGCCAGCTTTAAGCAATCCAGTGTCGCTGTCTGTGGAGGATTACACCAGTTGTGCTTTAGATGATACAGGCGTGCATTGTTGGGGAATTGGCAGAGTTGGTTTAGTGCCGGTACCTGCCTTAACCAACCCCGTGGCGATTACCTCAGGCAGAGACTTTACTTGCGCGCTAGATGCTACCGGTGTGCATTGTTGGGGTTGGAATACCGATGGTCAGATGGCGGTGCCAGCCCTTGATACCCCCACTGCGGTCCGCGCTGGGCTTTTTCATGCCTGCGCCTTGGATGCTACGGGTGTGCATTGTTGGGGGCGGAACACTTCCGGTCAGACCGATGTTCCAGTACTCAACAATCCAGTGGCGATTGCAGCGGGTTCTGCCCATTCCTGCGCGCTGGATGACAGCGGTGTGCACTGCTGGGGGGGCAACACTGTAGGTCAAACCACGGTACCGGCATTGTTAAACCCCGTTACTGTATTCGCCAGTGGAAATGTAACCTGCGCAAAGGATGATAACGGCACGCATTGCTGGGGAGATGTTGGTACAGGGTATAACAGCCTTGCGGCGTTTCTTGTTAAAGATAACTGCCCTCTGATGAACAATGTGGATCAAAAGGATGTCGATGGCGATGGTATTGGTGACGTTTGTGATACCGATATTGACGGTGACGGCATTGCTAATGCTTTGGATAATTGCCCATCTGTTGCCAATGCCGACCAGGTTGATACCGACACTGACGGGGCTGGTGATGTGTGTGATGCTTTTCCATCCGATGCCACAGAAGCCTTAGACACGGACGGCGATGGCATCGGTAACAATGCCGATACCGATGATGATGGCGACGATGTTCCTGATGTGAGCGATGCTTTTCCACTCAATGCCGAAGCATCTGTAGACACGGATGGCGATGGCAAGCCAGATACCATCGATCAATCAAAAGTGCCTGTGTTCAACGATTTTGAGTCTGGCACTGGCAGCGGTTGGCTTTTTCCCAGTACTTCGTCCCCAGCAGTGATTTGGGGAATTTCTACCGACCGTAGCGTGAGTGGAACCCAGTCTTTGACGCTGGCAGCTTTCCGCGCTGCGGATCACAGCGCCACATCAGCCACTGCGTCGTTCACTGTAAACACTGGCTCAACGATTTCTTGGTATCAGTATCGCTATTTGGGTTTTACTGGTAATGCAAACGCATCGATATCTGGTGTTGTAAATTGCACGCCTGCCGCTACATCCGGTGTTTGGCAATATTGCGTAGCACAAGTCACCCTAGGGCTTAACACGCTCACATTAAGCGCTTCCTCAACGGTTTATACGGGCAGTGGCGGGCAAATTTGGATTGACGATTTACGCATCGGCTCCAGCTTGGTTGAAGACAACGACGATGATGATGACGGCGTAGCTGATGCGGGTGATGCCTTTCCGTTGGATGCATCGGAATCAGCAGACACGGATGGTGACGGCATTGGCAACAACAGCGACCCAACGCCGAACGGCGACACAGACAACGACGGCATCGATAACCTAAGCGACAACTGTGCCTTGGTTTCTAACAGCAACCAACTCGATTGGGATGACGATGGCATCGGCGATGCCTGTGATGACCCAGTGCCAATGCCAGAAGATATTGATGGCGCAGCCAAAGCGGAAAAAATCGGCGCTGCTGTAGCGTTTGCCGGTGATTTCAACGGCGATGGTTACGGTGATTATGTGATCGGCTCACCAGGTTACAGCGTGCCAGCAGCACCGCCCGTAAAAGCGATTGTTGGTGCAGGTAAGGCAGAAATTATTTCCGGCAAAGACGGCAGCGTGATTGCGTCGATTACCGGCAAGGCCGCGAAAGACGCGATGGGTTTTGCTGTGGCAGGCAATGCGGATATTGATAATGACGGTTTTGCTGATGTTGTCGTGGGCGCACCCAATGCCACGGCGCTGCGCGTTGGCAGCGTCACCGTGTTGTACGGCGGTGCAGGTGAGCGCAGGCACACCTTCTGGGGCGCAATGAAAAACACCGGCTTCGGTTCGGCGTTAGCGCTAGGTGATGTCGATGGCGATCACCACGCCGATATATTGATCGGCGCACCGAAAGATAAAAGCCCTGCCTCGTCACAAAAAGCCATCGGCAGCGTGACGGTGTTTGATGGCAGTACCTTGCAAAGCCGCAAACGGTTTTACGGGCAGTCCAACCATGCACACGCAGGTACTGCTGTGGCAACGGGTGATGTGGATAATGATGGCATCACTGACATCATCGTCGGCGCGCCGGATGAAAACGGCGTGGGCAGTGTGCGTGCGTACAACAGCGGCGGCACGGAGTTGCTGCAAAAACTCGGCACAAACAAAAAAGCGCGATTTGGCAGTGCACTGGTGAGTGCCGACATCAATCACGATGGCTATGCCGACATTGTTATCGGCGCACCATTGAATGATGATGCAGAAAACCACATTAAAGACGCCGGTAGTATCAGCGTGATCAGCGGCAGCGACGGTGAATTGCTTTCGCCAAAATTATTCGGCACGGCGAAAAAAGCGTGGCTGGGCAGCAGCGTGGCTCTCGGCGATGTGAACGGCGATGGCACGCTGGACATCATCGCCAGTGCGCCACGAGACAATAGTGATACGGCGATCAAAACCACCGGCAGTGTCACAGTATGGAACGGTGCAACTTATACACCTATCAAAACCGTGTACGGCGACGCGAAAGGCGATTTATTTGGCGCAGCCGTGAGTGCCGGGGACATCAATAGCGATGGCAAAGCCGATCTCATCATTGGTGTCCCTGGTTTTGATACCGCCGCTACGCCGCCATTGAAAAATGTCGGCAAAGTAATGGTGTTGAATGGAGTTGAGTTGTAGTTAGTTAATTAAGCAGCGCTGACGCGCTGAATGTTGCTGAGGTCTACCGACTGTTTGGCTTGCCACAAGTTGTAGCTGTCTTGCATGGAGAGCCACATTTGTGGATCTCCGCCGAATGCCTTGGTGATGCGTAAAGCCATTTCTGCTGAAACACCTTGCCTGCCGTTTAGAATCGCAGACAGTGTTTTGCGTGAGATGTCTAAAGCCTGAGCAGCTTGTGTAATGTTTAAACCCGTTTCTGGAAGAATGACATCGGCCAATAGACTGCCGGGATGTGGTGGGTTGTGCATGCGCGACATAAACACCTCAGTGATAGTCTTCATAATCTAAAAGCCATGCGTCACCATCTAGAAAAAGAAAAAGTAACGCGCCAGTTGCCATTTACTCGAATAGACCAGCGATTTTGTTGGTCACCTTTCAATGCATGCAAGCGGAAGCCGGGTAGGTCTAGGCGCTTGAATGGAAGAACTCGCATCGATGGCTGCCAATATCAATCGCAGCTTTTTGCAATGCGATCGCTGCACACCTGTTTCATCTCCTGCATCAAACAAGCGTTTTAATCCCTTGTGACGAATACTGCGGATCATTCCTTAATCCTTGTGTTGCCGGAAATTATCGTAACCCCATGTGGTTACATCTTGCAAAGTATTTTATTTGGGAGGATTACGCAAAAAAATCCCGCACGCAGCGGGATTTTTTATTTGTTGCTCAGTTTGCTGTTGAAACAGCGCTGCAATTACTCAGCGGTTAATGCGTTAACGCTTTCCAGCGCATCCACATATTCGGTCAGCAAACGCATAACCACTTGACCGCTTTTTTCGATGTGGTTGATTTGACCGACCACTTGGCCAACAGGGTTGAACGCCACTTTTTGGCAATCACCCACGGCGGCGTATTTGTGTGTGCGGCGGATGGCATCGCCCGTGACCAAGCCTTGCAGTGGCATGCCCAGTGGTTTTGGGTTGCCTTCCGCTTCCCACGCCATGGTCCACTCGTTTTTCAGCATACGGAAGGTTTGCCTGTCCAACTGCGTGAACGCACGGTGTCTTCGGAAGTGGCTTTGAGCAGGGTTTCTTTTGTGCGGGTTCTGCGTCGGCTTCTTCTACGGTCAACCACAGCGAGCCAGACCACACGCCTTGCGCGCCCATTGCCATCGCCGCCAATACCTGGCGACCGTTGCCGATACCGCCAGCGGCCAGCACTGGGGTGTCACCCACCGCGTCGATGATTTGTGGCCACAGCACGATAGAGCCCGACATCGCCTGTGTGACCGCCACCTTCGCCGCCTTGCGCGATGATGAAGTCCAAGCCGGCATTTTTGTGTTGCACGGCTTGTTTCACCTTGCCACACAGTGCGCCGATCAGACGGCCGCTGTCTTGTACTTTCTTGATGATCTCGGCCGGCGGTGTGCCGAGTGCGTTGGCGATGAGTTTGCACTTCGGACGCTCCAGAGCGACTTCAACCAGCTGCGTAGCGATGGCTTCGTTCCAGCCCAGCAAGCCCATTTTGTCGTCTTTGTCTGGCCACGCGGGTACACCATGGTCAGTGAGCAGTTTTTCGGCGAAGTCGCGGTGTTCTTGCGGCACCATGCCCTGCAGCATTTCTTCCAGTTTGGCGGGGTCCATTTCGCCCATGCCTTCGTATTTTTGCGGGATAACGATATCCACGCCGTACACATGGTCGCCGATGTGTTGGTCGATCCAATCCAGCTCTTGTTTCAGCTGTTCTGGCGAAAAGCCAACAGCGCCCAATACGCCCAAGCCGCCAGCTTTAGATACGGCGACGACGACATCGCGGCAGTGGGTGAACGCGAAAATGGGGACTTGGATGCCCAGTTTTTTGGCAATAACGGTTTGCATGGTGATGCTCCTAGGGTTGGTTAAAAGAAAAAGTGAAAAATTGGGAGGCGGAATTATGCGCCAGAGCGCGGCGAGCGGCTAGCCTGAAAACTACGGAGCCAGCCGAAAAATCCACCAGTTGTCGCTCCGTTTTTCGTAGACAAGGCGATCGTGCAGGCGGCTGGGTCGGCCTTGCCAGAACTCGATGCGCGAAGGAGTGACCCGCCAGCCACCCCAGTTGTCTGGGCAGGGTATGGCACCGTTGCCAAAGCGCACTTCGGCGGCGGCAAAGGCTGCGTCCAGTTGCTCGCGGTTAGTGAGCAAGCTGCCCTGCGTCGAAGCCCAGGCCGCCAACTGGCTGCCGTGCGGTCGGCTAGAAAAATAAGCCTCATCTTCTGCGCGAGTGGTGCGCTGCGCTGTGCCTTGAATAATCACTTGCCGACTTTGCGGCAGCCATTGAAACAACAGCGACACTTGAGCGTTGGCGTGCAAATCTTGCGATTTATGGCTGTGCAAATTGGTGAAAAAAGTAAAACCGGCGGCGCAATGCTCTTTCAACAACACCGTGCGCTGCGACGGCTGACCCTGTGCGTTCACGGTGGCGAGCGTCATGGCCGTGGGGTCGGGTAGGCTGGGCTCCTGCACCGCCGCCTCCAACCAGCGTGCGAATTGCGTAAAGGGATCGGCAGCCACATCTTTTTCATGCAGTTCGCCGTACTGGTATTCGCGGCGGATGTCGGCGGTTTTCATGGAGATTGTTCTTCCTGTGTGTCAGGTGTTGGCCTATCGCGCCACAGAGTTTTGAATTGTCCTTCACCGCTTGAGCCGTCGTCGCGACCGTTGGTGTAGTAGTAAAACGCCAGTGAATTGCGCGTGCGGTTGGGTGGGCAGGTGAGTGGGTCTGGATGGCCGTGAAAAGAAGTGTCTGTCGTATTAAAAATCACGCAGCGATTCAAAATCGGTAACACGGTTTTTTCACAGCGCGTCATCGCGGTATCCCATAATTCTAGATTGCCGCCCCAAGCTTCTTGCCAATCTTCATTTAAGTACAGCAATACATTCAAACGACGGTCTAATTTTCTGCGCTCATCGCGATTGAAATCAGCGTGTATATCCAATTTTCCACCGGGCAGAATTTGATGAAACGCGCCGCCAAAAAAATGCGGGTCGGGGATGATGCCTTTAATGCCTGTGAGTTTTTCCAAAAAATCAATAAACACATGATCGTTGAACAGCAACACCATGTGACGCGCAAAACCGGAAACACCGGCGAAATAACTTTCCTGCAAACGCGCTTGTTTCATCACTTGGTGCGGATTGTCGCGCCGTTGAAAGCCGGCAAAATCCGCCGCCGGAAATTCGCGCGCTAAACGCAGAGCAATAGCATCGGGCAATAAGTTGTCGATCACCGTGTGCGGGAAGGGAGAGGCTGTGCGATAGCTATCCGCCAATGCCTCAGCGCGCGCGTGCAGGCTGGCAGGGTCGAAGTAGAAAAATGGGTCGTCGCTCATAAGCTGTTCAGTAATTAGTTTATTTAAAATACATTTTTTGAACTGATGGATTATTAATTTCTGTCAATATTTTGTGAAAAAGCCTGTGCTCCAATGATCTCGCGGTTCGGTGAATCGCATTTCCCGTTTGATCAGAGGTGATAGATGAGCGCATTGAAAAAAGCAGTGGTGGGTGTGGTTTTGGCAGGTTGTGCAGTAGGTGTACAGGCGCATAAGGCAGGTGACATTATTGTGCGTGTTGGGGCGACCAATGTAACACTGGACGACAGCATCTCAACCCCTGAGCTCAACGGCAATGCGTTATACGGTGCCAATGTCAGTGTGGATAGTGACACGCGTTTGGGTGTCACCGGCACTTATATGTTTACGGATAACATTGGTGTAGGTCTGCTTGCTGCTGCGCCATTTCAACATCGCTTAAACGGTAACAGCACCGTGGGCGCTGCATTGGGCACGACCGATCTCGGCAAAACGCGTTTATTGCCACCGACCTTAACCGCGCAGTATTACTTCAATAATTCCACCGCATTCACGCCTTATTTGGGTGCCGGTATTAATTACTCTTGGTTTTACGGCGAAGATGCTAGCCGCGAATTGAATACTACCTTGGGTGGCGATGTGGATCTGGATATCGACAACTCTTGGGGCTATGCCTTGGAAGCTGGGATGGATGTAGATCTGGGTGACAACTGGCTGCTGAATGCTGGCGTGTGGTATTTCCCTCTGGATACCGAAGCCACTTACACCGTGAAAACTGGCCCATTGGCGAGCTCGAAAGTAAAAGCGAATGTTGAAGCCGATGTGTGGGTTTACATGGTGAGCGTTGGCTACCGTTTTTAATGGTGCAATCTTTGATGGTCTAATGGTGCTATTCAGCATTGAGTAGCACCTGTGACGCAACACAACGACGAGCAATACATGCAGCGCGCGCTCGCGCTGGCACAACAGGCCGCCGCCAAAGGGGAAGTCCCGGTTGGTGCGGTTTTAGTGCGTGAAGGGGAAGTGATCGGCGAAGGTTTTAATTGCCCGATCAGCAGCAACGACCCAACTGCACACGCGGAAGTGATGGCATTGCGCGATGCGGCCAAACGCGCGGGCAATTATCGTCTGCCCAATACCACGCTGTATGTCACGGTTGAGCCTTGCGCCATGTGCGCGGGCGCTCTGGTACATGCGCGTGTGGCGCGCGTGGTGTACGGCACACCGGAGCCGAAAGCGGGAGTGGCTGACAGTCATTTATCGTTGTTTGCGGCACCGCATTTTAATCATCGCGTGTGTTGCGAAGGCGGTGTGCTGCAGGAAGCCTGTGCGGCGGCGATGCAGGATTTTTTTCGCAGCCGGCGTTAGATATTTTTCATTTCTTCTAGTACGGTCGCGCGTTTTTTTTCGAGTCGTGTTATGTCTTCACGCAAGAAAATTGCTTCATCGCCCTCGGCGGTGAGCAGTTGTTCGCGGGCGGTTGAGAGTTTTTCATCGATAACAGCCAAGCCCGCGGCAAAGCGTTCACTGTCGGGCTTGCGCTGGCGCAGTGCCTGCATTTTTTGCAGGGCGGCCAGTGCAGCGTCAGAAGCCGGTATGACGGGCTGATCTAAGCTAGCCAGTTTTTTCAGCACTTCATTAACTTTGAAGCGCATGTCTTCGCGGCGTGCGGTTAATGCCGCCACTTGTTCAGGAAATTTTTTCTCGGCTTCGATCACTTTGGCTTCGGCGCGCGTTAATCGTTCTTGCGCAGAGGCGAGGGTTTTCTGCAGTTTTTCTCGCAAAACTTCGGGGGATTGTTGCGAGGCTTGTTCATACGCTTGCTGCTTGGCTTGTGCCAGTTGTAAAGCAGCTGCAATAACTGCTGCACTATCGCCACCGCTGCGCTGTGTTTTTCTAGCTGTTTTTTCATCGGCAATTTTTTGTAGGCGTGCATTGCGGCGCTGGAAGCGTGTGCGCGATAAATTTGCTTTCGTTTGTGTTGCTTCAGCCGAGAGGTGTTGGTACGGCGCAGGTATCATTTCTATGCAGTTGACGGGGCAGGGTTCCACGCACAAATCGCAGCCGGTGCAGATATCGCTGGCGATGGTGTGCATCAATTTTGCTGCGCCGAAAATGGCATCCACGGGGCAGGCTTGAATGCATTTTGTACAGCCGATGCACTCCGGTTCGCGGATATACGCCACCATCAGCTGTGGCAATTCTTCGCCGTGTGTGGTGTCCAAAGGAATGACGGGGCGATCCAATAATTGCGCTAATTTTTTAATACCCGCTGCGCCGCCCGGTGGACATTTGTTGATGGCGTCACCGGCGGCAATCGCTTCTGCGTACGGATGACAGCCTTGGTAGCCGCATTTGGTGCACTGCGTTTGTGGCAACACCGCATCAATGCGGTCGACCAGTGTGATGTTGATGGCGGGAATCAACGCGTCGCTCATCACGGCAATTCCATCATCGCGCCGAGGCGGCCGATCGCATTATGCACAGCCGTTTCCACGCGCAGGATGCGACTGCCCAACCACAGTGCTTGGCAATTGGCGTCTAACAGTTGTGTGCGTTCTATTTCGGTAAACCCTCCTTCGGGGCCGATCAATAGTGCGATAGGTTTTTGTGCCGACAAGTTGGGCGTGGCGCGCGGTGAGAACGGGTCAGCCAATACGCCAGTGTGTGATTGCAGTAGCGTTGGCAAAAGGTCGTGGGTAATTTCACGGAAATGGCGATGCAAATGCACAGTGGGGATGTGTGTATCGCGCGCTTGTGTTAGACCGTCCAGTAGGCGCTCGTGCACACTCTCAGGCTTTAAGCTCGGTGTTTGCCAATAACTGTTTTCAACTTTATTGCAGCTAAATAAATGGATGTTTTTTACACCGAGACTGGTGACATCGCGCAGCAATCGCCCCAGCATGCGCGGACGCGGCAGGGCGAGCAGTAGGGTAATGGGCAGTGGTGCGGGTGGTGCTTGTTCTAACAAGACATCGCACAACTGAACTTGCGTGGTATTGCCTGTGCCGCTCAGGGCAGCAATTTTTGCGTTGCCCATAGCGCCGTCCAGTCGCCCAACTTTCAGCGTGTCGCCCGCTGCGCTTTTCAGCACGCTGGCGATATGCAGTGCGCGCGCACCGTGCAGTGTGCACTGTGCGGGTGAAGTGAAGTCGCTGTCGGTGAGCAGAATGATATTCACGGCAGTGGCATGCAGGTCATCCAATCGTGGCTGCATTATACGGTGACCTGTGTTTTTGCTGATAAAATGCCCGCCACTTTTTGCTGGAGTGTGTCGCGTGGAAGTTGCCTGTTTAGATTTGGAAGGTGTGCTGGTGCCGGAAATCTGGATTGCATTTGCTGAGCACACGGGCATTGATGAACTGCGCGCCACCACGCGCGACATCCCCGATTACGATGTGCTGATGCAACAGCGTTTGCGTTTGCTGGATCAGCACGGCTTTGGTCTGCCACAAATTCAAGCGGTGATCGCGCAATTAAAGCCGCTGCCAGGGGCGCTGGAGTTTATGAATTGGCTGCGTGAACGCTTTCAAGTCGCCATCATCTCCGATACTTTTTACCAATTTGCACAGCCGTTGATGCAGCAACTCGGTTATCCGATGTTGTTCTGTCATAACTTGGAAGTGGATGAGAAGGGGCATGTGGTGGATTACCACATTCGTCAGCGCGATCCGAAACGCCAAACAATCGTCGCGTTAAAAAGTTTGTATTACCGCACGATTGCCGCGGGCGATTCTTACAACGATACTGGCATGTTGTCAGAAGCGGATGTAGGGATTTTGTTTCACGCGCCAGACAATGTGATCCGTGAATTTCCGCAATTTCCTGCCGTGCACAACTACGACGATTTGAAACAAGCGTTTGTCCAAGCCAGTAATCGCGCGCTGAAACTGTAAGTCATTCTCTCGCTTTTACTGTGACATCTCCTTCGCACAAATGTACTGCGTGGCGCGCTGTTTTTAGCGGCCACCGCTTTTGTTATGCCATTACTGGCGTGTTGGTGCGCATGGCATCGGTGCAGTTGGACAATAACGCCATGGTGTTTTGGCGCAATAACACGGGCTTGCTGTTTTTGTTGCCGTGGTTGATACGGCGCTTGCGGCACGGAACGGCTGAACTCAAAACCGACATGAAGTTGTGGCATGTTATTCGTGCAGTCGTCGGTTTAACGGCTATGTATTTGTATTTTTATTCGCTGGCACATTTTACTTTGGCGGATGCGATGCTGTTCGTGTATTCCGCGCCCGTGCTCGTGCCACTATTGGCGCATTGGATGTTGCGTGAGCCGATTACCATGCGTATTTATGCGGTTGTGCTGGTCGGTTTGCTGGGCGTGGCACTGGTATTAAAACCGGGCGGTGAACATTTTTATTGGATGGCACCCGTTGGACTTTCATGCACTTTGTTCACGGCATTGGCGTTTGTGTCTGTGCGGAAATTGTCGGTGAGCGAACCGCCGATGCGCGTGGTGTTTTACTTCACTTTATTCAGCGTGTTGTTGTCGGCGCTGCCATTTTTGTGGCATCCGCAGTGGCCAGATACACGCGCTTGGTTGCTGCTGTTGGGGATAGGTGGCGTAAACACCTTGGCGCAGTGGCTGATGTCACTCGCTTACGGTTCCGCACCGGCGGCACAAATCGCGCCGGTCAGTTATCTCACGGTTTTATTAGCGGCGTTGTTGGGGTGGTTGCTGTGGGATGAAGTGCCGGATGCTTATGTCATCGGCGGCACAGTGCTGATTTTTGCCTCGGCGCTATTGGTGATGCGGCAGGGGAAGGTGGTGGAGAATCCCGCGCAACCGTAAACGCATCAAACGCCGATTCGTCCAAGCGTCTCCACGATCTCACGCAGCACAGCTGCGGCTTTGGGGTGGTCGAGCTCCAATTCTTCCAAGATCACATTGGCTGAATCTTGCAACGAGAGTGTGTCGCTGCCGCCGGCGCTGTGACGCTGTAAATCGTCCAATAATTGCTGTTGCTGTGGGCTGACTTCTAGGGAGCCGAAGCTGTCGTGCAGTCTTGTGATTAAGTTGTCCAGTTGTTGTTGTGGCATAACAGTACCTCGCGTTTTGTCCATTTTAGCCGCTGAACGCGGGAAAGGCTCAACAATACGGCGTGCTATCGGCTAGAATCTGCCCATAATATTTCTGGATACGGTGAAAGGACGGGCGATGAAAGTTATCCCGATGCGTGATTACCCGCAGGATGTTGCGGACAATTTTCTCAGTGGCATCAATTTTGTGCGCGAGATGCGTCTCAATGACCCCGCGCAATTTGCACTATTGATGGATCGCACGCAGTTTATTGAGCTGACGCAAGAAGAGGCGATTATCAATGCCGGCGAAATGGACAGCCGTTATTTTTTCCTGTTGAAAGGCCAGCTCTCGGTGTATGCCGACAATGCGCACCGCGACCGCGAGTTGAACAAAATCACCCCTGGGCAGAGTTTTGGTGCGCTGTCGATTATTTGTCATCAACCGCGTACGGCGACAGTGGCAGTCACGCCTGGCTGTACTGGCGCACTGCTGATTGCGATTGATTTAGCGGGTTTGGGCGAACTGCTGGATTTCTCGGTGTTTAACCTCACCACGAAGCTGTCGCTGTACCGCACCGTGGTCAACAACACGCGCTGGCAGTTGGAAGTGTATCGGATGGATTTTCCGACCCATCCGCTCACACAAAAGAGCAAGGAAGTGGAAATTTTTATTGGCAAGAAGCTGACCGAGCAGGAACTGCAAAGCTTGGAGCGCCAGATCATGCAGTTGACGGCACTGATTTCCGAGTGGAACCACGAGCTGATCACCAGAGAGCCTGAGCCGCAAGATCGCGGAGCGGCTATCTAAGCCATCTTGGCGATCGCCGCTGTGCCGGCTCTGCGTTATCTCAGTGAATGCCCAGACCATCCTTGGTTTTTTGAGGATGCGATTTACGATCTGGCACTGTTGGATACGCAGCACCCCGCGCTATTTCCTTCGCCTCATGATGCGCTGCCCGACGGTTTATTGGCGCTCGATGGCGATTTGTCGCTTGAACGCCTGCTCGCGGCATATCGACAGGGTATTTTTCCTTGGTACAGCTTCGAACCTATCAAATGGTGGTCGCCCGATCCGCGCAGTGTATTCACCACCGCCGACCTCCACATCAACCGCAGTTTGCGTCGCGCCCTGCGCGGGAAGCGGTGGCGTTTGACGGTTGATCGCGATTTTTCTGGCGTGATTCACGGCTGTGCCGAACCTCGACAAGATGACGATCACACATGGCTGGTGCCGGAAATGTTGGCGGCTTACTGCGAGCTGCATCGCGCAGGCCATGCACACAGCGTGGAAGTGTGGGAGGGTGAGCGCTTGGTGGGCGGTATTTACGGTGTCGCCGTAGGCAAACTGTTTTGCGGTGAGTCGATGTTTAGCCGTGAGAGTGGCGCGTCCAAGTTGGCGCTAGTGGCGTTGGGGCAGCTGCTCGCAGCGTTGGGATTTCCGCTGCTGGATTCACAGGTGATCAATCCGCATACCGAGGCATTGGGTGCGGTTGAGATTCCGCGCAGCCGCTATCTGGCAGCGGTTGCGCAGCTTACAGCGCAGTCGGGTTATGTCGGCAGTTGGGCGCATTTTACCGAGCGGCTGATGCAGCCCTGTGCGCCGTAACGCTTACGGCATAAAGCCTTTTCTACAGCAAATGTAAGGTTCCCTGCAGCGGCTGCAACCGTTATCATTTCGCACCTGATTTTATCCATTGTTTGCCTTGCTTTCTTGCTGAGTCCGGCGAACTGTTTCTAGAGAGAGAAGTCTGAGATGTCCAATATCACGGTTGAGCGCGTTCTTGAAGTTCATCACTGGAATGACACGCTGTTCAGTTTCAAATGCACGCGCGAAGATGGCCTGCGCTTTATCAACGGCCAGTTTGTAATGATTGGTTTGGAAGTCGAAGGCCGCCCGTTGCTGCGCGCCTACAGTATCGTCAGTGCCAATTACGAGCCATATTTGGAATTTCTCAGCATTAAAGTGCCCGATGGCCCGCTGACTTCACGCCTGCAAAATATCAAAGTGGGCGATTCGGTCTTGGTGAGCAAAAAACCTACTGGCACTTTGGTGCAAGACAATTTGTTGCCAGGCAAGAATCTGTATCTGTTCTCCACCGGCACCGGTTTGGCGCCGTTTATGTCGATCATTAAAGATCCAGAAGTGTACGAGCGCTACGAGAAAGTCATTTTGACGCACGGCGTGCGCTGGGTGAGTGAGCTGGCGTATTACGATTACATCACCAAAGAGCTGCCAGAAAACGAGTTCTTCGGCGATATGGTGAAAGACAAATTGATCTACTACCCCACAGTGACACGCGAGCCTTTCCGCAACCAAGGCCGTTTAACCGATCTGATTACCAGCGGTAAATTGTGCCAAGACATCGGTCTGCCACAGATCAACCCAGAGCACGATCGCGGCCTGATGTGCGGTAGCCCAGCCTTATTGGTGGACCTGTGCAACATTCTGAACGGTTTGGGCTTGAAAGAGTCACCGCGCATGGGTGAACCGGGTGACTACGCTATCGAGCGCGCTTTCGTCGAAAAATAATCGACGAGCGGGCAGCTAGCGGGATCCGCGTGCCGTTGTTGACAGGTGACAGCGGTGCTCGGATCTTTTTTTGTGGCAGAGGATAATGTCCCATGATAAAAAAATTACAAAACTTATCGCTAGGCTGGAAGTTTGTTCTGATACAAATTGTCTGTATCAGCTTTACCGTCACGCTAATTTCTTTGGCGGTCACTCATCTCTATAACAGTTATGTGAGCGACAGTATTACACGCAGTCGCGCGCAGAATGCGGCTGTTGCGGCTAATCAGTTTCTGTCAAATGCGCGTGAAATACAGGACCAAGCGCAATGGCGAGCTGCTAGCTCTGTGGTTGCCGAGATATTGCGCTCCAGTGTGGTGACCCGTGAGCAGCGAGATGAATTGCAGCTGAGCGATAAAGAAAGTTTTGTCTTGCTGCCAGCACACGGTGCGCCGGTGTTATCTGTCGGCGCATTGGTTCCTGAAATGTTGAAAGCGGCCGATACGCTGTCAGCACAGATTAAAGACCGCCCTGTGCTGTTGCCGTTGTTATCAGAAATTGACGGTAAAAATACTCGTGCAGTGATGGTGGTAGAGCATGTTGTTGTCGATGGTGAGCGACTGGGTGTCGTCATACAGGGGGCGCCAGCCGATAGCTTGTTGCCAACTAGCATGGATGGCAGAACGCATCTTGTTGATGGGCAGCAGTGGCAGCAGCGCCAAATTTTACAAAATAAAGGCGTTTCGCGCTTGTCGTACTACATCAGCGACAACGGGCAAGATGTTTACGGCGATGCAGTGCCTGTAAATCTAGAGGGTTTTAATTGGTTTGTGGCTTCTGAAGTCAATCGTGAAGAGGCGGATGAGCCGTTTCAACATTTTCAGTGGATGATCACTTTAGCTGCGTTCATTCCCGGTTTTTTTGTTTATTTCGCCACTTATATCTTGTCTAAAAAAGTGCTGGTAAAACCCATTCGAGAGTTGATTGAGGCTGTGCAAGACTTGCATCACGGCGAAGGTGATTTTACGCGGCGTCTGAAAAAAACAAATAACGATGAACTGGGTGAATTGGCCGAGGCATTTAATGCATTTATCAGTCAGCAACAGTCTGTGTTATTGCAAGTAAGCGATACGATTGATCACTTGAGCGGCAGTGTCAGTCATATTTTAGACAGCGCATCGGATGTGAGTAATAGTTCCAGCGAGCAGGCGGCGAGCGTGGAGGAAACTTCTGCGGCATTGGAAGAAATGAGTGTCACCATTGCGCGCAATGCAGATAACGCGCGTGCGACAGAGCAAATAGCTGCGCAGTCGGCTGACAATGTGCGTTCCAGCAGCCAAGTAGTCAGCCAGGCTGTGATCGAAATGAAAAAAATCGCTGAAAAAATTCTGTTGATCGACGAAATAGCTCATACCACCAACTTGCTTGCCTTGAATGCAGAAATTGAGGCGGCGCGTGCCGGTGAGCACGGGCGTGGATTTGCGGTGGTGGCAGGTGAGGTGAGAAAGCTGGCCGAGCGCAGCAAAGAAACCGCGTATGAAATCAGCGATCTCTCTGCCAATGTTATGCAGGTGGCGGAACAGGCCGCAGCCATCTTGAATGAAATTGTGCCGCAAGTGGTGCAAACCTCGGAGCTGGTGCGTGAAATTAGCAATGCATCTGAAGAACAGCAGAGTGGTGTAGAGCAGATCACAATTGCGGTGACACAAATTGAAGGCTCTACACATAAAAGCGCCGAAACCTCGGAAGAGCTCTCCAGCGCTGTGCAGGCAATCAATGAAAAGATACAGCTCTTGCGCGAGCAGGCTTTGTATTTCAAGTTGAAGTAGTTTTCAGATGTTGATTAATTTCTTTTATACGCTGCGCAATGCTGGCGTGCCAGTCTCTATTAAAGAGTTGTTGGTGCTGTTGGAAGCGCTGCAGAACCACTTAGCTTTCGGCAGTATTGACGATTTCTATGTGCTGGCGCGCGCATGTTTAGTAAAAGACGAAAAATATTTTGATCGCTTTGATCAGGCATTCGGTCGCTATTTTAAAGATATGCAGACAGTGGATGATTTGATTTCCGCCATGATTCCAGATGATTGGCTGCGGCGGGAATTTGAAAAACATCTGACCGACGAAGAGAAAAAACAGATTCAATCACTCGGCGGCTTGGAAAAGTTGATCGAGGAGTTTAAAAAGCGTCTTGAAGAACAAAAAGAGCGCCATGCCGGCGGCAATAAATGGATAGGTACTGGCGGCACTTCGCCGTTTGGCAACGACGGCTACAATCCCGAAGGTATTCGTGTGGGCGGTGAGAGTAAAAACCGTCGCGCCGTGAAAGTGTGGGAAAAGCGCCAGTTCCGCGATTTGGATGACTCCAGCGAAATTGGTTCGCGCAATATCAAAGTGGCGCTGAAACGCCTGCGCAAATTTGCGCGTCAAGGTGCAGAAGAAGAATTGGATATCGACGACACTATTCGCTCCACGGCACGCAACGCTGGGTTGTTGGATATTCGGATGGTGCCGGAGCGCCATAATGCTGTCAAAGTGCTAATGTTTTTTGATATCGGCGGTTCCATGGATCCGCATATCGAAATGTGTGAAGAGTTATTTTCTGCCGTGCGCAGCGAATTTAAGCATCTCGAGTATTTTTATTTCCACAATTTTATTTACGATTTTGTGTGGAAAAACAATGTGCGCCGTTTTTCTGAGAAAACATCGACGCTAGATTTGATGCACAAATACGCCGCGGACTACAAAGTGGTTTTTGTGGGCGATGCCAGCATGGCGCCCTACGAAATCACCCATATCGGCGGCAATATTGAGTATCACAACGAGGAGGCGGGCGCGGTGTGGATGCAGCGCCTGTTGGCGACTTATCCCAAACTGGTGTGGTTGAACCCAATGCCCGAGGAGTATTGGCCGCGCACGCACAGCATTAAATTGGTGCGTGATTTGGTCGAGAATCGTATGTTTCCTTTAACCATTGCCGGCTTGGATCAGGCGATGGCGTATCTGTCGAAGTAATACGCGATGCTCAGCTATCAACACGGATTTCATGCCGGCAATGTGGCCGATGTGTTGAAACACGCCGTATTGTGTTCGGTGTTGGATTACATGGCGCAGAAAGATAAGCCGCTGTATTTTCACGATGTGCATGCGGGCAGTGGTTGGTATGATTTGACGCATCCTGTGTCGCAAAAAACCGCTGAATACCGCGACGGCATTGCGCGGATTTGGCAGGTTTCTGGTGCGCCTGCCGGTTTGTTGCCTTATCTGCAAACGCTGCGTCTATTTAATACTAATGGCGCGCTGCGGTTTTATGCGGGCTCGTTGTTATTGGCGCAGAAATTTTTGGCGCAACAAAAAGCGCGTCGCAATGATCGCTTTTTTGCTTCCGATCTACACCCGCAGGAATATTTGGCGCTCGCTAAATGTACGCAGCATTTGGCGAATGTGCGTGTGCAAAAGGTGGATGGCTATGCGGCTTTGAAAGCAGCTCTGCCGCCGAAAGAGCGCCGCAGTGTGGTGTTGTTAGACCCTAGCTATGAAACGCGGGACGATGATGCTGCGGTCGTTGATGCGGTGCAGGAAGCCTTAAAACGCTTTGCAACAGGTGTGTATTTGGTGTGGTATCCGATAGTTGATCCACAGCGCGCTAAAAAAATGATCAATAAAATAGCCGCGCTGCCGCTGAAAAATTTACTGCAAGTAGAGTTGTTGCTGCGTGAACCGACCGGTGTAGGTATGGCGGGCAGCGGTATGTTGGTGATCAACGCGCCGTGGTCATTGGCGGCCGAGATGCAACAAGCACTGCCGTGGTTGGTGCAGCAACTTGCACCGAGCAGCGGCAGTTATCGTGTGGCTTCTTTAGTCGCGGCCGATTGAATTTTTTCTGACCATTGCATGCTGCGCTGCACCAGTTCACCTTCATCCAAAGTGGTGAGCTGACGGTTGTTGAGCAGGCGTTTTCCGCCTACCCAGACATCAGAAACGCGCGAACCACTGCTGGTATAAACCAATGAGGAAGCGGGGTCGTGCATCGGTTGTGCGCAGAGTGTGTCGATGCGCACGGCGACGATATCGGCTTGTTTGCCGATTTCTAAACTGCCGATGATGTTATCCATGCCCAATGCTCGCGCGCCGTTGATCGTGGCCATGCGAATGGCGGCGTGCGCTGCGAGTGCCGTCGCATCGTTGGCAACCGCTTTGGCGAGCAAAGCAGCGGTGCGCAATTCGGCAAATAAATCGAGATCATCATTGCTGGCTGCGCCGTCAGTGCCGATGGCGACATTGATGCCATTTTTTTGCAGTGTATCGACAGGGCAAAAGCCGCTCGCCAATTTCAAATTGGATTCTGGGCAGTGAACAACCTGGCAGCCGTGTTCGCGAATCGTACGAATGTCATCTTCGTTTAATGCCGTCATGTGTACGCATTGTGTGCGCGGCGAGAGTGCGCCCAATTGTCGCAAGCGTTCAATGGGTCGCAGCCCTGTTTCTTGTACTGCGCTCTCTACTTCAAAGGCGGTTTCGTGCAAATGAATTTGAATGTTGGCATCCAATTCATCGGCCAGCATGACAATTTTTTTTAAACTGTCATCGTCGATGGTGTAAGGCGCATGAGGGCCAAAAGCAATTTTGATACGCTCGGAGCCGCGAAACTGGTCGTGCAATGCCAAGCCTTTTGTTAAATATTCCTCTGGCCCTGAGCCCCAATTGGAAGGAAAAGAAAAAATAGGGAAGGTCAGCTGGCAGCGAATGCCGCTGTCATTGGCGGCGCGTGCGGCGGCCTCTGGAAAGAAATACATATCACTGAAACAGGTGGTGCCACTTTTAATCATTTCACCGATAGCAAGTTGCGTGCCGTCAAAAACAAAGGCGTCACTCACCCATTTGGCCTCGGTGGGCCAGATGTGATTGTTGAGCCAATCCATCAAGTTCAAATCATTGGCGTAGCCGCGCAATAAGCTCATGGCAGCGTGGCCGTGTGCGTTGATCAAGCCGGGCAGGACGATGTGTTGCTCTAGCTCTACAGCAGGGGTGTCGGCATATTTTTTTTGCGCTTCACTGCGCGGCAGAACATCGGTGATGGCGCCGTTACTGATGGCGATGCTGTAATTTTCCAGCACGCAATTTTCTGGAAGAACAGGAATCAGATAGCGGCAGTGCAGCAGAGTGTCTGTCATGGTTGTGCCTGTTTTTTTGCGGGAGGAACAAAGTCGTCTGGAAGATAACGGTTTTTATGCGTGTGCTTTTGTTTGTGCTTGTTTTTGTTTCTTTTCTTGTGTTTTGTAGGGTGGTGCTGTTCGGCTTTGCTGGTATTTTTCTGCGCATCCGGTGCAGGCTCTGGACTTTTCTTGGCGGAAGTTTTTGTTTTTTTGCGTGGTTTTGGCAGTATTAGCGCCAGTATCAGCGCTAAGCCGCTGCTGATGCCTGCGACAACGGCAATGGGTTGGCCTGCATTGATCGCAATTTCTCGCCACTGTTCTCGATCTTCAATAATTTTATGTAGCATCACCACAACAGATGGCACGATATTTTCGTTGGATCCGTCTGGCATTTTTTGGGCAAGAAAATACGGGGTAAAAAAAACGCTGATAGCACAGGCAAGCAAGACAAAGCGCAGGGGTCGCCACAAGCCGCGCAAAATCATGCTGGTAAATAAAACGACAGCCAAGGCGCTGACTAAGTACGCCATTTTCGCCAGTTCTACATCAGCCATTTCCATTGTGTTATTTCTCCAACTTTTGATTGTTGACGCGCACGGCAAACATTTCACTGTCGGGTAGCGGCGGCATTTGCAAATAAAAACCTTGCTCTTGGATATTGTCTAAGACGGCACTGGCAGAGGTGCGCGCCAGTTTACGGGTGGACTCCAACATCAACACCATCGCGCTTTCAGGTTTGCCGAAGCGAGCGAGCAGGGCTTCTGGCACGCGCTGCAGGCCTTCTTGGCGATCGACATACAAGTAAAGTCCGTCTTCTCGTGGACTGCGGAAAATTTCTACCAGTCGTTTCATGGTTGCGTATTCCAGCTCGCTATTTCATCGCGCAGCGCGGCACCGATTGTACTGGCGCGCCAACCGGAGAACCGCTCCGGCAGTACGATGTTATCGGCAGATTGGTTTGCAAGAAATTGCCGAACGAGTTGCTCCAGTTCCAACTTTCTGGTGAGTAACTCGGATGGCAGTTGTAGGTGATTGGCAATCTGCTCCGTGACTGCACGCAGTTTTTTTACATAGTCATTTTCAGATTTGGTGAGTGGATCATTCAGCGCTGGGTAGACGATATCTGGCGGAACTTTTTGCGCTAACTGCAAAAGCTGATTGCCAAATTGCCGTACAGCAGAAGGGTGTAGGCCCTCCATGCCGTACAGGGCGGCAATGTTGGTGGCTGGGCGGCGCGCCAGTTCTAGCAAAATAAAATCTTTGGCAATGTGATTGCGTGCTTTGTTGTGTTGTCGTGCTAAGGCATCGCGTCCCAATACCAAATGCCAGAGTCGCTGGCGTTCCGTGTGATTCAAGCGCCAAGCATTATTGATTTTGTCTAAGCTGTAATTCGTGGTGCGCTGTTCGTGGCTGCGTTCGATTTGTCGTGCATTTTCTTCTTCCATCCATGAGCTGCGCTGCAACTGCTGCAATGTTTCGGTGAGTTGTTGATACAGTTGCGGCAGATACAGTACGTCCAAACAGGCGTAGTGTTCCTGTTCATCGCTGAGTGGTCGCGCCAGCCAATCGGAACGGCATTGATCTTTGGAGATTTCAATATCGAGCAATGTTTGCACTAAACGGCTATAGCCGATGGACGCGCCGTGACCGCACAGTGCGGCGGCAATTTGCGTGTCAAATAAAGGCGTGGGCAATGCGCCAAACAAGCGATCAAACACTTCTAAATCTTCGCTGGCCGCGTGTATGACTTTGATGATTGTGGGTGTAGTTAAAATCTCAAGCAGCGGTGCGAAGTTGTTGATGTGTAGTACATCAATCAACCAGCACTGTTTGCCATCGCTGAGCTGTAACAGGGCGGGGATGGGGTAAAAAGTGTCAATGCGAATAAATTCTGTATCGATGCCGAGCACGATGGCAGCGCGCCAACTATCGGTTGCTGCTGCGAGATCGCTGTCATTGGCAATGTAAAAACGGTTGTCAGCAATCTGTCTCATATTTGCGTGCGACCAGACAGTGCGTGTGACAGCGTGCCGCCATCGACAAATTCCAATTCACCGCCGAGCGGCACACCGTGGGCGATGCGTGTGCAGCGAATCGACAATGCACGCGCGCGATCGGCAATGTAGTGCGCGGTGGCTTCGCCTTCCAGCGTGGCGTTGGTGGCGAGAATCAATTCGTCCACCGGCTCTTGTTCTAGGCGTTGTAGTAATTGTGGGATGCCGATGTCACTGGGGCCGATACCGTCGATAGGCGATAGTTTTCCGTGCAACACAAAATACAAACCGGTAAAAGAGCCGGCCGTTTCTATCGCCAGTGCATCGATTGGTGTTTCCACCACGCACAATAAACGGCGATTGCGGCGCGCGTTGCTGCAGATTTCGCACAGCGTTTGTTCGGTGAGCGTGCGGCATTCATTGCACTGACCGACATGCTCCAGTGCGCGCTCTAAAGTTTTGGCGAGTTTTAATGCGTTGTCGCGGCGGTGTTGCAGCAATTGAAATGCCATGCGTTGTGCGGATTTTGGACCAACGCTAGGCAGGCAACGCAATGCGTTGATCAATTCGTCAATCAGTGGACTGAACGACATAACACACGCAAATTATGCGCACACATCAGCAAGATCCGCTGATGTGTCTTGCAGGCGCTCTGCCAGAATGCGCGCGACCGATTTCATCACCAGCAGTGCAATATCGGGGCGCTGGCGTTCGAGCGTGCCATAAAGTGCGCGCTGAAAGCTGGCCACTTGTGTGGGTTGTTGTGCGCGAATACTCGCTGAGCGTTTGCGATCAGACAGTAGTGCCATTTCGCCAATCACATCGGCAGCGCCAAATTCACTGAGCACGGTTTCTTCGCCACCGAGTGCACTCATTTTGATGGCTTCCAGCGTGCCGGAAAGCACGATGGAAACGGTATCAGCCGGTGCGCCTTCGCTGTAAAGAATGTCGCCAGCTTTTAACGCAAGGATTTGCAAACGCGGAGCGATATGTTCGAACTGTTCGTTATCCAATAATTTGAACAGCGGGCAATCGCGAATGATGGCGATGTGATCCATAGTGCGCTCCGGTTTTTATCCTTTTATGCTGATTTAGGTAACAACTGAATGTTGTTATCTGCTGCCAGCAATTCGCCCAATTGTGCAAGTTGTTGACTGCCGCCACCCATCTGAATTTCCAATTGTTTGAACCATAAGTAGTAGCGATGCAGCGGGTATTCCACATCACAACCAATACCGCCGTGTAAATGTTGCGCGGTGTGCGCGATGCGGTGGCCGCCAATGGCAGACCACCATTTCGCGGTGTGCACTTCTGCGCTGGCTGGCAGGCTTTCTGACAATTTCCACAGTGCTTCAAAATAGGCAGAGCGCATGCATTCGATATCGATGTACGCATCGGCGCATTTCATGGTGGTGTTTTGGAAGCTGGCGATGGTGGTGCCAAATTGTTTGCGTTCGGCGGTGTATTCCGCGGTGCGACGCAGGGCTTCTTCGGTGATGCCGATCATGGTGGCGCAGCTGGCAATGCTGGCGTGCTCAACGATGAAAGCCAGCACATCGGCGCCGCCGAGGCGTTCTGCTTTCGCATTGTTCAATTGCAGGTTGTACAGCGGTTCGTGGTTGGTGCTGTCCACATATTCCGCTTTCACACTGTCGTTGGGCTCAACCAAAAATACCGCTTTGCCATCGGCCGTGTCGGCGGCCACCAAAATCACGGCGGCTTGCGCGGCATAAGGCACACAGAGGCGTTCGCCAGAAATTGTCCATTCACCGTTTTGTTGCTCGGCGCGGCAGGCAGGACGCATCGCCGCCACCATGGATTCTTCCGCAATCGCCGCCGTCAAAATCGCTTCGCCACTGGCGAGCGCAGGCAGGTATTTCGCTTGCTGTGCTTCTGTGCCGAAACGCGCCAGCGGTAAACCGCCCAATACGAGGCTGGGTAGTAGGGGAATAGGGGCTACAAAACGACCTTGTTCTTCAAGGATTTGGCAGATTTCAATAAAGCCGAAGCCCGTGCCGCCGTGCGCTTCAGGCACAGCCATACCGAGCAAGCCGGATTCTGCAAACAACTGCCACAGGCTTTGGCAATACAGTTCACAGCCTTTGCCGAACTGCATCAAGAACTCGTCGCCACAGTTTTCGCGCAGGATCTGGTTGGCCAGCTCGCGGATTTGGGTTTGTTCTTCGGTAAAGGAAAAATCCATGCTGACAACCTCGCTGGTCATGGCTTTGCTGAAAAATAGGCGCGCATTTTGCCACAGACCCCCAGCGTGTGGCTCGTTGTTTCTACGGTTCCCGTCCACTGCTGCCACGGCTACAATGCTCCCCTCGAATTCGGTCGCCCCCCAGAGGTTTGTTCCATGCAGGTAGATGAGTCGCAAGAAGTTAAAGCGCTGCGCCAAGAGTTGCGTGCGTATTTCGCCAAGGTAATGACGCCAGAGGTGAAAGAAGGCTGCCACGCCAAAGAGAGTGGTCAGGTGTATCGCGATACCGTGCGTCAAATCGGCAAAGACGGCTGGTTGGCGATCGGTTGGCCGAAGGAATACGGCGGTCAAGGTCGCGGTCAGTCTGAGCAGTTGGCGCTGTTGGAAGAAGCCTACATCGCCGGCGCGCCGATTCCGTTTGTGACTTTGGGCACTGTTGGCCCCGCGTTGATGGAGCACGGCTCAGAAGAAATGAAACAGTTTTATCTGCCCAAAATTGCGGGCGGTGAAATCCATTTTGCGATTGGCTACACCGAGCCAGGTGCGGGCACGGATTTGGCATCGTTGACAACCTCGGCGGTGATTGAAGGCGATGAGTTAGTCATCAACGGCACCAAAGTTTTTACCTCAGGTGCCGACAACGCTGACTATATTTGGCTGGCTGCACGCACTGATAAAGACGCGCCCAAGCACAAAGGTATCAGCATGATTATTGTGCCGACGAGTGCGAAAGGTTTTTCGTTTGCGCACATCAAAACCGTGGGCGATGTGCCCACTTGCATGAGCTACTACGACAATGTGCGCGTGCCGTTGACGAATGTGGTTGGCAAGCTGAACAAAGGTTGGAACTTGATCACTTCGCAGCTCAATCACGAGCGCGTGGGTTTGGCCGCGATTGGTGTGTGGACGCAGCGCGATTTTCAATTTTTCCTCGATTGGACGCGCGAGGAGCAGGCCAACGGCAATCGCGTGATCGACGAACCGTGGGTGCAATCGAATATTGCCGAGTGTTATGCGCGCTTGAAAGCGATGCGTATTGTTGTGGCGCGGATGATCTGGCAGTTGAGCAAGGGCGCGCCTGATCCTGCGTATGCTTCTGCCATGAAGGTTTATGTGACAGAAACATCTATCGAGTGTTATCGCCTGATGATGGATGTAGTAGGTGCAGCGGGTTTGATTCGCCGCCGCCAGTCACACACAGTGATAGAAGGACGTTTAGAAGAAGGCTTCCGCAAGTGCCAAACCATGACATTTGGTGGTGGCGTGAACGAAGTACAGCGCGAATTGATCGCGATGTTCGGTTTGAAAATGTCACGCGCGGCGCGGGGGTAATTGCCCGTTGCACAGCGAAAAAAAGCCCGCTTCGCAGACTGTGTCAAAACTAGCTGTCTGAACAGGTAACAGAGACAATGCCCGCATTGAAAAATGCGGGCATTGTTATTTATGGCTTACATCAAAGGAGAAGCGGTTACACAGGGCAGTTTGTTTCCCGTTTCGCTCGACGAACTGATTCCCGCCGATCATCCGGTGCGTGTCATTGCCGCTTATGTTGACAGTCTTGCGCTGGATATCTTGGGTTTTTCTAAAGCGGTAGCCAAAGCCACAGGGCGGCCGCCGTATGATCCCGCCGATATGCTGAAGTTGTATTTGTATGGCTATCTGCACCGCGTGCGCTCATCACGCCGACTGGAAGCTGAGTGCCAACGCAATGTGGAAGTCATGTGGCTACTGAGTCGTCTAACACCGGATTTCAAAACCATCGCCGAATTCCGACGCTTGAATAGCAAAGCGTTTACAGCCGTATGCCGCAGCTTTGTACAATTTTGTCGGCACGCAGGGCTGATTGCCGGTGAGTTAATCGCCATTGATGGCAGCAAATTTCAAGCGGCTTCATCGCGCAAGCAATACACGAGCGCAGCGCGTTTGGCGCAACAACAGGTAGCATTGGATAAACAGATTGCCAGTTATCTCACCCAACTGGATCACAGTGACAACGCAGAGGCTGACACGGTGGTTGATCGTTCTGCCGTACACGCCGCCTTGCAACAACTGCAAGCCAAACAGGAGGCCGTGACAGAGCAACACGCCTTTTTGCGGCAGCACGGTTTGACGCAATACATCCACACCGAACCCGATGCACGCATGATGCGCCACGCCCACGGCAAAATGACTGCCTACAATGTACAAACAGCCGTTGATACACAACACGGTTTGGTGGTGCATCACGATGTCACGCAAGATACCTGTGACAGTCGCCAACTGTTGTCTGTGGCGCAAGCTACGAAAGTAGTTTTGCAGCAGGACACTCTCACCGTCACGGCAGATGCCGGTTATTCCAACGGAGAGCAATTCCAAGCCTGCGACGATCAGCAGATTGAAGCCTTTGTGCCACCGCATCGCGCGGTCAACAACCAATCGCAACAACAGCATTTTCAAAAGGAAGCGTTCACCTACGATGCCAACAGCGACAGCTGGCGCTGCCCGAACCACTGCACACTGACGCGCAAGCAAATGAACAAAGGCAGTGTGATTTATGCCGCGAGCACCAGCGACTGCTCCTGTTGTCCACTCAAAGCGCAATGCACCAGTGTCGCGCAGCGCTTTATCAGCCGCCATGCGCACGAAGCCGCTTTTGATCGCATGACAAAACGCCTGCAAGCGCAACCGCAAATGATGCGCTGGCGACGGCAGACAGTGGAGCATCCCTTTGGCAACATCAAGCAGTGGATCATGGGCAATGGTCGCTTCCTGCTATGGGGATTGCAGGGTGCCAGCACGGAAATGGCACTGGCTGTCACGGCTTACAACCTGAAAAGAGCGATCAATATTGTCGGAACAGAAAAAATGATGGCTTTGCTGGCGTAAAGCACCACTTTTAAAAAAGTGACGCACATTTATTACGAAATTGGCAGATAAAAAAATGCCCCGAGCTAGTCGGGGCATTTTTTTGCTCTTCAGGCTGCTAGTTTTGACACAGTCTGTTCGTGCGGGCTTTTTTATTTAGGGTAAACAGTGCTACGCTCGTGGTTGACCTAACACGGTAACTTGCTAGTAGAGGTTAGTGTTATGCGATGTGTTCAGTGCCTATTAACGCTCGTTATTTTTTTGTTTTGCGCTGCATCCCTTGAGGCTGCACCTGGAAATCTTGATGCCAGTTTTGGCACAGGCGGCATTACTACCACGGCGATAGGAACGGGCGATGGTGCTCACGCGGTTGTTCAGCGCGCAGATGGCAAGCTGGTGGCTGCAGGGTACAGTTACAACGGCAGTAACTATGATTTTGCCGTGGCACGCTACAACACAGACGGCTCGCTAGACACAAGTTTCGGTACAGGCGGCACAACCACCACGGCGGTTGGCTCCGGCCACGATACAGCCTTCTCGATGGTTCAACAGTCGGACAGTAAGCTGGTGTTAGCTGGATACAGCTACAACGGCGGTACCAACTACAATTTTGCTTTGGTACGCTACAACGAGGATGGTTCGTTAGACAGCAGTTTCGGGACGGGTGGCATTGTCACCACGGCAATGAGTGCAAGCGATGATTCATCCTATTCCGTGATTCAACAAGCCGACGGGAAGCTAGTAGTAGCGGGGTATGCCCGTGTTGGGAGCAGCTATCGTTTTGCCTTAGCGCGCTATAACACAGACGGATCGCTGGATGGCAGTTTCGGTAGTGGCGGTAAGGTCATTACGCCAGTAGGCGTGAGCTACGCTTTTATTCTGTCGGTCATTCAGCAGACAGATGGCAAGCTGGTAGCAACGGGTTATGTCCATAACGGTAGCAATTACGACTTTGGTTTGGTGCGCTACAACACAGACGGCTCGCTAGACACCAATTTTGGTGTGGGTGGTGTAGTTCTCACTGCGGTGGGAGCAAGTCAGGATTATCCTTTCTCTCTAATTCAACAGGTTGATGGCAAGCTAGTAGCGGCTGGATATAGCTACAGCGGCAGCAATTATGATTTTGCATTGGCGCGCTATAACACGGATGGTTCGCTAGACAGTGGTTTTGGTACAGGTGGCAAAGTGATTACGCCTGTGGGTGCGGGGCATGATTATGTCTATTCAGTGATTCAGCAGGCGAATGGCAAGCTAGCAGCAGCGGGATACAGCAAAAATGGCAGTACCGATAATTTTGCCTTGGTGCTCTATAACACGGATGGTTCGCTAGACAGCGGCTTTGGTGTAGGCGGTATTGTGACCACGGCGGTGGGTTCTGGCGCACAAGCGTATTCAATTATTCAGCAAGCAGATGGAAAGCTCGTAGCGGCAGGGTACGGCACTATCAGTAGCAATGAAGGCTTTGCTTTAGTGCGCTATGAAAGCCAAGTCGATACAGACACAGACGGCTTTTTTGATGATACGGACAACTGCCCAGCAGTGTCCAATCCAACCCAGACCGACACTGACGGTGATGGCGTGGGCGATGCCTGCGACGCCTTCCCGAACGATCCAACGGAAACCGTCGACGATGATAGTGATGGCGTGGGCGATAACGCAGACAACTGTCCTGCTGTCGCTAACGCAGATCAGCAAGATACGGATGGTGATGGCATAGGTGACGCTTGCGATCCCGACCCAACAGATCCCGATGTAGGTGTATTGATTCGCAAATGGGGCGAGTTCAAGAAAGATAACTTTGGTATTTCGGTGGCCAATGCCGGTGATGTGAACAACGACGGCATTGATGATGTCGTGGTTGGCGCATATTTATGGGATAAACCATTGCCTCCGAGCAGGAAAAAACTGAAATCCATCGGTCGCGTGTATGTCTATTCCGGTCGTGATGGCAGCGAACTGTTCAGTGCCGCACCGCTGGTGGGTGAGAACAGGAGAGATTGGTTTGGCTATAGCGTGGCGGGAACGGATGTAAACGGCGATGGCCATTCCGATATTATCGTGGGAGCTCCGCACTGGAATGTGCCAAAAGTTGGCGCGCAAAAAAAGCTAAGAAATGCGGGCAAAGTGTATGTATTTAACGGTCAAACAGGCACTTTGATGGCTAGCGTGCAAGGTACAGCCGCTGGCGACAACTTAGGTTGGAGTGTCGCCAATGTTGGCGATACGGATCAGGATGGCAGCCCAGATATTGTGATTGGAGCGCCGAAGGCTGACACCACAGTAAACAATAGGCGGCTTAAAAATGCTGGTCGCGCTTTAGCGTGTTCAGGGGCTGTTTTGGCGGCAGCAGTAGATCCAAACGCCAATGCCTGCGATGTCAATACAGCGCTGTTTAGTGTGGACGGCGAAGTGGCAGGTGAGAAGTTAGGTGGCGTGGTTGCAGGTGCCGGTGATGTGGATGGTGATGGTCATGCCGATGTGCTCATTGGCTTGCCGAAAGCGGATGTCAGTGGCAAGAAAAATGCTGGCGCAGCAGTGATTTACTCCGGTGCATCGGGTGCGGAATGGGCGAGGACTGAAGGTGAAAACAAAGGCGACTGGTTTGGCTATAGCGTAGCCGGCGCAGGTGATCTCAATGGCGACAGCAAAGCAGACATCGTAGTAGGTGCTTATCGTTACACCGCCACAAACATCGTCACAGGCAAGCGAATGAGGCGAGCCGGTGCGGTATATCGGTACACTTGTGCTAGTGCGGGCACTTGCATTTCTTTCGGTCAGAAAACAGAGGGTGAAGCCACAGGTGATCGCTTGGGTTGGAGCGTGGCAGCCGGTGGCGATATCGACAACGACGGTCAGTTAGATGTGATTGCTGGTGCGCCACGCTATGACATCACATTGCCTCCTGTGCCGCCAAAAACCAAGGGTAAAAAGCTGAGAGATGTGGGCGCTGTGTATTTATTAAATGGTGCAACGGGCGTGCCTATTCACACGCCAATTTTGGGGGTTCGCGCAAAAGATAATCGCGGCACTTGCTTGGCAAATAGTGGCGATGTGGATGGGGATGGCTACAGTGATATTTTCACCGCAGCTTCCAAAGCGGATACACAAAAATGGATTCCCAATAAAAATCTAGTCAAACCGCCTAAACTGAAAACCGTTAGGAATGTAGGTTTCGTTGAAATAATCTCCGGTAGAATCGCCAGCGGGCATTGATCGCTATCAAAAACAGTAAGCCCGCTTCGTGCGGGCTTTTTTTGTGATGAAGATGAAGTGAAAAAACACTAGGATTTTTTATGTCAGCGTTGAGCGTACGCACAAAGATTTGCGGTATTACTTCCATTGCAGACGCACAAGCCGCTGTGGCAGCGGGTGCAGATGCGATTGGCTTGGTG